>JAUXSB010000011.1 GCA_030681595.1 Candidatus Omnitrophota bacterium
TTCCTGACTAATGTTGATAACCACTTGCTTAAGGGTGCCGGTGAACTTGAAGGGCATCTGATCGAGGTAGTCCTCACAGACCGGGGTGCCGGTGTCCTCGCCGATGTCCAGCGTCTCATCGAGGGAGATGCGGAACGGCAGCGTCCGTTCGATGCGGCCTTCGCCGGCTTTCCGGCCGTCCACGGTCAAGGTGGCGAGACCGCCTTTGCCGATGCCGCCGCCGTCATACTTGAAGTCCAGCACGATGGTGTGCTTGCCGGCTGGAAGCTGGTCACGGCCCGCGACCTGGTAACGGGCCACGCCGGCGAGGTTATAGTGAAAGACGGGCCTGCCGTCCAGCAGGTAGAGGCCGTAGCCGCTAAACCGGCCGCCCTGGGTCACCAGCATTCCTTGCGCGCCGCCTTCTGGAATCTCAACCTCCGCGGTGAGGCGGAAAGACTTGTTTTTAATGTCCGGTGCGGCGCCTTCCGGAATGCGCACCATTCCCGGAGAATAGGTGAATTCGCTGCGCCCCCTGGTGAGGCTGGGCCGAATCGCCGTGTCAAAGCGCGCCAGCATCGAGGTCTGGATCGGGTAAACGTTGTACTTCCACGCTTCCCGGTCAAAGAGAGCCTGCAGTTTCTTGAGTTTGGCCGGGTTCCGGGCTGCCAGGTTGTCGGCCTGGCTGAAATCCTCGGTCACATGATAAAGCTCCCATTTAAAATCGTCGGGGTTAGGCTCCGGGCTCTTTACCCAGTTCAGAGCCAGGGGGGTGGTGCTGGCCATCCAGCCATCATGATAAATGCCGCGGTTGCCGATGATCTCAAAATACTGGGTCCGGTGTTGGCTGGGGGCCTCCGGGTGGTCAAAAGTGTACAGCATACTCACGCCCTCCAGGGGCTTCTGCTTCACGCCGTTCAGCATCTTGGGAAACTTGAGGCCCGCGGCTTCCATGAGGGTGGGCACGATGTCGATGACGTGGTGGGAACTGAGAACGAATGCCGCCCTTGTCCTTGATACGCTCCGGCCAGGAGATGACCATGCCGTTGCGGCTGCCGCCGAAATGGGAGGCGATTTGTTTGACCCACTGGAACGGCGTATCCAGGGCGTGGGCCCAACCCACGGGGTAGTGATTGTAGGTCAGGGGCCCGCCGAGATCGTCCATGCGGCGGAGCACTTCATTGAAGTCTTCCGGGATGCCGTTCCAGAACGCCATCTCATTCAGCAAACCCTGCAGGGTGCCTTCGGAGCTGGCGCCGTTGTCCCCCTGGAGGTAGATGATCAGGGTGTTGTCCAATTCGCCCATCTGCTCAACCGCGTCAATAACCCGGCTGATATGATAATCGCAATGCGCCAGGGCCGCGGCATAGACTTCCATCATCCGGGCGTATAACCGCTTATGGTCGGCGTCCAGGGTGTCCCACGCCGGGATCGACTCTGGCCGCGGCGTTAGCTTGGTGTCGGCGGGGATGAGGCCCAGCTTTTTTTGCCGCGCCATGGTTTCCTGGCGCAACTTATCCCACCCCTGGTCGAACTGGCCCTTGAACCTGGCGATCCATTCTTTCGGCGCATGATGTGGAGCATGGGTCGCACCGGGGACATAGTAGGCGAAGAAGGGCTTGTCCGGCGCCAGGGCGTGCTGCTCGCGCATCCAGGCGATGGCGTGGTCGGCCAGATCACGGTCAAGGATGGAAGTAGGGTCCTGATAATACGGGGGAGACAGGACAGGCCGCGTGTTTTCGACGAGCGCCGGGTGCCACTGGTCGGTTTCGCCGCCGATGAAGCCATAAAAATATTCGAACCCAAGGCCGGTGGGCCAGAGGTCGAAGGGTCCGGCCTGGCTGCCTTGCCAATCGGGCACGTTGTGGTTCTTGCCGTACCAGGAAGTGTTGTAGCCGTTCTGCCTCAGCACCTCGCCGATGCTGCCGCAGCTCTTGGGCATCAGGGTGTTGTAGCCGGGATAGCCGGTGCCCGTTTCCATGACCAATCCGGTGGCGCAGGTATGATGGTTCCGCCCGGTGAGCAGCGCCGCCCGGGTGGGCGAACAGAGGGCGCAGGTATTAAACTGGGTAAAACGCAGGCCATGCGCAGCCAGCCGGTCCAAGGCCGGGGTGGGAATGGGCCCGCCGAAGGTGCTGGCAGCGCTGAAGCCCACGTCGTCCGTCATAATCAGCAGGATGTTGGGCGCCCCCTGGGGGGCTCGCCCCTCCTTGGGGAAATCCGGTTTGGAGTCCTTGGTGGTAAGGCCGATCTTGCCGCGGAACGGCGGCTCCGGCCGCGGCAGAACTTCTTGAGCAACCGCCGCAGTTGTAATAACCGTCGCCGCGGCCAGGACGCTGCCCACTGCGGCCCATTTCATCGC
>JAUXSB010000009.1 GCA_030681595.1 Candidatus Omnitrophota bacterium
CCGCATTTATAAAATTAGAAATATTTAAAAAGGCTTATTATGATGCAAAAAAAGAGGGGCTGTTCTTTAAGATGGTCAGAGGGGCTTTTAGCCAACGGCGTAAAACGATCGTAAACGCGTTAAGCCATATATATAAGAAAGAAGAGGTCGCCTCCGCAATTAAATACTTGGGTTTTAACCCTAACGTAAGAATAGAGAATCTTTCGCTTGGCGAGCTGATGGATCTTTTTAATCGCATAAGCATTATTTCTACTTAACTCATTGATTAATAAGTAATTATGTCTATCTTTTAAAAGTATTAGGCCGGCCGAGCCGCAGAATAAACGTTTGACAGCGTGCCCAAGATTCGTTATAATTATGTTCACGGTAATATATAAAGTTTATAATAATTAAGGAGGAATTAAGATATGGCAAAGACAACAATTATGGTTGTAGACGATGAAGTTGATTTTAATTATATGATGAGCTATTGGTTGAAAGCTAAGGGATATAGCGTTATATCAAAAAGCAACGGGGTAGATGCGCTGGAGGTGGTTAAAAAAAATCTCCCGGATATGGTATTTTTGGATATAACAATGCCGCTTATGGATGGAGTTGAGGTTTTGCGCCAAATAAGAGCGATCGATAAAGGTTTGCCTGTAATAATGATTACCGCTTACGGCACGCAAGACAGAATGAACACATGCCACGATTTGGGCATCTCAGGTTTTTTTGCCAAAGAGGATAATTTTGATTCTTTATTGGATATTATAGATACGGTTTTAAAACTGCATAAAGGGCTAAAAAAATAAATTCGAAATCATAAATTTTGAATGGCTGATAAAATAAAACTGTTGGTTGTCGACGACGAAGAACTGGTTTGCCATTATATTGAAAGGCGTTTTAGACGTAAAGGATTCGAGGTTTTATTCGCTCTTTCCGGAGAAGAAGCGTTGGTCGCTTTTGAAAAAGAAAAGCCGGATATTCTTATTTTAGATATAATGATGAAAGGCATCGATGGTCTTGAAACGATAAAGCGGATCAAAGAAAGATACGACCTTCCCAAGACGATAATTGTCAGCGCATTGGATAATCAGGAAAAAATAGAAGAGCTTAAAAAAATAGGTGTTTCTGATTATTTAATTAAACCTATCCTTTTAAGAGAGCTGGATAATCTGGTGATGAGCTTTGCTAAAGCGCCTAAAGCGCGTTTGCGATAATCAATGGCTAATAGAAAAAAGAATAAGCCTCTTAAGCGTTCGCCAAAAAAGACCCTTTCTTTTAGCGAATATAAGCGGTCTTTGGAGTTAGCCACGGAAGGAATGGTGGAAATCCTTGATGCGGAGCGCCTTATCCGCCTTATTGTTTATATGGTGGTGAAAAAAGCAAGGTTGATTCATGCCGGCCTTCTTTTGTACGATGAAGAAAAAAAATCTTATATCCTAAGCAGTTCCCGGGGTAGGCGCGGATCGGTTATCCCTAAGGAATATATCCGTATCGCAAGTGACGAACCGATAGTGAAGTTTTTTAATGAGCGTAAAGGCGATTATTTTAATAAGAGCGGCGCAATCCGCCTCGAAGATTTGGATAGTTTTTTAAAGGAAAAAGCAATTTTTAGAAAAGAGAAGGGATTGAGAGATTTAATCTTGGGATTAAGGGAGGAAATGATAAATTATGAAGTGGCTGCCTTTGTCCCGGGGTATTTTCAGACGAAAAACCTTCTGGGGATATTATTTTTAGGCAGGAAAGTCAATGGGGAGAAATTTCAACAGGAAGAACTTGATTTTTTTACGGCGCTTGCGCGTACTGCAGTTATGGCCATTAGGAACGCCCAGCTATATAAAAGTATCCAGAAAATATTTTATGGGGTGATTAAGGCTATGGCTTTAAGCATTGAAAAATTTGATCCGGCATTTACCCGTCCGCATATGGACAGGATATTTAAAATGGGTACGCGTATGATTGAAAAGCTGGATAGAAAAAAACAGGGATTTCCGAATATGCCAAGAGAGCTATTTCTTTCTTCTATATTTTTGCATGATATCGGAAAGCAGTATACTCCGCGTGAGATATTGCATAAGGAAGGCCCGCTTACGGATGAAGAATGGAAAATACTTAAAAAACATCCTGTGGACGGGGCCGAGATTTTCGAGCAGATAGAAGGGCTAGAGGAGGTGGCTCTTATTGTCCGTTACCATCAAGAAAAGTTTGATGGGACGGGTTATCCGGAAGGATTAAAAGGAGGGGCAATCCCTTTGGGGGCGCGTATCGCCGCTGTCTTAGATAGCTTTGATGCGATGACTAACCCACGGCCGTATCGAAAAGTTCCTTTTAGTGTTCAGCATGCCGCCATGGAATTAATCAAAGGAAAGAATAAACAGTTTGATCCTGAGCTGGTTGATGTGTTTGTGGAGGTTTTATTGGAAGAGGGCATGCTTTCTTACTCCGACTTAAAAGAAATCTACCCCGATGTTTCTGTAGAAAATCTCTTCAATAGTCTTGTCTCTAATTCCGCAGGGCCAGGCCTTGCCAACATCCGTGGCACCTTTCTTTAAAGAAAGGGCCTGAATAATTTTCCGAAAAAAATTTCCGAAATATGAAAAAATATGACAAAATATGAAAAAATGCTTGACAAAAGGAATAATTATTCTATAATATAACCTTTACGAAAAACTGCCCTCGTAGCTCAGTCGGCAGAGCACGTCCTTGGTAAGGACGGGGTCATCGGTTCAATTCCGATCGGGGGCTCTGACGACGAGAAAAATAGCAGTATAATACGCCCCCAGTGTTTATAGGTAATTTTTCCTGTTAAGAGTCCGGGGTAAATCAGATTAAAGATTTTAGAGTAAGAAAAAATTGATGACATACTAAGTTATCAATAGGCGAGAGTTTTTATTTTTCGCAAAACATATGCGCGAGATTATTACATTAGAGTGTATTGATTGTAAGAACCGCAATTATACTACGACTAAGGATAAAAAGAAACATCCTGATAGGTTGGAATTAAGCAAGTTTTGTAAATTCTGCCGTAAGCATACGGTACATAAAGAAATAAAATAGAAACAGGTTAGATTCTGCGTCAGCAAAGCGGAGGAGATAAAAGAAGGAGCGTCGGTTAAGGGCAAACCAACGGTCTCCAAAACCGTGACTGCAGGTTCGACTCCTGCCGCTCCTGCTAAATAAAAATATGGATTTTTTAATAAATAATTTCGGCAAAATAATTTTCGGGATAGTGATAGCAGGATCACTGATTTTAGTTGTAAAAAATTTTACAAGAATTAAGAAATTTGTTTTGGAAGTTAAGTCAGAGTTAAGGAAAGTTTCTTGGTCGACTAGGCAGGAATTATTATCCGCAACTTTGATGGTACTTGTAATTACGGGATTATTGACGGTTTTTGTCGGGATAGTTGATTTTGGTTTTTCCCGGGCATTAGGATTAGTAATTCGATAATTTGAAAAGAGGTTTTCTAAGGTGAAAAAGTGGTATGTGGTACATACCCAGACGGGTTCTGAGGATAAGGTAAAGATAGGCTTAGAAGGCAGGATTGCTTCTTCCGGGTTATCTGATTTGATCGGCAGGCTCCTTATTCCCACTGAGCAAGTTTCTGAAATCCGAAGCGGGAAAAAAAGAATTTCTGAGAGAAAATTTTTCCCGGGCTATCTCTTGGTTGAGATGGATTTAAATGAGCAAGCGTACATTTTGATAAAAGGCACTCCGGGAGTTACGGGCTTTATTGGAGTTGGTAATAAGCCGATGCCTTTGCCTGAAGCAGAGATAGAAAACATATTGAAGCGTTCTCAGGAAACACAGGTCAAGCCCAGCCCCAAAGTAATATTTGAAAAGGGCGAACAGGTGCGCGTAACAGACGGGCCATTTGTGAATTTTAACGGGAGCATCGAGGATATTTACCCTGAAAAAGGGAAAATAAAAGTTTCGGTATCAATTTTCGGCAGGTCAACGCCTGTAGAATTGGAATATTGGCAGGTGGAGAAAATATAAAAAATGGCTAAGAAAAAAATTACCGCGCAAATAAAATTACATGTTCCCGCTGGGGCGGCTAATCCCGCTCCTCCGGTAGGGCCGGCATTGGGGCAACACGGCGTAAATATCATGAAGTTCTGCAAGGACTTCAATGAGAAGACCAAGGGCAGGGATGGGCTTATTCTTCCGGTAGTAATCAGCGTATATGAAGACAAAAGTTTTGATTTTATTATCAAGAGCCCGCCGTCATCGGTTTTGTTAAAGAGGGCTTGTAATTTAGCCAAGGCTTCCGGTAAGGCAGGAAAAGAAAAAATTGCCCAGGTAAATCGTAAACAGGTAGAGGAAATTGCTAGGCAAAAAATGCAAGATTTAAATACTTTAGATATCGAAAAGGCAATTAAGACTATATGCGGTACGGCACGCAGCATGGGCATTGAGGTTATTGGTTAATATTATTTAGTTTAGTTTAAGGTAAAGATGAAAAGACAAAGTAAGCGTTTTAAAGAGGCATTAAAGCTGGTAGATGTAGACAGGGTCTATGTCCTTAAGGAGGCCGTTGGTATTTTAAAGAATACGCCGGCGGTTAAATTTGACCAGTCTATTGATATTGATATACATTTAAATGTCGACCCGAAAAAATCAGACCAGATGGTGCGCGGCACGGTGGTTTTGCCGGCCGGTACCGGTAAAAAAGTACGCGTTGCAGTTTTTTGTAAAGGCGAAATAGAGAAAGAAGCAAAAGCTGCAGGCGCGGATTACGTCGGGGGGCAAGATTTGATTGATAAGGTAGCGGGTGGCTGGATGGATTTCGATGTAGCAGTAGCTAGCCCAGACATAATGAAAGAATTAAGCAAGTTGGGCAAAATTTTAGGCCCGAAAGGGCTGATGCCTTCTCCAAAAGCCGGCACCGTAACAAATAATGTTGCTCAGGCAATAAAAGAAATTAAAGGCGGGAAAATTGAATTTAAGGTAGATAAACAGGGAGGGGTGCATTCGGCCGTAGGAAAGCTTTCTTTTTCCGAAAAAGATATTTATGAAAATGCCAGTAAATTTTTGGATACGTTGGCAGCGGCAAGACCCCAGTCTATAAAAGGTAAATTTATTCAAAGTGTTTCCATTTCCACGACAATGGGTCCGGGATTGAAATTAGCTTGTTAGTTAGATAGTTGGTTAGTTGATCGGGTTTGATAAATCAATAAGCCAACAAACTAACAAACTAACAAACTAACAAACTATTTAGATGGAAAGAATCGGGAAGATTTACAGAAGTACCATTGAGAAGCAGTTTAAAGAGAAGTTGTCTTCGGCTGCCGGTTTATTCGTGGTGAAATATTCCGGTTTAAAAGCGCCGGAGCTTGCTGAATTCAGGAATAACTTATCGCGTGTAAGCAGTAAGCTTTTTGTCGCAAAAAATTCTATAGTCCGCAGAGCCTTGAAAGAGGCGCAATTTGAAGAACTGTCAAATCTTTTGGATGGGCAGGCAGCAGTAGTTTTCTCTTATGATGACCCTATATCGATATGCAAAGCAATCTCCAGTTTTAGTAAAAACCATGCGGCCCTGGAATTTGCCGGCGGGGTTTTGGAAAAACGCTTGGTTAAAAAAACCGATCTCGCGGCATTAGTGGCAATGCCTTCCAAGGATGAGTTGCGCGCGAAATTAGTTTACTGCATCAAGTCTCCGATAAATAATTTTGTCTTTATATTAAGCGGGGTACTGAGAAAACCCCTGAATGTTTTAAATGCCATAAAAAATAAAAAAGAAGGGGGAAAATAAAATGGAAGCAAAATTAGAACAGATAGTGAAATCAGTGGAAGAATTAACTGTGCTTGAACTCGCCGATTTGGTAAAGGTGCTTGAGGATAAGTTCGGTGTTAGCGCAGCAATGCCGGTAATGGCCGGGCCGGCTCAAGCCGGCGCAGCTGCCGGCGCAGCCGTAGCAGAGGAAAAAACAGCGTTTGCGGTTGTTTTAGCTAATGCCGGCGCAAATAAAATTTCCGTAATCAAAGAAGTGCGCACTGCTACTAACTTAGGTTTAAAAGAAGCCAAAGATTTGGTAGATGCCGCTCCCAAGACAGTTAAGGATAATCTGCCTAAGGCTGAAGCTGAAGATTTAAAGAAAAAGCTGGAAGCCGCCGGTGCAACTGTAGAGCTTAAATAATAGTTGGCTAGTTGGTTAGTTTGTTAGGGGTATTATCAAACTAACCAACTAACAAATCAACAAACTAATATATGGTAAAACGTAAAAGCTTTGCCCATATTAAAGAGGTATACGACCTTCCAGATTTGCTGGATATACAGCGTTTATCTTACGTTACTTTGCTTCAGGAAAATGTTTCTATAAGAAACAGGCAAAATGTAGGGTTAGAGGAAGTATTTAATGAGATTTTTCCTATTGAAAGCCATGACAAGAAAATACGCCTTGAATTTGTGAGTTATTCTTTGGGCAGGCCGAAATACAATATTTTAGAATGTAAAAAGCGCGGGATGAGTTATGCTGCAACCCTAAAAGTGAAGCTGAAGTTAACTACACCAAACGAAACTAAAGAGCAGGAAGTTTATTTCGGTGAAATCCCGCTGATGACCGAAACAGGAGCTTTTATTATAAATGGAGATGAACGGGTAATCGTCAGCCAGTTGCAGCGTTCTCCCGGCGTTTGCTTTGAAGAAGAGATGCATCCTACGGGAAAAAAGATTTTTTACGGGCGTATTATTCCTTACCGTGGGACATGGCTTGAATTTAAATATGATTTATCAGAGAGCATCCTTGCTTACGTGGATAGAAAAAGAAGTTTTCCCGCTACGCAAATTTTGCGTATTATGGGTTATGCCTCCAACGAGGAAATTATTAAGGCTTTTGGCAAGGAATACCCGGAGATCGCAAATACCTTAAAGAAGGATTATACCAAAAATAAAGAAGAAGCTTTGATAGATTTTTACCGTAAGATACGCCCGGCAGAGCCGGTAACTGTAGAGTCTGCGGAAAATTTATTTTATAGATTATTTTTTGATCCAAGGAGATATGATTTGGAAAGAGCCGGTAGGTTTATTTTAAACCGCAAGCTTAATCTTAATATCCTTCTGGAGAGAAGAACGCTTGATGTGAATACAGTTATTGAGGTAATCAGGTATTTGATAAATTTAAACCAAGGTGTAGGCAGTATAGACGATATTGACCATTTAGGTGCACGTAGGGTAAAAACCGTTGGCGAGCTTGTGCAGAATCAGGTACGTATCGGATTGAGCCGCCTTGAGCGTTCAATTAAGGAAAGATTATTAGTGTTAGGTAATTTTGACAATTTAATGGTGCACCATTTGATTAATTCCAAGCTTTTATCAAGCCAAGTGAAGGATTTCTTTTCCCGAAGTCAGCTGTCGCAGTTTATGGATCAGATAAATCCTTTGGCGGAAATGACCCATAAAAGAAGGCTGAGCGCTCTCGGCCCCGGCGGGCTTTCCCGCGAGAGGGCTGGTTTTGAGGTTCGCGATATTCATTCCTCGCATTACGGCAGGATTTGCCCGATAGAGACACCGGAAGGCCCGAATATAGGCTTAATTGCTTCATTGAGTTGTTACGCGAGGGTGAATGAACTGGGTTTGCTTGAGACGCCTTACCGTAAAGTAGAAGACGGCCGCGTTACCCGTAAGATTGAATATTTGACTGCGGATATAGAAGAAAATAAGGTTATCGCGCAGGCCAATGCTGCCTTAGACAGCGATGGCCGTTTTTCAGATAAAGAAGTATCCTGCCGCTACAAAGGCGATTTTCCTAAAATGCCGCCGCATAAAATTGATTACATGGATGTTTCTCCTAAGCAGCTTGTATCAGTCGCCGCGTCATTAATCCCCTTTTTGGAACACGACGATGCCAACCGCGCTCTCATGGGTTCAAACATGCAGCGGCAGGCCGTTCCTTTGATGATTACGGATTCTCCCTTGGTAGGCACCGGCATGGAAGAGAAAGTTGCGGTTGATTCCGGTACAGTAGTGACCGCGCAAAAAGAAGGTAAGGTTAACGCGGTAGATGCTAATTCTATTACTATAGGTAAAACTAAATATACCCTTAAAAAATTTATGCGTTCTAATGCCAATACCTGCATAAATCAGAAACCCATAGTTTCTTTGGATCAAAGAGTGGAAGCCGGAGAGGTAATTGCTGATGGGCAGGCTACGAATAAAGGCGAATTGGCTTTAGGTAAAAATCTCCTTTGTGCTTTTATGTCTTGGCGCGGATATAACTTTGAGGATGCTATTTTAATCAGCGACAGGGTTGTAAAAGATGATGTCTTTACTTCTATTCATATTGAAGAGTTTGAGGCGGAAGCCCGAGAAACCCGTTTAGGCAATGAAGAAGTTACCCGTGATATACCTAATGTAGGCGAAGAAGCTTTGGCGAATTTAGAGGAGAATGGTATTGTCCGTATCGGAGCTGAGGTTGATTCGGAAGATATTCTGGTTGGCAAAGTTACTCCCAAAACGGAGTCAGAGCTATCTCCTGAGGAGCGCCTGTTACGGGCTATTTTTGGAGAAAAAGCGCAGGATGTGCGCGATACATCCTTAACGGTTCCGCCGGGGATTGAGGGTGTGGTTATAGATGTGCATGTTTTTCAGAGAAAAGAGCGGGGTAGAAAATCAAAAGAAGAACGGACGAAAGAATTAAAGGCAATAAAAGAGATTAAAAAATTTTATGCGCAGGAAATAGAATATTTAGACCAGGAGAAGATTGAAAAGATAGCGCAGGCCTTAAATATAGACAGAAAAAAAGTTATCAAAATAGACGTAAATTCTAACGATACAACGAAGCGGATAACCCAAGTTTACGATGGGCAAATTAAAGAGTTATTAGCTGAAGAAGAACAGGAAATTGAAAAGATTAAGCGCGGGGACGAATTATCCCCCGGAGTTTTAAAAAAGGTAGTAGTTTATATCGCCACAAAAAGAAAACTTGCCGCAGGAGATAAGCTGGCAGGAAGGCATGGTAATAAAGGTGTGGTAGCCAGGATTATTCCTGAAGAGGATATGCCGTTTTTGCCTAACGGCAGGCCGATAGACGTGGTTTTAAATCCGTTAGGCGTTCCGTCCAGGATGAATGTAGGTCAAATTTTAGAGACCCACTTAGGTTGGGCAGCAAAGGTTTTAGGTATCAAGGTATGCGGCCCGGTTTTTGACGGCGTAAGCGAGGCGGAAATAAGGGAAATGATGAAAAAGGCCGGCCTTCCCGAAGGAGGAAAGATTGCTCTACGTGATGGGCATACGGGGGATACTTTTGACCAAAAAGTCACGGTGGGCTATATTTATATGATGAAACTTATACATCTGGTTGACGAAAAGATCCACGCCCGCTCTATAGGCCCGTATTCTTTGGTAACCCAGCAGCCGTTAGGCGGTAAGGCACAATTCGGCGGACAGCGCTTTGGAGAAATGGAAGTTTGGGCGCTTGAGGCTTACGGGGCCGCTTTTACTTTGCAGGAGATGCTTACAGTAAAAAGCGACGATGTTAAAGGCAGGACCAATATTTACGAGGCAATAGTAAAAGGGGAACAGTGCCTGCACACCGGTGTTCCGGAGTCATTCAATGTTTTAATTAAAGAATTGCAGGGTTTGTGTTTGGATATCAAGACAGAAAAGGAACAATGATAGAAGACGGTATTTCTTTTAGCAGTATCTCAATAAGGATAGCATCGCCTGTGACGATTAAGTCGTGGTCAAAAGGCGAGGTAAAAAAAGCAGAGACCATAAATTACAGGACTCTTAAGCCGGAAAAAGACGGTTTGTTCTGCGAGAAGATTTTTGGCCCGGTACGCGACTGGGAATGCAATTGCGGAAAATATAAAGGAATTAAACATAAAGGGACAGTCTGCGACAGATGCGGAGTCGAAATTACCAAATCGCAGGTTCGGCGCGAACGCATGGGGCATATCGAGCTTGCAGCACCCGTGACGCATATCTGGTTTTTCAAAGTCGTGCCCAGCCGTTTTACCGCTCTATTAGATATGACTCTGCGGGATATAGAGAAAGTTATCTATTACGAAGAATACGTAGTGCTTGATCCAGGAGAATCTCCTTTAAAGAAAAAAGAACTCCTTAGCGAAGATAAATACCGTGAGGCCATAGAAAAATACGGCTCAACTTTTAAGGCAAAAATCGGAGCTGAGGCAATCAGAGATTTATTAAGAGAGGTAGATTTAAGCGCGTTGTCGCGTAAGTTTGCCAAGGCGCTAGAAGAGAATAAGGACAGCGCTAGTGCCGGTAAGACCAGCAAAAGTTTAAAGATCATCGAAGACTTTAAGGCCTCCGGCAATAAGCCGGAATATATGATTATTGAAACGCTACCGGTAATACCTCCGGATTTAAGGCCGTTAGTCCCGTTGGATGGAGGAAGGTTTGCCACTAGCGATTTAAATGATTTATACCGCCGCGTGATCAACCGTAATAACCGCCTAAAGAAGTTAATTGAGCTTAATGCCCCGGATATTATTATCCGGAATGAAAAACGCATGTTACAGGAAGCGGTAGACGCGCTTTTAGATAACGGAAGGCATGGCCGTCCGGTCCCGGGAGCAAATAACCGGCCGTTAAAATCCCTTTCCGATATGTTAAAAGGAAAACAGGGGCGGTTCCGCCAAAACCTATTGGGAAAGCGCGTGGACTATTCAGGGCGTTCGGTAATTGTGGTTGGCCCGGAATTGTCTTTACAGCAGTGCGGCCTGCCGAAACAGATGGCCCTGGAATTATTTGAACCATTTATCATCAAAAAACTGCGCGAAAAAGGTTTTGTGCATACAATAAAAGGCGCCCGCCGCATGGTTGAGCGCGGAAAAATTGAAGTTTGGGATATTTTAGACGAGGTAATCAAAGATCATCCGGTACTTTTAAACCGCGCCCCGACACTGCACCGCTTAAGCATTCAGGCATTTTTTCCTGTTCTCATTGAAGGAAAAGCGATAAAAATACATCCTTTGGTCTGTACTGCTTTTAACGCTGATTTTGACGGCGACCAAATGGCAGTGCATGTACCGCTTTCATTGGAATCTCAGGTAGAGTGCCGCGTACTCATGCTTTCCGTAAACAATATTTTTTCTCCCGCTGACGGCCGTCCGATATTAACTCCTACACAGGATATCGTTTTAGGTATCGCTTATTTAACCAAAGAAAAACCCGGCGTGCAAGGCGAAGGTAAGATATTTGCTGATGCCGGTGAAGCAATGATTGCATATAATGACAAAGCGATAGACTTGCACGCTAAGATTAAGGTAAGGATTCCCGCATTGTTTGATTTGGACGAGCAGAGGCTTACGAAAGAAACAAAATTAATAGAAACTACTGTCGGGCGCGTATTTTTTAACAATTGCCTGCCTGAAGATTTCGGTTTTGTTAATGAAGGTTTAGGTAAGAAAAATGTTGGGGAAGTAGTTGCCGCTTGCTATAAACGTTTTGGCCATAGCCGTACCATTAAATTGCTTGATGATTTGAAAAGGCTTGGTTTTGAATTTGCTACTATCTCCGGGTTATCCATTGCCATAGATGATTTAAAAATACCCAAGGAGAAGGATGGCGTATTGTCTGATGCCCGTTCAGAAGTAGCTAAGGTTGAAGATCAATACCGCAAAGGTATAATCACTTATCGTGAACGCTACAATAAGATTATTGATATCTGGACGCACGCGACAGACCGTGTTTCCGATTTAGTATTTAAGGAGATGGATGTTTTTAATCCGATATTTATGATGGCGGATTCAGGCGCGCGCGGGTCACGCCTGCAAATTAGGCAGCTTGCCGGTATGCGCGGCCTTATGGCGAAGCCTTCTGGCGAAATCATTGAAAGCCCGATTACGGCAAACTTTAGAGAAGGCCTGACTGTTTTGGAATACTTTATTTCAACACACGGCGCGCGCAAGGGCTTGGCCGATACCGCGCTTAAAACTGCGGATGCCGGATATTTAACCCGCCGCCTGGTTGATGTAGCACAGGAAGTTATCATTAACGAACATGACTGTGGTACCTTAAACGGTATTACGATCAGCGCAATCATTGAGGGTGACGAAGTGGTAGTCAGCCTCAAGGACCGCATTGTAGGAAGGATTGCTTTAGATAATATTGTAGATATTATTACTGATGAGGCTGTCGTGGAGGCAGGCGAGGAAATCACAGAGGAAAAGGCGGATATGATTGAACGTTTAGGCATAGAAAAAATCCGCATTAGAAGCGTTCTTACCTGCGAGACTGCCAGGGGTGTTTGTGTTAAATGCTACGGCCGCAATTTAGCTACCGGCAGGCTGGTTGAGCTTGGTGAGGCGATAGGGATTATTGCCGCACAGTCTATAGGCGAGCCCGGCACGCAGCTTACGATGAGGACGTTCCATATCGGAGGAACAGCCAGCCGTATAGTAGAGCAGTCATATTTCAAAGCAAAGAATAAAGGTATTATAAAGTATCATAATTTAAGAATTGTCGATATGGGTAAGGAATTCGTGGTTTTAAACAGAAACGGCGCAATCAGCGTTAATGACGAACAGGGTAGGGAATTTGAGCGTTACACGGTGCCGCAAGGAGCTTTTATTTATATCGGAGATGGAAAACCCGTTACTAAAGATGTAATATTTATTCGTTGGGATCCGTATATGATTCCAATTTTGACTGAAGTAGCCGGTGTAGTCAAGTTTGAGGATATCAAAGAAAATGTTACGATGCGCAAGGAGTTAAATCCTACGACTAAATTAGTAGAGAGGGTAATTGTTGAGCATCGCGCCGATTATCATCCGCAAATCATCGTCTTAGATGAAAAGGAAGCTGTAGCCGGGATTTATCCTATACCGGCGGGAGCGCATATTTTAGTTGAAGATGGTGACAAGATTAAGGCAGGGCAAATGTTAGCGAAGATTCCGCGCGTAGTAGGAAAAACCAGGGATATTACCGGCGGCCTTCCCCGGGTTGCGGAATTATTTGAAGCAAGGCGCCCCAAGGACCCGGCAGTCATTTCTGAAATTGACGGTTTTGTAGAATTTGCTGAATCCAAAAAAGGGCAGCGTGTAATGGTAGTAAATAGCCCGACAGGCATGAAAAGAGAATATGCCATTCCGCACGGAAAGCATCCCAACGTTTATAAGGGCGATCGTGTAGACGCCGGGCAGCAATTGACCGATGGTCCGGTGGTTCTGCAGGATATTTTAAGGGTCTGCGGCGACAAAGTTTTGCAGGAATACTTAGTGAATGAGGTTCAGGAGATTTACCGCCTGCAGGGCGTGCGTATTAATGATAAGCATATCGAGTTAATCATTCGGCAGATGCTTAAAAAAGTACGCATTGATGATTCCGGAGACACGCCGTTTTTACCAGGGCAGCAGGTAGATAAATGGACTTTCCGCCAAGAAAACGAAAAAACAAGGAAAAAGGGGGGCAAGTCCGCATCAGCTACGCCTCTACTTTTGGGTATTACTAAGGCTTCGCTTAATACTGAAAGTTTTATTTCGGCTGCGAGTTTCCAGGAGACGACCAAAGTGCTTACTGAGGCGGCTGCCGCAGGAAAGCGCGATGAATTATTTGGTTTAAAAGAGAATGTAATTGTCGGGCATTTGATTCCGGCGGGGACAAGTTTTTTGGATCATCAAAGTATAGAGATTGTAAAGCACGTGCAGAAAGAGCAAACAGCAGTAACTGAGAACGTAGAGGAAAAATCAGCCTAAGGATATAATATGCCAACGATAGAACAGTTAATCAGGAAAGGCCGGGTACTCCAGAAGAAGAAATCAAAATCTCCGGCTTTAAAAGGCTGTCCGCAAAGAAGGGGAGTATGTTTGCAGGTTAGGACGATGACTCCGAAAAAGCCCAATTCTGCTCTTCGTAAGATTGCCAGGGTTAAGCTTACAACGGGAATAGAAGTTACGGCTTATATCCCCGGCGAAGGGCATAATCTACAGGAGCATTCGATTGTTTTAGTCAGGGGTGGAAGAGTTAAGGATTTACCCGGGGTGCGCTATCATATTGTGCGCGGAACACTGGATACCTCGGGGGTTGCCAATAGAAAAAGAAGCCGTTCAAAATACGGCGCAAAGGTAGGCAAAGCCGCGGCCAAATAACAGTTGATTAGTTGGATAGTTTGTTAGTTGGTTAGAAACTAACAAACCAACAAACTAACAATCAAACAAACTAAATCATGAGAAGAAGAGCGAGAAAAAAAAGAGAAATAGTAGCGGATGCAAAATATAACAGCAAGGTAGTGGCCAAGTTCATAAATATAATTATGAAAAAAGGCAAGAAGTCGCAGGCAGAAAGTATCGTTTATGATGCCTTTGAGAAACTTAAAGCCAAAATCAACGAGCCAGATGCGATAAAAATATTTTATAAGGCTTTGGATAATGTCCGCCCGCGCATGGAAGTAAAGCCGCGCAGGGTAGGCGGGGCAACCTATCAGGTTCCTATCGAAGTAAAACAAGACAGAGGTGTTTCGATTGCCCTTCGCTGGATCAGGGATTTTGCCGAGCAGCGCAAAGGCAAACCGATGGTTGAAAAATTAACAGACGAGATATTCGCGGCCCATAAAGGCGAAGGTTCTTGTATTAAGAAAAGAGACGATACCCATAAGATGGCTGAGGCAAATAAGGCCTTTGCCCATTTTAGGTGGTAAATGAAGCCATAACTTATGGAAGCCGTCCGGCTGACATAAGTTATCTGGTTGAATTTATCCCGCGGAGTATCGCAAAAATATCGAAGAGATTTTTGCGATAGTAAACGAAGCGGGATTGTTAAGGAAACACCGGGTAAAAACCCGGAGAGGTTACAGTTGACCAAATACCCATTAGAAAAAATTAGGAATATCGGTATAATTGCCCATATTGATGCGGGTAAGACTACGACTACTGAGCGGATTCTTTTTTACACCGGTAAAACCCATAAACTTGGAGAGGTCCATAATGGAACGGCGACAATGGACTGGATGGTGCAGGAGCAGGAAAGAGGGATTACTATTACTGCGGCTGCTACTACTTGTTTCTGGAGAGATTGCCGTTTTAATATCATTGATACTCCGGGGCACGTAGATTTTACGGTTGAGGTAGAAAGGTCGCTTAAGGTTTTAGACGGAGCGGTAGTGGTTTTTTGCGGTGTAGGAGGCGTTGAACCGCAATCCGAGACAGTCTGGCGTCAGGCGGATAGGTATAATGTTCCGCGCCTTGCTTATGTAAATAAGATGGACAGGGTCGGTTCCGATTTTAATAATGTGCTAGCGCAGATATGTGAGCGTTTAGGTGCGAATGCCGCGCCGATACAGATTCCTTACGGGCTGGAAGAATCTTTTTCCGGAGTAATAGACTTGATCAGTCAAAAACTTTGGTTTTATGAGGATGATACAGGTAAGACCTATGAGCTTTTGGACATCCCGGCCGAATATAAAGAAAAGGCGGAAAAAGCCAGAGCGATGATGCTGGAAAAATTATCCGAGGCAGATGATGTAATTATGGAGAAGTTTTTAAATAATCAGCCGATTAGCGTAGAAGAGATCCGTAAAAGCATACGCTCCGCTGTGATTAATGGCCATTTTGTGCCGGTATTGTGCGGTTCGTCTTTTAAAAATAAAGGGGTTCAGTTGCTCTTGGATGCGGTTTGCGATTATCTTCCTTCGCCTAAGGATATACCGGCCATTAAAGGGATGAATGAAAAGGGCGAATATGAAGAGATAGCGGTTTCCGAGGCTTCTCCTTTTTGCGCTTTATGCTTTAAGGTGGCAACCGACCCATATGTAGGAAAATTAAATTATATCCGTGTTTATTCCGGCAAGCTTAGCTCTGGGGTGTATTCGCATAATTCCTCGCGCCGCTTAAATGAAAGGGTAGCAAAAATAGTGCAGATGCACGCGAATAAGCAGGAGATAATTCAGGACGTTTCCGTAGGTGATATCGCGGCGATAGTCGGCCTCAGGGATACAAAGACTGGAGATACTCTCTGCGATGAAAATACGCCGATAATTTTAGAGCCGATGAAATTTCCGGAGCCGGTTATTTCTCAGGCAATTGAGCCGAAAACTAAGGCGGATCAGGAAAAATTAGCTCTTGCGCTAAAGAAAATAGAGGAAGAAGATCCTTCATTTCGCGTAACTTATAATTCAGAAACAGGCGAGAATATTATTTCCGGTATGGGCCAATTGCACTTAGATATTATCATTGATAGGATTTCCCGCGAGTTTAACGTTTCCGCAAATATCGGCAAACCGCAGGTAGCCTATAAAGAAACCCTTACGAAAAAAGTTTCCAGCGTTGGTAAGTTTATCCAGCAGTCAGGTGGGCGCGGGCAATACGGGCATGTGGTTTTTGAGATGTCCCCCAAAGAAGAAAAATCCAAGAACGATATAGAGTTTATTGATAAAATCCGCGGGGGTTCTATACCGCGCGAATTTATCTCGGCAGTGAAAAAAGGTGTGATCGCCGCGGCAAGGAATGGTATTTTAGCGGGATATCCTGTAATTGATGTGGTGGTAACTTTGGTCGACGGCTCATATCATGAAGTTGATTCATCTGAACTTGCCTTTCAGATGGCCGCCGGTATTGCGTTTAGCGAAGGTATGCGTAGCGCAAGCCCGGTACTGCTTGAACCGATAATGGACATTGAAGTGGTGGCGCCGGAAGAATATATGGGTACAGTAATCGGAGATTTAACTTCCAAAAGAGGCAAGATTGTTTCTGTGGGTAAACGCGTTAACTTAAGGGCGATTAGAGGCAGTGTCCCGTTGGCAGAAATGTTTGGTTACTCGACGACATTAAGGTCTGCTACCCAAGGCAGGGGTTCTTTTACAATGGAGCCCTCCGCATATGCAGAGGTGCCTGCACATATATCCCAGAAGATAGTTACGCAAGGATCAGTGACAAGACATAGGGTTTAAAGGAGCTGTTTTACAAAAGCCTTAACAGTAGGTTGAGGCAACATTAGGAGGTGTTGAATGGCTAAAGAAAAATTTGTTAGAAGTAAGCCGCACGTAAATATTGGAACCATTGGGCATGTCGACCACGGCAAGACAACATTAACTTCGGCGATAACCATGGTATTAAATAAAAAAGGTTATGCAGAGGCAAGGTCTTATGAATCTATTGATAACGCTCCCGAAGAAAGAGAAAGAGGAGTTACTATTAATATTTCGCACGTAGAGTATCAGACCGATAACCGGCATTATGCGCATATCGACTGCCCGGGACACGCCGATTATATTAAAAACATGATTACCGGTGCCGCCCAAATGGACGGCGCAATCTTGGTGGTTTCGGCTGCTGACGGCCCGATGCCTCAGACCAGAGAGCATATACTGCTTGCGCGCCAGGTTAACGTTCCGTCAGTCCTTGTATTTTTAAATAAAGTGGACATGGTTGACGACAAGGAATTAATTGAGTTAGTAGAAATGGAAACAAGAGACCTGTTAACTAAGTATAATTTTCCGGGTGATAAAACCCCGATTATTAAAGGAAGCGCTTTGCAGGCAGCAAGCTGCGGCTGCGCTAAGGACGATTGCCCTAAATGTAAGCCTATCATTGAGTTAATGAAAGCAGTAGATGATTTCATTCCACAACCAAAAAGAGAGCTGGATAAGCCATTTCTAATGGCAGTTGAAGACGTATTTTCTATTGAAGGGCGCGGAACTGTTGGTACCGGCAGGATTGAACGCGGCAAGGTAAAAGTAAATGAGAACGTTGATATCGTTGGCCTTAAACCAGAGATAGGAAAAACCGTAGTTACCGGAATTGAAATGTTCCGTAAGCTCTTAGACGACGGGCAAGCCGGAGATAACGTAGGTTTACTCTTACGTGGTGTGGAAAAGGGTCAATTAGAGAGGGGTATGGTTTTGGCGGCTCCGGGCTCGATTACTCCACATACTAAGTTTAAGGCGCAGGTTTATATTTTAACTAAAGAAGAAGGCGGCAGGCATACCCCTTTCTTTGCGGGGTATCGTCCGCAATTTTATTTCAGGACTACAGATGTTACCGGGAACGTAAAGCTTCCCGCCGGTACAGAAATGGTTATGCCCGGGGATAACGTAGTCTTTGAGGTGGAATTGATCGTGCCTATTGCTATGGAGAAAGAGTCCCGCTTTGCTATCCGTGAAGGCGGCCATACTGTTGGCGCTGGAGTGGTTAGCGAAATTATAGCGTAAGAGTAACCAGAAACCAGTTGTACCCTGTCGGGTACAGGCCAGAAACCAGAAAAATTTGGTATCTGGTTACTGTAATCTGGTTTCTCCCGAGTGTAACGAGGGGAAATGCAAAAGATACGTATAAAATTAAAGGCATATGATCACAGGTTGCTGGATCAATCTATTCAGGAAATAGTTGAGACTGCTAAGAGGACGGGTGCTAGAGTTTCGGGGCCTGTGCCTCTTCCGACGAAAAAAGAAATATATACAGTCTTACGTTCGCCGTTTATTGATAAAAAGTCCAGAGAGCAGTTCGGTTTATATACACATATGCGGCTGGTAGAACTGCTTGACCCTACGGCTAAAACTATTGATGCCCTGCGCAGGTTAAACCTGCCTGCGGGCGTAGCAGTGGAGATAAAGTAAAGTAACCAGAAACCAGTTGTACCCTGTCGGGTACAGGCCAGAAACCAGAAAAATTTGGTATCTGGTTACTGTAATCTGGTTTCTCCAGAGTGGAACGAGGGGAAATGATTGGTTTATTAGGAAGAAAAATCGGAATGACCCATAAATTTGGCGAGGACGGTAAATTTATCCCTGTAAGCGTCCTGGAAGTCGGGCCTTGCTTTGTTTTACAGTCTAAAGACAAGAGCTTGCAGCTTGCTTTTGGTAAGGCTAATCCTAAAAGGGTAAAGCGCCCTTTGATAGGCTTATTTAAGAAAGCCGGCGTTGAGCCGCAAGTTTTTATCAAAGAGGTAAAGATAGACAATGCCAAGGATTATAAACCCGGACAAGAATTAAAGGTGGATGTATTCAAAGAGGGGGATTTTGTAGATGTTACCGGTGTTTCAATAGGTAAGGGTTTTTGCGGTGGTATGAAGCGATGGCATTGGGCAGGTGGGCCGAAAACCCACGGCCATACTTCGCATCGCCGTGTCGGCTCTATTGGTTCAAGTACAACTCCCGGCCGTGTTTTTAAAGGGAAGCATATGCCGGGGCATATGGGCCATAAAACAGTGACTACCCAGAATCTTAAGGTAGTAAAGATAGACAACCAAAATAATGTTTTGGCTGTTAAGGGCGCGGTTGCCGGGCCGAAGAATGGTTATTTAATCATCCGGAAAGCAAAAAAGAAGAAATAGTATCTAGTGTGTTGTTTTCTTGGGCGTAAATTCAGGGGCTAATTAATATGGGCGTACCAACAAAAAAACAAACCAAAGTGCAATCGAAAAACTCTAAGGTTAATGATACGAGCTTTGAGTTTAAACTGCCGGTTTATAACCTTGAAGGAAAAGAAGCCGATCAAATAAAGCTGGATAAGTCTGTTTTTAACGCAGATGTAAACAAGAAAGTTTTATATCAGGCAATACTTTCTTATCAGGCAAATATGCATTACGGAAATGCCTCTACCAAAACGCGCGGTGAGGTTTCGGGAGGCGGTAAAAAACCATGGCGGCAGAAAGGTACAGGCCGGGCAAGAGCAGGTTCAACGCGTTCCCCATTGTGGAGGCACGGCGGAGTAACATTTGGCCCGCACCCCAGAGAAAGAGGCTATGCGATACCTAATAAGATAAAGCTGCTAGCTTTAAAATCAAGCCTAAACGCAAAATTAAAAAATGAAAGTATTGTTATCATTGATGAGTTTAAGCTTAACAAAGATGCCAAAACTAAACAGGCGGTAGAGATCCTATCAAGGCTACCGAATTTAACCGATGGCCGGAAGTTAAAAGAAAGAACATTGGGTATATTAGGGGCAGAAGCCAATACTTTAAGGTGTCTGCGCAATATCCAAAATTTAGAGCTTGTACGCCCTTGCGATGTTACTGCTTATAATATCCTGGCGGCTAAAAAAATATTAATCAGCAAGAGCAGCCTTAAAGAGATTGCCAGGCGCATAACCGGAAAATAAATTAAGGCTTAAAAAATAAAACTTAAGATGGATAATTACAATATAGTAAAAACTTTAATTCGCACTGAAAAAAGTACTGCCTTATACGAGCCGAATGGAAAATATGCTTTTTTAGTGAACAAAGATGCCAACAAGATTCAGATAAAAAAAGCGGTTGAGCAGATTTATAAGGTTAAGGTTGGTTCAGTGAATACGCATATAGTTAAGGGTAAGGCTAAGCGGCTACGTTATCAGATGGGGTATACTTCTGATTGGAAAGAAGCCATAGTTGCTTTAAAAGAAGGATATAAGATAGAAACAACATAGCAGCAACCAGAAGCCCGTTGTACCCTGTCGGGTACAGGTCAGAAACCAGAAAATCTGGTGCTGATTGCCGGTAGTCTGGTTACTCCTAAAGCAAGCGAAGGGAAATATGGGTATAAGAAAATATAATCCAACATCGCCGAGCATGCGTTTTATCACGCGTTCTGATTTTTCCGAGATAACCAAGGATAGGCCGGAAAAATCTCTTTTGGAGCCTTTGAAGAAAAGCGGAGGCAGGAATTGCTACGGCCGTATTACTGCCAGGTTTATCGGCGGCGGACATAAGCAGATGTACCGGATTATCGATTTTAGGCGTGATAAGAAAGATGTCTTGGCGAAAGTTATTGCCATTGAATACGATCCAAACCGCTCAAGCCGTATAGCACTTTTGGAATATCCGGATAAGGAAAGGCGTTATATAATCGCGCCGCTTGAGCTTAAAGTTGGAGATATGGTTATTAGCGGTGATAGCCCGGAGATAGAAGTCAAGCCCGGTAATTGTATGCCTTTGGCAAATATTCCTACGGGAGCATTGATACACAACATTGAACTTATAAAAGGCCGAGGCGGAAAAATCGTTAGAAGCGCGGGTAATTGCGCGCACATTATGGCAAAAGAGAATAATTTTGCCCATGTAAAACTTCCTTCGGGGGAAGTAAGGCTGATAAGGCTTGATTGCCGTGCGACTATCGGCCAAATTGGTAATGTGGATCATGGAGCTATATCGTTAGGCAAGGCAGGTAGGTCTTATTGGTTAGGTAGAAAGCCGCATACAAGAGGGTTGGCGATGAATCCCATTGATCATCCGCACGGCGGGGGTGAGGGAAAATCCGGCCAGGGAAATCCGCATCCAGCAACACCTTGGGGCAAACCCACAAAAGGATTTAAGACGAGGAAGAAAGTTAAGTATTCAGATAAGTATATTGTTAAAAGGATAAACTAATATGGCACGCTCAGTTAAAAAAGGCCCATTTGTTGATGTCAGGTTATTGGAAAAAATAGAGAGAGTGCGTAAAACAGGTTCGCGCCAGCCTATAAAGACTTGGTCGCGCAGGTCAACCGTCACCCCGGATTTTGTAGGTTGGACCTTTGCGGTACATGATGGCAGGAGACATATCCCTGTATTTATTACGGAGAATATGGTAGGCCATAAGCTGGGCGAATTTGCTCCCTCAAGAATATTCAGGAAACACGGCGGGGTAAAAGCTAAGAAGGCAGTGGAGAAGACATGATCGCAAAAGCTGAAAATAGATTCGTCAGGCTTGCTCCGCGAAAGGTAAGAGAAGTAATAAATTTGATTCGCGGCGAGGATACCTTGAAGGCTTTGGCAGTGCTTTACAATTTAAACAGGCGGCCTGTGACCATGATACAAAAGACGCTTAAGTCGGCTATTGCTAATGCGAAGAGCAAAGGCATAGAAGAAAGACAGCTGTATATTTCCCGGATTACTGCCGATGAAGGGCCGATGTGGAAAAGGTCTAAAGCTGCTAGTTTCGGTAGAGCGGCAAGGATATTAAGAAGAACGACGCATCTAAAGATCGAATTAGATTTAAAAGGGAAATGATCCGCCACGAATCAATGGCGGGCTCACTAAAGGAGAAGAAGTGGGGCAAAAAGTTAGTCCGATAGCATTACGAATAGGTTTCATAAAAAACTGGACCAGCCTGTGGTTTGCTACGAAGCAGGATTTTGGTAAGTTTATCACCGAAGACGCTAAAATCCGTAAATTTATTAATCTAAAATTCCGTCAGGCATCGATATCTAAAATTGTGATTGAAAGGGTGGGTGCGGTGCGGATCAAGATTCATACTGCCCGGCCGGGAGTTATCATCGGCAGGCACGGCGCTGATATTGACAGGCTAAAAGCGGATTTAGGCAAGCTTATTAATAAGGATTTGGTAATTGATATTATTGAAGTAAAAAATCCAGCCATGGATGCGCAGATAGTCGCCCAGAATATTACCTTCCAGTTAGAAAAAAGAGTTGCTCATAGAAGAGCGATGAAAAGGTCAATCGAGCAGGCGATAAACGCGGGGGCAAAAGGGATTAAGATTGCTTGCGGGGGAAGGCTTGGGGGAGCGGAAATATCTCGGACTGAGAAATACAAAGAAGGCAAAGTCCCGTTGCAGACGTTAAGAGCGGACATTGATTATGGTTTTGCTGAAGCACTGACTACTTACGGGCTTATCGGCGTAAAAGTATGGATTTATAAAGGTGATGTTATAGACAGGAAAAAATATTCCGCTTCAAGCGTGGATGCGGGAGCTTCTAAATCGTCTAATTGAACTTTGAGGTGTAACGATGGCTTTAATGCCAAAAAGAGTAAAATATCGTAAAACCCAGCGGGGTAAAAATAGAGGCGTAGCCGTACGCGGGAGTAAGGTTAATTTCGGCGAATACGGCCTAAAAGCTTTAGAAAATGGCTGGTTGAAAAGCATACATATTGAAGCGGTCCGCGTGCTTATCGCCCGGCAGTTACGCCGCGGAGGCAAACTTTGGATAAGGATATTTCCGCATAAGTCGGTAACTAAAAAACCGGCAGAAACCCGCCAGGGAAAAGGTAAAGGCGATTTAGACCACTGGGTAGCCGCGGTAAAGCGGGGGCAGGTTATATTTGAGTTAAGCGGTATCCCGGAGGAGTCTGCGCGCGAGGCATTTAGGCTTGCGGCATTTAAACTGCCCGTAAGAACAAAATTTGCGAAACATTCATATACATATTAATTTATATGAAAAAAGAAAATTTTAACAATTTAACCGTAGATGAATTGATGCATAAGCGGGCATCTCTAATGCAGGAACTATATGGTTTAAACTATCAGCGCAAGAGCGGCCGTGTAGATAAGCCGAATCTATTCTCTAAAAACAGAAAAAGTATTGCCAGGATTGAAACGCAGTTAACTAAATTAAGAAAGGTTTAAAATGGACCAAGTAAGAAATGAGAGAAAAGAAAGAGTTGGCGAAGTGCTAAGCAATAAAATGCAGAAAACCATTGTTGTAAGGGTGGAACGGGTTAGTCGCCATCCAGCCTATGGTAAGGTTGTAAAGAAATATAATAAATTTAAGGTTCACGACGAAAAAAATATCGCAAAAATCGGCGACAAGGTAAGGATAATAGAAACCCGCCCGCTTTCTAAGGATAAACGTTGGAAGCTGGTGGAGGTTATAGGACAATTAAGATGATACAAGTCAGAAGTATATTAGATGTAGCAGACAATACCGGAGCAAAGAAGGCTTCTTATATTAATGTAATAGGGAGGAAGAATCAGCGTACCGCAATGGTGGGTGATATAATTGTAGTTAATATAAAAGCTTCTGCCCCGGATGCTACGGTAAAGAAGGGCGAGGTAGCTAAGGGAGTTGTGGTCAGGACAAGGGCGCCGATACGCAGAGCCGACGGTTCAGTATTAAGGTTTGACCACAATGCGATAGTGCTTATAGATAACCAGTCTAATCCCCGGGGCACAAGGGTATTTGGGCCAGTGGCTAGGGAATTACGCGATAAAAATTTTATGAAGATTATTTCTTTGGCACCGGAGGTTGTTTAATAAAATGTTAAGGATAAGAAAAGGTGATACAGTATTTGTGATAACCGGAAAAGATAAAGGAAAAACCGGAAAAGTAATAAGGGTTTTGCCTACGGCAGGGCGTGTTTTGGTAGAGGGTATTAACCGCGTAAAAAAAGCAACGCGCAGGACGCGGGAAGACCAAAAAGGCGGCATTATTGAAGTAGAGTTGCCGATAGCTATTTCGAATCTCCAGATTTTTTGTAAAAATTGTTCAAAGCCTACGCGCATCGGAATAAAGACGGAGAAGGCGCTTTCTAAAGGTAAAGCGAGTAAAAATAAAGCAAGATTTTGTAAACGCTGCAAAGAGGTAATCTAAGAAGATGGAAAAAAGAAAAACCCCCCGGCTTAAGGAGAAGTATTTTAACGAAGTCGTACCGGCGATGATAAAAGACTTTGGCTATAAGAACAGGATGCAGGTGCCGCGTTTGGTTAAGGCTGTAGTTAATATGGGCGTAGGCGAAGCCATAACCGACATCAAAATTATGGATAAGGCGCAGGATGAATTAGCCGTGATTACCGGCCAGCGCCCCGTTCTTTGCCGCGCCAAGAAAGCGATTTCTAATTTTAAGATAAGAATAGGCCAACCTATCGGCTGTAAAGTGACTCTCAGGCAGAATATTATGTATGAATTTTTAGACAGGTTAATGAATGTAGCGCTGCCTCGTATCAGGGATTTTCGCGGCGTGTCTAATAAAGCGTTTGATGGAAACGGCAATTATAATTTAGGCATAAAAGAGCAGGCAATTTTTCCTGAGATTGAATACGATAGGATTGCGCGGGCTCAAGGGATGAACATTACTATCGTTACTACCGCTAAAACCAAAGAGGAATCTTGGGCATTGCTTAAATTATTAGGCATGCCGTTACAGGAATAATAAATATGGCAAAAAAATCACAGATTGCAAGGTGGAAGAGGCCTAAGTTTCCCGTAAGGCAATATAACCGTTGCCCTTTATGCGGGAGGTCGGGCGGATATCTGCGCAGGTTTCAGCTTTGCAGAATTTGTTTTAGGGAATTAGCTTGGCGCGGGGAAATCCCGGGTGTCAAAAAGGCGAGCTGGTAGTTAGGTTGTTTTTCTGAAAAAACTAGTAAGGCCTAATTTGTAGGATTGGATAAAATAAATTAATAATAGGAGCTGAGGTTAAATGAATCGTACATATCCTGTTGCCGATGTTTTAACAATGATCCGTAATGCTAATCGGGTGGGCAAAGAAAAAGTTGATGTGCCTGCCTCGAAAATAATAGACGCGGTCTTAAGTATTCTTAAAAAAGAAGGATACATAGAAGACTTTAAGCTTTTAGGGGAGACTAATTCTAAAAGCATCAGGGTCTACCTTAGGTTTGATAACAATGTACCGGTAATCAGTGGATTGCGCTGTGTCTCTAAGCCTTCTTTACGAGTTTATTCTGGCAAGGAAAAATTGCCTAAGGTTTTAAGCGGGCAGGGAATAGCAATAATCTCTACGTCTAAAGGCGTCGTGACTGATAAAGAGGCCCGTGATTTAAAGGTTGGCGGGGAAGTAATTTGTTACGTGTGGTAAGTGAGCGCACAATTTACGGAATGAAATGGACGTAAATTGTATGCACGAACTTACCCTCCACCCAGATACTTCGAAGCGTCTCTACGACGTAACTGGGTGGGGGGTTAATCCCGACAGATAATTTACATCAGGCTATTGCCTTCTGTAAATTATGTCGTCATTAAAATGTCTAGGATAGGTAAAAAGCCAATCTCGATTTTAGATGAAGTAAAAGTAGAAATCAAAGACGGTTCTGTTTTTGTCGAAGGGCCGAAAGGTAAATTGACCTACAAAATTCCTTCTTTGATAACGGTATCTATAAGCGATGGAAAGGTTAATGTCGGCAGGGTAAGCGATATCAAAGCGGCAAGGGCGTTGCATGGTTTAGCGCGCGCTTTAATCAGCAACATGATTAAGGGTGTTAGTACCGGATACAGTAAAGAATTGGAAATTATCGGAGTAGGTTATCGGGCTGAAATAAAAGGAAAAGACCTGGTGATGCAGCTAGGTTTTACCCACCTGGTGAATTACCCACAGCCTGATGATGTAAAAATTGAGGTAGTAAAACAGACAAAAATTATAGTGCAAGGTTTAGATAAATGCCGCGTAGGCCAGGTTGCGGCAGAAATTCGCAGAGTGCGGCCACCGGAACCTTATAAGGGCACAGGAATAAAATATGCTGATGAGCGAATACGTAGAAAATTAGGGAAAACCGCAGCGACAAAATAACAAGAAAACTAAAATGAAAAAACGACAAGATTTAGCTAGAGTTGCCCGTCACGATAGGATTAGAAGGCGTCTTTCCGGAACATCTGAGCGCCCCCGGTTGAGCATCTTTCGCAGCCTTAAGAATATCTATGCGCAGATTGTTGATGATGTATCTAACCATACGCTTATTTCTTTATCCACGCAGGATAAAGAAATAAAAAAAAGTTGTTCCTATGGCGGCAATGTAAAGGCGGCAGGGTTCTTGGGGGAATTTTTAGCTAAGAAAGCAAAGGAAAAAGGTATAAATAAAGTGGTATTTGACAGAGGCGGATATCTCTATCACGGTAGGGTTAAGGCCTTGGCAGAAGGAGCAAGAAAGGCAGGCTTAGAATTTTAATATGTTACGTACAATTACTTTGGAAGAGGGAAAAGAGTTAGTAGAAAAAATTGTAAGCGTCAATCGTGTGAATAAAGTTACCAAGGGCGGGAAAAAGGTTTGTTTTAGTGTCTTAGCTGTTGTTGGTGATACAAAAGGCAGGGTAGGCGCGGCATTAGGTAAAGCTAACGAAGTGCCGAGTGCTATAAGAAAAGCGATAGCCCAGGCCAAAAGATCTATGGTTAAGGTTAAGCTGCGCGGTACGACCATACCGCATGAAGTAATGGGGCATTTTGGGGCGGCTAAAGTGTTGCTTAAGCCTGCGGCAGAGGGAACCGGTGTTATTGCCGCTGGTTCTGTCAGGGCGGTTTGTGAATGCGCCGGCATAAAAGATATCCTGACTAAATGCCTTAAATCCAACAATCCGATAAATACGGTCAGGGCTACCCTGGAGGGTTTTAGTAAATTAAAATTAAAAGTAGCTAATAATCCAGAGTTAAAAAGCGAAGAAGGCGTCCAGAAGTCTTCCGGTTTAAGCGAGAAGGAGCCTGCATAAAATGTATCTTACTGAAATAAAGCGGCCAATCGGGGCATGCAAAAGGCGTAAAATTGTCGGCAGGGGAGAGAGTTCCGGCCACGGAAAAACTTCTACCAGAGGCAGTAATGGTCAGAGGGCGCGTTCAGGCAGGGGGCCTATTTTGGGTTTTGAAGGAGGCCAGACACCCTTAATCCGAAGGATACCAAAACGGGGATTCCATCATAGCCCCAAAGAAGAATTTCAGTTAGTCAATATAGGCAGTTTAGCCAGATTTGATGCTGATATGCTCATCGATCCGCAGTTATTAGAAACTAAAGGCTTGATAAGGAGCAGGAATAAACCGGTTAAGATATTAGGCGGGGGAAAAGTAAGTATTTCTTTAGTGGTAAAGGCGCATGCTTTTTCCAAATCCGCAAAGGATTTAATTGAGAAAGCCGGCGGAAAGACAGAATGCTTAAAGCCTTAGCTAATTCTTTTAAGATCCCTGATCTAAAAAGAAAGATTATAGTAACTTTAGGCTTGTTGGTAGTATATAGATTGGGCTGTTTTATTCCTACTCCCGGAATAGACAGCCACGCATTGGCTGAATTTTTTAATAGAATCTCCCGTACGCAGGGAGGAGCGCTCTTTGGTATAATGAATATGTTTTCCGGCGGGGCAATGGAGAAGCTGACCATTTTTGCCTTAGGGATCATGCCTTATATATCGAGCTCGATTATCATGCAGCTTTTAACCGCAGTAATACCGGCGCTTGAGAAAATAGCCAAGGAAGGTAAATCTGGGCATGAGAAGATTAATCAGTATACAAGGATAGGTACAGTTTTTCTGGCAGTAATACAATCTGATTTTATTGCTTTATGGCTGGAGAGCCCCACGCAATTCGGCGGGTTAAATATTGTTTCTTTCCCCGGGTGGAAGTTTAGGCTGCTAACCGTATTTACCCTTACGGCGGGCACAATTTTTATTATGTGGCTGGGTGAGCAGATTCAGGAACGCGGCATCGGCAACGGCATATCTCTGGTGATTACTACCGGTATTATCTCTAGTATCCCAACGGCAGCAAACCAGTTATGGATTTTAATTTCTCCTTTTTCGCCGCAAAACCGCACGCTTAGCCCCTTTACACTTTTGATTATGGCGGTACTTTTGGTAGGGGTTATTTTTGCTGTCACCGGCATTACGCAGGCGCAGCGTAAAATCCCCGTGCAGTATGCGCGCAGAGTAGTAGGGCGCAAGATTTATGGGGGGCAAAGCACATATATTCCTCTAAAAGTGGACCAGTCAGGAGTCATCGCGATCATTTTTGCTCAGTCCATAATTCTTTTTCCGGCGACTATCGCTGCTTTTATACCTAACCCGGCTTTTCAGCGTTTAGCAGAAAGTTTAATGCGCGGGCATTTACTCTATACGATAGTTTATGCGCTCCTGATAGTATTTTTTTGTTATTTCTATACGGCAATAGTTTTTAATCCGGTAGATATATCTGAAAATATGAAAAAATACGGCGGGTTTATTCCGGGGATAAGGCCGGGTAACCCCACATCGGATTTCCTGGATTTTGTAATGACGCGTATAACGTTAGCCGGGGCTTTATTTATTGCCTTCATCGCGATATCCCCCGATTTGATTATGGCTTGGCTGAAAGTACCGTATTTAGTGGCGTCATTTTTCGGCGGGACGGCTATCCTGATTGTCGTAGGTGTTATGCTGGATACAATCAGGCAGATTGAATCAAATTTAATAATGCATAATTACGAAGGTTTTTTAAGGTCGGGGCGTATTAAAGGCAGGCGTTAAAATATATGCGGATTATTTTACTCGGGCCTCCGGGCGCAGGCAAGGGCACCCAGGCGAAGCTGCTCAAAGATAATTTTAAGCTGTCGCATATTTCTACCGGTGATTTATTACGTAAGGCCGTCGCAGACAACATGACAATAGGAAAAACTGTTAAAGGGTACATGGATAAAGGCGACCTTGTTCCGGATAGCCTAGTAGTAGAGCTGTTAAAAGAAAAATTGGCATCCAAAGATACAAATGGCGGTTTTATCCTGGATGGTTTTCCCCGCAATGTTAGCCAGGCGGAGATACTAGATAAAGCGTTTAAGGAAAAGAACCTGAATATAGATTATGTGATTTACCTTAAAGCGGATGAGCCGGTTATAATTCAGCGGCTTTCTGGCCGGCGCGTATGTTCCAAATGTCAGGCTAATTTTCATGTTACTAATATGCCGCCAAAGAAAAAAGGCATATGCGATAATTGCGGAAGCTCCCTTTACCAGCGCACAGACGATCAGGAAGAAGCGATCAGAAACAGGCTTAAGGTTTACCTGAAAGAGACAGCGAGTTTAATCGGTTATTATCTCAATCAGAAAAAGCTGGTTGAGATGGATGCTAATTTTGAAGCTCCGGTTGTATTTGATAAGTTAAAAAATGTTCTTTCTAATTCTACAAAGATAAGCCTTCCGGGTGCTTTTAAGGAAAGAGCCTAATTGATATTTTAGCTATGGTAGAGCTAAAAACTGAAGAGAATATCGCAGAGATTAGGCGGGCTGGCCGGGTGTTAGCAAAGGTATTTATCAAGATACAAAAGAAAATAGCTCCCGGCATTAGTACGCAGGAAATAGATAATTGGATTAAATCTTCGGTTGAGGAATATGGCGGATCGTGCGCATTTTTTGGCTACCGGAATTATCCGGCAAACAGCTGTATTTCAGTAAATGAAGAAGTAGTCCACGGCGTTCCTTCTTTAAATAAGGTATTAAAAGAAGGCGATATTGTCAGCGTTGATATAGGAGTAAAACTTGGTAGATATTGCGTGGATGCGGCGGTTACCTATCCGGTAGGCAATATCGATAGAGAGCGCAAGAAGCTTATTGACGCAACAAGGAAGGCCTTGGAGCTGGGGATAAGAGAGGCCTATCCCGGGAATTTTTTATCCAATATATCTTGCCGTATCCAGCGCTATGTGGAATCATGCGGTTTTTCGGTTGTGCGCGATTTGGCAGGGCATGGCATAGGCCAAAATATCCATGAAGACCCAGAGATTCCTAATTACGGCAGGCCTGATTGCGGCATAAAATTAAAAAAAGGCATGGTTTTGGCAATTGAACCGATGGTGAATGTAGGCAATTGGGAAGTAGAGGTCTTGAGTGATGGATGGACGGTGGTTACAAAAGATAGGTCCCCCTCAGCGCATTTTGAGCACACAATTGCTATTTTAGATAATGGGCCGGAGATTTTAACACGTTTATAATGATATGCAAGAGAGGGTAATACCGCGATGAAAGAAGAACTGATCGAGGTAGAAGGCACGATAAAGGAATCTTTGCCTAATGCTATGTTTCGAGTTGAATTGGATAATAAGCACATGGTAATGGCGCATGTTTCAGGAAAAATACGGATGCATTTTATAAGGATCCTTCCCGGTGACAGGGTAAAATTAGAGCTTTCTCCTTATGATTTAAGCCGCGGAAGGATAATTTACAGGGTGAAATAAATGAAGGTAAAGGCTTCGGTAAAAAGAATTTGCGCAAATTGTAAAGTAATAAGAAGGCAGAGGAATATTTATATTATCTGCTCAAACCCTAAACATAAACAGAGGCAGGGATAATTTAAGTTATAGGTAAGAAGTTATGAGTTATGATTTATAACTTGTAACTCTTAAGCGACTGAAAGGAGCGAAGCAAGTGCCAAGGATTTTAGGTGTAGATTTACCAAAAGAAAAAAGAATAGAAATTTCACTTTGTTATCTTTACGGCATTGGCCGTACCCTCTCTAATAAGATTCTTAATTCAGTAGGTATTGATCCTAATAAAAGGGCCAAGAATCTTACCGAAGAAGAGGTTTCTAAGATAACGGCGGTCATTCAGAAGGATTATAAAATCGAAGGAGACCTGCGCAGGGATATTTCTCAGAATATAAAACGCCTTATGGATATCGGCTCATACCGCGGGATGCGCCACAAGAAGGGACTTCCGGTGCATGGTCAGCGCACGCGTACTAATGCCAGGACTCGTAAGGGTCCTAAGCGCAATGCAGGCATTATGAGAGCTAAAGAGGCGCCCGCGTCCAAAGCGGCTGCGCCGGCTAAAAAGGCATAGCAGTGCTTTGAATCTGCCCGGTATTTTGCGTTGAATCTTTCCGGGCGGCTAAAGCAAGTTTAAGGAGTTATAATGGAACAACCAGCCCAACAGCAAGAAGTTGCTAAAGTAAAGAGTGTTAAGAAAAATAAAAAAGCGATTAATGTCACTAGCGGAATTGCGCACATATCGGCATCCTTTAACAATACCATCATTACTATTACTGATAGACAGGGTAATGTTATAACTTGGTCTGCGCCGGGATCAGTGGGCTTCAGCGGTTCAAAAAAATCTACTCCTTTCGCGGCTCAGATGGCAGCGACTGACGCGGCTAAAAGAGCCAAGGATTTAGGGCTTAAAGAGTTAGATGTTTATGTAAAAGGCCCGGGGTCAGGAAGAGAGTCGGCTATCAGGGCATTACAGGCGGCAGGATTGACGATTAAGCTTATAAAGGATGTTACGCCAATGCCGCATAATGGCTGCCGGGCTCCCAAGAAAAGAAGAGTATAATAATAGCGTTTAGCAAATAGCGCAGAGCGGATAGTTTTTTAAAGGTTTTCTATGCGCTAAACGCTACACGCTACATGCTATACGCTAAATTGATATGGAGGGTTAATGTCTAAAGATTCTAATGCTTCTTGCAGGCTTTGCCGCAGAGAAGGAATGAAATTATTTTTGAAGGGATTGCGTTGTATCGGGGATAAATGCGCTTTTACCCGCCGCAGTTTCGCGCCCGGCCAACATGGGAAAATGACGTCTAAGTTATCCAATTACGGTTTACAGCTAAGGGAAAAACAAAAGGTTAAGAGGATGTACGGGTTAAGGGAGCAGCAATTTAGGCGTTATTTTAATATCGCCGCCCGTATTAAAGGAGTAACCGGTAAAATCCTAATTCAATTACTGGAAAGAAGGCTGGATAACGTTATCTTTCGGGCCGGTTTTGCCGTATCGCACAACCAGGCACGTTTTATTGTCAATCATGGCCACATCTGTGTAAATAGCCGCCGGGTAAATATACCGTCGTATTTAGTTAAGGCTCAGGATATAGTTGAAGTAAAGGGAAAAGGGAGCTTATTAAATAATATAAAGCAGACATTGGAAGCGATTAAGGATTGGCCGAAAGCTTCTTGGCTTGAGGTGGATGCTGCAAATCTAAAAGCAAAAGTCTTAAGGCTTCCGGAGAAGGATGATCTGCAGCTACCGATACAGGAACAGCTGATAGTAGAGTTGTATTCTAAGTAGGTTTTAATTAACATTGGCGTGGTGTTAAAAGCTAATTAACCAGACAGAACGGAGTGAGGGAAAATGGGGATAAAATGGAAAGATTTTCAGATGCCGAAACGGTTAGAATGCGACGAGGCAACTTATACGCCTACTTACGGTAAATTTATTGCGGAGCCGTTTGAGCGTGGCTATGGTGTAACTTTGGGGAATTCTTTAAGGCGTGTGCTTCTTTCATCAATAGAAGGCAGCGCGGTTACTTCGGTTAAGATAGAGGGCGTATCGCATGAGTTTTCTACAATTAGCGGCGTATCAGAAGATGTAACCGATATAATCTTGAATATAAAGCAATTGGTTCTTCGCTCCTATGCCAAAACTCCCAAGACAATTTATATAAAAGCAGATAAAAAAAGAGAGGTTAAGGCGGGGGATATTGTTACAGATGAAACTATCGAGATTCTTAACCCGGATTTACATATCGTTACCCTTACCGAAAATACAAAGTTTAACGTGGAAATGGAGGTTGGCCGCGGGCGTGGATATGTTACTTCCGAGGTGAATAAAAAAGACAGCCAGAGGATAGGGGTAATTGCTGTTGATTCGATATTTGCTCCGGTACGCAATGTGAATTTTTATGTAGAAAGCACACGTGTCGGGCAAAGGACAGATTACGATAAGCTAATATTAGAGATAACTACCAACGGAAGCATTAGCCCTAAAGACGCGCTTCTTTATGCTTCGAATATATTACAGCGTCATTTAGATGTTTTTGTGAATTTTGGGCAGCTTCCCGAAGAAGAAGAGGAGGAAGCCTTAAGTTCGGAAGAGCAAGCATTATATGAGAAACTCAAGCTTCCTATATCGGAACTTGAGCTTTCCGTGCGTAGCTCTAATTGCCTGAAAGAAACAAATATTAAGACCATTGGGGACTTAGTAAGAAGAACAGAGGCTGATTTATTGGGCTTGCGTAACTTCGGGAAAAAATCGCTTACGGAAATCAGTGAATTGATTGTTTCTTTAGGTTTAACCTTAGGGATGGACGTAGACTTAAAGAAAATAAAGAAAGAAAAACAAGGATAAAAAATGCGCCATAAGGTAAACAAATCAAGGTTATCGCTTTCGAAAAGCCAAAGAAAGGCATTAATTAATGCCTTGGCTCGGTCAATGATCATAAATGGCAGGATTAAAACTACCATACAAAGGGCAAAAAATGCTAAGCCTTTAGTCGAGCATCTTATTTCTTTGGGTAAAGAAGGCAGTCTTTATGCCAAGAGAAAGGCGTATAAGATATTACAGAATCATTTATTGGTTTCAAGGCTGTTTGGCGAGATTGCCCCTAAGTTTAAAGTCAGGCAGGGTGGTTACAGCCGTATTCTTCGTTTTGGCAGGCGCAGGGGCGATGGCACAGAAATGGCCCTGTTTGAATTGACCGAGGTTATCAAGGAAATAAAGCCGGAATCAGTTAAGAAGAAGAAGGAAAAAACCAAGGCTGCTGAGGCAAAGTCTCATGGCGAAGTATACCCCAAGGCGCAAGGATTAAAAGCAAAAGAAGCCGGCGTAGTTGCGTCTTCAGAGAAGCCAAAAGCGGCAGTCGAAGAAGAAAAGCGGCCTGCGGAAAAACCAAAATCTGCGCCTGAAGAGCAGAAGAAGCACAAGAATATAGAAATATATGATAAGAAGAGGGCGCATAAGAAATTTTTAGGCGGCTTAAGAAGCTTTTTCAAAAAAGAAAGAGATAGCCTCTAAAATTCCTCTTAGCGATAACAAAAGAATATATTAAACCCCGCCAGAGTAATTTTTTGGCGGGGTAAATATCAAGCAGACTCTTGATGAATAAGCTTGCTCAGCGTGTCAAGGATATAGAACCGTCTTCGACACTTGCTATAACTGCCCGCGCAAAAAAAATGCGCCAAGAAGGTTTGGATGTAATTAGTTTTGCCGCAGGTGAGCCTGATTTTGACACTCCTCAATATATCAAAGACGCCGCTATAAAGGCATTAGCGGAAGGTTTTACTAAGTATACCCCCTCAAGCGGTATCCCCGAATTAAAAAAGGCCATCCAGAAAAAATTTAAGCTTGATAATAGCCTAGATTATGAACCAGAGCAGATTATCGTTTCTTGCGGGGCAAAACACTCACTTTTTAATATAATTCAAGTTTTGGTAGATAAAAATGCTGAGGTGCTTATCCCATCGCCTTATTGGGTGAGTTATCTGGAAATGGTTAAGTTTGCCCAAGGCAAAGCTGTAATTCTTAAGACAGACAGTAGAAACTCTTTTAAGCTTAACGCCGAAATTTTAAGTAAAAACATCACAAAGAAAACCAAGCTGCTTATTTTAAATTCTCCTTCTAATCCTGCAGGCTGTGTATACAAGAGAGAAGAACTTGATGACATCGCGCAAATATGCGTAAAAAATAAGCTATGGGTGTTAAGCGACGAGATATATGAGAAACTTATTTATGAAAATAATAAGCATATTTCTATCGCCACTTTAAATAATGACATATATAAGCTTACCTTTGTAGTAAATGGCGTCTCTAAGGCTTACTCAATGACCGGCTGGCGCATAGGATATCTTGCCGGAGATAAAGAGGCAGTAGAGGCAACAGCGAGGCTGCAGGATCACTCTACTTCTAATCCTTGTTCCATATCGCAAAAAGCGGCTTTGGCAGCGTTGTCTTCCGACAATGGCTTTATTGATAAGATGCGCCTTGAATTTGAGGAAAGGCGTAACCTGATGCTTTCCGAGTTAGATAAAATAGGGTTGGATTATATTAAACCAGAAGGTGCGTTTTACGTTTTTCTGGATATTTCAAAGGCTAAGATTGGTTCATGGGAGTTCTGCGATAAATTTTTGGCGGAAAAATATGTTGCCGTAATCCCGGGTGCGGCATTTGGAAATGATAATTATGTACGTTTTAGTTTCGCGGCCAGTATGCCGGAAATAAAAAAAGGTTTAGAGCGGCTAAGAGAATTCATAAGCTCGCCCCGTTAGAGACCAGTCCGACTTCGGCCTGCCCGAATGAAGTCAGGCGGGTCTGGCGGGTAGGCCATCATAGATGGCCGTCTATTGCGGGATAGGTAATAATAAACGAATGGCTTCCATAAATAAGCAGTAGTTTCAAGCAGCATAAAACGTATCTCTAACGGGGTAAAATGGGTAAAACTATTGTTGAAAAAATTTTAAGCGCCCACTCCGGAAAAGATCTGAAGCCGGGAGATTTTGCTATATGTGATGTAGATTTTTGCTTTGGGCAAGATGGCACTTCCGCGATTATCATTGACCGGATTAAAGCGCTGGGCGTAAAAAATCTCGCCAATAAAGATAAATTTTGCATGGTCATAGACCATAGTTCTCCCAGCCCGAATATGGGGGTTTCCGCTGTCCATAGTAAGATGCGTGCGTTTGCAAAAGAGTTCGGTTTAAAAGTCTATGATATCGGCTGTGGAGTTTGTCATGAGGTGGTCCCGGCAGAAGGCAATGTCCTGCCCGGGGATTTGGTTTTGGGGGCAGATTCGCATACCTGCACCTATGGCGCAATCGGCGCATTCTCTACCGGCGTCGGATCAACCGATTTGGCAGTTGCTTTAGCCAGCGGTAAAAACTGGTTCCGTGTCCCTGAAACGATAAAGATAGAAGTAAATGGAAAATTGCCTAAAGGCGTTTATGCCAAAGATTTGATTCTTTACATCATCGGCGACTTGGGAGCAAATGGCGCTACTTATAGGGCGGTTGAGTTTTATGGAAGCGCAATAGATAATTTATCTCTTGACGGGCGTTTTACAATGAGTAATATGGTAGTAGAAATGGGCGCAAAATGCGCCTTCTTTCCGGTGGATGAAAAAGTTCTAAGCTGGGTAAAAGAAAAGAGCATAAAGAGAAAACCCATAATTTATAAAGCAGATTCTAGCGCCGAATATTGCCTGGTTAAGGAATATGATGCCGGAGACATTGCGCCACAGGTGGCAAGGCCGCATACTGTTGATAATGTAGTTGCGGTAAAAAAGATAGAAGGCCTTAAAATTAACGAAGCATTTTTAGGCACCTGCACCAACGGAAGGCTTGATGATTTGAAGGTGGCTTGGCGAATTTTAAAGGGAAGAAAAGTTAATCCGAAGATTAAATTCATTATCGCGCCAGCTTCACGCAGGATTTATTTGGAGGCATTAAAATTAGGTTTTATAGAAACTTTTATAAAGGCGGAAGCGGTAGTGATTACTCCGGGATGCGGGCCGTGCGTGGGCACCCATATGGGTATTCCCGCAGATAAAGAAGTAGTGCTTTCAACGGCAAACAGGAATTTTAAGGGCAGGATGGGAAATCCTGAGTCGGAAATCTATCTTGCTTCTCCGGCTACTGTTTGCGCTTCAGCTGTTAGCGGCAAAATAACCGACCCACGGAAATATTTATAGCTATTATTAAGGAGGAATAATGTTGGATTTAAGGACTTTGCTTATGGCGACCATAGAGAAAAAGGCTTCAGACTTGCATATTACCGATAACGCCCCTCCGATAATGCGCGTTTATGGAAAATTGATACATACGGAATTTCCCAAGTTAAACAAAGAAGATACTAAAAAATTAATCTACAGTATGCTTAATGAGACACAAAAAGAAGCTTTTGAAAAAGATTTAGAACTGGATCTTTCGCTTGCGCTTCCCGGCCTTGACCGTTTCCGGGTAAATGTGCATATCCAGAGGGGTACTGTTGAGGCGGCGTTCCGCAGGATTCCCCTGATTATACCCACAGTTGAAGATCTAGGCCTGCCGCAAATAGCGCTTGATTTGTCAAGAAAACCAAATGGCCTGGTTTTGGTGACCGGCCCCACAGGTGTAGGTAAGACGACAACGCTTGCGGCAATGGTGAATTTAATTAATGCTGAACGGGAAAACATAATTATTTGTATTGAAGACCCGATAGAATTCTTGCATTACAACAAAAAAAGCATTATTAAGCAACGCGAAGTCTATTCTGATACTAAATCTTTTGCTGAGGCGTTACGGCATGCCCTTCGCCAGGATCCAAATGTTATTGTCGTCGGTGAAATGCGCGATTTAGAAACCATCGCGACAGCATTAACCGCCGCGGAAACCGGACATTTGGTTTTGGCTACTTTGCATACTCCGGATGCCCCACAGACGGTGCAAAGAATTATTGATGTTTTTCCTCCGCACCAGCAGCAGCAGGTAAGGCTGCAACTATCCGACTGCTTGCAGGGTGTTGTATCACAGCTGCTCCTTCCCAGGGCTATCGGCGAGGGAAGAGTTTTGGCTACAGAAATAATGATCGGGACAAGCGGTATTAAGAACTTAATCCGTGAACAGGAGATAGAACAGATCCCTACCTTAATACAGACAGGCGCGCAATATGGCATGAGGACGATGGATAAGTCTTTAAAGGAACTGTATAGGACGGGGATTATTTCTTATGAAACAGCGCTGGCTAGGGTTAAAAATCCTCAGGATTTCAGGAATCTTTAACGGGGCTATCCGTAATGAATATTAAAGTTAAGGGTACTGCAATAAAGCTAGGCAGCGATATAAATACCGACTTGATTATTTCCGGAAGGTATAAATTTTCCATAACCGATATGAAAGAGCTTTCTAGGCATATCTTTGAAGATTTGGATAAAGACTTTGCCGGAAAGATCAAGCCTAATGAGTCTATCATTACCGCGGGGGAGAATTTTGGCATGGGCTCATCCCGAGAGCAGGCGCCGTTAGCGATAAAAGAAGCTGGGATATTAGCTGTGGTAGCCAAAAGCTTTGCCCGCATATTTTACCGAAATGCTTTTAATATCGGCTTATTGCTTATTGAAGCAGATACCGATAAAATATCTGAAAATGACAAGATAGATATAGATTTGGATAAGGGCATACTTAAGAATGAAACCAAGGGTTCTCTTATAGAAATTAAGCCTATGCCGAATGTGCTTAAGGCCTTATTTCTAGACGGCGGCTTAGTAAATCACTTCAAAAAGCATCAGGGATTAGAATTATAGCGCGGCCTTTTTAAAAAAAGGCCATTTTTTTATTTCTATTGTCAACTAAATTAACTATATAAGTTGACAATTTATTTATAGGGTGTTCTTATGCCAAAGGATTTATTGTTGCGCCTGAAAGAAAAGGTTTTAAATGGCGAATGCCTTACTTTCCGGGAAGCTGAAGGCTTGAGTTTGATTGATAATAACAGTCTAATGCTGTTCTTATCCGCCGCTTCGGAAATTACCAAGAAATACCGCTGTGATACTATAAATTTGTGCGCTATTACCAACGCCCGTTCAGGGCTGTGTCCGGAGGATTGCTCATTTTGCGCGCAATCCTCCCATCACAATACGGCAATAGCGGTATATCCGCTTATTTCTGAAGATGCGTTGGTGAAGAGGGCGGAGGAGGCAGTAAAACATTTAACTAACCGTTTTTGCATTGTTACCAGCGGCCGTAGCGTAAATGACAGCGAAACAGAAGTAATTGCAGGCGCAATCGTAAAAATAAAAAATAAATTCCCCCGTCTTAAGATAGACGCTTCGCTGGGCATATTAAATGAGAAACAGATAGAAAAACTAAAGGCGTCCGGCCTTGACCGCTATAACCATAATTTAGAGACAGCGGAAAGTTATTTTTCTAAAATATGCACAACACATACCTATGCCGATAGGATAAAAACTATTAGGCTTATTAAAAAAGCAGGTATTGAGATCTGCTGCGGCGGCATTATCGGTTTAGGCGAAACAGAAAGCCAAAGGATAGAGTTTGCTTTCGCATTAGCCAAATTGGATATTGACAGCCTGCCGCTTAATTTTCTAAACCCTATCCCAAAAACCCGCCTTGCGGCTATTCAGCCGCTTTTGCCTTTAGATATCCTTAAAACCATTGCCTTGTTCCGTTTTATACTTCCAAAAAAAGAAATAAGAATCTGCGGAGGTAGGCAGGCCAATTTACGCAGCCTGCAGCCGCTTATTTTTACGGCCGGAGCAGATGCGATTATCATCGGAAACTACCTTACTACCAGAGGCAGTTATCCGCAGGATGACCTATTGATGATTCAGGATTTAGGCCTTAAAGTCGATGCACTACCTTAAGAAAGAATTAGAAGAATTAGAAGGAGAGGGCCTTTTTAGGGATCTAAGGCTTTTAGATGGCCCGCAGGAAGCAAAGGTTATTATCGGGAAAAAACAGTTGATTAACCTTTGTTCTAATAACTACTTAGGCCTTTCTAATAATGAGCAGCTTAAAAAAGCGGCCATAGGAGCAGTAAAAGAGTACGGCGTAGGCTCAGGCGCTTCCCGTTTAATCTGCGGAAACATGCTTTTGCATAAGAAATTAGAAGAAAGGATTGCGCGGTTTAAAAAAACCGAAAGCGCCCTTGTTTTTAATAGCGGTTATTCTGCTAACTTAGGAGTAATTACGAGCCTCGTTGGAAAGGGTGACGCGGTTTTTTCTGACCGATTAAATCACGCTTCCATTGTAGACGCGGCTCTTCTCTCCGGGGCGGAATTTAAGCGTTACCCACACAGGGATATGGAAAAATTAGAGACTTTACTGAAATGCTCTTCTAATTTTAGGAGGCGTTTAATCGTAAGCGATTCTGTTTTTAGCATGGACGGAGATTTAGCCCCGCTTCTTCAGTTAGTGAGCCTTGCCAAAAAATACGACTCTCTCTTATATATAGATGAGGCGCATGCCACCGGAGTACTAGGTAAAAAAGGCAGGGGGGCACTAGAATATTTTGGCGTAGAAGAAAATGATTTTATTATTCAGATGGGGACTTTAAGTAAGGCAATCGGCAGCTTTGGCGCTTATGTTTGCGGCGTAAAAACACTCATTGATTATTTGATAAATAGGGCAAGAGCGTTTATTTATACTACCGCGCTTCCGGTTTGCGTTTGCGCTTCTTCCATTGCCGCGTTAGATATAATTGAAGGTGATTGTTTATTGCGCGATAAACTTAGGGAAAAGATAAAATTTTTCCGGGATAACCTAAGGTCTTTTGGGTTTAGTGTTTCAAATGATCCTACGCCGATAATACCTTTATTGATAGGGGATGCTGGGCGCGCAATGGAATTTAGCAGGAGATTATTTGAAGAAGGCGTTTTTGTACAGGGGATCAGGCCGCCGACGGTTCCGAAAGGTTCCTCTCGTTTACGTATAACTATAATGGCAACGCATGAGGAAAAAGACCTATGCTATGCATCAGGTAGGATCGCAAACGTTGCAAAAGGCATGGGTTTAATTTAAGGGTTTTTTAAGTCATATTTTTGTAGGGTTATTGAGAAACGTAAAACTAATGGAACTTCTTCGCAGACGAAATTCCATTAGTTTTGCGTACTTCTATAGATGGTTAAAACGATAGTTTTTTTGCCGGGATGGAGTTTTAAGGCGCAAATTTGGGCAGGGCAAGAGAAATATTTCTCGGAATTAGGCTTTAGGACCATCCTGTGTGAATTAGAAGAGTTAGACGGCTACATTAAAAGTACCCGGCTAGAAGAAACCGTATTTATTGCCTGGTCGCTTGGTTGGTTTAGGTTATTGGATGTTTTGAAAAGCAGCTTTTCTTTGCCTTGCGCAATAGTAGGGGTGTCTGCCGCCATAAAATTTAAAAAATCGTTATTACGCCTCATGATACAGGAATTTAAAAAAGACCATAGGAAGGCATTATCGGATTTTGACAGTTGGTTATTTAGCCCTGAAGAAAAAGATTCGTCCGGTTTCGGTATTTTAAACGGGCTAATAGCGCAATCAAGAATAAATGATAAAGAAAGATTACTCAGGGATTTATTGTTTCTTAAGGCACTAGACTTAGAAGGTTTCTTAACTACTTTTCGCCTGCCTGTTTTTTTAGTGTCAGGTAATAAAGATATAATTTGCCCTATCGATGAAGCGATGCATTTAAAGCCGGTTTTACCCGATAGTCAGATAAAGGTAATGGAAGCAGGTCATATTCCTTTTTTGACAAGTAGCGCAGAATTTAACCATTGTATCGGCTCATACCTACTGAGCCTCCGATAAATAATAGGCACATTGGCTGAGACGATTTGGTTTTGGCTATATTGAAAGCCAAACCACTGCTTTCTAGCTTTGTTGGAGCGAGACAAGGAACGAGGACGCCGGCGTAGTCGCAGTACTACGCCAAAGACGAGTGACGCAGGCGCAGCCCAAAAGCGGCCAGCCCCTTCGGGGAAGGCGCATCTTTGGCCTGCTACCGCGTTGCTCCTCCTCGAAGTAGTGCATAGACTACATCTTCGTCGTCGCGCCTTGCATCAGGCTCAAATCTTCGCCTTCCGATGTACCCATTATTTATCGGAGGCTCAGTGAAAGGTTTAGCGATGATTTCTAAAGAATTAATCCGGAGGAATTTTTCAAATGTAGCGGCCAATTATGACGAGCACGCTGTTATACAAAAAAAATCCGGCTGCGAGCTCGTCGGACAATTACGAAAAGATAAAAATAATTATGGAGCGATTTTAGATATAGGCACGGGGACAGGCGGTTTATTGAGGGATTTGTCTTTGGTGTGCAGGCCCGCGTTAATATGCGGTCTGGACATTTCTTCCAATATGCTTATAAAAGCCAGGGCGTCTGAAAAGAGTAGCTTCTTTATACAGGCCGATGCAGAAAACATTCCTTTTAAAAAAAACACATTTGATTTAGTCGTTTCTAATTTGGCTTATCAGTGGCTTATGGATTTAGATAGCGCTTTTATTCAACTAGCAGGGATTTTAAAAGAAAGAGGGATGTTTTATTTTACTTCTTTTGGCCGCCGGACGCTTTCCGAACTAAGGGAATGTCTCAAGTCGGTAAAAGAAGCATCCGATTACAACATTTTTCCCGCAAAGGAAGCAATGCATTCCAAATTAAAAAATGCTGGGTTTGCGAATATTAAAATTATCTCGAAAATAGAGAAAGAGTTTTTTGTTGATTCTTTCAGCCTTATCCGCTGGTTAAAATATTCTGGGGCAAACAGGATAGGCGTTCGGTTTAATGGGCTTGAGGCGCGGGGTGTACTTAAAGAAATGGATAAATTATATTTAGAGAAATACCCGGCTGGCGGCGGCGTATTTGCCTCGTTTGAAAGATATATTGTTAAAGCAGAAAAAAGATGAGCCCCGCCCTTCCTGAAATTTGATAAAGTAGGAAGGCATGGGCCAGAAAGAGAAAGGAAGAGCGGGGTGAGAAAAGGTGTCTTTATCAGTGCAACCGGCACGGGCATAGGCAAGACTTTAATTAGTTCTTGTATCATACGTCTTTTAAGATTAAAGAAAATAGACTGCGGCGTAATGAAGCCCGTACAGTGCGGCGGAGACGATGCCCAGCGCCTGATCCGGCGCGCTGGAGTAAATGATCCCATAGGATTGGTAAGCCCTTTTTATTCTAAATACCCATATGCTCCGCTCGTTGCATTTAAGAAAGAGGGGATAAATTTTAATGCAGGCATAGTTATTTCAAGTTTTAAGGCTTTATCCAAGCGGCATAAATTTATGGTTGTAGAGGGCGCAGGAGGGATGCTCGTTCCTTTAGCGAATAATTATTTTATCGCGGATTTAGTTTTAGATTTAAAACTTCCGCTTATAATTATTGCTTCAACAGCCTTAGGCACAATAAACCATACCCTGCTTACGGTTGAATCCGCCAAAAAGAGGAAAATAAAGATTCTAGGCATTATCTTTAATAATTTATCTCTTAAGGCCGGAGTTGCAGAAAAGATAAATCCGGAAGTCATCCAGAGAATCTGCCGCCTGCCAATATTGGGCAATATCCCCTATATACAGCCATGCATAAACAACAAAAATATCCTTAAGCTAGGCATAGACTTAGGCAGGATTTTACATGAGTAAAAATTTAGAATTATTAGACAAAAAATATATCTGGCATCCGTTTACGCAGATGTATGATTGGTTAAAAGAAGAACCGTTGATTATCAAAGAAGCCAAGGGTTCTTATTTAAAAGATATAAAAGGCAGGTGGTATTTAGACGGTGTATCTTCTTTATGGGTAAATGTCCACGGCCACAGAAAAAAAGAGATTGATAGCGCGATAAAAAAACAACTGAGTAAAGTAGCGCATTCAACATTTTTTGGGCTAAGCCATAAACCCGCTATTGAATTGGCAGGGCGGCTCGTCAATATTGCTCCCGGAGGGCTTAGTAAAGTATTCTATTCGGATAATGGTTCAACTAGCGTCGAGGTAGCCTTAAAAATATGCTTTCAATACTGGCGCCAGAAGGATAAAAAAGAAAAAACAAAATTTATATATTTTAAAAACTCCTATCACGGCGATACCATCGGTTCAGTTAGTGTTGGAGGTATAGGTTTATTTCATGGATTGTACCGGCCTTTGCTTTTTAAGGGGTATTGCTTGCCGTTTTCTATTGCGCGTGTAAAAAACGTTCTAGAAAAGCATCACCGGGAGATTGCCGGTTTAATCGTAGAGCCGATGATACAGGGGGCGGCAGGGATGTTGCTTATGCCGAAAGGATTTTTTAAAAAAATACGCGATTTATGCTTGCGTTATAATGTTTTGTTTATCGCTGATGAGGTTGCAACGGGGTTTGGCAGGACCGGGAAGATGTTTGCCTGCGAACATGAAGGGGTTAGGCCGGATATCTTATGTTTAGGTAAGGGAATTACCGCTGGATACCTTCCTTTGGCGGCGACATTGACGACAGGCAAAGTTTATTCTGCATTTTTAGGCGAATATAAAGATAAAAAGGCTTTTTTCCACGGCCACAGTTATACCGCTAATCCCTTAGCCTGTGTTGCGGCGATAGAGAATTTGAATTTGTTTGAAAGGGAAAAAACGCTTAAAAAATTGCAGCCGAAAATAAGCTTTCTTAAAAAAGAACTTAAAGCGTTTGAGGCGCTTGAACACGTCAAAGAAGTGCGGCAATTGGGTTTTATGGTAGGGATTGAACTGGTGAAAGATAAAGCCGGAAATGAGCCTTACCTTTGGGAAGAAAAAATCGGTATCCGCGTAATAAAGGAAGCGAGAAAAAAAAGGGTTATCCTCAGGCCGCTTGGAAATGTCATAGTGCTTATGCCGCCTTTATCTATAAGCAGTTTTGAGCTAAAATTACTTCTTGAAATTACTCGCCAGTCAATCCTGTCGGTAACCTAAGCGCGGGGGTTATCTTTGCCGGCCGCTATTATCTCTGGCGGCATTTAATGTGAGTCAATTCGCAGCCAATTTCGGTATTGACTTTAATTTTTAAAATAGTATAATTTATTTATGGGCTCTGTTTGGTTATTGGAGCATGATAAGAGGCTAGGGCAGGCAAGTTAAACCATAAAACAACCCTTTGGGAGTTAGGGTTGTTTTATGGTTTTTGGGCATATTATTGTGAAGAAAAATAACAAAAAAATAGATAAGCAATTATCTTTGTGTTTGCGGCATTCCGCGAGTAAAAATGTGGCTTTGCCTGACGAAGAAAGCCTGAAGGATAATGCGCAGCTTTACCGTAGCCTTATTGAGACATCGCCGGATGCCATTATGCTTATTGATAAAGACTTAAAAATCATTATGGTCAATAAGCAGGCTGTCAGATTACACGGTTTTGATAATATGCAGGAATTAATCGGCAAAAGCGCCTTAGATATTATAGCAGCCAATGACAGGAGGCGCGCCATAGGCAATGCTTTTAAAATTACTAAATATGGGACAAGGAAAAATATAGTATATACTTTTCTTAGGAAAGACGGTTCTTATTTTTTTGGCGAGTTAAATGTATCGGTAGTCAGGGATAAATTGAAGATGAACAATGTTTTTATCGGGATAGTCAGGGATATTACCGAACATAGAAAAGCGGATGAGGTGTTAAAGTTGTCCGAAGAGCGTTACCGGGCTACTCTTGATTCTATGGCAGATGGTATACATGTAGTTGATTCGAGTATGCGCATCATTTTGTTTAATCAGGCGTTTATAAATTTAAACAAGAATTTAAAGTTGGGTTGTAGAGCGATAGGAAAAAATTTATTTGACGTATTCCCTTTTCTATCGGATAAAGCGCGCAACGAATACAAAAAAGTATTTAAGACAGGAAAGACTGTAATTACTTCTGAATGCCATATGGCTAAAGGCAGGGAAATTAACCTGGAAGTAAGAAAAATCCCTATTTTAGAACAGGGCATAGCGGCAAGAGTCCTGACAGTTATTGTGGATGTCAGCCAACGCAAGTTCCTGGAAAAGGAATTTGAGAAGGTTCATAGAGAGATCTTAGAGTCAAATATGAAATTAAAAGAGTTGGCCATGCTGGATTCCCATACCGGCCTTTATAATCATCGTTATTTGGAAGATATCCTTGAGAAAGAATTTTTGAGGGCAAAGCGTTGTAAATACCATATTTCGCTAATTATGTTAGATATAGACTATTTTAAATCTATAAATGATGTTTACGGGCATCAATTCGGTGATTTGGTATTAAGGCAGTTCGCTACGCAGATTAGGAAGGTGGTACGTAAATATGACATCGTTACCAGATTCGGCGGGGAGGAATTTGTGATTGTATCGCCGGGAACGAACACTCAAACAGCTTTATCCTTGGCAGGCAGGATTTCAAGCAATATAAATCTTTGCAATTTCGGAGACAAGAGTCACCATGTTAAGATAAAGTTAAGCATGTCCATAGTTTCTTATCCGGAAAACGATGCGGCGACCGGCATGGGTTTGCTTAATGTTGCCGATAAAGTATTGAATAGGGTTAAAGAAGAAGGCGGCGACAGGATTTATGCTTATTCGGATATTTCAAAACAGGGGCAAATTGATAACGCAACGCGCGGAGAAGATATAGATGTTGAAGTCATAAAAGATAAGATGGATAAACTTACGAAGCGCGTCAACCAGAGTTTAGTGGAGGCAATCTTTGCTTTTGCTAAAACAATTGAATTAAAAGACCACTATACCGGCGAGCATGTGGAGCGTACTGTTGAATATGCCACAGGGCTTTGCCGCGCCCTTAATCTTTCTAAAGAGGAGACAAATATTATTAAGCAGGCGGCCATACTGCATGATTTAGGAAAAATCGGCATAAGCGATAAAATTTTACTTAAGAAATCCAAGCTTACTAAAAAGGAATTTGAGGAAATCAAGAAACACCCGCAGATTGCCGCGGATATAATTCGTCCCGTTCAATTCCTGCATAATATAGTCCCCCTGGTCCTTTATCACCATGAGCGATGGGACGGCAAAGGTTACCCTAGCGGCTTAAAGGGCGAGCAGATCCCTATAGGGGCGCGCATAATTTCTATCGCGGACGCATACCAGGCGTTAATCTCCGATCGTGCTTACCGTAAGGCATACCCTAAGAAAGAGGCAATAAAAATACTTCGGGAAGAATCCGGCACAAGATATGATCCGGCAATTCTGGATATGTTTTTGAACGTCACATAAAACAAAAAAATTATCCTGCCTAACATTTTATCTTGCAAGCAGTTAGTGCTAAGAGAATAACCTTTTTAATCTTGACTATTTCTGTAAAAATGAGCTATAATATCATTTTGAATTTATATATATTTAGGGAGGGTAAATGGATTCTATCGAAAATGGGCACAGGGGTATAGAACGAAGGCGGTTTGTCCGCCTGCCTTACAGGTCGCCGCTTAAATACAAAATCTGTAAAGAAGACACGATAAAAAAACTAATGTCCGGCTATACCGAGAATATCAGCCAGTCTGGCCTGCTCTGTAATATTAATGACCAGGTGCCTCTAGACTGTGTATTGTGGCTTGCTTTGGACATGGGGATTTTAAGCATTTGCTCCGAGATAGAGAGGAATAGTGTTATCCTGCAGCATGGCATACTCGGCCGGGTGATAAGGACTTATCAGAAAAAAAACGGCAGTTTCGATGTGGGCGTGCGTTTTCTTACGCGGAGCGAAACAGATACCGGCAGCCTTTTCCAGAAGGCTTACGTAGATGAGGCGATGTTAGGAGATAATGCGGATAGATAAAATTGCTATACTGGGAGATGGTGGGTGGGGGACTACCTTAAGCATCTTGCTTTCCAAAAAGGGGTTTAGGGTTTCTCTTTGGAGTGCCTCAGAAGAATACGCGTATTTTTTAGATAAAAAGAGGAACAACGCAAAATTTCTTCCCGGCGTCAGGATTCCAAAAAATATAAAAATTAGTTCCGACATATCTAAAATTATCTTGGCGGCAGAAGTATTGGTTTTGGCTATTCCTTCGCAGTATTTACGCGGCGTATTATCAAAAATAAAACGTGAATTCTTGCATAACAAGCTTATTGTAAGCGTGGTTAAGGGCATTGAGAATAAAACTCTGATGCGGATGTCCGAAGTAACGAGAGATGCTTTAGGTAATATCAGGGTTTCGGTATTATCCGGCCCGACCATCGCGCGCGAGGTGGCCAATCTTATTCCCTCGGCCGCAGTTGTTGCCTCCAGTGACCCTCTGACAGCCAGCTTGCTGCAAGGGATATTTATGACTGATAGGTTTAGGATTTACACTAACGATGATATCGCAGGCGTAGAATTGGGAGGGAGTATTAAAAATGTTATTGCTATTGCCTGCGGCATCTGCGATGGCCTGAAATTCGGCGCCAATACTAAAGCAGCGCTTCTTGCGCGAGGCTTAACAGAAATGTGCCGTTTAGGCATAGCGATGGGAGCGAAAGTACATACTTTTTACGGATTAAGCGGATTAGGGGATTTGGTTACGACCTGCAGCAGTGTTTACAGCAGGAATCGCGGCTTAGGAGAAAAAATAGGGCGTGGTAAGAAACTAAAAGATATCATTACGCATATGGATATGGTGGCCGAGGGCGTGCCGACGACAAAATCCGTATATGAATTGAGCAAGAAATATAAAGTAGATATGCCCATAACTAAAGAGGTATACTCTGTTCTTTACAAGAACAAGAATCCGCTTAAGGCGGTAGATGATTTGATGACGAGAAGGGGTAAAAACGAGTAGGGGGAGGTTTTATAAATTTCTAACGGGGCGTGGCTCAGTTTGGCTAGAGCACTTGAATGGGGTTCAAGGGGTCGACAGTTCGAGTCTGTCCGCCCCGACCAATTTTATAGTGGTAAATATTTATTTAAAGTCAATAATACATCCTTGAACCCAAGGTAACAATGGCAGTAACATATAAATAGATTATGTGGGAAGAAGATTCGGAAGAGAAGCGCAAGGCTCCTCGAATAAAAAAACAGCTTGTCATTCAATATAGTTTTAAGCGCGGGATAGACCAGCCTGAAGTTTGGGATGAGTCTGTGATAAATGATATAAGCGAGACAGGTGCTAGTTTTAACGTCGGTAAGCAGTTTAGGCGTGACGAAATCTTTGTTATATACCTGTATTCTCCGGTAAATCCCGCAGATAAAATAGAGATTAAGGTAAAAGTGATAGATTCGGCTGCGTCCAGTATAGGCATACATAGAACAAGAGTGGAATTCGTTGGTCTCTTAGAGGAGCAAAAAATCCTGCTTAGGGAGTGTATCGCACAATTTTTGAAATAAAATTTAAGGAGGCATAAAATGGCTTACAACGGAAAAGAAAGACGAAAGTACACCCGCATTAGTAGAACCTTTATAGTCTCTTACAGGATTTTAAAAGAAGTCGATAATTACGACTTAACGCAAACTAAGAATATTAGTACCGGAGGAATGCTTCTTACGACAAACAGGCTTTTTGGCCCGGGCACGCTTTTAGCCATAGATATAAGGCTGCCTTTCTTGATTGAGCCTTTGAATTTAAAAGGACAGGTCATTGATTCCAGGGAAGTGGTAAAAAATTTGATCTATGATACCCATCTGGAGCTTATCGATGCCGATGAGGAAACCAAAGAAGTGATTAATAAGACGGTAGTTTATCACCTTAAGAAGGCCGGAGAACAGAAATGAAAAGAGTTAATATTGGCTTAATCGGGTTCGGCACGGTAGGAAGCGGCGTAGCAAGGGCGCTCCTGGAAAGAAAATCACTGCTTGCCAAAAGAAGCGGCATAGAGCTGGTTTTAAAAAAGATCTGCGATAAAGACCTATCGCGCAGGCGTTCGGTTATTGTGAATAAGTCGCTTCTGACCGATAACGTAAATGAAATCCTAAATGATAAAGAAATTGATATAGTAATTGAGCTTATCGGTGGGATACATCCGGCGAAGGAGATAATCATAGAGGCGTTAAAGAAAGGCAAGCATGTTGTTACCGCCAATAAGGCGCTTTTGGCAGAAGAAGGCCTAGGGTTGTTTAAACTTGCCGACAGGCTAAATAAAAATATTTATTTTGAGGCTTCTGTAGGCGGAGGAATTCCGCTTATCAAATCTCTAAAAGAAGGCCTTGTTGCCAATAGGGTTGAGGCGATTTACGGCATTGTAAATGGGACATGCAATTTTATCTTAACCCAGATGTCGGAGAGAGGCATAAGTTTTAAGGATGCTTTGGCAGAGGCGCAAAAAAGAGGTTTTGCTGAGCGGAAGCCGACCTTAGATATAGAGGGGTTTGATTCGGCACATAAATTAGCCGTGCTTACCCAGCTGGCATTTGGTAAGTTTGTAAAAATGTCTGATATTTTTATTGAAGGGATTTCGCGTATTTCGCTGCAGGATATACGTTATGCCGCGGAGCTTGGTTTGGTGATAAAACTTCTTGCCATTGCCAAAAAAGAAAAGGATGAGCTGGAAGTGCGCGTGCACCCGACAATGATACCGCGCGATCACCTTTTGGCCTCTGTAGGCGGAGCTTTTAACGCTATTTATATTTCGGCGGATATGGTCGGCGATATGCTTTTTTACGGTTTAGGCGCGGGGCAGAATCCTACCGCATCCGCGGTGGTAAGCGATTTGGTATCTTTGGCGCAGGCCTTAAATGGCGAAGAGGCATATGTCAGGCCGTTTGATTTTTCTCAAGGTAAATCTATCCGCCATTTGCGGAAAATAGACCAAATCAGCACGAGATTTTATATCAGGTTTATGGCAATTGATAAGCCGGGTATTTTTGCGAAAATTTCCGGTATCTTAGGCAAGTATAAGATTAGTATTGCATCTGTCGCGCAAAAGGAAAGGCGCCGCGCAAAGATTGTCCCGGTTGTAATAATTACTCATGAAGCGCTGGAAAAGTCAATGCGTATTGCCTTAGAAAAAATAAATAAGCTAGCCATCGTTAAAGAAGCAGTAGCGATTAGGATGGAAGAGACTTAAGGATTCTCAATAACCAATGACCAAATCCCAATTGAAATTGGAAATTGGCTAATTGGAAATTGGGTATTTTAAAACTATGTGGCAGGGGATAATTTCGCAGTATAAAAATTATTTAGATTGTATAAACAATAAAACTCCGGTTGTGACGATAAACGAGGGCAATACGCCTTTAGTCTATTCGCATAATCTAAGCAAGTTAATCGGCGCAGAAGTCTATTTAAAATACGAAGGCTTGAATCCTACCGGTTCATTCAAGGATAGGGGCATGACCGTTGCCATATCTAAGGCAAAAGAGGATAAATCAAAGGCAGTAATTTGCGCCTCGACGGGGAATACCTCCGCGTCAGCGTCTGCGTATGCGGCAAAGGCGGGATTAAAGTCTATTGTGCTGGTGCCGGAAGGCGCAATTGCCCTAGGAAAGCTTTCGCAGGCCTTAATTCACGGCGCGATAGTATTACAGGTTAAGGGTAATTTTGACGATGCTTTGAATATGGTAAGAGAAATCAGTTCGAAATATCCTATAACATTAGTTAATTCAATTAACCCTTACCGCCTTGAGGGGCAGAAAACCGGTGCCTTTGAGATATGCGATTGTTTGGGGGGAGCGCCTGATTTTCAGGTAATGCCTGTGGGCAATGCCGGCAATATCACAGCTTATTGGAAGGGGTATAAAGAATACAGGGAAAAAGGAAAGATAAAAGTTCTTCCGAAAATGCTGGGTTTTCAAGCAGCGGGTGCGGCTCCTATCGTAAAAGGGCATATCATTAGGAAACCAAAGACAATTGCGACGGCTATCCGTATCGGCAACCCTGCCAGCTGGAGGAGGGCCCAAGAGGCGCGGGATGAGTCCGGCGGCTTAATCGACATGGTAAGCGACAAAGAGATTCTTTCGGCGTATAAATTTTTAGCGCAGAAAGAAGGAGTTTTTGTTGAACCGGCATCCGCGGCATCCGTTGCCGGTTTATTTAAATTAGTTAAAAAAGGATACTTTTCCCGCATACGACCCAAGCCATCGCTTGGGTGCCCCGACGCAGGACGCACAACGCGAATAGTTTGCATCCTTACCGGCCATGGATTAAAGGATCCCGATATGGTGCTGGCAACAATAAAAAAACCAAAGGTAATAAAGGCCGATATAAAAGCGGTATTAAAAGAAATTGGATATTAATAAGAGTAACCAGAAACCAGTAACCAGTAACCAGAATTTAAAAAATAAGAGAATATTGATTACGGCAGGCCCCACCTGGGTTCCTATAGATAGTGTTAGGGTAATTAGTAATATTGCTACAGGAGAGACCGGAATTATTTTAGCCCAAAAGTTACGCAAGGCAGGCTGTAAAGTTACGTTGTTACTTGGACCTGTGGGTAATTATCAGAATAAGAAAATACGGCTTTTGCGTTTTAGGTTTTTTGAAGAATTAAAGGCTATACTTAAGAGAGAATTATGCCGCGGTAGATACGATATTGTAATTCATTCAGCCGCGGTTTCTGACTATAAGCCGAAGAAATCTTTTAGGCGAAAGCTTGTATCCAGCATTAAAAATCTTAAGATAGATTTAATCCCGGCAGAAAAAATCATCGATTTAATTAAGCGGACTGACAATTCTTTATTTTTGGCGGGTTTTAAATTTGAGCCTGATATAAATAAGGAAAAACTTTTGGCGCAGGCAAGAGAATTAATGAAGCGTAGCGCTTGTGATTTGGTGGTAGCTAATACGCTTAGGGGCGGACGTTATTCGGCATATTTAGTCAGAAGCGATAAAGTTCAAGGCCCGTTATATACTAAAAAAAAATTAGCAGAACAGTTGATAAAAAATCTATGAACCCCGCCCTTCCTAAAAAGAGCGGGGGATCCGAGAAAGGAAGAGCGGGGTGAAATACATTGTTTTAGTCCCGGATGGCATGGCGGATTACCCGGTTGAGGACTTGGGTGGCAAGACTCCTCTCGAGGCCGCAAAAACACCTAATTTAGATTTTGTGGTAAAAGAAGGTTTGCTGGGCCGGGTAAAAACTGTCCCTTTGGGGCTTCCGCCGGCATCGGATGTGGCAAATTTATCTATTTTTGGTTACGACCCGCAGAAATATTATACCGGAAGAGGGCCGTTTGAAGCGGCGAATTTAGGCATAGCGCTTGAGCCGGGCGACATCGCTTTTAGGTGTAATCTAATCACCGCGGAAGAAGATGTGCTTACTGATTATAGCGCCGGACATATTTCTACAAAAGAAGCCGTAGCGTTGATGAGGCTTATTAACGAAAAGTTAGGCAGTGAAAATATTTTGTTTTATCCGGGTATGAGCTACCGCCATATTATGATAGCAAAAGGGGGAGTCAATAAAAAACTAGATAAAATAAGGTGTGTCCCGCCGCATGATATTATCGGAGAAAAGGTATCCAAGAACCTGCCTTGCGGTGAGAATGCGGAAATTTTGATTAAGCTGATGCAGGCATCAAGAGAAATATTGTCCAGCCACGAGGTAAATAATGTGCGCATCGACCTAAAGGAAAATCCTGCGAATATGATCTGGCTCTGGGGCCAGGGGGTAAAACCGGATATGCCGAAGTTTAGCGAAAAGTTCGGAATTTCAGGCTCGGTAATTTCAGCGGTAGATTTAATTAAGGGTATTGGCAGGATTGCTGGGCTTGAAGTTATTGATGTCCCCGGCGCCACCGGCTATTATGATACGGATTACTTTGGCAAGGCCAAATACGCGCTTAAATCTTTAGACACAAAGGATTTTGTCTATGTGCATATTGAGGCTCCCGATGAGGCAGGGCATAATGGCGACCTAAGAGAAAAGATTGCCGCGATAGAAAGATTTGATCAGTTGGTGGTTGGGACTATCTTAGATGTTTTAAAAGAGAAAGAGGATTTCCGCTTGCTTATACTGCCAGACCATGCTACGCCTTTATCTAAGCGTACGCATACGCCAGACGATGTAGGTTTTGTGATTTATGGCTCTGGTATTGTTTCTAACGGCTATTCTGTATTTACTGAGGAGGAGGCAAAGAAAAGCAGCCTGTATATTACAGAAGGGCATAAATTGATGGAATACTTTATAAGATAATTAATGATTAATCGGCCAATTTTTAATACATATTTAGGGAGCAGGCTTTAATGAAAAAACGTCTGATTGTGCAGAAATATGGCGGTTCTTCCGTAGCCAATCCCGAGCGGATTAAAAAAGTTGCCGAGAGAGTGGTTAAATACAGAAAAAAAGGTAAAAATTTAGTCGTGGTAGTTTCGGCTTTAGGCGATACAACCGACGAACTTATACAATTGGCCGCGCAAATTACAACTTCTCCTTCAGAACGCGAGATGGATATGCTTTTAGCTACCGGGGAGCAGGTTTCAAGTGCTCTCTTGGCGATGGCAATACAAAAATTGGGTTTTAGCGCTATTTCTCTTACCGGGCCGCAAGTCGGTATCGTTACCGATACCGCCCATACGAAAGCGCGTATCGTAAAAATCGGCGCTGAGCGCATACGGCAGGAACTTAAGAAGGGTAGGATTGTAATTGTCGCCGGTTTTCAGGGGATGACTGAGGCGCAGGATATTACTACACTTGGCCGCGGCGGATCAGATTTAACCGCCGTAGCTTTAGCAAAGGCGTTGGACGCCGATGAGTGCGAGATTTATACTGATGTTTCAGGAATTTATACAACGGATCCGCGTATTGAGGCAAGCGCGCATAAACTTAATTGTATTACATACGATGAAATGCTGGAAATGGCCTCTCTTGGCGCCCAGGTGATGCAGGCGCGTTCAATTGAGGTGGCCAAGAAATTCAATATTCCTTTACATGTGCGTTCAAGCTTTAATTACGAGCGCGGGACGATGATTTGCAATGTTTGTAAGCTTAATAAAGAGGAGGCAAAAGCAATGGAAGACGTCCTAATCAGCGGAGTTACTTTAAATAAGAATGAAGCAAAGTTTACTTTGTGTGATGTGCCGGATAAGCCGGGTATCGCGGCGGTGCTTTTTGAAGAATTGTCTGATGCTGAAATAAACGTGGACATGATCGTGCAGAATGTTTCGCGCACAAAACAAACTGATATTTCTTTTACGGTGCCGAAGAATAACTTGAATAAAGCGTTACGGATTACGCGCAGGGTTTCAAAATCAGTAGGCGCAGGATCCGTAATCGCCGATAGCGATGTGGCGCGTGTTTCTATTGTCGGGGTAGGCATGAAGACTCATCCGGGGGTTGCCGCAAAGATGTTTGAGGCGCTGGCAGAGAATAAAATTAATATTGAGATGATTTCGACAAGCGAAATTAGTATTTCCTGTTTGATAAAGAAAAGCGCTGGCGAGCCGGCTGTGCGCGCGCTGCATAGTAAGTTTAATTTGGGAAAGAAATGACTATGATTAAGAAAGTACAACTTTACGATACAACCTTGCGCGACGGCGCGCAATCCGAAGGGATTTCTTATTCTGTTACCGATAAAATTTTGATTGCCCGTAAGCTTGATGGGCTGGGGATTGACTACATTGAAGGCGGCTGGCCGGCTAATGTAAAGGACGAACAGTTTTTTAAGAAACTGAAAAAAAGAAATCATTTTAAGCATGCCAAATTAACGGCTTTTGCCGCGACTAGGCGCGTGGATGTTTCAGTGGAGAAGGATAAAAGCCTATGCGCTGTTTTAAAGGCCCAAACCCCCGTGGTAACGATATTCGGCAAGACTTGGGATTTGCACGTAAGGGATGTATTGAGAGTATCACTTGATGAGAACCTTAAGATTATAACAGAGACGGTTGAATTTTTACGTAAACACGATAAAGAAGTTATCTATGATGCCGAGCATTTTTTTGACGCTTACAAGGCAAATCCGGAATACGCGCTAAAGACTATCGTCGCAGCTCAGGATGCGGGGGCCGCCAATATTACCTTCTGTGATACTAATGGCGGAACTTTGACTTGCGATCTGATAAAAATTATTTCCGGGTTAAAGTCAAAATTAAAGATTCCCTTTGGAATACACACGCATAATGATTTAGATCTGGCGGTAGCGAATTCTATTGCCGCTGTTGAATTAGGGGCAAGTTTAGTGCAGGGGACATTTAACGGCTATGGCGAGCGCTGCGGTAATGCCAATCTTAGCACTATTATCGGGATATTAAAAACGAAGATGTTTATAGATTGTATATCTAACGAGCAGTTAAAAGAGCTTACAAAGGCAGCGTATTTTGTCAGTGAAATAAGTAATGTGAGGCCGGCAGAGAATCAGCCGTTTGTGGGAAGGTCTGCTTTTGCGCATAAAGGCGGAGTGCATATCAACGCGATAATGAAAAATCCGGACAGTTACGAGCATATAAAGCCGGAATTAGTCGGAAATCATCGCCGTTTATTGGTCTCGGAACTTGCCGGAAAAACCCCGATTCTTATCAAGGCAAAAGAATTGAAGTTAGATTTAGACAAGAAATCGCCGCAGGCAAAGAAAGTCTTGGAGTTACTGCAAAAGTTAGAGCATCAAGGGTATCAGTTTGAGGCGGCAGAAGCCTCTTTTGAAATATTGGTGAAAAAGGCGCTTAAGAAATACAAAAACTTTTTTGTTTTGGAGAGTTTCCGGGTAATCATTGAGAAAAGAAGAAACGGCAAAATTACTTCCGAGGCGACTATAAAGCTAAAGGTAAATAACGTCGAGGAACATACCTCTGCCGAAGGCGACGGCCCGGTAAACGCGCTTGACAACGCTTTACGTAAAGCGCTTCGCGATTTTTATCCTCAGCTTTCAAAGATGCGTTTGTCCGATTTTAAAGTGCGCGTTTTGGACGCGAAGACAGGCACCGCCGCTAAAGTGCGCGTATTAATTGAGTCCGAAGACGAAAAAGATACTTGGGGTACCGTCGGTGTATCTGAAAATATTATTGAAGCAAGCTGGCAGGCGTTAGTTGACAGCGTCGAATATAAATTATTAAAGGACAAGTAAAATAGAAAGAATATAATTTTCCAAACAACATAATGAACGAAATTCCCTCCCGATATAACCCCAAAGAAGTTGAAGAGAAATGGTATAAGTTTTGGGAAGAAAATAAGCTATTTTCCGCAAAGCCCACTCCTAATAAGAAACCTTTCTGTATAGTCATACCTCCGCCTAATGTGACCGGAATTTTACACATGGGGCATGCCTTGAATAATTTCATACAGGATATTTTAACCCGTTACCAGCGAATGAAAGGTAGTGAGGCGCTCTGGATACCTGGGACAGACCATGCCGGGATTGCCACGCAGAACGTGGTGGAGAAGAAATTGGCTAAAGAAGGTAAAAAACGGCAGGACTTAGGGCGCGATGAATTTTTAAAGGAAGTCTGGAAATGGCGCGAGGAATACGGTTCAACTATTATCAAGCAGCTTAAGAAATTAGGCGCATCCTGTGATTGGGAGCGTACTCGTTTTACTATGGATGAGGGCTACAGTGATGCAGTGCTGGAAGTATTTATTCATTTATATAATAAAGGCCTCATTTATCGGGGAAAGCGTATTATTAATTGGTGCCCGCGTTGTTCAACCGCGCTTAGCGATGAAGAAGCTCCTTATAAGGAATTGGAAGGGCAGCTTTATTATATACGGTATCCAATTAAAGTCACCAGTCATACCCTTGCGGGCACAGGCCAGTCATACCCTTGCGGGCACAGGCCAGTCACCAGAAAAAAACAGAAAACTATCAATTACGTAGTAGTGGCGACGACGCGGCCGGAGACGATGTTGGGCGATACGGCGGTAGCGGTTAATCCCAAAGACAAGCGCTATAAAGACCTGATAGGAAAGACTGTTATTCTTCCTTTGGTTGAGCGGGAAATTAAAATTATCGCTGATAATTTTGTTGATCCGAAATTCGGTACAGGCGCGGTTAAGGTTACCCCTGCCCATGATCCTAACGATTACCAGATGGGGCTGCGGCATAATCTAGAGTTTATTAATATTATGCAGGTCGATGGTGTGTTGAATTCTAATGCCGGCGAATACGATGGTATGGATAGGTTTGAGGCACGCCAGGCAATAGTTAACGATTTAAAAGAGCGTAAGCTGCTGGAGAAAATAGAACCGCATATGCATTCCGTAGGGCATTGCTATCGTTGTTCAACCGTAATTGAGCCATATTTGTCCAACCAGTGGTTTGTGAAAATGAAGCCTTTATCCAAACTCGCGTTGGAAGCGGTGAAAAAAGGCGAAATTAAATTTTATCCTAAGCGTTGGACAAAGGTTTATTTAAACTGGATGGAAAATATTCAGGATTGGTGTATCTCGCGGCAGATTTGGTGGGGGCATAGGATGCCTGTTTATTATTGTAAAAATTGCTACAAGCCTCAAGCTTCAGGCTCCAAGCTTCAAACTGAAAAAGAAAAGCCTGCAGCAGATAAGGGTATCTTTGTTTCAAAGAATAAGCCGGAGAAATGCCCGGATTGCGGCTCAAGCGATATTTATCAAGACGAAGATGTGTTGGATACTTGGTTTTCTTCCTGGCTCTGGCCGTTTGCGACGTTTGGCTGGCCGTTTACAAGCTACAAGCCTCAAGCTGCAAGCGACAAGCAAAAAAGCCTGCAGCAGGACGAACTTAATTACTTCTACCCTACTTCGGTATTAGTGACTGCTCAGGAAATAATCTTTTTCTGGGTGGCGCGCATGATTATGGCGGGCTTTGAATTTATGGGTAAAAAGCCGTTTTCCGATGTTTATATCCATGGTACGGTGCGCGACGATACCGGTAAAAAGATGTCTAAGTCTCTGGGTAATATTATTGACCCGCTTGAAATTATAAATGAGTTTGGATCAGACGCGCTTCGTTTCAGTATTATTTCCCTGACCAGCGTAGGCCAGGATGTCTTTTTATCTAGGAATAAATTTGAATACGGCAGGAATTTCGCCAATAAAGTCTGGAATGCCTCGCGCTATACCATAATGAACCTTAAGCCAGAAGAAATAAATGTGGATTTGTGCGCCTATTCTAAAGGTATATCCGGGCTTGCCGAGAAGTGGATTTTAAGCCGGTTTTACAGCGCTTTAGATAGAATAGAGAAGGCGCTTAAGCAGTATAAAATTAACGAGGCGGCTAAGGTAATGTATGAATTTTTCTGGCATAATTTCTGTGATTGGTACCTGGAATTTTCTAAGTTAACATTGGGGAGGCGCCAAACGCAGGTTGTGCTTTATAAGGTATTGGAAAAATCCCTGCGTGTTATGCATCCGTTCTTGCCGCATCTGACCGAAGAAATATGGCATAACCTGCCGGGTACAAAATCGTCCATAATGACGGAAAGCTGGCCGCATTTGCAGAAACAGTTTATCTCAAAAACAACGGATAAACAGATGCAGGTTTTGATAGATTTAATTTCCCTGATAAGGAATATCCGTTCTGAATGGCACATATTGGAACACGCTGAAATAGAATGTATTATTAAGACTACAGATAAGGCTTCAAAAAAACTCATACAGGAAAACGATATTTATCTAAAAAAATTAGCAAAGCTAGGCCAGATAAAAATCGTAGAGAAAGCCGAAGATGTTTCCATGTGCGCATCCGGCGTGGCAGGAAAACTCGATTTTTATATACCACTTGAAAAACTTATTGATTTGACAAAAGAAAAAGAGCGCCTGTCTAAACAAATACAGTCATTTGAGGCGCAGTTTAAGGCTTTGAGAGAAAGATTAAAGAATAAGGAATTTCTTAAAAAAGCGCCCAACGAAGTGGTGGAAAAAGAAAAAATCAGGTTAGAAGAGTTATCGAAATTAATCAAGCGTATTGGCGATAATTTAAAAGTATTGGGTTAAATTATGCAGAAAAAAGAAATTATCAATATCGTAAAAAATGCCCTTAGGGAAGATGCCGCGGATAGAGATATTACTACGCAGGCGCTTATTCCTCTGGATTTAAGGGCAGCGGCAAGGATTATTACCAAAGAAAATGGGGTAGTTTGCGGATTAAGCATTGCGGAACTCGCCTTTAAGCTGTTGGATAAAAATATCAAGTTTAAGGCAAAAGTCAAAGATGGTGCGGTAATAAAAAATGGTAGTTGTTTGGCAGAGATTTACGGTAGGGCACGGCCAATTTTATCTGCAGAACGTACCGCACTCAATTTCTTAGGGAATCTTTGTGGAATAGCCGCGTTTACCCGTCAATTCGTAGAAAAAGTTAAACCGTATAAAACTAAGATTCTGGATACCAGAAAAACTACGCCGAATTTAAGAATACTGGAAAAATACGCGGTGCGTTGCGGCGGCGGGTTCAACTACCGTTTTGATTTAAGCGAACAAATATTGGTTAAAGATAACCACATAAGAATCACAAATGACAAATTACAAATGGCAAATTTAAAATATGTCGTTGAGGCCGTACGAAAAAACGTGAAGGGTAAAAAAATTGAGATTGAGGTAGATAATTTAAGGCAGTTCAAAGAAGTAATTGCTGTGGCGCCCGATATTATCATGCTGGATAATTTTAATCTGTCTGATATCAAAAAAGCGGTAAAGATTAAAAATCGGTCACCAGTCATACCCTTGCGGGCACAGGCCAGCCACCGGTCGCCGGTAAAACTAGAAGCATCTGGTGGAATAACTTTAAGAAATATTAAGAAAGTTGCTGCAACCGGCGTAGATTTTATCTCTATCGGCGCGCTCACCCATTCAGTTAAATCCTTGGATTTATCTTTAGAAATCACTAAAAAATCTGCGTAATATTTTTTATAATCGGTGTAATCATATTTTCGTATGTTTAAGCTTAAAAGCCCTTATAAACCTTGCGGAGACCAGCCGCAGGCGATTAGGAAATTAGCCGATAATTTGAATAACGGTATAAGGGACCAGGTGCTTTTGGGTGTTACCGGCTCTGGTAAAACTTTTACCCTTGCCAATGTAATCGCCAAAATAAATAAACCCACGCTGGTTATCTCACATAATAAAACCTTAGCAGCCCAGCTTTACGGCGAGTTTAAAGAATTTTTTCCGGAAAATGCCGTTGAGTATTTTGTCAGCTATTACGATTATTACCAGCCGGAAGCGTATATCCCCACCACCGATACTTATATTGAAAAGGATTCTTCTATAAACGAACGTCTAGACCGCCTGCGTCTTTCAGCGACTACCTCGCTTATGAGCCGCTCAGATGTAATTGTGGTGGCTTCGGTTTCTTGTATTTATAGTCTGGGCTCACCAGAAGACTACCGCCAGGCTCTGGTTTTTGTAGAAAAAGGAGAGAAGATAAACCGCGACAGTTTACTTTTGGAATTAGTCAAAATCCAGTATGAGCGTAATGATACGGATATATCGCGCGGTAAATTCCGTGTGCGCGGAGACGTAATTGAATTATTCCCCGCATACCGTCAAACCGCTTATCGCATTGAATTAACAGATGATATCGTTTATTCTATTTCTGAAATAGACCCATTGACTAAAAAAACCATTTCCAAATTAGACAAAGTCGCGATTTATCCGGCAAAGCATTTTATCGTTTCCGAAGACAAAATTGATAGCGCTATTTTCTTAATATATAAGGAATTAGAAGATCAGCTTTTGGTTTTACGCAAAAATAATAAGCTTTTAGAGGCGCAGCGCCTTGAATCGCGGACAAAATACGATATGGAGATGCTTGCCGAGATTGGCTATTGCCACGGCATAGAAAATTATTCCCGGCATTTGTCTAACAGGCTGATTGGTTCGCGTCCATCCTGCCTGATTGATTATTTTCCGCAAAATTTTCTAACCGTAATTGATGAATCACATGTGACCATACCGCAGATAAGAGGAATGTATGAGGGGGATAAGGCGCGCAAGGAAACCTTGGTGAATTATGGTTTTCGCCTGCCTTCATGTTTAGATAACCGGCCGCTAAAATTTAACGAATTTGAGTCTTTGGTGGCCCAGACGGTTTTTGTCTCTGCCACACCGAGCGATTTTGAGGTAAAAAAATCACGCGGCGAAATTGTTGAGCAGGTAATCCGTCCCACGGGCTTAGTTGATCCTGAAATAGAAGTGCGGAAAAGCGACGGACAGATTGAGGATTTAATCAAAGAGATTGCCAAGCGCGCGGAATGTGGCGAGCGTACCCTCGTTACTACCTTGACTAAGCGTATGGCAGAGGATTTATGCGCTTATCTTAAGGATGAAGGGGTAAAAGTAAAGTATCTTCATTCGGAGATAAAAACTATAGAGCGGACAAAAATCTTAAAAGAACTGCGCGAGAAAAGTTTTGATTGCCTAGTCGGAATAAATTTACTGCGCGAAGGATTAGATTTGCCGGAAGTCTCATTGGTCGCGATTTTGGATGCCGATAAAGAAGGGTTTTTACGTTCAGAGACTTCTTTAATCCAGACTGCAGGCCGCGCCGCCCGCCATATTAATGGCCATGTCTTAATGTATGCCGATAAAATTACCGGCTCAATGCATCGGGCGATAACTGAGAGCCGCCGCCGCAGAAAACTCCAGCTTGAATTTAACAAAAAGCATAATATTACTCCGCGGGGAATTCAGAAAGCGATTAGAGCGTCTATTGAGCAGTGGGATGAGGCAGATGAATTAGCCAGAGATTTAACCGGCCTAACTGGCGACAAATACCTTTTAGAAGAGGCAATTTCAGAACTAGAGCGTGAAATGGAGCTTGCTGCTCGCAACCTGCAGTTTGAAAAAGCAATAGAGCTAAGAGATCAAATTAAAGCGTTGAAGAAAGGCGAATGAAAGATCTTATTCGTCGCACTGGAATTTTCTGCCGTCTGCTACGGTTTACGACTCGTTCATTTTACGGAATTCCCTGCGGTCAGTTCCGTAATTCACTCGTCGTAACTCTTTGCAGACCCGCCAGAACGAAGTCGGGCTGGCATTTGCCAGTGAATTCCTAGTGTGCTTACGAATAAATCTTCCACTCGCCTTTTGTTTTGGTTGAAGAGGAATTATAATGAACCCGTTGCCCACCTCGGAGGTGGGCAACGGGTTAGATAAGCGAAATTCAGCTTATACGAAGTGCGGATTTTGTGATATTATATAGGCAAAGTTGAGATATTACGTAAGCAGAAGCTACAACTAAACGAAGAAAATAGTGTCGTTTCTGCGTAACACGTTTATTTAAAATAAGTTACACGATAAATCGATATTTCGCTAACACGTCGCTGAAAACCGGTTCCACCGCGGGCCAGCCCGACAAGCATTCTGGCGGGGGTGGAATAGGTTTGGTTCGTAATTAAACCGTTATCAACCTACGCGGTTGATATGGTTGGTAGGGTATAATATGGATACGTCATTATTATTTGCAGGTGTAATTTTTGGTTCAATTGGTACGGCGTATTTTGTCTATGGCAAAAAACAGCAAAACTGGATTGCCTTTGTTTGTGGTATAATATTATGCGTAACCCCTTATTTTATAGCAAACATATATTTACTAGTGGCAACAGGTATTGTATTGGGAGTTTTGCCGTTTTTAATAAAATTATAACCGTTCTATGTCTGCGAGGTGTACGGCTAAAAGGGGGCTCAGAGTAATTTTCTAACCGAGATGAAAAAAGGCTGCCATGATTGATGAGATTAAAAAATATATAGCGCAAGTCAAGGGTTCGGTCAATTGCCGCAAGGATTTTAAGTGCCTGAAATCAGATTTTAAGGATACCTGTAAAGCAAGGTATAGCGGTGAAGGTAATCAACTGGAATGTCTTGAAGAAGAGCCTCTGGATTGTAAATTTTCCGTTTTACGCAGCGATTTATTTTTTTGCCAATGCCCAATTAGGGCATATATCGCAGAAAAATTAAAAGAATAAAGTATATGTTATTAGCTATAGATATAGGTAATACTAATATAACTTGTGGGATATTCGCGGACGGTCGCCTTAAAAAAAGGTTTAATATCGCGACGAGCGAATATTCTTTTGCCACATTAAAAAAGGCAATGATGAAGGCAAGTATAGACGACGCGATTATTTGCAGTGTCGTGCCTTTTGCTACTAATAAAGTTGCCAAAGATTTAAAAGGATTTTTAGGTAAGAACGCGTACATAATAGGTGAAGATATAAAGGTACCGATAAAAAATCTTTATCGTAAGCCAAAAGAGGTGGGGCAGGATAGGCTGGTTAATGCTTATGCGGGCGTTTTGCTTTACGGCTCACCCCTAATTGTGATTGACTTCGGTACTGCCATTACCTTTGATGTAATTTCAAAAAATAAAGAATATTTAGGGGGAATGATTTTGCCGGGATTAGGGATTTCCTTGGAAGCGCTTTACGAGCGTACCGCGCTTCTTCCGAAAATAAAGTTAGAAAGCCCCCGCGAATTAATCGGCCGCAGCACCAAAAACAGTATGCTTAGCGGGATTGTCTATGGTTTTGCCTGCCTTGCTGATGATTTAAGCGAAAGGATAAAAGCTCAAATCGGAAAAGGCGTTAAGGTTATCGCAACAGGCGGGAATATCAGTTTAATCACTAAATACTGCCGGAAAATAGATAAAATAGACCCTGATTTGACCCTCAAGGGATTAAATTTGCTTTATCGAAACACCTAACCCGCCTTAAAAATTTTTAAATCCAAAAAAATCCTTGACAGCTTTTTTGGTTTATGCTATTTTAGCACTTCCCTAGCAAGAGTGCTAAAATGATGTTTGGCGCTTTGATTTGCTCCTTGCTTAAGCGCTCGTTCCGAAATTTCGGAACCACGCAAGCTTCGGAGTTAACTCACATTTATAATCCCGAAGCTTCGGGATTATAGTTTCATTAAAAGGAGGTGTAGGAAATGGAAATTAAACCATTAGGAGACAGGGTGGTAATTAAACCCTTAGAAGCAGAGTCAAAAACCAAAGGCGGGATTGTACTTCCGGATACCGCTAAGGAAAAGCCGCAAGAAGGTAAAGTTATTGCTGTGGGCAAAGGTAAGGTTTTGGACAGCGGCATAGTCCAGGCATTAGAGGTTAAAAAAGGTGATAAAGTACTTTACGGAAAATATAGCGGTAATGAAGTGACCACCAAGGAAGGCGACGAACTGATTATCATGCGTGAGGATGATATACTCGCAATTATAGGTTAACATTAAAAAATAAGTTGGTTAGTTGGTTAGTTGGTTAGTTGGTTAGGTTTAACGAACCAACAAACTATCAAACTAACAAACTAAAACCGACGAGCGTAAGTGAGGAGGTTTTAAAATGGCAAAGCAATTATTATTCGGCGAAGAGGCTCGCCGCCAGATTTTAAAAGGCGTTGAGCAGTTAGCCGCGGCAGTAAAGATAACCTTGGGGCCTAAAGGCCGCAATGTTGTCTTAGACAAGAAGTTCGGCTCGCCCACGATTACCAAAGACGGTGTAACTGTGGCAAAAGAAATAGAACTGGAAGATCCTTTTGAAAACATGGGTGCCCAGATGGTAAAAGAGGTGGCAGAAAAAACCTCTGATATTGCCGGAGATGGTACCACTACCGCCACAGTTTTGGCTGAAGCAATTTACAGGCAGGGTTTAAAGAATGTCACTTCCGGCGCAAACCCGATGAGCCTAAAAAGAGGGATTGAGAAGGCAGTAGCTAAAGTAGTAGAAGAATTGGATAAATTAGCCAAGCCTATCAGGGATAAAAAAGAGATTGCCCAGGTAGCTTATATTGCCGCTAACGGCGATAAGGATATCGGCGATAAGATTGCCGAGGCAATGGATAAGGTCGGCAAAGACGGCGTAATTACCGTGGAAGAGGCGAAATCTACTGCTACCACCTTAGAAGTGGTAGAAGGTATGCAGTTCGACCAAGGGTATCTCTCGCCTTATTTTGTCACTGATGCAGAAAGAATGGATTGTACCCTGGAGTCGCCTTATGTCTTAATTTATGAGAAGAAAATCTCAAGCCTAAAGGATATCGTGCCACTACTCGAGAAAATTGCCAAAAGCGGCAAACCCCTTCTGATTCTCGCTGAAGATGTTGAAGGCGAGTCATTAGCAACGTTAGTGGTAAATAAAATCCGCGGCACCCTAAATTGCTGTGCGGTAAAAGCCCCGGGTTATGGCGACCGACGTAAAGCAATGCTTGATGATATAGCTGTGCTTACCGGCGGCAAAGCCATTACCGAGGATTTGGGTATAAAGTTAGAAAATGTGGATGTTGAGGATTTAGGACGGGCAAAGACCGTAAAAATTGACAAAGAAAATACCACCATTATTGAAGGCGCAGGCAAGACCACCGCTATCAATGGCAGGATTGCTCAGATCAGAAAGCAGATAGAAGAATCTGATTCTGATTATGATAAAGAGAAATTACAGGAGCGTCTGGCAAAATTAGTCGGCGGAGTAGCCGTAATTAATGTGGGCGCTGCGACCGAAACCGAAATGAAAGAGAAAAAAGCCCGCGTTGAGGATGCTTTGCATGCAACCCGTGCAGCCGTAGAAGAAGGGATTATCCCCGGCGGCGGCGTAGGTTTTATCAGGGCACTTCCAGCGTTAGATAAGCTTAAACTTGAAGGCGATGAGGCGATTGGCGTGGATATTGTAAAGAGGTCAATTGAAGAGCCCCTAAGGCAGCTGGTAGAAAATGCCGGTTTAGAGGGTTCAATAATTGTACAGAAGATAAAGAGCGAGAAGACTAATGTTGGCTATGATGTCAGCCAGGATATCTATGTTGATATGATAGAGGCAGGCATTATTGATCCGAAAAAAGTAGCTCGTTGTGCCTTACAAAACGCTTCCAGCATCGCGGCTCTGCTTTTGACTACAGAGTGCGTTATTTCCGATAAGCCGGAGAAAGATAAAGGGGCAGCAGGTATGCCTTCTATGCCGGGCGGCGGCGGTTACGGCGGAGGAATGTATTAAAGTAGAATCAAGAACTAAGAATTAAGAACAAAAAAAGAGGCGAAGAAGAATTCCGGTCTTCGCCTCTTTTTTATATTGGTTATTAGCAAAAAGGGTTGACAAGAACGCCTGCATTCGCTATGATAAATTTATAGTATTTAGCGTGTTTCTTGCCGAAATCTAATCTTTTAAAATCCCTAATGATAAGGAGCGGCTATGGCGGAGTGGTTAGGCATAAATAAAAGAGCAAGGCGTTGTTATGGTTTTGATGAGATCGCCCTTGTACCGGGAATGGCGACCATTAATCCTAATGAGGTGGATACCCATTTTGAAATAGCCGGTAAAAAATACCGTATCCCGATTATTGCCGCGGCAATGGATGGGGTAGTGGATGTGCGTTTTGCCGTAGAAATGGGGCGCCTGGGAGGATTAGCAGTTTTGAACTTAGATGGAGTGCAAACCCGCTATGAAAACCCCAATGAAATTTTAGATGAAATAGCCAAAGCCGACCCTAAAAAGGCTACAGAATTAGTGCAAAGCGTCTATGTTGCGCCGATTAATGAGAAGCTTATTTCTAAAAGAGTCAGCCAGATTAAGTCAAAGAAAGTTCCAGCGATCGTCAGCTGCATTCCGGCGCATGCCGATAAATTCGGAAAGATTGCCCAAGAAGCAGGGGTTGATATTTTTATAGTCCAGTCAACCGTAACCACAACACGGCATATTTCAAACGAATACAAATCGCTTGATTTAGCTAAGTTTTGTAAAACGATGAAGGTGCCGGTGGTTATCGGAAACTGCGTTACTTATGATATTACTTTGGAATTAATGGATACCGGCTGTGCGGGCCTCTTAATCGGGATAGGCCCGGGAGCGGCCTGTACAACTCGTGGCGTTTTGGGGATAGGGGTTCCTCAGGTAACTGCTACTGTTGACGCGGCAGCCGCGCGGGATTTTTATTATAAACGCACAGGAAAGTATGTCCCGATAATTACCGACGGCGGTATGCGTATCGGCGGCGAAATCTGCAAGGCGTTTGCCTGCGGTGCCGATGCGGTGATGGTGGGTTCTGCTTTTGCTAAAGCGGAAGAAGCGCCCGGCCGCGGTTATCACTGGGGAATGGCAACATCGCATGTAAACCTTCCGCGCGGAACACGCATTTACGTTGGTACCAGCGGAAAATTAGAAGAGATAATTTTCGGCCCAGCCAAGACTGATGACGGTTCCCAGAATTTAATGGGGGCATTAACTACGTCTATGGGCTGTTTAGGCGCAAAAGACATAAAAGAGATGTACGACGTAGAAATTATTATCGCCCCTTCAATACAGACGGAAGGAAAAATATTTCAAGCGGCGCAAAGGGTAGGGATGGGGAAATAAGTGCCTAAAAACACTATACTAATTTTGGATTTTGGTTCGCAATACACACAGTTGATTGCGCGCCGTGTGCGCGAGAATAACGTTTTTAGTTTAATCGTGCCTTATAATATTAAGGCCGCTGAAATTAAGAAGCTCAGCCCCCGGGGCTTAATTCTTTCCGGGGGCCCTGCAAGCGTATATGCCAAGGTTTCTCCCCAGCCGGATAAAAATATATATAAATTAGGTATTCCCATTTTAGGTATTTGTTATGGTTTGCAGGTGAGCGCGCAGATTTTAGGCGGCAGGGTTAAATTTAGCAAACAGCGTGAATACGGCCGGGTTGAGTTTTTTGCGGATGACCATAAAGACCTTTTTAATGGCGTATCCGGTAACTTTACCTGCTGGATGAGTCATGGAGATTATTTAACCGGGCTTCCCAAAGGTTTTAGCTGTATTGGGCACACTTTAAATACTCCGCTAGCTGCAATTGCCGATAGGAAGCGGCGTATATTCGGGCTGCAGTTCCATCCGGAAGTAGCACATACACAAAAGGGCGATAAGATTTTAGCTAACTTTTTGTTTAAGGTATGCGGCTGTTCTTCGGATTGGGTGATGGAATCATTTATAAAAGAAGCGATAGATAAAATCAGAAAGGCTGTCGGAAAAAAGAAGGTTATTTGTGGCCTATCCGGAGGGGTGGATTCTTCGGTTGTTGCTTTACTTATCCATAAGGCTATCGGTAACCAACTGCGATGTATTTTTATTGATAACGGCCTATTGCGTAAAGACGAGCCGGAGCAGGTAAGAAAAACTTTTAAGGAGCATTTTAAGATAAATTTGGATTATGTTGTGGCAGGCGCGCGGTTTTTAAAGAAACTCAAGGGCGTAACTGACCCGGAAGAAAAAAGAAAAATTATCGGCAATGAATTCGTTAAGGTTTTTGAAGAAGAGGCGGTTAAATTTAAAGGCGCGGAGTTTTTAGCGCAGGGTACGCTTTATCCGGATGTGATTGAGTCTGTCCCGGCGTTCGGGGGGCCAACCGCAAAAATTAAGACACATCACAATGTCGGCGGGCTTCCTTTAAATATGAAACTTAAACTCATTGAGCCGTTGCGCGAATTATTCAAGGATGAAGTGCGTTTAATTGGTAAACAACTAGGCCTGCCCGTCAACATTATAAGCCGTCAGCCTTTTCCGGGTCCGGGGCTTGCGATACGCATTATCGGCGAAGTTACCGAAGAACGCCTCGCGATTGTAAGGGAAGCTGATGAGCGGCTCCTTGAAGAGATAAAAAAATCAGCGATTTATCCGGATATCTGGCAGTCGTTCGCCGTGCTTTTACCGGTAAAAAGCGTAGGCGTGATGGGCGATGAAAGGACTTATGAGAATGTTGTCGCTGTAAGATGCGTTTCCAGTGTTGACGGCATGACTGCCGACTGGGTAAAAGTGCCTTATGAAATATTAGAGAAGATTTCCAACAAGATTATTAACGAAGTCAAAGGTATTAATCGCGTTACTTACGATATAAGCTCTAAACCTCCGGCAACTATTGAGTGGGAATAATGATGAAGTTATAAGTGGTGAGTTATGAGTTATAAATTTAAAAAAGTAACTTAAACTTGTAACTTATAATTTATAACTCATAACTTCCAATAATGCTCCACACTTCTGATTTTGTCCATCTGCACCTGCATACCCAATACAGCCTTTTAGACGGTGCCTGTCGGTTAAAGCCCTTAGCAGAGTTAGCCGCATACTACAAAATGCCGGCCCTAGCGATTACCGACCACGGCAATCTCTTCGGAGCGGTTGAATTCTATTTAGAGATGCAGCAGGCCGGGATTAAGCCGATTATCGGCTGTGAGGCTTATGTGGCACCCAAATCCCGTTTTGAAAAGGACGCTTCCGGGATTCAAGAAGCATCCAACCATCTTATTCTTTTAGTAAAAGATGAAGAGGGTTATAAAAATTTAACTAAATTAGTTTCCAGCGCATTCTTGGAAGGTTTCTATTATCGCCCGCGTATTGATAAAGAAATTTTGGCCAAACATTCCAAAGGCTTAATCGGTCTTAGCGCCTGCCTTAAAGGAGAAATCTCATGCCTTATCCAAGAAGACCGCCTAAATGACGCCCGTAAGGTAATCGGCGAATTGTCCGTTATCTTTGGAAAAGGCAATTTTTATCTGGAGCTTCAGGAAAATTTGATTCCGGAACAGGCAAAAGTAAATGAGGCCTTGATAAAATTTGCTAAAGAGTTCAACCTTCCTCTGGTTGCTACTAACGACGTCCATTATTTAAAAAAGGAACATTCCCGGGCGCATGAAATGCTGCTTTGTATACAGACGCAGGATACTTTGGATAACCCTGACCGGATGAAGTTTCAGACGGAGGAGTTTTATTTTAAGAGCCCGCAGGAGATGAAGGAAGCTTTTAAGGAAATCCCTGAGGCTATCACGAATACTTTAAGGATTGTCGAAGCGTGTAACCTAGAATTAGATTTTCGTAAAACGCACCTTCCGCATTTTGATCCGCCCGGAGGCAGAAACAAGGAACAATACTTAAAAGATCTTTGCGCCGAAGGCCTAAAAAGAAGGTATAAGGAAATTACCCCTGCGATTAGTACCCGGCTGGAACATGAGCTGGAAGTAATTACCAAAATGGGATTTACGAGTTACTTTCTGATTGTTTGGGATTTCATCCGTTACGCTAAAGAAAAAAATATACCCGTCGGCCCGGGCCGCGGTTCTGCCGCGGGGAGCTTGGTAAGTTATCTGTTGTGTATTACCGATTTAGACCCTTTAAAATACAAGCTGCTCTTTGAGCGTTTCCTTAATCCGCAGAGGGCGGGGCTTCCGGATATAGATATAGATTTTTGTTTTGAACGCAGGCCGGAAGTAATTGATTATGTAACGCAAAAATACGGCAAGGAAAACGTTGCTCAGATTATTACCTTTGGAACTATGCAGGCAAGGGCGGCGGTAAGAGATGTCGGGCGGGTAATGGGTATGCCCTATGCGGAAGTGGATCGTATTGCCAAGCTCATACCGCCAGAACTAAATATCGTTTTAAAAGATGCGCTTAAGGCCGAGCCGGAACTTTCTAAAATGTATAACGATAACCAGCAGATAAAAGAACTGATAGACAACGCTCAAGTCTTGGAAGGTTTAAGCCGCCATGCCTCGATACACGCCGCGGGCGTGGTGATTGCGGATAGGCCACTTTCGGAATACGTGCCCTTATATAAGACAGGCGATGACCAAATTACTACTGGTTTTGCCATGGGCTCATTGGAAAAGATGGGCCTTTTAAAGATGGATTTTTTGGGCCTGCGTACTCTCACCGTAATAGATAAAGCCGTAAAAGCTATAAAAGAAACCAAGCATATAGATGTGGATATTAATAATATTACCTTTGATAATAAAAAGACTTTTGAATTGTTATGCGCGGCTAAAACTATCGGAATATTTCAGCTGGAAAGTTCAGGCATGCGCGATTTATTGCGCAAGCTTAACCCCAGCCGCTTTGAGGATTTGATCGCCTTACTTGCGCTTTACCGCCCCGGACCCATAGGAAGCGGGATGTTAGATGATTTTATTAACCGTAAAGCCGGGCGTATCCCGATAAAATATGACCATAAAAAATTAGAGCCGATTTTAGCCGATACTTACGGCATAATGGTTTACCAGGAGCAGATAATGCAGATAGCCTCTGCTCTTGCCGGATTTACAATGGCACAGGCAGATTTATTACGCCGGGCAATTGCTAAAAAAATACCGGAGGTTATGGACCAGCAACGGCGTATTTTTTGCGACGGTTGCCTTAAGAATAATATTGATAAGGCGATTGCCGAAAAGGTTTTTGACTTGATTGACTATTTCTCCGGATACGGCTTTAACCGTTCGCATTCGGCCGCATATGCGGTTATTTCATACCGCACGGCATATCTTAAGGCGAATTTTCCGGTCGAGTTTATGAGTGCTCTTCTCACTAGCGAAAAAGACAATACCGATAAGATAGTAGAATACGTAAACGAAGCCAAAGAGATGGGGATCGAGGTGCTCAGGCCGGACGTAAATGAAAGCTTTTCTAATTTCGCTATTATTGGCGAAAAGGCAATAAGGTTTGGGTTGGCCGCGGTAAAAAATATCGGCTTGGGCTCAATTGAATCAATCCTTGAAGTAAGAAAAGCGAAGGGGAAATTTAAGGATATTTATGATTTTTGCGAGGCAGTGGATTTACGGCTGGTAAATAAAAAAGTCGTAGAAAGCCTGGTTAAATGCGGAGCGCTTGATTCATTCGGCTTATACCGCGCGCAGATGGCGATGATGTTGGATAAAGTATTAGAGATAAGTTCCAAATTGCAACGGGAAAGAAACAGCCGCCAGCTTTCATTTTTCGACGGGCCTGCGTCTTCCGTTAATGGTTTTTCTTATGTTAATAAAGATATCCCCCAGATTAAAGAGTGGCCAGAAACCCAGATACTTACTTTTGAGAAAGAGATGCTTGGTTTTTATGTTACGGGGCATCCTCTGGCTAAATATCAGTACCAGCTCAAGCAGTTCAGGACCTGCGCAATACCTGAGTTATCCGGCAGAAAAGACGATGAGCCGATCAATATTGCCGGTATGATTATAAGAGTTAAATATACTACTACCCGGGCAAAGGGCGAAAAGATGGCGATATTAAAACTGGAGGATTTAGAGGGGGCGGTCGAGGCGATTATTTTCCCTGCGGCATTTCGCGAAGTATCCAGCCATATCCGTGTAAATAATATAGTTATTGTAAAAGGCAGGCTTAACCTTAAGGAAGATACGCCGAAAATTATGGTTAACAGCATTATGCCGTTAGAAGATGCCTATAAACTGATCAATGCTATACATCTTAATCTTTCAGGGGTACGGGAAAATGTAATAGAGACACTTAAAGATAAGTTTAGCGCAAATTCAGGCAATACTCCTATTTATCTGCATTTCGATACTTCTTCCAAGCAACGGATTCATGTGCTTGTGGGGGAGGAGCTTTTTGTGCGTCCGGGTGAAGAATTAATCAAAGATATAGAGAATATTTTAGGCCCGGAACGCCTTTCCTTCATTTTGCAGTAACCCCTTGATACTAAACCCCATTAGAGATTGCTTTTAAAAACATTTTAGGAGTAGTTGCTGTATTGAGGAAGCAATAGCGTGGGTAGGTTTTTTTTAGGCGGATGCCTTCGATGGTCTACCCCTAGCGGGGTAAACAATTTGCTTGACTCGACCTAATTAACTGATATAATTAAAGTTAGAAAAAAAAGGGATTTCTTAAGTGGAGGTGGAAAATGACCAAAAAAGACATCGCTTTAAAGATCTCTGATGACAGCCGGATAAAGCAGACTACGGTCAAGGTCGTAGTGCAGAAAACCTTTGATTGCATTGTTGATGCTTTGGCCAGAGGAGAAAGAGTAGAGTTACGTAATTTCGGCGTGTTTAAGGTAAAGGAAAGGCGCCCTCGTACAGGTAGGAACCCTCGTACCGGCGAAGTCGTCCCGGTGCCTTCAAGGAAAGTGGTAGTTTTTAAACCCGGCTTAGAGATGAAACATCAGATAAAATAATCTCTTAATCTGTCCGAGTTTTTAATCGATAAATAAAAATGTCATTTGTTTTTCGGGCTGTGCGCGGAACGAAAGATATTTTGCCTGATGAGGCAGAATATTTGCGCCATATTGAAGTTAAGGCGCGGGAGATTTCTTCTCTTTATGGATATAGAGAGGTTATTACTCCTGTGATAGAAAACCGCGATTTATTCGTCCGTTCCCTGGGAAAGGACACGGAGGTTATCGGAAAGCAGATGTTTATCATCGAGCGGGGAGATGATATTATCGCCCTGCGTCCCGAAGCAACTGCCGGAGTAATCCGCGCTTATTTGGAAAATAATTTAAATAGCCGCAACTTGTTAGCCAAGTTTTATTATTTCGGGCCGATGTTCAGGGCGGAACGTCCGCAAAAAGGGCGCCTGCGGCAGTTTCACCATCTGGGGGTTGAAGCAGTAGGTTCATCCAGCCCCTTGTTAGATGTGGAAATTATTTCTTTGGCAGAGGTAATCTTAAAAAATATCGGCATAAGCGGTTTTAAAATAAAAATCAATACTTTGGGGTGTGTCGAAGATAAAAAAGCATTTGCTGAAAAGCTGCGCGTTATTTTAGGGGGGAAAATTTCTGATTTTTGCCAGGATTGCCGGGAAAGGTTTGATCGTAATGTCTTTCGGCTCCTTGACTGTAAAAACAGCTCCTGTAAAAATATTATCTTAGGCCTTAATATTAAGCGTACGGATTATCTTTGCGGGGAATGTTTAGAACATTTTGATACGGTTTTAGCTGGATTAAAGAATATAGGCGTAAACTATGAAGAGAGCGCGCATTTAGTGCGGGGCTTAGATTATTATACGCGCACGGTTTTTGAGATTACGCATTCAGAATTAGGCGCTCAGGATGCCGTAGGTGCCGGAGGGAGATACGATAATTTGGTGGAGGAGTTGGGCGGAGAGCCGACGGCTGCCATAGGTTTTGCTTTTGGAGTCGAGAGGCTGTTGTTAGTATCAAGTGCCAAGTGCCAAGTGCCAAGTAAAGATTTAGTTTTTTTGATTGCTTTAGGCAAGGGGGCGGAGGCAGCGAGCGTTAAGCTGTTGTATAGCCTGCGCCAAAACGGGATAAAGGCAGATACGCTTTATGAAGAGAAATCTCTTAAAGGGGCAATGCGTAGAGCTAATGATTTAGGCGCAAAATATGTTTTGATTTTAGGCGAAAACGAGTTAAAGAAAAACGTGGTAGTTTTTAAGGATATGGCTTCGGGGGAGCAAAGAGAGATAAAGACAGAAGAAGTAATAGCCGAACTTATGGCTTTGGCTATATTGAAAGCCAAACCATTGCCTTATCGGCTTAAAGGTCAAATATAGCAGGTCGCACGTATCAGCTAAAAAACTTAATGTTTAGTCCTTAGTTTTTAATACTTAATATTCTGATGTTACGTACACACACTTGTGGTGAGTTAACAATAAACGATGTTGGTAAAGAGATAACGCTTTGCGGCTGGGTGCATGCCCGGCGCGACCACGGAAAGCTTGTGTTTATTGATATCCGTGATAGGTATGGATTGACTCAGGTGGTATTTTTGCCTAAGCATTATCCAGAGGCCTATAGTGTAGCGCAGAGTTTAAGGTCGGAATTTGTAATCAGGTTGACCGGGCAGGCCGGGCAGCGGCCTAAAGGAACAGAGAACCCTAAAATCGCTACCGGACAGGTGGAAGTAGCCGCAAAAACGTTGGAAATACTAAGCGTTTCTGAAACCCCGCCTTTTGAAATAAACGATGAGTTAGACCCTACGGAGGAAATGCGCCTTGCGTATCGTTATCTGGATTTACGACGGCCTAAGACAGCGGAAAAATTATTCCGGAGGCATAAAGCATGTAAGGTTATCCGGGACTTTATGGATAAAGAAGGTTTTATTGATGTAGAGACACCTATCTTAACTAAATCTACTCCTGAGGGTGCCCGTGATTATCTGGTTCCTTCAAGGCTCAATCCGGGAAGCTTTTATGCTCTTCCCCAATCGCCGCAGTTGTTTAAGCAGATACTGATGGTTTCAGGTTTTGATAAGTATTACCAGATAGCCAAGTGTTTCCGCGATGAAGACTTAAGGGCCGATCGGCAACCGGAATTCACCCAATTGGATATTGAAATGTCATTTTTGTCTGAAGAAGATTTATTTTCCCTGATAGAAAAATTACTGGTTGACCTATTTAAAGCCTTAAAAGGTACTGAGTTGAAAATTCCTTTCCCGCGCATGAGTTATAGCGAAGCAATGGAGAAATATAAAAGCGATAAGCCTGATATAAGAAAAACCCCGGATGAGTATGCTTTTCTCTGGGTGTTGGATTTTCCGCTTTTTAAATACAATAAAGAAGAGAAGAGATGGGAAAGTGAACATCATCCGTTTACTGCGCCTAACACCGAAGATATTGCTTATTTGGATTCTGATCTAAAACGGGTGCGTTCGCGCGCCTACGATTTAGTTTTAAACGGTACTGAATTAGGAAGCGGTTCAATAAGGATTCACGAGCGTCACCTGCAGGAGAAGATTTTTAATATTATCGGTCTGTCTGAAAGCCAGATTAGAGGGCGTTTTGGTTTTCTTTTGGAGGCTTTCAGGTTTGGGGTTCCTCCGCACGGAGGATTTGCTTTGGGCTTAGACAGATTTTTGGCTATACTTTGCGCTTGCGAAAGCATTAGGGAGGTGATTGCTTTTCCTAAGACGCAAAAAGCGGCGTGTTTATTGACTTCTGCTCCGTCGGAGGTAGATAAAAAACAACTAGATGAATTAGGGATAAAGATTAAATAACTAAAAACGCACATAGGCTAGCTATGCGCTAAAATCAGGAGGGGGATATGCAGAAAATGAAATTAATCTACGCAGGGTTTTTACTAAGTTTATTTTGTTTTGCCCTGTCGGGTTGCGTAGCCAGGCACTATGCGGTAATAAAAGAAAGAGTGGACCAGGATTTAACGCAAGGCAACCGCGGTTATATCCAGGGAAGCGTTCCGCCGCAACAGGATGAAAGTCGTCCGAAGACTCGTAAGACACACACAGTAGAGATTGAAATGGCAAATCCTTTTAAAATTAAGAATCTTCCTCCGGTGGATGAAACCAAGAAAAAAGGGTCGGCTTTAGAATCAGGAGTAGTTTCCGCAGATGAGGGTATGCTATCAGGCGAAGAGAGCAATTTAGATATTTCGCAATCTGCTTTTGCGGTTGAAGAATATGTGGTTCAGAAAGGCGACACGTTGCAGAAAATTTCTTCTAAGTTTTATGGCACAACTAAGAAATGGGCGAAAATTTATGACGCAAATAAAAATGTGCTTAAGAGCCCCGACCGTGTTTATCCGGGGCAAAAGATAAGTATCCCTAAAGAATAAAAAAGTGAATAAACTGATAGCTATTGAAAATAATAACGAAGCACGCCTCTTATTCGGAGAGTTGGATGAAAATCTCCGGCTTATAGAGGCTCAGTTTAAAGTAAAGACTCATCTCAAGCAGGAAGGTTTGGAAATTGACGGGCAAGCGCAGGATATAGAGAAAGCCGCGCAATTATTACAGCATTGGCTTACGCTTATTCGGGATGGGGTGCAGCTGTCTAAAAAAGATGTGCTTTATGATATCCGTTCTATAAAAAACCGCGCTGGGATCGAGCCTACAGATATACACAGGGAGCGTATTGATATTGAAGTTAAGGGCAAGCAGATCGGCCCGCGTACAAAAGGGCAGTTTGAATATGTTGCGGCGATAAAACGCCATGATATCGTGTTCGGCTTAGGCCCCGCTGGTACAGGAAAAACATACCTGGCAATGGCTATGGCGGTTGAGGCGTTAAAAAAGGGATATGTCCGTAGAATAATACTTACGCGCCCGGCGATTGAGGCGGGAGAATCGCTGGGGTATCTGCCGGGGGATATGTATGAAAAAATTAATCCTTACCTTCGCCCGTTATATGACGCTTTATACGATATGATGGAAGCCCCCAGAATAGAGGAATACAAAGAGTTAAACGTCATTGAGGTAGCCCCTTTGGCTTATATGCGCGGTAGGACTTTAAACGATGCGTTTATTATTTTAGATGAAGCTCAAAATTGTACTCCAGAACAGTTAAAAATGTTCCTTACGCGTTTGGGGTTTGATTCTAAGACGGTTATTACCGGTGACCTTACCCAGAGCGATCTGCCGGAAGGAAAGCCGGCAGGCTTATTACAGGCGCAGGAGCTGCTTTCCGGTATAGAAGGGATTAAATTTATATACCTATCCGGAGTCGATGTCGTCCGTCATGAATTAGTCCAGCAAATAATAAAGGCTTATGAAAAAACTTCTCGTAGATAGCCTATTATTCTCTTTTTATCTTATAGGTTTGCTTTTTCTTTCTTATGCTGTCGGCATATCATACTTTCTTCCTGTAGTTATCCTAGTGATTTTTGTTTATCTGAAGTATTATTATCAAAAAAAAGCTAAACGTAAAACTTATAATTACTTGGCGTTAGGATTGCTTTTGGCGATGGTTGTCGCCTCCAGCAAGGCTTTAGTTGATTATTCTAATCTTTCTGTGTATTTTATCCCGGTTTCGGCTGTCGCGATGCTGTGTACTATCCTTTTTAATGATATCGGGCTTACTTTTGTCTTGGCTTTAACGGCAAGTTTTTCCGCCGGGATAATCGCTCAAAACAGCTTAGGGCTTACCTGTGTACTTTTTATCGGTGGGATTTTTTCCGGGATTTTGGTTCTGAACTTACGGCGGCGTTCACAAATTATAAAGGCGGGAATTCTCTCCGGTGTTATTCAGGCCTTTAGCGCTGTTTTTCTGGAATTACCTTATTTTGAGCAAGTTTTTAAGGTTATTTGGCCAAATCTTTTAAGCTGTATTCTCTCGGGGGTATTTGTATCTGGTGCGCTTCCGGTATTTGAGTACTTGTTTAAAGTGGCGAGTAATATTAAGCTTCTTGAACTGTCGGATTTTAATCAGCCACTCCTTAAGAAAATGGTGCTTGAAGCACCCGGAACTTATCATCATAGCCTGGTTGTAGGGAATTTGTCCGAAGCCGCAGCTGAGGCAATAGGGGCTAATTCATTGCTTGCGCGCATAGGCGCCTATTACCATGATATCGGTAAGATTGATAAGGCGGAATACTTTATTGAAAATCAGCTTCAGGAAAGCTTGACTACTGCCCACCAGCAGATTAAGCCTTCTATAAGCAAAATGGTAATTATGAATCATGTTAAGGAAGGGATAGAGCTCGCAAAAAGGCATAAATTGAATCCTGCGATAGTCGATTTTGTTGCCCAGCATCACGGGACAAGTTTAGTGTTTTATTTTTACTGCCGCGCGCTAGAGAACGGGCATGCGGAAGATGAGATACGGGAGGAGGGCTTCCGTTATGGCGGCCCTAAACCACAGACCAAAGAAACCGCTATTGTTTTATTAGCAGATTCCGCGGAAGGGGCGGCGAGAGCTTTGACTGAACACACCCCGAAAAAGATACACGAATTAGTGCGTAAGATAATTAACAATAAATTTATAGACGGCCAACTCGATGAATGCGAATTAGCTCTGTCGGATTTGGAAAATATTGCAGCTATATTTACTAAAATATTATCGGCGGTATATCATGTGCGTATTACCTACCCCGAGAAAAACGGTGAGAATAGCGATAATAAATCAACAGCGTAAAGTAGCCGTTAATCAGAAAAAAATAAGAGACGTTATAAAACTGATTTTGTATAAAGAGCACTCTAGTGCAGGAGATATTTCGGTTACAGTCACTACCGATAATAAAATCCGAAAATTTAACCGCGCATACCTGAATAAAGATTTGCCCACCGATGTATTATCGTTTAGTTTCTTAGGTAAAAAGCCAGAAAAAATAATTCCGGTTTCCATATTAGGCGATATCATAGTTTCGGCTGATACGGCAGTTTCTAATGCGGTAATTTATAAAACTACTCCAAAAGAAGAGCTTTATTTATATGTTATACATGGCCTGCTGCATTTATTAGGCTACAATGATATTACGCCGGGCAAGCGTGCGGTGATGAAAAAGAAAGAGCTGCATTATCTTCGAAGGATTAAATTTTAGCGGTTAGTGTTTAGCGGATAGAACCGGCATTTTCTACACGCTATACGCTATACGCTGTACGCTAACGATGGCTATCTGTAAAACCGAAGCAATAGTTATTAGGACATTTGATTTCCGCGAAACTAGCATTATTGCGGAGTTTTTTACGCGGGATTTTGGCCGGCTTAAAGGGATTCTAAAGGGGATAAGGAAAGACCGTAAAAAATTCGCATCAACCCTAGAGCCGTTTTCGCTTAATGAGATTATATTTTATCAAAGCCGCAACAGCGAATTACACCTGGTGTCCGGCTGCGATTTAGAAGATGGTTTTTTAAATGTACGTTCCGACCTTAAAAAGATACACCTGGCCAGCTTTCTGATGGAATTGGTTTCCGCGCTTTTTGCCCCGGAAGATAAAAACGAAGAAGCTTTTGAAGTTATTTTATCCTCTTTAGAAGATTTATCCAGCGTTAATGACCCGGAAAAGATTATCAGTATTGCCCAAATAAAATTGCTGCGCCTTTCCGGGTTTAAGCCTCATTTTGATTCCTGTGTTTTATGCAATAATGATATTTCAGGAGAAGCAAAATTCAGTTCTAAGTTCGGAGGCCTGCTTTGTCCGAAATGCGCTTATCGTGATTCTCAAATACACCCGGTGCTAAGAGGGACAATCGCGTCAATTAAGCATATTGAAAGGTCCGGTTGGTCTGATACCTTAAGGTTAAATTTAGCCCATCCGATAAAAGCAGAACTGAAGAATATGCTGGATAAGTTTTTAATGTTTCATTTAGAAAAAAGATTAAAAACTGCGAGGTTTTTATGAAAATTATTATCGTTGGCCCGGGGGCAATGGGGTGTTTGCTGGCAGCATTTTTATCTAAAGCAAAACAAGAAGTTTGGCTTTTGGATAAAAATAAAGGGCGCGCGGAGTATATATCAAAAAACGGCATAAAGATTGAAGGTATTTCTGGCAACTGGAAGGCACAGGTTTCTGCAACTGATGATGCAAGCGAAATAAAATCAGCAGATATCGTAATTATTTGTACTAAGTCTTATGATACCAAGGAAGCGATAAAATCTGTAGCGGGGATTATTAAGGAAGGCGCATTAGCTTTAACCCTGCAAAATGGCGTAGGAAATGTAGAAATTCTTACTGAGGCAGTAGGAGAAGAAAAAGTTATCGCAGGTGTAAGCAATCTGGGTGCGACTTTATTGGGGGATGGGCAGGTGCGTCATGCCGGTAAGGGCGAGACCGTTATCGGAATGAGCCACGGAAAAATTCCTGTTGTGATGCGCGATATCAGAGAGGTATTTAATAAGGCCGGCCTTGAGATACGTATCTCCAAGGATATAGATAGCCTTATCTGGTCAAAACTGATTATCAATGTCGGGATAAATGCGCTTACCGCAATTACGCGGCTTAATAATGGGCGCCTCATTGAATTTGAAGGCACACGTGAAATTTTAAAAAATGCGGTAACCGAGGCGGTTAAGGTTGTGAAAAGGAAACGCATAAAGCTTATTTACGATGATCCTCTGTCAAAGGTAGAGTCAGTCTGTGAGGCAACCGCTACTAATGTTTCCTCAATGTTACAAGATGTTTTACGCCAAAAACGCACCGAGATAGATTTTATTAACGGAGTAATTGTGCGTCAGGGGAAATCTTTGGGAATTCAGACACCGGTAAATGAAATACTGGTACATTTAGTTAAAACCATAGAGGCAAGTTATAATCTGAAGGTTAAATGAGGAGGTAATCGAGTATGAACAGAGTAAAATATTTAATCGTGCCAGCTATCTCGTTGTTTCTTGCTGTATCTTTTAACTATGCCGATGTAATTGGTAAAACAGACACAGGAATACAAGCAGTTGCTGAGCCAATTTTAGATGGAATTCTTAGCGGCTTGGCAACAACTAACTATGAGAAATACACAAAAGACTTTGATGTTATGTTAAAAGAAATGGTTTCTGAAGCAAAATTTGGCGAAATGAGCCGGCAGATTAACGGCTCTATTGGTAAACAACAGTCAAGAAAATACCTCTGCTTTTTGAACAAAGAAGGCATGACCGTAGTTTTATGGAAGGCAAAATTTGATAACACTAATGATGATGTTTTAATTAAGCTTGTAATATCCAAAAAAGAAGATGAATGTTTTGTTTCTGGGATATGGTTCCAATAAGATAGGGATATAGGTTGAGGGTGGGGTAGGGCTAAAATTGCCAAGCTTGCCAATTTTTTGCTCAGGTGACGATTTTTAACGCAAAAAGCTCTTTTATAATTTTGGCGGCTGCGAAACTCGCTCGTCGGGGCTTACGCCCGCGGGACGAGCTCAGACATTCTCGCCGCCCAAATGTTTCCACGTTTGGGTTCCCAAAATTGTAAAAGCTCTTTTGCTAAATCGTCAATTCGCAAAAATTGTCAGTCTTGTCAATTCCTCGATGATTAAGATAAGGTGCAAATTCGCTCCGCCAACACAACAATATTCTCCATATGCAGGATTACAAGCCTTGCCATTCATATTCATTCATTAATGGCTTTTGGCTGGTTTATTGATTAATTATGTTAAACAAGCAAATTGCAGAAATTTTTAGGAAGACCGCGCAAATTCTGGAAATAAAAGGCGATAACCCTTTTAAAATCCGCGCCTATCAGCGCGCCGCCGATAGTTTAGAGAATGTTAACGAAGATTTAGAAGATATTGAGCGCCAGGGCCGCCTTTGCCAAATCCCCGGCATAGGCCATGATTTAGCGCAGATGATTAGCGAATTTATCGGCTATGGCGCGATTAAGTCCTATGACGAACTAAAGCAAACTATTCCAGAGGGGTTACTCGAACTTTTATCCATTCCCGGGGTCGGCCCGAAAACCGCCAAACTGCTTTATGATCAATTAAAGATTTCAGATATTCAGACGTTAGAAAAATACGCCAAAGAAGGCAGGCTGCAGGCACTTCCGGGATTTAAGGTAAAGCATGAAGAAAATATCCTACGCGGGATAGAGCTGGTTAAGAAGGGGATGGAACGGATGGACTTAGGCACTGCCTATCGTAGCGCGCAGAAATTTGTCGGTATCTTAAACAAACATCCTGCGGTAAAACGGATAGAAGCAGGCGGAAGTTTACGCCGGATGAAAGAGACAGTGCGCGATATTGATATTTTAGTTGCTTCAAATAAACCCAGAGAAATAATGGATGATTTTGTAAAAATTAAGGAAGTAAAAAGCGTTTTAGGCCAAGGCCCGACCAAATCTTCAGTGGTGACTAAAGAGGGGGTGCAGGTTGATTTACGCGTTGTGGATGAAAAAAGTTTTGGCTCAGCCCTAATGTACTTTACCGGCTCAAAGGCGCATAATATACGTTTAAGGCAAGTAGCAATTAAAAAGGGTTTAAAATTAAGTGAATACGGTGTATTCAAAAAAGAAAAAAATATCGCCGCCGGCTTTTCTGAAAAAGAAATTTATAGATTACTGGGCATGCCTTATATTGAGCCGGAATTAAGGGAAGATTCCGGAGAAATAGAGGCGGCAGCCAAGCAAAAATTACCGGATTTGATAAAATTAGAAGATATTAAGGGCGACTTGCATATGCATTCGACCTATTCCGACGGTAATTATTCTATGGAAGATATGGCGCTGGCGGCAGAGAAAAAAGGTTATGAATATATAGCATTTACCGACCATTCCATATCGCTTAAAGTAGCAAACGGGTTAGATTTGCACGCACTTGCGAAAAAACGCGCGGAAATCGAGAAATTAAACAAGGAACTAAAAATTAAAATTTTATTCGGTACAGAGGTGGAATTGGATGCCGACGGCAAGACCGATTACTCCGATAAAGTGCTTTCTGAATTTGATATTGTAATCGGTGCAATTCATTCGGGATTCCGGCAGTCAAAACAAAGAGTCACCAAGCGTTTGATCAAGGCCTGCCTTAATAGGCATATTGATATGATCGCTCATCCGACAGGCCGGCTATGGACGGTACGCGAGGCATACGAGGTGGATTTTACGGCATTTTTTAAGGCGGCAGGCGACACCGGGACATTCCTGGAAATAAGCTCATTCCCTACGCGCCTGGACTTAAATGATGTCAATGCCCGCCGGGCAAAGGAGGCTGGGGTGGGGCTTGCGATTTCCACGGATTCGCATCATATTGAGCAGTTGGATTATGTAAAGTTCGGCGTAGCTACCGCGCGCCGCGCCTGGCTTACTAAAAAAGATGTAGTAAATACGTTGTCGTTAAAAGAATTGATGAAGGTGAAGAAGTGATGGGAAAATATTTTAAAGAAGGGAGAAGAGAGAAGGGAGAAGGGCGAAAGATTTTTTATTTTTTTCTATCTTCTATTCTCTATCTTCTATTTTTCGGATTTTACGGCTGTGCCGTAAAGCCCTATCATAGCCAGACACGCTTGATAATGGGCACCGTGATGGAGATAGTTGCTCAGGATGAGAAAGCGATTGAAGCGGCATTTAAGGAAATCGAGCATATTGACGATTTAATGAGCAATTATAAGCCGGAAAGCGAAATTTCGCGCCTGAATAAAGACGGCCAGGTTAAAGCATCGCCTGAGACATTGGCGGTAGTGAAAGCGTCAAAAAAGCTTTTCCGGTTTAGCGAAGGGGCTTTTGACATAACCGTAGGGCCGTTAATAAAATTATGGAATGTTAAGGGGAATATGCAAAAAGATGCTTCTTTAATAAGGATACCCGGGGAGGGAAAAATAAAAGAAGCATTATCTTGCGTGGGAACAAATTTTATTGATATAGACGAAAAAAACAGTATAATACGGTTAAAGAAGAAAAGCGTTATTTTAGATTTAGGGGCAATTGCTGCCGGTTACGCTGTGGATAGGGCAATCGCCGTATTAAAACAAAACGGCGTAAGAAATGCTTTGGTTAATGCCGGCGGCGAAATATATTGTTTAGGAAAAAAGGGTTTTTCCTACTGGAAAGTAGGTTTGCAAAATCCGCGTAAAAAGGATGGCGTAGCAGATATAGTTAAGCTGCGGAATAGGGCGGTAGCGACTTCTGGCGACTACGAGCAGTTTTTTGTATATGAAAACAAGCGCTACGCGCATATAATTGACCCGCGTACCGGATATCCGGTAGATAACGGTATAATCTCGGTAAGTGTTTTTGCCGATGATTGCACAACCGCCGACGCTTTAGGCACAGCGATTTTCGTTTTAGGAAAAGAAAAAGGCGAGCAGTTAGCAAAGCGGTTTAAGAACGTGGAAGTAAAGATAATTACAAAATAATCCATAGCGTAAAAGTCAAAACGTAAAACGCAAAACCAAAATTAAAAATTAGCCAATGGTAAAAAATTTACAATGTTTAAAATAGTCCATAAGGAAATATTAAGCCCGACGGTAAAAAGGCTTGTTATAGAGGCAAGAGGCGTCGCCAACAAAGCCCGGCCCGGGCAATTTGCAGTTATCCGTATTGATGAAAAAGGCGAGCGCATACCTTTGACTATTGTTAAGGCCGATAAGGATAAAGGATCGATTACGCTGATTTTTCAGGAAGTTGGATTTACTACACGGAAATTAGGCAAGCTGGAAGAGGGGCAAAGCGTATCGGATGTCTTAGGCCCTTTGGGGCATCCGGCGGAAATAAAAAAATACGGTACGGTAGTTTGTGTTGCCGGAGGCGTGGGTGTGGCCGAGGTTTTGCCGGTAGCAGAGGCGATGAGAAATGCCGGAAATAAAGTGTTCGGTATAATCGGAGCGCGCAGTAAAGATTTGATTATTTTAGAGCGCCAAATGCGCGCAGTTTGCCATGAATTGCATATAACTACAGATGATGGGACTTATGGCCAAAAAGGGCTGGTCACAGATGTCTTAAAAAATCTAATAGGTTTAGCAACGATAAACCTTGCTTATGCGATAGGCCCGGTTGCGATGATGCAGGCAGTTTCCGAATTAACCAAAAAATATAATATAAAAACTGTAGTCTGTCTTAATCCGATTATGGTTGATGGCACCGGCATGTGCGGTTCATGCCGTGTCACTGTGGATGGCAAGGTAAAGTTTTGCTGTGTCGACGGGCCGGATTTTGACGGGCATAAAGTTGATTTTTCCGAATTAAATCAGAGATTAAAGTTATTTCAGGCGCAAGAGGAAGAAGTAAATAGAGGGGATCGTATTTAAGTTAGCCGGGGAGGTGGATATGAAATGTTTTGCGCTTTTGCTGATAATGCCAGCGGTTGGTATGGTTACCGCAAGTTTCTTTGTTGCCTTTGCGGCATCAAAAACAGACTCTAAAGGGTTAAAGAATTATGCTAGGTTTGTTATAGCGCTTCTCGGGATTGCCGCGGTAGCCATTATTTGCGGCGTTGTATGTAAATTTATCTTCGCGGGTGGCTGTTCTACTTTGGGTTCAGGCAGGTATGAGCCGTTTTGCCCGATGTAATTCCTTTAGTAATGGCTTTATTGATTCTAACGTTACTTACAGTCATTTTTGCCTTAGTCATCATTGTGTTGAGCCTTTCTCCGCCGAAAGATTCAAAAACAAAAGAACCGGAAGTAAAACACAGCGAAAGCTTAGAAAAGAATATTAAAAAACTTAAAGGGCAAATTAGCCTGCTTGAAGTAGAATTAAAGAAGGAAAAAGAAAACAGTAAGCTGATTAAAGGAGATCTGGACAAAACGCTAGAGCGGGAAGTAGTGCTGCTTAACGAGAAAAAAACCGAAGCAAAAGAAAGAGGCGATTTGGAAAACGCGAAAAAGGAATTGCGTGAAGCCAAGCGCAAATTGGCCGATAAGGATAAGGTATTTGATGCGGAGTATTCTCTAAACTTAAAATTAAAGAAAGAGTTGGAAGATAAAAAGAATGAAATAGGGCTGCTTAAAAAAGATTCCCGGCAGATGACGGATGAAAATAGAGGGCTTGAGCTTGAAGTAAAGAAACTATATGAGAAAATATCCGCGCAGGAGGGTATAATTAAAAATCTGGAAAAGAAGCAATCTGAATCCAGCTGGGTTTCCAAAAAAGAATATTCAAAGCTTGAAAAAGAATTAGCAGGCAAGAGAGAAGAAATAGAAAGGCTGCGTTCGGAGTTATTGGGTCTTGGCGGGAAAAACGGGGCTTTTAGGGAGTAGATAAAAGGAGATGAGCGGCGATGACTCAGATTGAGGGTCTTTTTAGCAATCTTAGAATAATAAACTTTATTGATATCGGTGTAATTGCCATATTCATTTATATGGTCTTAATTTGGTTTGAGCAGGCAAGAGCAAGATTTGTACTGATCGGCTTGTTTATCTTAGGCTCTGTTTACATTTTAGCGCGTTTGTTCGGCTTGTACCTAACGACGATATTCTTTCAGGCCTTTTTTGCTATTTTCCTGATTATGGTAGTGATAATATTCCAGGATGAATTCCGCCGCTTTTTTGAGCGTGTAGCGTTATGGGGGTTAATCCGTAATAAAAGGCGTTTTACCTCCTTTAACGAAAATGTAGATATACTCACTAATGCGCTGGCAGAGCTTTCTAATAAAAAAATCGGAGCGTTGGTAGTAATAAAGGGGACAGATCACCTGGCGCGCCATATTGAGGGAGGTATACCTCTAGGCGGCTTAATAAGCCAGATTATACTGGAGGCCATTTTTAATCCTGGCGCCCCTACCCATGACGGAGCGGTAATTGTCGAAGAAGGGCGTATTATTGAATTCGGATGCCACCTGCCTCTTTCTATGAATATTCACGAGATCGGCCATTTAGGCACTAGGCACGCCGCAGCTTTAGGTTTAGCCGAGCGTACCGATGCTTTGTGCCTGGTTGTGTCCGAAGAAAGAGGGACTGTTTCTTTCGCCGAAGGCAATAAAATAAAGGCGTTAAAAGATATGGCGGCATTGCGTCTCTGCTTAGAAGATTTCTACCGTAAACAGTTTCCGCAGCGAAGGAATATATGGTCAGATTTGTTAACCGGGCATATTTTTGAGAAGTTGACCGCGATTGCTTTAGCCTTCGGCCTGTGGTTTGCGTTCGGGCATACACAGGACATAATCCAGAGAGATTTTGTCGTTCCGATAGAATACCGTAATCTTGCCTCGAATTGGACTATTACCGAGCCTAAGCCTAAAGAGGCTAGCGTTGCTTTAAGCGGAATCGAAAGCGCTTTTAGCTTAATGGATCCAAAGGAGCTTAAAATTTCTTTGGATATGTCTGGAGTTAAAGATGGGCTTAATGAATTTACGTTTTCTAAAGATTCAATCCGTAATCCGACGGGAATCTCGATAATGGGTATTAGCCCGCCAAAGATCACACTTGAGGCATACCGAATGGTTAATTTAAGCGTTCCGATAGAGGCAGTGACTGTCGGGCGGCTGCCTGCCGGGCTTGGCCTTGTCAATATTAAGGTTGAACCGCAGGTGATTTCGATATTTGCCCCAAGCACTATCCAGCGCGATTTAATTAAGGTTACAATAGAAGAAATCGATTTACGCAAGATAACTGAAACACAGATTGTTATGAATAAAATTGTTTTACCCAAAGAGGTACGTTTAGCGGATGATAAGCAGCAGGAGGTAAAAGTTACCATTGAAGTAGAAAAGAGATAGGTTTTTTAGGACGATAAGTTAACCCGTTTATTGTTTAATAAATATTCGTTATCCCGCCTTTTGTACCCAAATAGATAATAACCGATAAGGAAAATAGGCCTCGGCCGCGTGCGAATTACCGTTTTGATTATGATGACTTTAATCTCGAAAGGAGAAGAATAGAATGAAAAAAAAGATGATATTGACGGCGTGTTTTCTTTTTGCTATGGCAGAAAGTGTTTTTGCCGGAATGGAATTACCAAAGCATAGCTGGGATTTGGGAGTGGAAGTATCACATATCAGCTATAAAGAGCCTGACGTAATGAAAGAAGAAGGTATCTTGTACGGATTAAACGGCTCTTATGCGTATCGGCAGGGTGTCATATTTAAAACTGATGCCAGGTTTAGCTTTGGGCAGGTGGATTACTCATCGCCGTCTTCAGGGAATATGGACGGCGTGGACGATATCTTGCTAGAAGTCAGGGAAATGATAGGTTATGATTTATCTGTCTTGGATACGGCTCAGCTTATGCCTTACATAGGTTTTGGGTACCGGTATTTAAATGATGACTCATCCGGTATGGCCACAAGTACAGGGGCGGTGGGGTATGAAAGGGAATCTAATTATTTTTATTTGCCGCTAGGCATAGATTGCATTAAGGAATTGAAAGATGGCTGGCTATTTGGTTTTACGCTAGAATATGATCATTTCTTAAAGGGGGTGCAGAAGAGCCATTTAAGCGATGCTAATTTAGGTTTTGCTGATTTAGAAAACGACCAGAATAAAGGTTATGGTTGCCGCGCTTCTTTTAGGTTTAAAAAACAAAGCGAAAAAATTGACTTTTTAGTTGAGCCGTTTGTCAGGTACTGGAATATTAAGAAATCCGAGGAAGAGCCGGTATCCTTTGCCGGAGTAATTATCGGCAGAGGCTATGAGCCTAAAAATAATTCTACGGAATTCGGTATAAAAATTGCGGTAAAGTTTTAGATGGGGGTAAAAAAAATAATCGTAGTCGGAGCTGGCCCTGCCGGGATGATGGCGGCGATAAGGGCGGGAGCGCTTGGCCAAAACGTAACTTTAATAGATAAAAATCCTTACCTAGGTAAAAAACTTCTTTTAAGCGGCAAGGGCCGCTGTAATCTAACCAATGCTTGCCCGCTTGAAGGCTTCTTAAATAGGTTTTCGAAAAATAGCGCGTTCTTAAGGGATGCCTTTAAGCTTTTCTTTAATACAGATTTAATAAAATTCTTTGAAGACAGGGGACTAAAGCTTAAGATAGAAAGGCAGATGAGGGTTTTTCCGGTTACGGATAAGTCCGGCAGTATACTTGAGGTGCTAAAGAAAGAACTTAATAAAGAGAAGGTAAGAGTTATCTGCAAAGCTGCCTTAAAAAATATTCTCGTAGCTAATAGTAAGATAGAGGCGATAGAACTCGCAGATAATGCTGTTATTACATCTGACCGGATTATTTTGGCAACAGGCGGTGTTTCTTACGGCTTTACCGGTTCAACCGGCGAAGGCCTCGAGATTGCAAAAGGCTTAGGCCATAGGATAGTTACGCCGCGAGCCGGGCTTGTCCCGCTTGAAGTTAAAGAACGGTTTATAGTGTCGCTTGAGGGAATAACCCTAAAAAATGTACGCCTTAAATTTAAGAAGGGCGAAAAAAACATAATTTCTGATGTAGGCGAACTTTTATTTACCGGTTTTGGCGTATCCGGGCCTTTAGTTTTAACTTTGAGCGGGAGAATTACTGATTGGCTTCTTGAGGGCGGAGCCGTATATTTAGAAATAGACCTAAAGCCGGCTCTGTCTTTTGAGCAGTTAGATGTACGTCTCTTAAGAGAATTTAATGCCGCGCCAAGAAAAAATATTAAAAACTTGCTTAAAGATTTTTTGCCTCAAAGGATGGTCAATGTGTTTGCGGAGATTTCCGGAATTTCTTTGGATAAAAGCACCAGCCAAATAACCAAAGAAGAGCGCCGTAATTTGGTTTTGTTATTCAAGGGGCTGTGTTTAACGATTCTAGGGCCAAGGCCGATAAAAGAGGCAATGATTACCCGGGGAGGTGTTTGTTTAAAAGATATAGACCCGCGTACAATGCAGTCGCGCCTGATAAAAGGGCTTTACTTTGCCGGTGAAATTATGGATATAGACGCGGATACGGGTGGTTTTAACTTACAGGCGGCATTCTCAACCGGGTATTTAGCCGGCCAAAGCGCGGCCTTAAATTAGGTTTTAGCCTTATCCAAGAGTTTATTGATTTTCTCTACCAGCGGACAGAATTTGTCGCTTTTTCTTAAGGCTATATGGTTTTTCTTTTTGCCTTCTATAATTTCATCAAGTTCGCGGATGATCCTATCAAAAGGCCCGACTATCTTATGGGAAACTTTGTAGGCGAAAATCAGTATCAAAAATATAATAGTCGGCGCGCTGACGAGCAGGATAAGGGTTACTTTTTGCGCGGCGGGAATGATGTTATAGGCAATAAATTCCGGGATACCGATTTCAGAAGCGGTAATATTGAAAATTAAATAATAAAGGCATAGGCTTACTATGATTACCGGTATAATTGCCGCCAGAAACACTAATAATAAGACTTCTTTGTGAAGTTGGTTAGCGAAAATTCTTCTCTTTCTCCTGTTCTCGTTTTTTTTCATTTTCTGTATCCCACCTTTATCTCTTTATATAGCGCTTCCGCGCTAGAAAGCGTGTTGTCGGTATCTGTCATTAAAGCAATCGCCCCGACATTGCCCGGCTGGTTTCTAAAAGCCAGCACGTAATCTTTATGGATATTCCTTTCTTCGGTTGCCCACTGATCAATATTTTTTCTACCTGATTCGATAACTATCAATTTGATATTACGCCAGTAAGGGCTAGTTAATATTGTCCCTTCCGGCAGGTTTTCATCCCAGATATATTCAATAGCCTTGGTGTTGGTAAAGATAAAGCTTGGGAAGATAACATATACCCTTGCGGCATAGTCGTCTTTTTCAAGCCATCCGCCTTTAACATTTTTATCTTTATTCTTTTTGGGAAAGGAGACTATTTTCCATTTCCAGCTTATAAGCGGGAATTCTTTCGGGTGGAATTTAATTTTATAAAATATTCCTGAGCAGGCTTTATTGCTCTTGGCAGAAAGGTATCCGCCTTCGTGTGTAGGTTCTATCGAATACAATACTTTATTTTTGAATATTTTTTCCTGCCATTCCCCGAGCGCGTTCTTTTTATTGAAAGGGAAAAATTTCGGCAGGTTATAGGCATAAGCATAAAAAGTAACAGAACAAAACGCTACGAATATGAGTAGGGAAATAAATTTTCTTCTTGGCATTTTAAAATATTAATTTGCTGAAAAACCCGTATTTATCAGTTTAATTGTAGCTTTCATTATCGAATTAGTCAAATATATATTATCGGCCTAAGTTAAGCTGCGTTTTTTGTATTGACCTTAGATAATTAAATTATATAATATTTAAAGAAGCCCCGCTATTATGCTTGTTGCGATAGCAGGGTGCCATTTAGCGCTAGTATGAAAAACAGATAATCCGCGCTAGCCCCACTTATTATGAACCATAGGTTAAAATTTTCCGCAAACCGTATTTTAAGTATATTCCTTAAACCATTCTTTATTTTTTTGCTAACAGTTATTTTTTCTTCCTGTTTAAACTTAGATACGCCCAAGCAGAAAAATTACAGTTACAAAATTGTAAATATTTATCCTCACGCCCGAGACGCTTTTACGCAAGGGTTAGTTTTTGAGGATGGTATTTTGTATGAAGGGACCGGCCTTAATGGGAGATCGAGCCTGCGTAAAGTGGATTTAAAAAGTGGGAATGTTTTGAATATACATAAATTACCGGATGAATTTTTTGGAGAGGGCATAACGGTATGTGAAGATAAAATTATTCAGCTGACATGGCGTTCTAATACCGGATTTGTTTATGATAAATATGGGTTCAATTTAATAGGAAAGTTCAGCTATCCTTTTGAAGGCTGGGGTATTACATATGACGGCAGGCATTTAATTGCGAGCGACGGCACCGACGTATTACATTTTTTAAATCCGGATAATTTTAAAGAAGAATACGCCATAAAAGTGTATAATAATGACGGCCCTGTAAGCGGCCTTAATGAACTAGAGTATGCCCAAGGGAAAATCTATGCCAACATTTGGCGCACGGGCTATATAGTAGAACTTAGCCCGAAGACCGGGCGAGTAACAGGCCGGATAGATTTAAGCGGGCTCTTAGCTCCATACAAGGCCGATAAACCAGTGGATGTTTTAAACGGTATTGCGTATAATAATGAAAATGGGCATTTATTTGTAACTGGAAAATTATGGCCGAAGATTTTTGAGATCGAGCTAGTCCGCACAAAATAATTGGTGAGTGTAATGTTTAAAAATCCGCTATCAAAAATAAGCTTACGTAATAGATTCTTAATTGCTTCTTTTATTATCGTTTTCATAGTAAGCCTGTTGGTAGTGCTTATCATTGATTTTTCATTAGCGAATAGGTTAAAATTCGAGCTACGCGAGAGGGGAGTTTTTATCGCTAAAAATATATCTTTAGAAAGCGCTCATTATATATCAAGCAATGATACGTTATACCTTCAAATATTGGCCGAGCATACTAAAAAACTGGATAAGGATATCGAATATATCTTTTTATTGGATGCCGGCGGAAATGTTTTAGTTAATACTTTTGGTAAAACGTTGCCCGTGGAAGGCGCAAAAAGTATAAATATTTTAAGCTCCAGGCAAGATTATGAGATTAAAGAAATTTTTACGGAAAAAGGGTACGTGCTTGATATTGCTATGCCGGTATCTTTAGAATCAAAAGAGGTTATACATGTCGGAATGAACGAGAATCGCATAAAAAATGAAACTAAAAAGGTTCTAAGGAATGTTTCTGTGTTAGCCCTTGTGGTTTTGTTGCTTGTTTTTGTAATGGTTATTATTGCTCTTGACCTGATAATGAAGCCGGTTGCTAAGCTAATTGAGGCAATAAAAGCAGTCGGCGAGGGTAAGTTAGAGCGCAGGGTTGATATTAGATCTAATGATCAGATAGGGGGGCTTGCCTCGGCCTTTAATGATATGATTGAGATGATTGAATGGCATAACGATACGCAAATTACGGTTAATTCAATGCTGTGCCTTTCGTTAGAAAATACGCTTTTTGATGAATTCTTACGGCGTGCGCTTAACCGTATCTTGGCTATTCCGTGGCTGTTCTTAGAGTCAAAAGGCGCTATATTTTTATTTGAAAACGAGCCGAATGTTTTGACGATTAGAGCGCAGAGCGGGCTTAGCGATTCAGCACTTGCGGCCTGCGAAAAAATCCCGCTTGGCAAATGTCTTTGCGGCAAAGCGGCAGAAACAGGCAAGGTGCAGTTTTCCGCGCGAATAGATAGCCAACACGAGATTCAGTATGACGCTATCTCGCCCCACGGCCATTATTGCGTCCCGATTAAATATGCCGATAAAATAATCGGCGTATTGACTGTTTTTGTGGAAGAAGGGCATCGTTACAGCAAGAAGGAGGAGGAGGCGCTTTGTGCGATTACTGATGTCTTGGCGGGTGTAATTGTGCGTAAGCAGGCAGAAGACGCGCTAGAGGAAGCGTTTTTGGAGCTTAAAGCGGCTCAGACGCAGCTTGTCCAGGCCGAGAAATGGCAGGTAGTTGGGCGCCTGGCAAGCGGCATAGCCCACGAAGTAAAAAATCCATTGGCGGTTATACTTACGGGGGTTGAGTATCTTACAATGCTGCTTAATGATGATAAAGAAATTATGTTGACATTAGGGCAGATGAAAAATGCGGTTGAAAGGGCGGATAATATTATCAGGGGGATATTGGATTTTTCCCGGATATCAAAATTAGATATCACCGTCCAAGAGCTTAGTTCGATAGTATGTAACTCCCTGATATTTATGGAGAATCATTTTGAAAAAAACCATATTGAAGTGGCAACAGATTTACAAAAAGATATTCCTAATATCGAAGTAGATTTAAATAAAATCGATCAGGTATTTGTAAACCTTTTTATGAATGCTGTAAACGCGATGCCAGAAGGCGGAACGTTACTGGTAAGGACATATGCTAAGCAATTGTTTGATATTAGCGAGTACGCCGGCGTCGGCCGCCGCGCAGGCGATGCTTTTAAAATTGGAGATACGGTTGCAGTAGCTGAGATCGAAGATACAGGTACGGGCATCCCGGAACATGTATTAGATAAATTATTTGAACCATTTTTTACTACGCGGCGTACCACAGGTGGGACGGGCTTGGGGCTATCAATTTCAAAAAATATAATTGATATGCATGGAGGTGCGATATATATTGAAAATAAGAAAGAAGGCCACGGAGTAAAAGTAACTGTTGTATTTAAAACCTTAAATAAATATTAACACGCGGAGGATGTATGGGTAAGAAGAGGATACTCTTGGTTGATGATGAAATAGGCTTTACGAATATGATGAGGCTATACCTTGAGAAGGCAGGCGATTATGAAGTTATGATAGAAAACGACTCTTCTCGCGCCCTCGGCATCGTAAAAAAATTTAATCCGGATATGATTTTCTTGGATGTGCTTATGCCCCAGAAGGATGGCGGCGAAATAGCCAAAGAGATAAGGTCAGAGCCTGCTTTTAAAAATATTCCTATTGTGTTTATGACAGCGATTGCGGATAGTTCGCAGTCTACCGCTAAAGGCGGCACAATAGGCGGCTACCAATTTCTGCCGAAGCCGATAAGCGGTTCACAGGTTCTTTCCTGCATCAAGGAAAACATAGGAATATAATAATTACCCATCCAAAATCATTACGTATTCAATTCCAATTATTAACGATGAGACGGTATAATTTTTTAATTATTTCAGTATTTTTATCATTGGCCTATTTTCCGTCTAGTGTATTTGGCGAAACCGTTATCCTAAAATCGGGCAAAAGAGTTGAGGGTAAGATTCTTGAGAAGACAGATAAATATGTAAAGGTAGACTTCCGCGGCGTAATACTTACATGGCGCCATGATGAGATAGAACATATTGAGCCGGAAGATAACGCTATTTTGCCAAAGATGCGTTTTGGTTTTGCCCCGGGCGACGAACCTAGCGAAACCGAACCTTGGGCAGGGTTTGGCCCGCCGTTTTCTTTATCCAATCAGAAATCTTTTTTATGGAAAGTTAAGTCAGGGCTGGGGAAGGTTTATCTCTTGGGCTCAATCCATGTGGCAAAAAGCAACCTCTACCCGCTAGATAAAAAAATAGAAGATGCGTTTAGCGCCTCGGATGTTTTAGTTACGGAGTTAAATCTGATTAGCCCCGGTCTTGATGCTACCTTAAGATTTATGGAAAAAGGGATATATCCGGCGGGAAAAACATTAGACCGGGTTTTATCTAGCGAGACCATGGATTTAATTAAAATAAAGACTAAAAATTTGGGCATGGATTTTGCAGAGGTCAATACATATAAACCGTGGTTTTTAGCACTTCAACTGATGGGGCTTGAATTAGTGCGGATGGGATTTAACCCGGATTATGGAATAGATATGCATTTTCTTAAAAAAGCCGAAGGCAATAAGGAAACATTAGAGCTTGAGACATTCGAATACCAGCTTGGCCTTTTTGAAAGCCTTACGGATAAGGAGCAGGAGCTGTTTTTACTTTCTACCTTGCAAGATTTAGATCTTCTTGCCAGCGAAGTGGATAAAATGACCAAGATATGGAAAGTCGGCGATACAGCGGCAATGGAGGCAATGCTTGATAGGGCGTTGTCAAAGAATCCCGAAACAGGGTCGATGTACGAAAAGATGATTTTTGAGCGAAATAAGAATATGGTTTTAGGAATTGAGAGGCTGCTTTTGTCGGGGAAAAGCGCTTTTGTTATAGTTGGTTCTGCGCATTTAATCGGCTCACGTGGTATAGTGGAAAAACTGCGCGAAAAAGGTTGTTCCGTTGAGCAGCTCTAATTTCAGAATGATTCTTTAAAAAGGAAAAACAATGGATTATGTAACTTTTATTGGTTTAACCGCCGGTGCATTAACCACCATTGCCTTTCTGCCGCAGGTAATAAAAGTGCGCCGCCGCAAACAGACACGGGATTTATCCTTACCTATGTATATCGTTCTTTCTTTAGGGATTGGCTTATGGATTATATACGGAGTTTTTCTAAATAGCCCGCCTATAATAATCGCTAATTCTATAACAGTAATATTTTCTATTTATATCCTGATAATGAAGATTAAACATGGTTAAGAAAGAGGATGGTTTGCATGATTAAAAATTTTCTTATTTTATCTATTGTCTTAGCGGCTGGGTTATTTTCGGGCTGGGCTTTGGCCCAAGAAAACGATGACGGCAGATGGGTTTCCGAATCTTTTCATTACTTGTGCGTAGTTTAGTAAGTGCCTGTTTTTAAATTCTCTATGATTTTTTCTACAATAATATCGGGAGTGGAAGCACCTGCCATAATTCCCACGGTTTTAATTTTCGAAAACCAGCCTTTTTTTAAGCCGTTCGCGTTTTCAATCCAGTGTGTGTTTGGGTTTAATGATTTGGCTATTTCGTAAAGCTGCCTTGTGTTGGCGCTCGTTTGTGAGCCGACGACTAAAACTAAGTCATTTTCCTTGGGCAGAGTTTTTATTTCTTGCTGTTTGATGATAGTTGTGCGGCAGACGGTATTATAAAGCTTAACTTCCGGTATATACTTTTTAAGCTTATCCATGATGTTGTTTATGTTTTCCAAGGTTTGAGTGGATTGAGTGACTACCGCCGCTTTCTTTATTTTGTTTAATTTTTTAACAGGGATTTTATTGGGGGATTCGATGATAATTGATTTTTTCTTGAGCTGGCCGGCTATGCCGATTGTTTCCTGGTGATTGGCGTCGCCGATAATGATTATCTGGCTATTTTTCTCAAGCCCCCGGGCAATTTTATAAATATCCTTTACCTTGGGGCAGGTGGCATCTATTATTATATAGCCGCAGGATTTGGCCTTTTGGAATATTCTTTTAGGCGCTCCGTGAGCGCTTATTATCAGGATGTCATTTTTGTTTTTAGCCGGCGTTATTTTATCTATTTTCTTAATACCTCTGGAGTTTAATTCTTGGACGATGAAATGGTTGTGGACTATATCGCCTAAGACAGAAGACCGTTTTCGCTGTTTGGCTATATTCAGGCAGGTGTCTATAGCACGGCGAACCCCGAAACAAAAACCCGAACTTTTCGCGATATTTATCTGCATAATAGAGATAATTTTATCATATTATACAACCTACCGCAATATCTGTAATTTCTACTTGACAAATGACACTAATATGGTATCATTATAAGTGAAAGGAGGCCGTATGAATATTACCGTTAAATATATGTTGCGGCCGGTGGCACATTGTAAAGAAGGCTGCAGTATTTTGTCCCGGGCATGACGTTAAACCGCCCACCGTATTTAATCGGAACGCATTCATCCCCGCCTTTCAAGGCGGGGATGAATGCGCAACGATTATCCGCCAAAGTTCCAGTGGCGGATCAATCAGAAAAGAAACCACGGGCTTTAGCCCGTGGAGATTCATTCATAAAATATGAAACTACTAACTAGAGATACTGACTATGCGGTAAGGGCAATTTGCTTTATTGCCAGGTCTAAAGAAAAAAAAGCATCTGTAGCTGAACTGACGTTTAGGCTTGGGATGCCCAGATCATTTTTAAGAAAGATACTGCAGCGTTTAAATGAAGAGGGGTTACTTGAATCATCTAAGGGCAAAGGAGGGGGTTTCGAGCTGGCGATTAAGCCGGAGGCAATAGTTTTGTTGGATGTGATGCGGATTTTTCAGGGAGGTTTAAATTTAAATAACTGTTTTTTGAAGAAGAGGATATGCCCGGAAAAAAATGTATGCCGCCTAAGAAGAGAAATAGGGTTAATCGAGAAAGGCACAGCCGCGGCATTAAGCAAGATAAGTATCGCGTCTTTAATAAAATCGCGGCATAACTAATACGGGAGGATGTTAAATATGGCTAAAAGGCAGATTATAAAAATCGATGATGAAAAATGTAACGGGTGCGCGGCTTGTATCCCTAATTGCCCCGAAGGAGCATTGAAGATAATTGATGGCAAGGCCAGGCTTTTAAGCGACCTTTTTTGCGACGGGTTGGGTGCTTGTATTGGGCATTGCCCCCAGGGCGCGATAACTATCGAGGAAAGGGAAGCTGAAAAATATGATGAACGCCGGGTAATGGAGAATATTGTTAAGCAGGGAGAAAATACAATAATTGAGCATCTCAGGCATTTGAAAGATCACAAGCAAACGGAGTATTTTAAGCAGGCAGTAGATTTTTTGGCAGAAAAAGGTGTGGCTATTGAGGTAAAAAAGATATTTGAAAAGGAGGGTAGTGCTATGGATTCAGGTTGCCCGGGCGCAAAAACAATGGATTTTAGAAAAAAAGGACCGAAAGAAGCTGAAATTTCTGCAGGTGAAATTCATTCCCAATTACGGCAATGGCCGGTGCAATTGCATTTAGTTTCGCCGCTTGCCCCTTATTATCAGGGTGCGGATGTATTGCTTGGCGCTGACTGTGTGGCTTACGCGCTGGGTAATTTCCATAGTGGCTATCTTAAAGGAAAATCCCTTGCTATCGCCTGCCCTAAACTAGACGAAGAGCAGGATGAATATGTGGAAAAAATAAAATCGCTGATAGATGATGCCAAGATTAATACGCTTACCGTAATGATTATGCAGGTGCCTTGCTGTATGGGGCTTTTGAATTTAGCAAAGTCAGCTCTTACTCAGGCAAAAAGAAAGGTGCCGGTTAAATCTATAGTGGTAGGTATAGAAGGCGAGATATTATCTGAAGAATGGGTAAAATGAAGATATACCTTAGTCAGCGATGTTTTAATAAGTTGTAAGAAGGAGTAGCGTTAATGGGTATTGATTTTTGTCCGGGATCCCAGAAGTTCCGCCAGCCAAAAACTGAAGAAGTAAAATGCCCCAGTTGCGGTTATGAAGTTGAGGCCTGGAGTGACGAAGTGCAGGCTATCTGCCCTAAATGCAAGAATAAGATACTGCGTATTAGCGATGAGGCAAGCTGCCTTGACTGGTGTAAGGAAGCGCAAAGGTGTGTGGGTACGGATATCTACAATAAATATTTACACAATAAAGCGATAACTTTAAAGGATAAATTATTGAAAGAATTAGGGGATTATTTTGGGCCGGATACCAAAAGAATAAACCATGCCAAGAAGGTGCTTGGATATGCGCAAACTCTGCTTAAGAAAGAACAAGCAGGTTGGCATATCGTAATACCCGCGGCAATATTACATGATGTAGGGATAAAAATATCTGAAGAAAAATATGGCTCAAGCGCAGGGATTTATCAGGAGAAAGAAGGGCCGGAAATTGCCAAAAAAATACTTCTTAAAATGAATTTTAATAAAAAAGATATCGATGAAATCTGCGAAATTATCGCTCATCACCATACGCCCGGCAAAGTGGATACGCTTAATTTCAAAGTATTGTACGACGCCGATTGGTTGGTTAACTTAAAAGATGAAACGGACATAAAGGATAAGAAGAAACTTAGGCAGGCAATCGGCAGGATTTTCTTAACAAAGTCCGGCAAAGAATTAGCAGAGCGGTTATACCTCTAGGAGTTATCAGGGATAAGAGGGATTTACTTTTAGGATTATGGGTATAATTGTTACAATAGCCAGAGAGAAAAAGACAGTTGCTTTTATGATTAAGTTGTATTGTAAGAATAAGCATCAAAAAAGAGGCCTGTGCGCAGACTGCGTACAACTGGCGAATTACGCTGAATCACGCTTAGACAAGTGCATTTTAGGCAGGAATAAACCGAAGTGCGCGGATTGCCATATACATTGTTATGCCGCACCCATGCGTGATAAAATCAGGGATGTAATGCGGTTTTCCGGCCCGCGGATGGCCATTAGGCATCCGTTGTTATCGATGTGGCATTTAATGACGGCGCCTGTTAGGCAGAAAAGAATTGCTTAAGATTATAAAATAGCTTATAATAATATTCCTTCTGGATAGTGAATTTAATAATAAGGAAATAAAAATGAAAATTGCGATAGCCGGAAAAGGCGGCGTGGGAAAAACCACGATTTCTGCCTTAATATGCTGGGCGCTTAACGATAAAGGTTTTGATGTTTTGGCGGTAGATGCCGACCCGGATACGAATCTGGGGTCGGTTTTGGGTTTTCCATCAAGCAAAAAAATCACCCCGATTATTAAAATGAAGGAATTGGTGGAAGAGAGGATGGGGGTGCAACAGGGAAACCGCAGCTTGTTTAAGTTAAACCCTAAGGTAGATGATATTCCGGATAAGTTTATGCGTGAGCATCGCGGCGTAAAGCTTATAGTTATGGGGACTATTGAGGGGGGTGATTCCGGATGCGCCTGCCCGGAAAATACATTTTTAAAGCGGCTTTTGCATCAGATAGCGTTAAGAGCAAATGAGCATATTGTCGTGGATTTTGAGGCGGGCCTTGAGCATCTCGGCAGAGGAACGGCAGATAAATTTGATCATTTACTAATCGTCGTTGAGCCGACAAATTTAAGTTTAGATAGTTTTGACAGGATTTTGCCGCTGGCTAAGGATATCGGCATAAAAAAGATTTGGGCTGTTGCCAATAGGGTTAAGACTAGCAAAGATCTTGAATTTATGCGTGCACGCCTGGGAAAACAGGAGTTGCTGGGCAGTGTTAGTTTTAGTCCTGCCTGCAGCGAGGCAAGCCAATCCGGAAATTGGGAAATTTTGAGGCAGGATAAAATTTATCAGGATGTAGGCAATATTGTAAAAGCATTATTAATTAAGGAGTAATGGGCAATGGAAAGAAAGATTTCAGCAGATTTAGCCACACAGGAAACTTTAAAATTGGCAAGAGAAGAGAATATCCAGACTATCTGGGATAGGAGCGCTTTGCAAGATCCGCATTGCGGTTTCGGTATGTTGGGGGTGTGTTGCAAGAATTGTAACTTGGGGCCTTGCAGGATTGATCCTTTTGGGGAGGGTGCTGAGTTTGGCGCTTGCGGCGCGGATAAAGACGTGATTGCGGCAAGAAATTTATTACGCCATACCGCGGCAGGATCTGCCTGTCATAGCGACCATGGACGGGATTTAACTTTAGCGCTATTAGCGCTGGCACAGGGAAAAACTCAAGGTTACAGCATTAAAGCTGAGGAGAAGTTAAAAGATTTGGCTAGGGAATTTTCTGTATCTATAGATAATCGGCCGTTAAACGTGATTGCCGAGGATTTGGCAAAGAAAATGTTAGCCGAATATGGCCAGCAGGAAGGCGAGCTTGTATTTGTCAAGCGCGCTCCCAAGAAGAGGCGCGAGTTATGGCGTAAATTAGGTATTATGCCGCGCGGTGTGGATCGCGAAATAACCGAAGCGCTTTCGCGCACAAATATAGGCGTGGATAATGATTACCATAGTTTGACCATGAGCATGATGAAAACCGCCCTCACAGACGGTTGGGGTGGTTCAATGGCGGCAACGGAGATTTCCGATATTTTATTCGGCTTGCCTGAGCCGATACGCTCACAGGCGAATTTGGGCGTATTAAAGGAAGATGAGGTAAACATTATTTTACACGGCCATGTACCGCTTTTGTCTGATGTTGTTGCTGAAACAGCCATGGATGAAAAATTAATCGCGAAAGCAAAGGCAAAGGGTGCTAAAGGAATAAATATTGCCGGTGTCTGTTGTACAGCTAACGAAGTTTTAGTGCGTAAAGGCATACCGGTTGCGGGAAACTTTCTTCAGCAAGAGCTGGCAATAATCACGGGTGCGGTGGATTTAATGATTGTGGATTTGCAGTGCATTATGCCGTCATTACCTAGGGTAGCTAGCTGTTTTCATACCAAAATTGTCTCAACTCACGATAAGGCGCGTTTTCCGGGAGTTGAGCATGTAGAATTTAAAGAAGAAAATGCGGTAGATACGGCAAAGCGCCTGATTGAGTCGGCCATAGAGAATTATTTAAAGCGCGATAAGTCGCGCGTGCATATTCCTAAGCAGAAAACAGATATGGTGGTGGGTTTTACCGCTGAAGGCGTGTTCCATCATTTAGGCGGTAAATTCCGCTCAAGCTATAGGCCGCTAAATAACGCGATCATTGAAGGAAGGATTAGAGGTATTGTAGCAGTTGTGGGTTGTGATAACCCTAAGAATTTAAGCGGCGGCTCGCACATAGCGATGGTCAAAGAGTTACTTGCTCATGATATTTTAGTGGTGCAAACCGGCTGTTCTGCTATTGCCTGCGGAAAAGCAGGGCTGCTTCAGCCTGAGGCGGCATTAGAATATGCCGGCCTTGGCTTAAGAGAAGTTTGCGCAGCGGTAGGCATTCCTCCGGTTTTGCATTCCGGCGCTTGCGTGGATAACAGCCGTATTCTTATTGAATGCTGCAATATTTTAAATGAAGGGGGCCTTGGCGAAGATTTTAGCGACCTGCCGGTTGCCGGAGCAGCTCCGGAATGGATGTCAGAAAAAGCCATTGCCATCGGCTGGTATGCGATTGCCTCCGGCATAATGGTTTTATTTGGTTCTCCATTACCGGTTTTGGGAAGCGAAAACTTAACGCGCTTTCTCACTAAAGAGCTTTTTGATATAGTAGGCGCCGGATGGGCGTTTGAAGAAGACCCGGTAAAAGGAGCGCAACTGCTTATCAGCCATGTTAATACCAAGAGGGAAAAGTTAAAGCTCGGGCCGATGCTGCATGCTCCATTAATAAGAAAAGAAAGAATGGCTGTTACTGCATAATAATCAGGGAAGGATAAAATTATGATTGTTACAGAGAAGAAACCGTTGGATGAAATCCTTACAAATCTTGGCAGCGAGAAAAAAGTTTTTCTTATCGGCTGCGGCGAGTGTTCCACAACCTGTAAAACCGGAGGAGAGAAAGAGCTGTTGGAGATGAAGGAAAAACTTATAGCCGCGGGCAAGGAAGTTACGGGCTATGCTATTCCTAAGGCGCCCTGTATCGGTTCGCAGGTTGTTATAGTCCAGGCCAAAAACAGAAAAGAGCTTGAGACGTCAGATTCTATCTTAGCTTTGTCATGCGGTTTAGGGGTCCAGTCCATTAAGGAAAACTTAAGGCAAAAAAAAGATGTGCATGCCGGATGCAATACTTTATTTATTTCCACTCTGGATAAAAGCGGCAATATCCTTTCTGAAAAATGTTCTGCCTGCGGAGATTGTATTTTGGATTTAACCGCGGGAATTTGCCCGATTACGCGTTGTGCCAAGGGGCTTTTAAACGGGCCTTGCGGCGGAGCTAATAAAGGTAAATGCGAAGTCGATAAAGATAAGGACTGCGCATGGATTCTTATTTACAACGAATTAAAAGAAAGAAACAAGCTGGATAACCTTAAAAAAATACAGAAGCCCAAAGATTATTCTAAGCAAATAAAGCCTAAGATTAAAGCTTTAGCTTAATTTTATTAAGAAACGTAAAACTAATAGAACTTCTTCGCAGACGAAATTCCAGTAGTTTTGCGTACCTCGATAGGTAGTTTATTGCCGTAATTCTCTCGGGGGGTAAAATGTACGTAAAAGTAATATTGAGAGAGAGAATTAAAAGGGCTCCCACTGTAGAGAGCTTTCGATTTGCCGTAGAAGAAAAGATAAGTTTTCTCCCCGGACAATTCTGCCAAGTTATTTTTGATGAAAAAAATCCTTCTGATAAAGAGTTAAATAAATTTCTTTCTTTATCCTCATCGCCTACCAAAGATTATCTGGAAGTTACCAAAAGATTAAGCGAAAGCCGGTTTTCCCAAAAGTTAGACAGCCTTAAGCCGAAAGATGAGGTTTTATTGAAAATTCCGCTGGGTACGTGTATATTCAAGGATGAATATAAACGGGTTATTTTTTTAATCGGCGGAATAGGCATTACACCGGTTGCCTCTATCATTGAATATATAATGGATAAAAATCTGGATACGGATGTTACGCTTGTTTATTCCAACGGCCGCGAAGAAGAAATTGCCTTTAAGAAGGAATTAGACGCATGGCAGAAAATTAATAAAAATTTGAAAGTATTCTATACGGTTACAGAGCTTGCACCGAAAGATAAAACTATTTTATACAGCAGGATTAATAAGGATGTTTTATCTAAGAATGTCTGCGATGTTCCCGCGTGCGTAAATTTTATCTTTGGTCCGCCTAAAATGGTTGAGGCGATGGAGAACCTCTGCCTGGAATTAGGTTGTTGTAAGGATAACGTAAAAACGGAGAAGTTTATCGGCTATTAGGGGGCATTTATGGCTAAGCTAGAAATCAAAAAAGGTATATACTGGGTAGGTGCTATTGACTGGAATGTGCGCTCGTTTCATGGCCATACCTATAGCACTCAGCGCGGCACAACCTATAACGCATATTTAATTGTAGATGAAAAAATTGCTTTGGTGGATACTGTTTATGGGCCTTTCTCTTCCCAATTTATTGAACGGATAAAGGAGGTAGTTGAGCCGTCAAAGATAGATTACATTGTTGTTAATCACGTGGAGACGGACCATTCCGGCGCTCTGCCTGAGATCATGAAACTTTGTCCTAAGGCAAAGGTTTTAGGGACTGCCAAGTGTAAAGAGGGCCTATACAGGCATTATTATTTGGATCTGGATTTTCAAGTAGTTAAAACCGGCGATAAATTAAAATTAGGTAAAAGAACGCTTGAATTTATTGAAGCGCCGATGATCCATTGGCCGGATAGTATGTTTACCTATTGTCCAGAGGAAGAGCTGCTTCTGCCTAACGATGCTTTCGGCCAGCATTATGCGACCAGCGAGCGTTTTGACGATGAGACGGATGCTTGCGCGCTAATGGATGAAGCAAGGAAGTATTACGCAAATATCCTTTGGCCGCTTAGCGCCATAATTTTAAAAAAGCTAGAAGAGGTTATTAAAAGTAATATTTCTATTAAGATGATTGCCCCAAGCCACGGTATTATCTGGCGCAAAGACCCGCTAAAAATTATTAATGCTTATGCCTCATGGGCAAAGAATGAAACCAGGCCCAAGGCAGTTATTATTTACGAGACGATGTGGGGCTCAACAGAGAAAATGGCAAAAAAAGCAGCCGAGGCGATAATTGATAAAGGTATAAACGTGAAAATTTTTAACATCGCTGTTTCTGACCGTACCGAAGTTATTAACGCGATGCTGGATAGCAAAGCGTGCCTGATTGGTTCATCGACGCATGATAATGATATGTTGCCGAATCTGGCAAGTTTTTTGGAATTTGTTAAGGGCCTTAAGCCGAAAAACAGGATCGCGGCTGTATTCGGTTCTTACGGATGGGCAGGGGGAGCGGTAAAAGAAATAGAAGAAATGGTTAAGTCTGCCGGCATAACGATTGCCCAAAATTCATTGGGCATTCAGTATGTACCAAGCAGGGAAGATATGGAAGCTTGTTATAATTGGGGAATTGAATTTGCCAGAAAGATTAATTAAGGAGAGTAATAAAATGGATAAATATAAATGTACGGTTTGTGGTTATATCTATGATCCGGCCAAAGGCGATCCCGATCATGGCCATCCTGCGGGTACAGAATTTGAAGATTTGCCCGATGATTGGGTTTGTCCGGAATGCGGAGTGGGTAAGGATATGTTCGAGAAGGTATAGGTGGTTAATCTATCCCGCCTCGAAATATGTATCAAAATTCTATCCTGTGTATTTACTGACTGCTACAATTTTGATACATTCGGCGGGACAACTAGTCTTGATTTTAATCAAGACTCACGAGGAGAGGTGAAATATGGGTTGCGGGGTCTGTGGTCCGAAAAAGCCTAAGAAAAAGGCAAAGAAAAAGAAATAATTTTTAATAAGGCGGATGCTGATTAATGCATCCGCCTTTATCTTTATTTTAGCGAGCGAGATTTTAATGAAAGAATTTTCCATCCTCATAGGGGGCAAAGCCGGTTTTGGCATAGATAAGGCCGGTTTGATTGTCGGGCGCCTCTTTAATCGTTTAGGCTACCGTATTTATATTTACCGGGATTACCCGTCAATAATCCGCGGAGGCCATACCTTTTCAATTGTACGTGCCGCGGAAAAAAGAATTTACACCCATAAAGAGAAGATAGACTTTTTACTTGCCTTAAACCAGGATACTTTTGATTTCCATAAACACAGGTTAAAAGATGATTCATTGGTCATATACGACAGCGACTCCGTAAAAATAGAAGGGCTTCCTAATACTATTAAAGCGTCAGCGGTCAGCATAACTAAAGTTCTCAAAGAAGAAAACGCGCCTGAGATAATGCGCAATACTTTTATCATCGGCGCGCTTAGCAAGGCAGTAGGGATAAATTTTGAAAAGTTAGGAGGCGTTTTAAAAGAAGTCATCTCTAAAGAAATAGAGCTAAATTTAAAAGTTGCTTTACGCGGCTACGAATCTGTAGGCGAATATAATAGAAAAGAAATTTTGCAGCAAAAGCTACTGCCTTTAATTACGGTAAATGAGGCCTTAAGCCTTGGCCTTATTAACGCCGGTTTAGATGCCTACGTTGCCTATCCCATGACTCCTTCATCGCCGATACTGCATTATCTGGCAGAACTGGCTGAAGATTTTAAAATAAAGGTTATTCATCCGGAAAGTGAAATCGCCGTCATTTTAATGGCATTGGGTTTTGCTTATTCCGGGAAGAAGGCGGCTGTGGGAACTTCAGGCGGAGGATTCTGTCTGATGACCGAGGGTTTAAGCTTTTCGGGGATGGCGGAGCTTCCGGTTGTAATTATCCTTGGCCAGAGGCCCGGTGCGAGTACCGGCCTCCCGACTTATAGCGCTCAGACTGAATTACATTTTGCGCTGAATGCCGGGCAAGGGGAATTTGTGCGTTTTATTGTTGCCCCGGGCGATGCTGAAGAGGCATATATCTGGTCCGGGGTAGCTTTAAATATCAGCTGGAAATACCAGATTCCTTCGATTATTCTCACGGATAAAAATTTAGGCGAAGGCGTTTCTAATTTTGACAAGGAATCGTTTGCCGACATAAATGAGGAGAATCCGGTTTTTTGGGATAGGAAATTGCCTTATAAGCGCTATTTGGATACCCCTGCCGGCGTCTCACCCCTTGCTTTTGTTCCGGAAAAAGACGCGGTTATCAAGATCAATAGTTACGAGCATGATGAGAACGGTATTACTACCGAGCTTAGCGAACAAACCATTTTAATGCAGGATAAGCGCCTGCGGAAAGAAAAATACTTATCGCAAGAATTGAGCCGTTTTGAAGCAGTGAAGGTTTACGGTAAAGCAGATGCCCGGGAGGCTTTATTATGCTGGGGATCCAATAAGGGTGTTTGTTGTGAGGCGGCGGATGAGCTTGGGTTAAAGGTTATCCAGCCGGTTGTGCTGTGGCCTTTTCCAGTAGAGCAGTTTAAGAATGCTTTGACCGGCGTTAAAAAATTAATTTGTGTTGAAAGTAATGCCACAGGACAGCTTATGCGCTTAATTACCGGTCTTGGTTTTAAGGTCGATGTAAAATTATTTAAGTATGACGGACGGCCGTTTTCGCTTGATGAATTAAAAAATAAAATCAGGGAGGGGCGTTGATATGTTAGATTTAAATACCTCCGCAAAAAATACCTGGTGCCCGGGTTGCGGTAATTTCGCCATTTTAAACGCGATTAAGGCGGTATTGGGCGAATTAAATAAAGAAGGCCGGCCCATAGAAAATGTTGTGTTGGTTTCCGGCATTGGGTGCCATGCGAAAATAGTTGATTATATCAATGCAAACAGCTTTTATTCTATACATGGCAGGACTCTGCCGGCGGCTAGCGCGATAAAACTAGCTAAACCGGAATTAAAAGTTATTTGTTTTGCCGGAGACGGCGATGTTTACGGAGAAGGCATTGAGCATTTGATATTTAGCGCGAAAAGAAACATGGATGTTACATTAGTGGTACATAATAACCGCGTATACGGTTTAACCACCGGGCAATACACTCCGACTTCGCCCTTAGGTTTTCGCGGCCGCTCAACGCCTTTCGGCACAAAAGAATTGCCTTTAAATCCACTTGAGCTTGTTTTAGCAAGCGGGGCTACTTTTATTGCCCGCGGTTATTCGCATGGAATTGAGCTTCTAAAAAATATTTTTAAACAAGCAATTACGCACAAAGGTTTTTCCGTAGTGGATGTTTTACAGGTATGCGTGACATATTTTGATATGTATGAATATTATAATAAAAAAGTATATGAATTAAAGGAAGCGCCTGGCGATAATTACGATTCGGCATTGCAAAAGATAAGAGAATGGGATTACAATCAGGATAAGCCTATAAGCTTAGGTGTCTTTTATAAAAAAGATATGCCTGTGTTTGGGCAGGATTTAGCGAGAGAAAAATTGGAATCACCAGACCGGAAAAATAAAATAAAAGAAATCTTGAATGCTTCTATCTAGGGTGATAGTATGAAGTTAATAAGACAGCTAAAAAGAAATAGTTTTTTAACTTACAACAATTTATGCTTAGCGAAGAAATAGTCCATTTTTTTGAACGCCAGAGTTTTACTATCGTCTCTACAATTGATACGCAGGGAAGGATACACAATGCTTGCAAGGGACTGGTGAGCATAGATTCTTCCGGCCGGGTTTATCTCTTGGACCTTTACCATGGGAAAACATACGCGAATTTAAAAAATAACCCCTGTATGAGTTTAACAGGCGTGGATGAACATAGGTTTAGGGGGTATTGCCTAAAGGGGAGGGCAAGGATATTAAATACGGAAGAGCTATCCGGAAAAGTTATTGCGGCATGGGAGGAGAAGCTCATCAGTAGGATTACCCAAAGGGTAATAGATAGCATACAAGGCAGGAAGGGGCACGGGCGGCATCCCGAAGTACTCCTACCTAACCCGAAGTATCTGATAGCGATGGATGTGGATGAGGTGGTAGATTTAACACCTGCGCATATAAGCCAACAGGATAAAGGTTAACTTAATGTATATGTTAGGTATAAATGCAAGCCCCCGCATAGGCGGGAATACGGATATTTTGCTGGACAAGGCATTAGAGGGGGCGCGCCTAAAAGGCGCGGATACGGAAAAAATAATCTTAAATCAGCTTAAGATTTCACCCTGCCAAGAATGCCCTGATATGCCTAATGAAAGCTATTGCGTTATCGATGATGATATGCAGGCAGTTTATGCGAAAGTTAAGAAATGCGATATTCTATTTTTTGCTTCACCCATATTTTTCGGCTCGTTATCAGCACAGGCAAAGATAATGATAGACCGTTTTCAATGCATCTGGAGGGCAAAATATTTGTTTAAAAACGATGCTTTTATGGATAAAAAAAGAATAGGGGTATTTATTTCAGTGGAGGCATCAGAGAGGCGTGATTTTTTTGATAACGCCAAAGAGATAGTAAAAAATTTCTTTGCCACGATAAATACGGTTTACAAAAAAGAGTTATTTTGCCCGGGCGTGGATGAGAAAGCGGGCATATTAAAGCACCCGGATTATTTAAATACGGCATTTGAACTGGGAAAAAAAATCGCCAGTAAAGGGGTATGATATTTTTTGTGATTGTACCGAAAGCAAAGCGCTTTAAAAATTTGTTCCAAATTTTTCTTGCAGCTTTCGGTATCAATTCAGCCAAATCACTTATGTCAGCCTACGGCTTCCATAAGTTATGGCTTCATTGAGAGGTGTGTATGAAAGGATTTGTCTGCAAGGTATGCGGCTATATTTCTATTAATGGAACGGCACCCGAAAAATGCCCTGTGTGCGGGGCGCCAAAGACAGCATTTGAGGATAGGCAGGATGCGATAAAAACGCCTACAGATAACGTTAACCTCGGCGAGACTGATAAAAAGCATATTCCGGCAATCACGGTAGTTAAAAAATGCGGCTTAATCCCCGAAGAGTGCCAGGATGTGCATGTCAGAATCGGCTCAATCCAACATCCGATGGAGGCTAAGCATTATATTGTGCATATTGATTTTTACCTGGATAAAGAGTTTATTTCGCGGGTGATTTTGACGCCCGGCGCTCTTAATCCGGCGGCAGCTTTACATCTTAAAGCGCAAAGTGGAAAGCTATCCGCAATTGAACTTTGTAATATTCACGGCGCATGGATTAATGAGGCAGATTTATAGCCGGGGGATAATATGGCTAAAAGCGTTAAAATTTATAGCACGCTCACTTGCCCGCATTGTATAAGGGCAAAACAATTTTTAAAGGAAAACAATATCCAATTTGAAGATTATGACGTATCGCTTGACCAAAGCAGGGCGCAGGAAATGATAAATAAATCCGGCCAGATGGGCGTGCCTGTTTTGGATATTGAAGGAGAAGTTATTGTCGGGTTTGATAAAGATAGGATAAAGCGGGTTCTGGGAATATAAAAGAAGTTATAAATTACGAGTTATAAGTTATGAATTTAAAACTTATAATTTATAACTCAGCACTCCTAACTATGATTTACGATTTAATCATCATCGGCGCCGGGCCGGCCGGGATAACTGCTTCGGTATATGCGGCGCGCCTGGGACTTAAGTTCCTGGTTATTACTAAAGATATAGGCGGCCAAGCTGCGGCGAGCGGCGATGTGGAAAACTACACCGGCTATCAATTTATTACCGGGCCAGAACTCGCCGCTAAATTTGAAGAACACCTGCGTAAGTTTAGCATAGAACTGCGGGAAAACGAAGCTGTTATTGATATTAAGAAGGATGATGGCGGGATAATTTCTGTTAAGTCAGAGAAAAATAACTATTTTGCCAGGGCAGCCATAGTTGCTTCGGGTAAAAGATCGCGCATGCTTAACGTACCCGGCGAAATAGAATTTAAAAACAGAGGGCTTACTTATTGCGCGATCTGCGACGGCCCGCTATTTAAAGGTAAAGATGTCGCGGTTATCGGGGGAGGGAATTCCGCCTTAGACGCGGTTTTACAGCTTATAAGGATTGCTAAGCGAATATATATCGTTAATATTGCTTCTGATTTTACGGCTGACAAAACAATGCTGGAAGAAGTAAAGATAGCTAAAAATGTTACCGCCTTGCACAACGCTAAGGTAAGTGCTATAATAGGAGATAAATTTGTTAAAGCAATTAAACTTGATATACAAGGTATAGATAAAGAAATTTCCGTTGAAGGCGTTTTTGTAGAGATCGGCCTTATTCCTAATTCGGAATTTGCCCCTATCGTAGCGCGAAATAAACATAATGAGATTAAAATAGACAGCTATAACCGCAGCGATGCTGCCGGAATTTTTGCCGCCGGAGACGTAACGGATGTCGCGGAAAAACAGATTATTATTGCTGCCGGTGAAGGAGCGAAGGCGGCTTTAAGCGTATTTAAATATCTGGCGCAGCCAGGAAAACTAACAAATAGCGGGGCTGTCCGCTATTCTTAAAAAGGAGGAGATATGGGTAAACAGGCGATTAAAATCGCAGGTTTAGATCTAAAAGACTTAATCAAGGATTTGAACAAGGCATATTGTGATGAGTGGCTGGCTTATTATTCTTGGTGGTATATGTCGAAAATAGTCACCGGCCCGGGTTATGAGGATATGAGCGAATTCTTAGAAAAAATCTCCAAGGAAGAAGAAGAGCATGCCGAAGAGTTGGCGAATCGTATTATTGAACTAGGCGGGCTACCGCTTGCTAACCCTATGGAGCTTGAAAAGAATGCCAATGCGCCTTATCCTGCGCCGCCCAAAGGGACTTCGGATTATAAGGGTATTATTAAAACTGTAACTGAGGCAGAAGCAGGGGCAATTGATGTATATAATAAAATTGCCGCAAAAACCCAAGGTAAAGACCATGCTACTTACCAGCTCGTCTGCCATATATTAGCTGAAGAGATAAGGCATGAGGAGATGTTTGAGGATTTGCTGGATTAGTTGTTTAGCCTCCCTGACAAATAGTTTTACCGTGGTACAATGGCTTCCTTTAAAGAGAGGATAAGGATGGATATTCAAGAAAGCTGGCAGAGAGCAGTAAATAATACTAAAGTCGTCAGGCCGCGTGTGCAGGAATTACATACATTTTCTGCGACGAAGTTGCTTTATATATTTTTGGCTGAATCAGCGTTAAATCCCGGTGATACGGTAGTAAGAAAGGGGGAAGTCGTGGTGGATAAGCCTTCGATAGTCCTGCCATCTAATCTTCCGCAGTTTGAGGGGTTTAATTTTGACGAAGCCTTTCCTTTTAGCGAAGACACGTTTATGAATTTTCTTTTGGTCAGAGGCATAAGCTTCCCTTCTTTAAAATATAACAATAAAACCCAATTACTTGATATCTACGAAGGAAGTTTGCATAAGGCAGTTGATTTTTATTTGAATAAGCTGGAAAAAGAAGAAAATGTGAACGTTGGTTTGATAAGCGGGCCCCAAGACTGCTGGCAGTTCTCGGTGTTGATTTTTATCTGCACGCAGGTTGCTAAATCTGCCGAAGGGGATATCCAAAAAATTCTAGCGGAATTTATGCGTAAGGGTAGGCTATCCTGATTTTTTTAAAAGAGTAAACACAGCCCTTGTGCCTATTTATTAGGCGCGAGGGTTTTTTCTTGCCCGCCACAGCGCGCTGGCGGGCAAAATCTTCCGCCATATGGGATGGCTTCAGGCTACGTGGAAGATTTTGATTGATTGCTATTTAATTCTGTGATAATTCTATTACGGTATGCCAAAAGACCCTGTTTGCTTAATGGATGTAAGCGAAAAATCGGGCATAAAGATAACCTATGCCGGGAACGATTATTTTTTTTGCAGTGGCCATTGTAAAGATCGTTTTTTAAAAGAGCATGATATTGATAAAACCCAATTACTCTCCCCCCAGAAGCGCCAGCCGATTTTTAAAAATAAAATTTTTATCCTATTTTCAATATCTTTTTTTCTTATCGTTTTATCTTTTTTGTTTGAGCAGCTTGTTCCTTTCCGCAATGTTTTTTTTAGCTATCTAAAGGCTATCTGGTGGGCGCTTGCCTTAGGCTTATTTTTAGGCGGTTTGATAGACTATTATGTCCCCCGGGAATACATTTCCAAAATACTTTCAAAAAAATCCCCAATTACGATAATCAATGCTGTTTTTTTAGGGTTTTTGATGAGTGCTTGCAGCCATGGGATACTTGCTTTGTCTATACAGCTGCATAAAAAAGGCGCCTCTAACCCGGCGGTAGTTAGTTTTCTTTTGGCCAGCCCTTGGGCAAATATGGCTGTGACGTTTATGTTAGTCAGTTTATTCGGCTTAAAAGGGTTATTTATTATTGCCGCCGCTATTATCGTTGCCCTGAATACCGGTTTTATCTTCATGTTTTTAGAGAAAAAGGGGCTGATAGAAAAAAATAAAAATACAGTTGAGGTAGCGGAAAGTTTTTCTATTAAGGGAGATTTCGCAAGGCGCGCTAAAGAGTACCGGTTTAGCGCAGAAACACTCAAGGCTGATTTTTCTGGTGTTTTAAACGGAAGCTTAGCACTTTCAAACATGGTCTTATCGTGGATAATTTTAGGTATGCTTATTGCCAGTTTTGCCGGCGCCTATATCCCGGCGCATTTTTTTCACCGTTTTGTGGGCCCTAGTTTATCGGGCTTGTTGGTTACTTTGGCACTTGCTACGATAATTGAGGTTTGTTCCGAGGGTTCAAGCCCGCTGGCGTTTGAGATATACCGTCAAACCGGTGCCTTAGGGAACAGTTTTACATTCTTAATGGCAGGAGTAGCCACAGATTATACCGAAATCGGGCTTTTATGGGCAAACGTCGGCAGGCGCACGGCACTTTGGTTTCCGCTTGTAGCTGTCCCGCAGATTATAGCCATAGGATATTTAGCCAATATCATTTTTAGGTAAGTTTTATGTTGGATTTAATAAAAGAAACTTTAGCGCAGTGGCATTATTTAAATCATCCGTTTTTATCGGCGATGAGCGGATTGCTCAGTATTTTACAGGGAAGTTTTGTGCTTTCTAAAAACGTAAAATCCCGCCTTTATTGGGCGTTTTTCTGGTTGATTTCTTTGCCGGGATTTTGGTTTTTGGGTAATGCGTTCGTAATGTGGAATTGCGAAAATTTCGAAATAGCGATTTTTGGATTTAGGTTGGCATATACAGCTGTATGCTTTATGGCGTTAGCTTATTACTGCTTCTATGCGGCGCAATGTAAAATAAAGACGAGTGAGCAAAGGGTTATTAATGGTTTAATAATCTTTAGTATTTTTGAATTAGGTTATCTTTGGCTCTCTAATGATCTAAGGCAAGGGGTTTATCTTTTGCCTAATGTCGGCCTGATATGGAAAGGGATGCCGCGTTTTTCTTATTTTTTGCTCTTTGGAATGGTTAAATACATAATTACTGCTTATATTATTGCTATTTCTTTCTTCAGGTTATCAAAAAAGGAAGTCAATCTTTTGAAAAAAAGCCAGTTTAAGTCTTTGGCTTTTCTATTCTTTGCCTTAAGTTTTGGCTGGACCGAATGGTTGACTGCTTTCGATATTCCTTTGCATATTGCATGGGTAATTGTTCCGATTGTTGTCAGCATCTTCACTTACTCTGTTATCCGCTACCGTGCCTTAGAAATTGATACGGTTATCCACCGCACACTCTTATGGCTTACAAGCATAGTTTTAGTGATTTTGCCGGCTGGGATATTAACCTTTTTTTTCTGTTACTTTTATCTAAATGCTTTACCTGCGTTATTAACGATTAGTATCCTAAGCATGATTATTATGTTTTTTTCTGTTTACTATAACCGGCTCCGCCCGCGGATAGACCGTTTCTTCGGCAGGAAGCGGTATGCACACCACGAATTATTAGGCAGGATAGCGGAGAAGGTTTCTACAACTTTGGATATAGACGAATTTTCCAGAGAGCTTTTAATGGAGTTGGATAATTGTATCTCTCCCGAGAAAATATACTTATTTATTTTTGATGAACAAAAGCACGATTTTATTCTTTTTGCAAGTAAATCCCCTATACAACCGCCGCAGATTTATAGAGATAACCAGAATGCCATTCTTTGCCGGGATACAATTATTGCGCATATTCGGGATACGAAAAAAAGTTTAGATACTTTAGTCATTTCTCTGGATCCAAAGTTTGACTATCTAAAAGAAAGCCCGTGCTTTAGCGCAATGGTTCGCGACGACATTAATCTGATGGTTCCTTTATTAATGCAGGACAGCCTTATCGGAATATTAGCGTTAGGGAAGAAACGCTCGCTTAGCCTATATAATTCCGGTGATATTGAAGTGTTTAATGCCCTAGGAAGGGAATTAGGTACGAGTATATATAACGCCATTCATCACAAAGATATTCTAGAAAAACAGCGCCTTGAACAAGAGATTGCTCTTGCTAAAAATATCCAAGATACGATTATTCCGAAAGAGCCGCCTTCTGCAACAGGCTTATCGCTTTATGGGCTGTATTACCCTTCAAAAGAAATTGGGGGGGATTATTATGATTTTGTCCAGTCGTCCGATAAAGAGCGGTTATATATTATTATTGCCGATGTTTCCGGTAAGGGTTTAGACGCGGGCCTCGTGGTTTCTTCCCTTAAGGCCGCGCTTATATCTTTAATTCGTTATAATTCTTCCCCAAAAGAAATCCTTAGGATTCTTAATGAAGACCTTTACAGCTATCTTGAGCAGAAAAAATTTATCTCTATGCTTATCCTGGAATATACGGTAGGAAAAAATCAGATTGTTTATTCTTCGGCGGGACATGAGCACATCCTGATTTATCGAAATCAAGAAAACAAGGTTGAGGCTGTTAAATCCGGCGGGGTTGTTTTAGGCATGTTTGAGGATATCTCAAGCCATTTGGAAGAAAAGACTATCATCTTAAATCCAAAAGACCGTATTTTGCTCTATACAGACGGTGTTACCGGAGCTAAAAACAGCCGGGATGAGCGTTTCGGTTTGGAATCTTTGGTTGAATCCTTCGCCAAACACAGTTTCCTTTCTTTAAAAGAAGCCGTGAATAATATCTATTCCGATGTCAGGCAATTTAGCGAATCTAAAGAGCTCGAGGATGATGTGGCGTTGGTCGGGTTAGAAAAACAATAATATATGGAAAAAAAGAAGAATTTATTTTGGTTATTTGCGTTAAGCAGCGCGGTCTATTTTACCCAAGGCATAGAAGGCCTTCCTTCGCAAGGGTTATTTTACTACTTTAAGGAAACTTTAGGTTTTTCTGTTGAAAAAATAATGAAGATAGAAAGTATTATTACGCTTGCATGGTTGGTGAAACCGCTTATCGGATATGTTATCGATAATTTTTTCAACCGGAAGGCATGGATTTTTATTTCGTTAATCCTGAGTATAATCACGGTTTTATTTTTAGGATTAAACAGCCTGCCTTTTTTCATACTGGTTAGTCTTATATTGTTTAATTCTACTAATGCCGCTTTTCGCGATGTCGCTGTGGACGGAATTATGTGTGTAGAAGGCAAAGAACATAAATTGACCGGTAAAATACAAAGTATCCAATGGATCTCTATTTCAGTCGCGGGTTTAATTACCGGAGTAGGTGGAGGCTATATAGCGCAAAAATGGGGATACAAAATAGGATTTTTAGCGCTGATTCCGGTTTATATTTTGGTAGGACTTGTCGCTCATTTTTACCGCGAACTGCATGTTGCGCCAAAGGCGAGCGGCACTAAAAGTCACTTATTGGCCGATTTAAAGAAATTATTCAGCGACAAAAGGCTAATCATTGTCGCCTTATTTATTTTTCTATATAGATATTCTCCTTCTTTCGGCAAGCCGCTTTTTTTTATTCAACTGGATACTTTTAAATGGGGCAAGCTATGGATAGGAGCTTTGGGTACAATCAGCACAGCCTGCGGGATAATCGGTTCGCTGCTTTATTATAAATTTAGTACTAAAATAAATATTAAAAAATGGTTGTTTTTTTCGGTTTTTCTGGGCGCGGTGACTACGCTAAGTTATCTTTATTATACGCCTGTAACCGCGGTTATTTACGATGTCGTGTATAGTTTTATCGGGATGTTTATCTTTTTAATGGTGATGGACTTTATGGCGCAAAACACCGCTAAAGGTTTAGAAGCGACGTCTTTTGCCCTGCTTTGCAGCGTCAGCAACTTGGCATTGACCGCTAGTAATTTATCTGGAGCATACCTACTGCCTATCTTGGGCTTAAAATGGTTGATAATTATATCGGCGTTAACCAGTTTCCTCTGCTTGCCGTTGATTAAAAAAATCGAATAATCCAAAATTTGGAGACTAAAAAATCATCTCAAGCGGAAAATACATTTTTATTCTACTCACTGCCTATCAGTAAGTTACAAAAACATTTAAAAAAAATGAAACTTTTTTTGATCTGGCGCGTTTAACAGTTGGAGAAGAGGAAGGGTAATTGACCTTTGCATAGTTAATAGGAGCTTTTGGCTGTGATGATTTTGGAGCGAGACAAGAAGTGAGGACGCTGGCGTAGTCGAAGCACTACGCCAAGGACGAACGACGCAGTCACAGCCTAAAAGCATCCAGCCCCGAAGGGGAAGTAGTCTTTTGCCCGTCTGCTTCGTTGCTCCTCCTCGAAGTAGTGCAAAGACTACATCTTCGTCGTCGCGCCTTGCATACGGTCAAAATCCTCGCTTCCAAAAGTTCTATTAGCTATGTAAAGGTCAATAAATGCAGAATCTAAGCGATGAACAATTAATGCTGAATTACCAAGAAGGTGAGGCACTTGCCATGGATGAGATCTTAAGGCGATACAAAAATCCTATTTACCGTTTTGCCTTGCGCTTAGGCAGCGATACCAGCGAGGCAGAGGATATAGCCCAAGAGGTATTTTTGCGCATTCATGAGTTTAGGGCTAATTACCGGGTAATAGGGAAATTCTCTACTTGGATTTTCGGCATTGCGCATAATTTATGCATCAGCCGTTTACGTAAGAAAAAAGGGCTTGTTTTCTGGCCTAGGAAAGAAAATGAGCCTGATGAGTTAGTGGAGTTTGAAAGTCCGTGCTCTTCTCCGCAGGAAGAAGTTTCGCAAAATGAATTTACCGGTGTGTTAAAAAAATGTATTCAAAGCCTACCTTTTCTCCAAAAAGAAGCTTTGATTTTATGTGAATATCAAAAACTAGGCTATCAAGAGATAGCAAAAATTCTAAATAAGCCTTTGGGTACAATCAAGATTTTGATTTATCGGGCAAGGCAAAACTTGAAAGTTAAGCTCCTTCCTTATTTGAAGGAAGTTAAGGGAGGTTATCATGAATAGATGCCGTATAGAAAGAGAGCTCAGTGTATACATGGATAATCAGCTTTCCCAAAGCCAAAAACTTAAAGTGGATGAGCATCTTAAAGAGTGTGAATCCTGCCGTCTTGAATTAGAAAGGTTAAAGACGCTTTCGGAAAAGCTGAAAGTTTGGCATCTACCTGATGTGGGGAGTGGTTTTGCTGCCTCGGTGAGCAATGCGATTGTGCGCAAAGAGCTTGAAAGGGGGCAGGTTAAAATGAAAAAGAAAACTTTAGCTATTTTAATCCCGTCGGGGGCTTTGGCGGGGATTTTGCTGATGGTTTTGTCATTGAGTTTGTTCCATGGATATGCAAAAAGAGGGGTGCAAGGGAAGCTAAGAGCATCTGTTGATGATATAGGGGAGCAATTTGCGCCTGCGAAAAATAAAGAAAAACAAGTAGGCAGCGTAGGCGGCGGATATCAGACGCATTATCGGAAAGGAGTTGAGTTGCAATATGCGGATAAAAAAGCCTTTGATAGAATAGATAATCTGAAGGTGTCTCGTTCGGGTAGCGGCATCCGCTCTACGGCAGAAGAGGATAATGAGTATTATAGCTATAACTACACTTCGCCTTTGTCTGTTACAAATGGATTAGTAAGAACAGAGTTATCGGAGCTGGCTAAGAGGCCGGCTGAAGCTGTAACTACTCAGCCTATTGGGTATGGCGAAGGCACGGTGATTGTGATTCAGCCGGTGATACCGGCAACCGGCGAAGGCGAGAAGATTATTCGCACTGCCGAGATAAGGCTGGAAGTAGAAGACGGAAAAGCCGCCTATAAAAAAGCCTCTGCAATCTGCCAGGAATTGGGTGGATATTTAGCATCGTCTAATTTCTACAAAGATGACGAAGGCCGCGAGTCCGGAACTATTACTATGCGCATCCCTAAAGATAAATTCCTGCTTGCCTTGGATGAGTTAGGGGCTTTAGGAAAGGTAGAAAACAGCAATACAAACAGCCAGGATGTTGCGCAAGAATATAATAATATTAAAGCGCAATTAGACGCCTCAATGGTAGTTTATAATAAAATGCTTGAGGCGTTGCAGAAAAGACAGGTTAGCATTCCCGAGGCAATGAGGCTAGAGTCGGAGCTTACGCCGGTCTTAAGGCGCGTGGAGGAATTAAAAAATAAATTAGGCTATTTGGATAATGCCGTTTCTTATACTACTGTTACGGTTAATTTCCATGAGCCTAAAGTTTCGGAAAAGGTATTAGAGGAAACTCGTAACTACATTAAGCAAAGCCTGTTACAGGCAAAGATTGATGCGATTAAGACAGCTGTGCATATTGCGCCGGTTGCGGTTTTGATTTTTGGCGTAAGCCTGCTTGTCGTGATAATAGCGGTTTGCATAGCATATCTTTTTAAACGTTGGTTTAAGCGCGGATGACCCTACAGGATAGGCCATCCTGATAGATTTTAGGGATAGGCCGAATCCGTTGTCAAAAAGGCCGGGTTACTTATTATAGGTTTTTCCCGGCCTTTCTTTATTTTAGGCAGTCCGTTTTATTATAAACTTGCCTTTTTTAGTTTATTAAGATATAATAAAAACCTATGTTAGAAATATTGCAACCGTATATACTGGCTTTTATCCCGATATTCGTGGCAGTAGATGCCATTGGCAATATCCCTTTATTTATTTCTCTGGTGGAAGGCTCAAGTAAGAGGCAGAGGCATAAGGCGGTTATTGAATCAGTGACTACGGCTACGTTTGTTGCGATTTTGTTTATGTTTGTCGGCAAGTGGGTCTTGAGGTTTATCGGGATTAGTATTTCGGATTTTCAGATTGCCGGCGGGTTGCTTTTATTTATTATATCAATGCGGCTTTTGCTTCCCGGAGCTTCGAAAAGTTTCTTGGCCGAAGGCCAACATAACGATGTGGGGGTTTTCCCTTTAGGGACGCCTTTAATCACCGGGCCTGCGGTTTTAACCACTACTCTGATGATGCTTGACAGCCATGGATTAATGCCTACCTTTGTTTCACTTGTGCTAAACATGCTTTTTATGTGGGTTACTTTGATTAAAGCAGATGTTATCATCGTAGTATTAGGCACAGGCGGAACGCGCGCGTTTTCAAAAATTATGTATATTCTGCTTGCCGCAATTGGGGTGATGATGGTCAGGCGGGGGGTAGTCGGAGCATTCTTTGTATGATGCGCAAGGTCCTTACCTTTATTATGGCCGGCGGTAAAGGCGAACGTTTATTACCCTTGACGCGCGACCGGACTAAACCGGCAGTGCCTTTCGGCGGGATATACCGTATTATTGATTTTACGCTTTCTAATTGTATTAATTCAGGATTGCGTAGAATTTATCTCCTAACCCAGTATAAATCAGAGTCGTTACAGCGGCATATCCGTTTGGGTTGGAATATCCTTCCCTCGGAATTAGGCCAATTTATCGAGATACTTCCCGCGCAGCAGAGAATCGGCGACTCCTGGTATTTAGGCACAGCGGACGCGATTTATCAAAACCTTTATACGGTTGAGTCGGAACATCCGGATGAAGTGCTTGTACTGGCAGGCGATCATATTTATAAGATGAATTATTATAATATGATTGATTTTCACCGCGAGCAGGCGGCAGATTTGACTGTAGGGGTAGTTGAAGTAGAAAAAGAAAAATCTCCGCATTTAGGCGTAGTGGAAGTGGATAAAACAGGAAAGGTTATCGGTTTTCAGGAGAAGCCGAAAAACCCTCATGCTATTCCGGGATACCCTGATAAAATATACGCTTCAATGGGTATCTATGTTTTTGAAACCGCGATAATTAAGCAGAAATTACGCGATGACGCCAACAAGATTAATTCCAGTCACGACTTCGGCAAAGATATCATCCCGCAGATGGTCAAGCAAGGGCTTAAGATAAGCGTTTATAATTTTCAAGATGAAAACAAAAGAGGGGCGCAATACTGGCGCGATATCGGAACTATTGACGCCTATTATGAGGCGAATATGGATTTAATACAGGTTGACCCGGTTTTTAACCTCTATGATAAGGAATGGCCGGTAAGGACATTTCAAGAGCAGTTCCCGCCGGTCAAAACCGTATTTGCCGGAGATGAATTCCCGGGTAGGATTGGTTTAGCACTTGATTCTTTGGTTTCAAGCGGCTGTGTTGTGAGCGGAGGAAGGGTTCAGCGTTCTATACTTTCACCGAATGTCAGAATAAATAGTTATTCGGAGGTTCACGATTCTATTCTCATGGAAGGGGTAAACGTCGCCAGGTATGCCAAAATAAAACGCGCGATCATCGATAAAGACGTAAATATCCCGCAGGGTATGGTTATCGGATATGACACAAATGAAGATAGGAAAAAATTCCATGTTACAGAATCAGGGATTGTGGTGGTAGCGAAAGGGACCGAAATTAAGGATTAGTTATGATTCGAAAAGCAAAAATTGAGGATATAAAACAAATTCAAAATTTGATTAATAATTTCGCTAAGCAGGATGTGATGCTTCCGCGTTCGCTTAATGAACTATATGAAAACCTGCGTGATTTTTGGGTAGTGGAAAAAAATGCGAAAATTATCGGATGTTGCGCTATGCATATTTCCTGGGATGATCTGGCAGAGATAAAATCACTGGCAGTTGCAAAAAACGCGCAGGGCAGAGGCATAGGGCGGCAATTAATTTCGGCCTGCCTTAACGAAGCAAAGGGCATAGGTGTTAGGCGGGCGTTTGTGCTTACTTACAGGTTGGACTATTTTAAGAAATTAGGTTTTAAGAAAGTAAAAAATTCAGCGCTTCCCCATAAAGTATGGGCGGAATGTATTAACTGCTGCAAGTTTCCCGACTGCCAAGAAGTAGCCCTCATAAAAAAACTTGCCTAAGCAAATAGTTATGTTATAATTTTTGTTTCTTGGGAATAATTAGTTAATGCTAATATTGTACCGAAAGCAAAACGCTTCAAAAATTTGTTCCAAATTTTTATCGCTGCTTTCGGTATCAATTCCGACAAATAACTTATGTTAGCCTACGGCTGACATAAGTTATGTCGTCATTGAGAGGACAAAATGGATTATTTATTGACTGAAGAACAGAAGATGATTCGCGACTTAGCACGTAAAATTGCCGAAGAAAAGGTGCGGCCGGTTGCGGCAAAATATGACGTAAGCGAAGAATTTCCTTGGGATGTTTTAAAAGTGATTGCCGATGCGGATTTATTCGGTTTGTTTATCCCTGAAGAATACGGCGGGATGGGGGTGGGCGTATTAAACCTTTGTATTGCCACAGAAGAGTTTGCACGCGCTTGCGGCGGTATCGCGGTATGCTATGCTGCCTCAGCCTTAGGGACGTTCCCGATAGTTTTATTCGGAAATGATGAACAGAAGAAAAAATATCTTCCGGATCTAGCTTCTGGGAAAAAAGTGGCGGCATTTGGCATCACGGAACCCGGAGCTGGTTCAGATGCCTCCGCAATTAAAACTACCGCGAAAAAGGTAGGCGATCATTATGTTTTAAATGGCCTTAAACATTTTATTACTAACGGCGGAGACGCGGAAACCTATGTTGTAATTGTTATGACCGATAAAACTAAAGGGGCAAGGGGCGCATCCGCTTTTATCGTAGAAAAAGGCACTCCCGGATTTACTTTCGGTAAAAAAGAAGACAAATTTGGAATTCGGGCATCTTCTACGCGTGAACTTATCTTTACTGATTGTAAGATTCCTAAAGAAAACTTATTAGCTAAGGAAGGCATGGGTTTCATTGTGACAATGAGGACTTTCGATATGTCGCGCCCGGGGGTTGCGGCGCAGGCATTGGGTATCGCTCAAGGCGCTTTAGATTTAGCGGTAAGATACGCCAAAGAAAGGCGGCAGTTTGGAAAATCTATTTCTAGTTTTCAGGGTATTCAATGGATGCTGGCAGATATGGCAACAGAGATAGAAGCAGCCAGGGCCTTAGTGTATTCAACCGCGCGCATGGTAGATGCCGGTATTAAGGATATCGCCAAGGAATCAGCTATGGCAAAGATGTATGCCTCAGACGTGGCAATGAAGGTCAGCGTTGATGCGTTACAGATATTCGGCGGATACGGTTATATGAAGGATTATCCGATTGAAAAATATGTGCGCGATGCAAAAATTACGCAGATTTACGAAGGTACAAACCAGATTCAGAGAAATATTATTGGGCTGGCGTTATTGAGAGAAGCGTTGAAATAATAGGCTGCAGGCTACAGGTTTCATGCTCCAGGCTTTTTAGCTTACAGCTTGCAGCTTGAAGCAGGAATAATTATGAACATCATTGTTTGCATAAAACAGGTACCGGAAACAACCGAGGTAAGGATTAATCCGGAAACAAATACCCTAATCCGCGATGGAGTTAAATCCATCATTAATCCTTTTGATATGTACGCCATTGAAGAAGGGGTGCGGCTTAAGGAGAGGTTCGGCGGAAAGGTAACGGTGCTTACCATGGGCCCGCCGCAGGCAGAGAGCGTTTTGCGGGATGCGATTGCCGTAGGAGCTGATGAAGGTATTTTAGTCTGCGACCGTGCCTTTGCCGGTTCAGATACTTGGGCAACCAGTTACACTTTATCCGGCGCGATAAAAAAAATCGGCGCGTTTGATTTAATTATTTGCGGAAAACAGGCTTCCGACGGAGATACGGCGCAGGTCGGGCCGGGAATTTCTACGCATTTGGATATTCCGCAGGTTACCTATGTGAAAAAGATAGAGGAAGTATCCACCGAAGGCGGATCCGCCTCCGGCGGAAAAGGTACTATGCGCGTTGAACGTATGATGGAAGAAGGCTATGAAATAATTGAAACGCCATTACCCGCGCTTTTTACGGTTGTTAAAGAAATAAACGAACCGCGTATCCCTTCTTTAAAAGGTATGATGCGGGCAAAATCAGCCAAGATTGCGGTCTTGACGCAGAAAGAATTAAATTTAGACCCGCAAGCAATCGGCCTTTGCGGCTCTCCCACGCAAGTGGTTAAAATCTTTACTCCGCCCCAGCGCACGGGCGGGCAGATGTTATCCGGCGACAATCAGGAAGTAGCGGATAAATTAGTAGAGCTGTTAAAGCTGGAAATTAGCTAACGCGCTATGCGCTATGCGTTTTTCGTTCCGAGTTATACGTTAAAACGCATAGCGCATAGCGCAAGACGCACGACACAAAAATGCCAATTTATATTCAGGTAGAAAAATGCACGGGATGTACCTTGTGCGTTAAGGCTTGCCCTTTTGATGCCATTCGGATTATGGACAAGCCAGAGGGCAGTGGTTTGGCTTCCGACAGGACAGAAGAACGTGGTTTGCCTTCCGTTAGGCAAAGCCATAGCCAAAGCCACAAGCCGGAGGGCAGTGGTTTGGCTTCCGATAGCCAAAGCCATAAGAAAGCGCAGATTGATTTTAATAAGTGTAATATTTGCGGCGCATGCGTGGATGCCTGTAAATTTAAAGCTATTATTTTAGAAAGAGAGCCGTCTGTTGGTGCCGCGAATATAAAAGATTATAAAGGTATTTGGGTATTTATTGAGCAGAAGAACGGGAAAATTCAGTCTATTTCGTACGAGCTCTTAGGTAAAGCCCATGAGTTGGCCAAGAAATTAAATTGTCAGGTAAGCGGTGTTTTGATCGGGAATAATTTAGCCGATCAATTAGATGAGCTGATTTTCTGCGGCGCGGATAATGTATATTTGGTAGAAGCGCCGGAAATAGCTAATTTTCAGGATGAGCCGTATACAAATATTTTGGTTGAGCTTATTAAGAAGCACAAACCGGAAATTTTATTGTGCGGGGCAACAGCAATAGGGCGTTCGTTAATCGCCCGTGTCGCGATTAAGATCAAGGCAGGCTTGACTGCCGATTGTACCGGTTTAGATATCGACCCGGATAAAAAGATTCTACTGCAGACGCGTCCGGCGTTCGGCGGTAACATTATGGCGACGATTATTTCGCCTAATTACCGCCCGCAGATGGCAACCGTTCGGCATAAGGTAATGCAGCCAATGACTCCGGATAAGCAGCGTAAAGGTAAAATTATCCGCGAAAGTTTTAGCAGTTCTCTATATGCCTCACGCACAAAACTCTTAGATATAATAGAAGAGATAGAGGGTTTGGTAAATATTGCCGAGGCGGATATTATTGTCTCCGGCGGCCGCGGTATGGGCAGTAAAGAAAATTTTAAGCTTTTGGAAGAGCTTGCGCACGTGTTGGGCGCGGCAGTCGGCTCATCGCGCGCGGCAGTTGACTCCGGGTGGATGTCATATTCGCATCAGGTAGGCCAAACCGGACGCACCGTTGCCCCGAAAATATATTTCGCCTGCGGAATTTCCGGACAAATTCAGCATCTCGTCGGGATGCAATCTTCTAAGATCATTGTCGCGATTAATAAGGATCCGGAGGCCCCGATATTTAAAGTCGCCACATACGGCATAGTGGGCGACCTTTTTGAAATCATCCCCGCCATAACCAAAAAATTTAAAGTTGCCCTTAGGAAGTAGCCAGCCATAAATTTTTCATAAATTTCTTGAGTTTAATTTAAATCTATGGTATAAAATTATTATCATGAAATGAACAGTTTTTATCAGGGTATTTCTTATACATAGATTTAAATGTATTTTAAAAAGTTAGAGATTATCGGGTTTAAGTCATTTGCTGATAAGACCACGCTTATTTTTGAGCCGGGGATTACCGCTATCGTCGGGCCAAACGGCTGCGGAAAAAGTAATATCTTTGACTCAATCCGCTGGGTATTGGGAGAGCAGTCTATAAAGTCGCTTCGCGGCTCAAAGATGGAAGACGTGATTTTTAACGGCACCGATACCCGCCTTCCGGTTAGTCTTGCCGAAATATCGCTCACATTCTCTAATGAAGCAAAATTCTTCCCTCTAGATTACGACGAAGTAACGATTACCCGCAGGCTTTTCCGCTCCGGAGAAAGCGAATATCTTTTAAATAAAATACAAGTGCGCCTTAAGGATATAACCGAGCTTTTATTGGGTACCGGGATAGGGGCGGAATCTTATTCTTTAGTTGAGCAGGGAAAAATTGATTTGGTATTAAGCTCGCGCCCGGAAGACCGGCGCATGGTATTTGATGAGGCAGCCGGGGTTACTAAATATAAAGCCAAAAAGAAAGAGGCAATGAGGAAATTAGAAGATGCAGAAAATAATCTTTTGCGCGTAAATGACATTATTGTTGAAGTCAAGCGGCAGATTGGCTCTTTAGAGCGCCAAGTTAACAAGGCGCGCCGCTACAAGGAAGAATTTGAGAAGTTAAAGAACCTGGAAATAAAATTCTCGCACCTTGAAGTAAAAAGCCTAAAAGATGAGTTTGATAGCCTCTTTGCGCATATTGAAGAGCTGAAAAGCAGCGAATCAGGAAAAAATGACGAACTTACAAATTTGAATTCCGCGCTGTATAACTTGCGTTTAAATATTAATTCCATAGAAGAATTAATAAATAAGCAGAAAGATGAAGAATACGCTAAGATTAGCCTCCTGGATAAAAACAGGGAAGTATTGAAGATGAATGAGGAGCGCATCAAAGAAATTGAGCTAAGGGTGGGCAGCTTAGAATTGCAAGGTAAAGAGGCCCAAGAAAGAGCCGGCACAAATAAAGAAAAACTGGATGGTTTAAGCCGCGAGTTTTCGTTATTATCAGATAGCGAAGAAGAAAAGAAAGATATAGTTACGGAAAAAGAATTAGCGGTTAAGGTTTTAAGCGGTGAAATTGAAGCGGCGCACTCAAGGATAAGTGAGGCAAAAAAGCAGATACTTTCAATAGTGCAAGAAGAAGCGGCTTCTAAGAATGATTTGTCCGAGCTTAATGCAAGGAGTTCTACTGCTTTAGCGCGCAAGAGGCGCCTTGAGGTAGAAAAGGAAAAGGTTAATCAGGAAAAGCTTGTTTTTGACGCTCAAATCGAGTCGTTAAAGAACGATATCGATTCTTTAGGCGTAAAATTAAGCGAGTTAAAACAAGCCGAGTCGGGCATAAAAGATAATCTCAGGAAATCATCGGACAGCCTTAAATCTTTAGAGGATGCAATACAGGATTTGGAAAATCAAAAGATAACCTTAGAGTCGCAACTCGAGTTTCTGGAAGAATTAAAATTAAAGTATGAGGATATCCCTGAGGTTTTAGAGGGGGTACTTTTGTTAAACAGGCTGCCTTCCGGCCATTTAAGCGGGATCTTAAGCAAAATAAAAGAAATAAAAGAAGTAAGCCCAGGTTCATACCAGCTTATCTGTGAGGTAAAGCCCATACCATTGGATACCCAGCAGATAAGAGATAAAATAGCCGAAGTCACCGGGAAAATTGCCCAGCTTAGGCTGAACATGGAAACCGAAAAGAACAATAGTGTAACTATAGAAGCGGATTTGGCAAAAATAGAAGAGGTTATTCATCAGGAAGAGATAAATTTAAATGCGCGCCAGACAAATTTAAGCGGTTTAAGCGAGCAGTCTGATAAATTAATCGAAGAGCTGGAAGTCATTAGTCTTGAATATGGCGAGGTAACGGCAGAGATAGATGGTTTTGGAAAAAAGGAGCAGGAGTTAAGGTCGGGTATTTCCGGATTGGAAGATAAGCGTAGGGCGAATGAAGCGGTAATGAGTGATTCGCAGGAAGAAATATCTACAAAAGATAATTTGCGGCAGGAGTCATCAGTTTTTATTGCCCGCATAAGCGCAGAATTAAATTCGCTCCAGGACAGGAGGGCCGTGCTTTCTCATTCGCTAACACTTATGATGGATTCGGTAAATAATGATATGGTGGCGATAGAAAGGATAAACGAAGAAATCAATGTATCCCTGCGCAAGAAGAATGAGCTGCGCGGGCAGAATAACTTTTTAAGCGAAGAAATATTGCAGGCAGAAGAGGAAAAAAAGAATATTGCCGTAGCACTCGATGGCCTAAAGGAGCAGTTGGGCCAATCTTTGAGAGAACGCGATGAAAAAGAAGAAAAAATAAGCTTAATGCAGAAAGAGATAGACCAGATTAAGAACTCCGTATATGAACTAAGCATGCAGGATAAGGAAATCGGCTTTAAAGAAGCAGCGGTAAAGGAAAGGATCCTGCAGTCCTATAAATTCAATTTGGATGAATTCGTACCGGATGCAAATGAGCCGTTAGAACTGATGGATAAAGAGGCGTCTATTGCCGAGATAGAACGGCTAAAACAGAAAGTGGAGTCATTTGGAAACGTGAATTTGGTGGCTATCGAAGAGTATGATGAATTAAAACAGAGGTTTGAATTTTTGACTAACCAGCAGAATGATTTACTGACTGCCAAAGAATCGTTAAAAGACGCGATAACAAAAATCAACAAAACCACGAAAGAGTTGTTTCTTGATACTTTTGCCAAGGTGAATGAGGAGTTTAAAGTATATTTTAAACTGCTTTTCGGCGGCGGGGAATCCCAACTTATCCTTTTGGATGAGTCAGATGTTTTAGAATCCGGTATTGAAATAGTTGCGCGCCCGCCGGGTAAAAAATTGCAGAATGTTTCGCTCCTTTCCGGAGGAGAGAAATCTTTAACCGCTATCGCGCTTATTTTTGCGATATTTAAAATAAAGCCTTCGCCGTTCTGCGTGTTAGATGAAATTGACGCGGCTTTGGATGAGTCAAATGTAAGCCGTTTTAACCGGATACTGCAGGATTTTACCAAGACATCCCAGTTTCTTGTTATTACTCATAATAAAAAGACGATTACCGCCGCAGACGTTATGTACGGTATCACGATGGAGGAGCGCGGCGTTTCTAAAATCGTCTCTGCCCGCCTAAAAGAAGATAAAAAAGAAGAGAAAACGGAAGAAGACTTTTCTGAAGCGGCAAAACCGGAAGTTGTTTCCTAACCGTTAGGATTAACCGTTAGATAGGCAGGTTTTATTTTTCCCGCCTTGTTTGGCTTCGTAAAGGGCTTTGTCGGCAAAGGAAAGAAGCGTAGTCTTATCATTAATAGAGTTTTCCGGTAGGGTTGCGACCCCGATGCTTACGCTGATTTTTTTCTCGCCGGTTTCCTTATTGTAGAAGTGGTATTTTTCTATGGCCTGCCTGATTCGTTCGGCGATAAGGTAGGCTTCTTTTTTATTCGCCTGAGGAAGGATTACCGCGAATTCTTCTCCGCCGTACCTGCAAGGGTAATCTAATTTACGGCAGTAATCTTTAATAATTTGGGCAAGGTCCTTTAGGACCTGGTCTCCCGCCTGATGCCCAAGAGCGTCATTGAGTTCTTTAAAATTATCCATATCCAAAAGGATTAAGCTTACGCAGGAATCATTCTGTTTAGCTTCTTTGACTTCTTCCTGAAGGCAGTATTGAAAATAACCGTGATTCCAAAGTTTGGTCAGGGAGTCTGTCTGTGCCTGAAGCACGGTCTGCTCATAAAGCTGGGAATTTTCAATGGCTAGGCCTGCCTGGTTGGCAAACATAGTCAATATCCGCATATCATCCTTAGTGATAGGCTTTTTATTAAAAATGTTATCAACGACAATGGTCCCGATTACTTTATCTTTAGTTTTTAAGGGGACAATCGCGAATTCTTCCATGTGTATTTTTTGCAGCAAGTGATCGCTTACGTACTGAGGAATGATTTCCCGAGAGATATGGATAGGCATATTCTCTAGGATGGATAGCGCTACGACGCCGCCGTTTCTTTCGTCTAAGGGGAATTTAAGGCTTGTCACTAAATGGTTAAATTGCGAGTCTGCCATTTTGTCGGAAGCTTTATAGTTTTCAATTAGATCATCAAGGGTGTTTTTTTCGGCTTCAATCTGTTTCCAGATGAGGTTTGCTTCTTCGCCGGTATGCGGGCCGATACCCATTTTACCTTCAATAAGGGATGCTTTTTCGTTGATGAGGAATAGCATCGCCCGGTTAAAGCCCAGTCCGGCATGCGCGGTGACCCCGGTTAGAATAATGTAGAGGACATCATCCAGCTTTAGGCTGGTGCGCATGGCATTAGATATTTCATAAAGGACGCAGAGTTCTGAACGCGTCTTATCTAGTTCTTCTTGAAGCTGTATTATTTTATCTTGGGCGGTATTTTCTTCCATAGTATTTTTATCAAATTGGCATGCCAGGCCGTTATTTCTATTACCCTAACATACCATGGCTTTCTTGTCAATTGAAGCGCCTCCTTGTTTTGGAAAAGGAGAAGGTGGAAGAATTATAAATAGCTTGTAATCTTTTGGAGAATTTTACGTGCCGCTTCTTTATCGCCGCTAGCGCCTACTCTGATATCTATTTGGGTTACTTTCTGAGAGATGTGGCGGATATCTATCCAGATTGTTCTGCCGTCGTTATAATTGCTCATGATTTGCGCGATGTTTTGTTCGGCAGTTTCTTTGTCTATGCTAAGTTTTAACGCTTTTAACGCCGATTTAACGGCAGTTATGGATTTTTCAAACGAAGCATTAACCTCTTGGGTTAGCTTACCGGAAAGCCATGCCGCTGTGCCTGCTCCTGCGGCGGCCCCTGCCAGTACAACCACACACCCGCATATATTAATTAATAATGCAAACGCTAAAATCGCCGTCGTTATTTTTCTCACCATTTTGGCCTCCTGTGCTTTAACCGGCTGCTTTATCAGCCTTAAGCTGATTTTATCAGATGTTATCCATAAAGGCAAGAGTAGAAATTTGGGGGAAGGGGGGTGGTTGTTGCGTTTGGCTAAAACTCCGATACTTCTTAATTAAAAAGCCCTGCTTTTAAGAGCAGGGCTTCATTAAAGATGGCTTTCCCTAATATGACGCATGAAGCAAAACAGTTTTAAGCAAGACCGCGGACAAGAAACTTTCCTTCATCAAACCGCTCCCGCGGAATTCAATATCTTGGCCCAGGCGGTTCACCTCAATGATCTTGCGTCCGGTTTTCTTGGCCGCGATGTGCGCCCACTCTTCCAGCTGCGGACGGGAGATCGAACTTAAATTCGTCGAAACGAAAAGCATGCCCTCACGGGTTAACACACGGAACGCTTTTTCGATCAACAGGGGCATGTCTTTCTTGACACTAAAAACTTTTCCCTCAAACCGCGAGAACGAGGGCGGGTCGAGAATGATGATATCAAAAAGGTTATTTCGCTTAGCAATCCGTTCCAGATAATGAACGGCGTGATCGCGGACAAACTCGCTCCGGTCCTCATGCAGATGGTTAAGACGGTAATTCTCTTTCCCTTTTTGCAGGAATTTCGCACTGATATCCACATTGGTCACCCGGGAAGCGCCGAATTTCCGGCAATACACCCCGAAAGAACACGTGTAGGCGAAACAGTTTAAGACTGCGCGGCCCGGGGCGTAGTAAGCAACAAGTTTCCGGTTCTTGCGCATGTCCAGAAATAATCCCTGATTAAGATGGTCATTCAGATCCACGCGAAAACGTAAACCGTTTTCTTCGACGATCGTTTGGGAGTTCTCTTGGCCGATCAACACGTTAACCGCAATACCGGACGCACTGCGGGTGCCGGACGCTGTGCGGTCCTTGAATACCAGATATGCAACCTCAAAATGTTCGCGCAAAACATCACTGATCGTCTTTTGATGCGGATACCAGCGGGCATCTAAAATATAAGCCACGAAATGTTTGTTGAAACGGTCAATGATTAGCCCATCAAGGCCGTCGCCCCGGCTGTTGACCAAACGCATAGCGTTGGTATTTAGTCCCAAGGATTCACGATAACTGAACGCGCGTTTAAGCCCAAGGGCGATGTCTGCGGGGGAATAGGACGTTAAAGACATAGGCATTCTCCTGGGTCACTGCCGATCCACTTGGTAGAATTATCAAGCATGAGGCCATAAACAACAAACCTCAGCAAAGTTATCCACGCTTTCGTAATAGTCGTTTTTCTAATTCATTTATCATCCCTTTCAGCCCCGCTATCGTATGGTTTTTACCCTCTGCTGTTCTCAAGGATATCTCTAGCTCCCCAATTTTTTCATGGAGCCCGTCTAATATCTTCTTGGGCTCGGTGATATCCTCAATAGCAATTAGGATTAGCTTTGTCCTATTGGTCTTTTGGTAAATTTGCCTAGCATTCAGCAGCATTATTCGCTTACCTATGTCAAGAAAATCATGTTCAACCTCAAAGTTATCAAAACTTGTGGTTTTAGGAAGGATATCCTCTAGCAACTCTCGCAGTTTCGGGATATTCCATTGGCCATTTCCCAAGTCATAGATTAATTGTTTCTCGGTTTCTTTAGGCTTTACCTTAAAGATCTCATAGAAAGAACGGCTGGCCGAGACTATCCTTAAATTTTCATCCAGAACTATTAAGGGTTGATGCACAGTATCTACAATATTCTCGGCGTATTCACGTGCATCCTGAATTTCCTGCTCTTTGGTTTTTTCTTCGTATTCCATGTTTTACCCCCATTACTTTTTAGGAGGACATATAAAAACCCTCTGCAATATATTTTATCATAGAGGGCTAGAAAGTCAAACTCTCCCGTAAGCCCCGCGAGTTTTGAAAAATCTCAAAACTGGTGTATAGCGGAGGAGGCGGAGAAATCGGATAAAGAATTGATCGCTGTTATTTAAACCACTATTTTGCTATGCTAACGCTTATCTCATCAGAGCCAAAAGCATTGCCCTTGTCGTCCCTGCCACCAGCGCTAATCGAAAAAGAGCCGGGAGTGGCATCAAAAGGAATGGTAAAGTTTAGCTGAAAGGGAGGTTTGTCGAGAAAATTTGAGGCATATTCTCCTGCGGCGATCAACACCATGCTTATCCCTTGCGGTGCTTCAACTGCGACCGCCACAGAATCGCCAGGATGAAATACGCTCCCGTCTCTTGGGGAGCTGATCTTAATTTTTGACTCTTGCGGATGTTTCTCCATCACACTTATTTCTCTCGCCACATCCTCTTTTGCATCATATAGCTTCTCTGAATCGATGGGCATTCCGTCTCTATATGCCTTCTCGCTTTGGGCATTGCCTTTTTCATCATAAGATTTCATTATCCCATTAAGCTTGCCATCTTTATACGGCCATTCCGACTTTACTGTTCCGTTTTCATAATATTCCTTACGCACGCCATCTGGTTTACCGTCTTTGTATAGCCATTCAAATCTTACAGCTCCGTCTTCATAATATTCTTTACTTATGCCGTCCATAACGCCATTCTTATAAAATCGTTCTGATTTTAAATTACCGCTTTCATAGTATTCTCGCAATTTTTCCTCTTTACCATCTTTATAAAAAGCTTCTTCCCATAATTTTCCGCTAGGATAGAACTGTTTCCGTATATCTACCTGTGTGGAAATTTCAGTTTTTTTGTTATCGCTTTGTTCTGTTGGTAAAGCTTTTTGCGTTTCTCCTCCAACTTTATCTATTTCATCCAAAAAATAAGTCAAAGGTACTCCATAGAAGTCTATTTTTACATACTTGTCAGTCCTCTCGATTATCTTTCCATCTATTATTTTACCAGATTTAAGAATAATGGTTTCAGCAAAAACAGATACTGATAAACACAAACTTATTGTTAATAGTAAGATTATCAACCTTTTCTTCTTCATTTGTTCCCCCTTTTTATAATTATATCATTCCCATTTTGAAATGCAAAGAAAAAGGCGTTACCCTTAAGGATAACGCCTTTTTCTTGGGATTTCGCAAAATTCGCGGGGCTTGCGGCTGCCCCGTGCGAAGCTTCCCAAAGCGAAGCGTGGGGCACCCAGCCGCAAGCCTGAACATTCAAAGCAGGGGCGGGATTTTTAACTTTTTAAAGAAAAGGATTTATTTAGTAGTTAATAAAAACGCTTGACAGAATTAGTAGATATGTTACACTTGTAACAGATAAGTTACAAGGAGATCAGTATGAAATTTAACGCTTCATTAATAGCTATATTAAACTCAAAGACAAAGCTGAAAATCGTTAAATTCCTGCTAACGCACGAAGCTTCAATGAGCGAAAGGGAAATTGCCTCTATTTTGAAGGTATCTCATATGAGCATTAATAGAACTATGCGGGAATTGTCCGAAGTAAATTTGGTTAATTTTACCACCATTGGCAAAGCCCATTTATGGAAAGTTAACCGAAAAAGTTATGCCTTTAAAGTGTTATCTGAATTTATCAAGGGCGTCTCTCGCATAAAGGATCCTCTGGATGACTTAAAAGGCGTAATTTTAACAAATATGCCTAAAAACTTAATCAAGAAAGTAGTTTTGTTTGGTTCTGTTGCTAAGGGCGAAGAAAAAACAGGCAGTGATATTGATGTTTTTTTTCTAGTTAAAGATAGTAGAGACAAAGAAAAACTCAGTTCTGCCTTGGAGAAATTATCAAATGCCTGTCTTGAAACCTACGGAAATAGGCTATCGCCGTATATATTAACTGAACAAGAAGCCAAGAAAAAAACGAGGCAGAAGTTTCTCTCCGAGATAAGTAAGGGCATAGAGATATTTTCTTCTTAAGAGGATAAACTATGACACCAAAATTTAAAACAAGGGATGTGGAGAAATCTTTATATGCTAATTATCTAAAAAAAGCTGAGGAATGTTACCACGCGGCAAAAACCTCATTTGAAGCCCAAGAGTGGAATGCTGCTACTATAAGCGCTATCCATGCCTGTATCTCTGCTTCTGATGCAATGTGTATATATTTCTTAGGCAAGCGCAATGCCGGCGAAAACCATAATGAAGCAGTGGCTCTTTTTAAGACAATAAAAGCCGATGATGAAGAAGCAAATACCAATGCAAACAGGCTCTCAAGAATACTCGGTATAAAAAATATGGCTGAATATGAAGATAGATTAGTTTTCAGAACCGAAGCCGAGAAAGTTTCAAGAGATTGCGAAAGATTCCTTGAATATGTCAAAGCAAAACTGCCAAAATAATACGCGTCTAACCGTAAGCCCCGCGAATTTTGCGAAATCTCAAGAAAAAAGCCCTGCTCAAATGAGCAGGGCTTCGTCAAAGATGGCTCCCCATTCAATATCTAAACGAACTTTCCCTATAATTCTGCCTAATACGATACATGGAGATAAAAGAAAGAATCTTTAGGTTTACCCCGTCCGAAATATTTTATTTCGTTCGAGGCGCCGCCCGCTGGGGCGGGCTCGCT
>JAUXSB010000030.1 GCA_030681595.1 Candidatus Omnitrophota bacterium
TCGATATCGCCGATTTCATCATGCCGCCCTGTCGCCACCGCATAGTCAATATTACCGTTTACGATATCTTTTGCCTGAGAAGAAATATTAACAATAGGACTAATAATCTGCCTTACTATAATAAAGCCGGTTAAGGCGATAAAAATACTTACCGTAATCAGTATCGCAATATTCAGTTTAATGCCTACCGTTGGAAGCAGGTAGGAAGAAATCAGGTAAAAGCATATAAGCATAGGGAGCACCGACATCAGATAAAAACCTATCTTTATTTTATAGCGTAAACCATATGAAGATAAAGATAATTTCTTTATGGCCTTCATAACTTCCTCCCGGTTTTAAACCTCATTATTTATTGCTTCACAAAAAATCACTTATAATATCTTATGCCATATCTCATGCAGTGTCAAATTTAAAATATAAGTTATGCGCCGCGCCTTTTGCCTACTCACAACGCATCGGTTAAGGCTACGATACCCCCGCCACAAAGCATAGGCGGGCAGGCGTTTCGTCTTTAGGCTGGGGTCGCGTATTGGAACGATAAACGTAGCCGTTTAACGATACGGGCATCGTAGCCCTAGCCGATAGACGTTAAATCTATATGGCCCCATGGCAATATTTCTAAAAGGCCTATTTCTCTATTTGCATAAAATTCTGGGTTAATTCCCGCATCATTAAATGCTTTTTTCCAGATAGCGAAATTAAACTTATCCCCCCAAGAATCAAAACGGCTTCCCTCTTTAAAAGCCTGATAAATAACGCCGGCAGCCATTCTGCCTGAACGTGATAGGGCAGTCTCTAAAAAACTCATCTCTAAACTATGGAAATCTATCTTTACCGCCCTTTTTGTATAAGCATTATTCCTTATTTTAGATAAAATATATGACCGTTTCTCTTTTAATCCCTCCATACCGTTCATGCCCAGCCTTTCAAAAGCAGTATGCGGCTTAGGATTAAAGGCAGTTATGCTTAAAGTCAGCCTTCCCAGCTTACCGTCTACTTCCTTGCGCAGGCAAACCACCTTAACCGCTAATTCCGCTATCGCATCAAGGTCCTCTCTTGTTTCCTCAGGTAAACCAAACATAAAATATAGCTTAACATGGCCGTATCCTGACTTATAAGCACTGCTTATAACTCTGAATAATTCTTCAATATTGATATCCTTATTAAGCATATCGCGCAGCCTCTTGCTGCCTGCTTCCGGCGCAAAAGTAAGCCCTGTCTTTCTTGTATTCTTAAGCATAGAGGGAATATCAGCAATATAGTCCTTTATCTTTAAAGACGGCAAAGACACGCCTATCCCTTTATCCTTATAGTTTAATATCAACTTATTTAAAACTTCTAACAATTTCGGGTAGTCGCCGCAAGATAACCCCAAGAGCGAAATCTCTTCATATCCGGAATTCTTAAGTAATAATTCCGCTAAATCCATTATTTTTTCCTCTGAACGTATGCGGTAAGGATAATAAACAGCCCTCGCCTGACAGAACCGGCACTTATTCGGACATCCGCGCATAATCTCCAATATAACGCGGTCATGGACTATTTGTATATATGGGACAAGCCAACGCTGCGGGAAAAAAACATCATCCAACTTCTGGATAATACGTTTTTTGACCTCAGCGGGAACAAAATCATCATTCGGCAAAAAAGATTTTATAGTATTGTCATGATTATATTCTATCCGGTATAAGGACGGCACATATACGCCGCTTATCTTTGCTAACCGCAGCAATAATTCTTTTCTGCTATCGGCCTTTAATTTTGAATTCCTGACGCACTCCGCTACCTCCAAGATCACCTCTTCCGCCTCGCCAATTATGAAACAATCAAAAAAATCCGCCATGGGCTCAGGATTAACACAAGCATAACCTCCGGCAATGACTAAAGGATAAACACTACTCCGCTGGCTGGAATAAAGAGGGATATGCGCTAAATCCAAAACATTTAACACATTAGTATATAAAAGTTCATACGCCAGAGAAAAGCCGATGATATCAAAATCTTTAAGCGGGATATCGGATTCAAGCGAAGAAAAAAGAATGTTATCTTTGCGCAACAAACGCTCTAAATCTTCTGCCGGAGCAAATACCCTTTCACAAAGAATGTTTTCCTGCCCATTCAGCAACCCGTAAATTATCCGAAAACCCAAATGGCTCATTCCCACTTCGTAGAGGTCAGGAAAACACAAAGCAAACTTTAGGCGCTCAGAGTTTAAATCTTTTTTGACAACATTCCATTCATTGCCTAAATACCTGCCTGGCTTATAAACCTGCTTTAAGATTTCTTCTTTCATAAAAAGTAAGATTACGTAGATTTAAAATTGATTGCACCGATTAATAATCCGTGTAATCGTTTTTTAAAATCTGTGTAATCCGTCATTTAAAACACCATTCTTCTCTTGCTGATATTAGCGATAATGCCGATGCCCGCGCAACTAACCAGCATGGATGTCCCGCCATAACTTACCAGGGGAAGCGGAATCCCTACCACCGGAAGTAAACCAATCGTCATGGAAATATTTATAAGCGCCTGTAAAGATAGCATGACAGCAACACCAGTTGCTACCAAGCGGCCAAAAGGGTCTTTGGTAAGATAAGCTATATTCATGCATTCTCTTAATAATAAATAAAATAAGAACAGTAAAATAAACGCGCCCAAAAATCCGCTGGATTCGGCAACACAACTAAAGATAAAATCGGTATGCCTCTCCGGCAGGAAATTAAGCGTATTCTGCGTTCCGGAAAGCCACCCCCGGCCGAATAATTGCCCGGAACCAACCGCAATTTTAGATTGTATTACGGTATACCCTGCGCCTAAAGGGTCAATATTAGGGTTTAAAAATACTAATAACCTTTCTTTCTGGTAATCTCTCAACAAGCGCCAGAAAACAGGAAGCGCAAAAATACCTGCTGCCAATAATGAAAAGATGTACCTTTTTTTTACTCCGGATATAAAAATCAAGCTAAAAAATGTCAATAGAAATATTACCGCGGTGCCTAAATCCGGCTGTTCCAAAACTAAAATCGCGGGTATAGCCGCCAAGACCGCAGGTACAACCATACTGCGAAAATAGCCAAAATCCCTGACGCTTAACTTAACACTTGAGATATCCTTATGGCTTAAGTAACGGGATAAGAATAATATCAGCGAAAACTTTGCCAGTTCCGACGGCTGAAAATTAAAACCTCCTAATTCCAGCCAACGCTGTGCGCCCAAACGTATCTTTCCGAAGATAAGCACTAAAAGAAGCAGGCTGATGCTTAAACCGTATAGTACAAAAGATAAATCATAAAATCTCCTGTAGTTTAAGTTTGCGAAAACAAAAAATGCGGCTATGCCGAACACTACCCATATTAGCTGGCGTAAAAATACGTTTTTATCTTTAGGCGGGCCATCATGATAAGAAGCGCTGTAAATAGTCAATAATCCGATAAGGATAATAGCAAAGGTGATGACAAAAAGCCTTCGGACATTCGCATTCATTATTTATACCTCTTAAAATCTTCTTAACATATTAACAAAAGGCACTTAAATTATATTTTCCTGCAATAACCTCTCCAGCATTGCCCTTGCAACCGTGCAAGCAACCACACTGCTTCCTCCATGCTCGATAAAAACACAAAAAGCAATTTTAGGTTTATTTACAGGGGCAAACCCAATAAACCAACCGTGGGATAACCCGCGGCTCACCTGCGCTGTGCCTGTTTTCCCTGCTACTCTCAAACCGGGCATATCTAAAATATGCGCTGTCCCTTCTAATCCGCTTACCGTTGACGACAAAGCCTGTTTTAAAATCTGCAAGTGTTCATTTTTAATCCCTATTTTTTTGCCTGCCCTGTTATCCAAAGAAACATTACCGGCGGCAGATTCAACCAAATAAGGCTTTATCAAATACCCACCGTTGGCAAAGATGGAAATTAAACGTACCATCTGCAGCGGTGTAACTAACAAATCCCCCTGTCCTATGGCAAAATTTGCCGTATCTCCTTTAAACCAGCTTTCCTGCCTCCGCCAAAGCTTCCAATTAACCGTAGGCACAAACCCGGAAGCCTCCCCTTCAATATCTATTCCGCTGGCTCTGCCTAAGCCAAACCTAAAAGCATAATCTGAAAGTATCTGTGGCCCCAAGAGAAGCCCTGCTTGATAAAAAAATATATCGCAGGAATACATAACCGCCTTGTTAAAATCGACTCTGCCATGCTTATCCCAACATTTGAACTCTCTGTTTCCTATCGTCATTTTTCCGTCGCAAAAAAAAGTGGTAGACGCGGATATTTTCCTATTTTCCAAAGCGGCTGTTGCTGTGATCAATTTAAATAAAGATGCCGGCGGATATACTGCGCTGATTACCCGGTTAAACATCGGAGAGCCGGAATTATTAAACAACTGCTTTATTTCGTTTTTTTCGTTTTTGGCAAAAACATTAGGGTCATACCCGGGACTGCTCACCATTGTCAAAATCGCGCCGCTATATGGATCAATTACAATTATACATCCTCTCGTTTGCGCCAAAGCAGAATAGGCGATGCGCTGCATATCCGCATTAATGGTTAAAGTTACGTCGCTGCCTTTATGCGGCAGGCGCAGGCCCAAGAGCCTAACCATCTGCCCTTTATTATTTACTTCTATCTGCATACCTCCTTTTTCAGCCCTTAAATACCTGTCAAAGGCCTCCTCAACGCCGTCGTAGCCCATAACATCCTTTAAGCTATAACCATATTCCTTAAGCCGGGTAATCCGTGATTTGTCTACCTCCCTAAGATAACCGATTGAATGAGAAAACTCCTGCCCATAAGGGTACCTGCGCTGGGCCTTAACTTGAACGATAATTCCGCCTAACCTGTATTTATTCTCTTCCAAAAAAAGCGCCTCATTCTTAGTGATATTATCTTTAAGTAAAACCGGGGCAAACGGAGCGGCGTACCCATTCTTATAAGCTTTCATTAGGCTGGATTTTTCTATCCTCAGCATCCCGGCTAAGAGGCCAAAAGCCTCATCCTTATTTTCTACTTCCTGCGGGATAACGCTCACAGCAAAAGAAAGGCGGCTATCCGCTAAAACCTTTCCGTTACGATCAAGGATATTGCCTCTTACGCCGTCCTGCGGGATAAGCCTGATACGGTTTTTCTGGCTTAATTCGTAATAAAAAGCTCCGCGGATAATCTGAGTATAGAATAACCCGCAGATTACAGCCAAAAAAATACCGCAAATTATCTTAGAGAATAATTCAAGGCGCATTTTTTAAAAATACCGAAAAGCATATACGCGGATAAAAAATTATATATTGTCTCTATAAAAACAGTGGCAAATAAAAATCCTGTTGATGCCAAACTGCTTTTAGCAAAGAAGCTGTTGGCAAGAAAATAGACGAGGTAATTGCCCCACGTAGCAACTACTACCAACGCTAAATATATAATTTTATTATCTTTATAAATTTGCCTGCTTAACTGACGAAAGATACTGGCCCATAGACTAAAACAGAAGATATTTAAACCAAACGGCCCGAGAGAAAAGATATCTTTTACCGCGCCAAAGGCAATAGCAATCAAAACCCCTCTTTTTATGTTGAATAAACCTATAAATACTACGAGTACCAACAACAGGTCCGGGCGTACATTAAGCAGAAAGAAACCCTCCGGCAGGACTGCCTGAAGAACAATATAGAAAAGCAAGTATAAAAAAATCACTTTATTACTATCAGCACTTCTTCCAGATCAGAAAGCCTGACTTTAGGCTTGATAATTGCCGAAGCACTTACCCCATTTTCCTCAGCGGAAAAGCTGGCCACTTCTCCTATAATTATACCTTTAGGGTAGTTTTCAACTAAACCCAAAGTAAGCACTGTATCCCCCCTTGATATCTTGGAATCAACCTCTAAATAACGCATAATGCATTTACCCAAAAGAGTGCCGGAGACTACACCGCTTTCACGAGAACGTTCTAATATTCCGGCGATATTAAAATTAGGGTCGGTTAAAAGCATCACACGGCTTACACTTTTAGAGACATCGCAAATCCTGCCCACCAATCCTAAATTAGTAATCACCAGCTGGCCTTCTCTTATCCCGTCGCCTAAACCTTTATCAATAACCAGGCTGCTTTCCCAATTGGCCAAACCTCTTGCGATTACCCGTGCTGCGATTAAAGAAAAGGCGGAATTACGCTTAAAAGAAAGTAATTCGCTTAACCTGTCATTTTCTCTAGAAAGTTCTTTAAATTTAACCAGTTTCTGCTGAAAAGCATCGTTTTCTCTTTTTAGCCTTATGTTTTCTGTAATATTCAGGCGATAGGATATTAACGCCTTTATTTCATAACTCAGGAAATTAACGAAATAAATTGGAAACTTAAAGGGATTTGCTAAAGACAATTTTAGGAAAGATAAATACGGAGAGGTAAAGACAAAAATAAAAAATATAGCAAATATTGCTACGGGGAGCGCTTTTCTTCTGCGTATACGATTAAATAATGCCACTTTTTGAGTTCGTTGAGTTAATTGAGCTCTTTTGAGTTTATTGAGTTAAACTCAACAACTCTATAAACTCCATAAACCCGCTGAACTCTATTATATCTCTTGTTTGGGAGAAACAGTTATGCGCTTTAAATACTTTATCTCGTTTAAAACCTTACCTGTGCCTAAAGCTACAGCGGTCATCGGTTCATCTGCAACATGTACCGGCAGGCCTGTCTCTTCAGAAATTAATTTATCTAACCCGCGGAGCAAAGAACCGCCTCCGGCCATAACTATGCCGTGGTCAATCAAATCCGCGGATAATTCCGGCGGCGTCCGTTCTAAGGCAATTTTGATTGCTTCAATTATTGACCTTATCGGTTCCTGTAAAGCGTCCCTGATCTCCTCAGAGGTAATAGTAACAGCCTTAGGTAATCCGGCGATTAAATCCCTGCCTTTAATTTCAAGAGTCAGCTCTTCATCCAAAGGAAAAGCAGAGCCTATCTTCCACTTTATATCTTCGGCAGTACGCTCGCCAACCATGAGATTATAAGCCTTCTTTATATGTTCAATAATAGCTAAATCCATTTCATCGCCGCCAATCCTGATTGACTTCGAAAATACTATTCCCGCTAAAGATATCACCGCTATCTCAGTAGTACCTCCGCCGATATCTACGATCATATTACCTGTCGGTTCCTGTATCGGCAGGCCTACGCCGATTGCCGCCGCCATCGGCTCCTCCACCAAGAATATCTCCCTTGCCCCTGCCCTTTCGGCAGAATCCCTTACCGCGCGTTTTTCTACTTCGGTTATTCCTGAAGGTATGGCAATAACCATACGCGGCCTCACTAAAACCTTTCGGTGATGCACCTTTTTGATAAAATGCCTTAACATCGCCTCTGTAATCTCAAAATCCGCAATAACGCCGTCTTTCATCGGCCTGATAGCTACAATATTACCGGGGGTGCGTCCCAGCATCCTTTTTGCCTCTTCGCCTACGGCTAAAACCTTAGAAGTCCCCTTTTGTATAGCTACTACCGAGGGCTCGCATAAAACAATACCTTCGCCTTTAACATAAACCAAAGTCGTCGCCGTCCCTAAGTCTATACCCATATCATTAGAAAACAGCCCTAATATATAATTTGTAAGCTTGCGTATAATCTCCGTAACTATTTTAAACTTAGGCATTTTCTGCTCTCCTAAAATTACAATTTTTCATGTTTTTCTTCAATCTACAAAAAGACAACTGATTACGGCAGGTAAATTTGATTTCTCAAGTTTATCAAACCTTTAACCATGTGTCAACTGATTTTTCAAGCAAAATCCGCCCGACAGACCCACCTGACTTCTATCGGACAGACTTAAGCCGAGCTGGCCAACTGGTGAAAAACGCCTGTACCCATAGGCAGGAATCCCCACCGCAGCTATCTATCAGGATAAGTAGCAATTTGTTGACTTTTGGAATATTCTATGCTATGGTAATCTTCATTATGACGCTCAAACAATTCCATATATACTTGCGCCTAAACTGGCTAAAGATTGTTATTATCACGGTATTGGCTCTGATGGTGATTATTACATTATTAATCCTTTCTGCCGGCGTAAGAGAACTATTAAACCTAGAATCATTCTACCGTCAGTTGCAATTCTCTTCTATGCCGCTGCAGTTTTTCTTCTCTATCGTAACCGCGGTTATCTATGCCTGTATTTTTACTTTTTTCAACTTCTGGTTCCTTTATGGCGGAGGCATGACTAAATTAGGCCAGAAAAAGGTAAAAAGCCAGGAAGTTAATATCAACTGGTCGGAAGTTATCGGGATGGAGGAGGTCAAGCGCGATGCATGGGAAGTAGTCCAGTTGTTAAAAGACAGAACACAGCTCCAGCATATCGGCGGACAGATTATCAAGGGACTTCTCTTATGCGGTCCGCCGGGCGTGGGGAAAACCTATATCGCCAAAGCCATTGCTACCGAAGTAAAAGTGCCGTTTTTATCCGTAGTCGGTAGTGAAATAGAAGGTATATTTGTCGGCTTAGGCGCGGCCAAGCTGAAAAATTTATTTAAGGAGGCACGCACCCTTGCAGAAATCTACGGAGGATGCATAATTTTTATTGACGAAATTGACTCAGTCGCCCGGACAAGAAAAGAAGATATCGGCATGGGCGGACAGATGAGCGCCAACGCCGCGGTAAACCAGCTTCTTACCGAGATGGACGGCCTGCGCAAAAAAGAAAATAATATCGTGGTGATCGGCGCCACCAATGTCTCTGAGCAGCAGCTTGACCCGGCATTAATGCGCGCCGGCAGGTTTGACCGTAAAATTTATATCCCGCTTCCTGGCCTAAAAGACAGGGAACTGCTGTTTAAATTTTACCTCAGCAAGGTAAAATGCGACCCGCAAATAGATATCGCCCTCTTAGCCAGAAAATCGGTTTATAAAACGCCGGCGGATATATCTAATGTTATCCGGGAAGCATCCCTCTTGGCCATACGCAACAAAAAAGATAAAATCAGCATAAAAGAAATCTACGAGGCGATAGACCGTATTGACTTTGGCCTCCGGCAGCCCATAGAATTGAACCTCAAAGAAAAGGAACAAATCGCCTATCATGAAGCAGGACATGCCATTATCGCCTATCTCCTGCATCCGACGGATGACGTGTTTAAGGCGTCCATTGTCCCGCGCAAGCATTACTTAGGCATGGTCTATCATCAGTCGCGCGAAGAACAACATATCCATAACCGCGAATATTATCTGGCAAATATAAAGGTTTCCCTAGGTTCTTATGCCGCGGAAAGCTTAAAGTTTAACACAACCACCTCAGGCGTAGACGCTGACTTCCAGCAGGCGCTAAGCTATGCTTATAATATGGCTTGGCGCTGGGGCATGGGCCCTTCCGGGCTAATGGGAAATTTTAAAGCTATAGAAGAAACCTACGGTTATCGCCCATGGGGAAGCATTAGTTTTGTCTCCGAACAAACCCGCCAGAAATTAAACGATGACGCCCAGCAAATAATCAAAGAATGCCTAAAAGAAGCTGCGGAGCTGCTTAAAAAAGAATCCCTGCTCTTAGACCGCTTTGCTCAGGAATTAATGCAAAAACAGGAACTGGACTACGACGAGATAGAGGCAATATTTAAAGAATGCGGCAAGGCACACATCCCCAGATAAAGCTCCTCTTTATTCTCATATCTTTTTTCGCCTTTGGCTGTAAGCCGATTGCGCCCACCTATACAAAAGAAAATTTTGTCCCCTCTATCCAAAAAATCTGTAAAGAAGAATTCGGAATAAATGATGTAAAGGTATGGCTGATTGGTGAGACCGCCTGGATATATGCCCCGCAGAATAAACTTATTGATAAAGATTTAAAATTTGATAAAAAAATAACCGAAAGAATAAACAAAGTAGCCCTAAGCGTAAGCCGCGTGCTCTTAAGCATGAAGCCGCGCCCTAAATTTTACGTCATCGTTGCGTCAGATATCAAAGATTTAGGCGCAGATTTAATAAACGTAGGAAACGTTGATGATATAGTCAGGTACCAATTTGAATTCATCTCACGGGGAGAATTCGGCAAGCGCAATGTCTATGACGCATACCTTAGCCCTTCCGCCCTATCCGATACGGAAGGAAAACATATCAACCCATACGATATTAAAATGGAGGATTTCTTAAGCTTACAGATCGTTCAACGCATAAGCCTTAAATTTAAAGAAGATCGCATGGAAATAAAAAGCTTGGAATGTTTCTTTAAAGATGGGACATTTAACCTGCAGTATGAAAAAGTGGATGCCGAAAAAAATGCCAATTTTAACGTAAATAAAGAAATTTTAAAAATAGTTTTCTTGGCATTAAAAAACTACAGCTTCAATGATTACTCATTTGTCAAAATAAGTAATTTAGAATCCGGCGAAAGGACAATATTAGGAAGGAACGCCCTTGAGCAGGACTTTTCTTCCAATTAATCTCAATCTCCCTTCCAGGGCTAATTTTATTGCCTGCGGATAGATCCTATGCTCTACCTTATGAATCCTCGCCTCCAGCTTCTCTAAAGTGTCTTTTTGTTCTATCCTTACTTCCTTCTGCATTATTATCGGGCCGTGATCCATTTCTTCATCCACAAGATGAACGGTAACACCGGTTATTTTTACGCCGTAGAGAAAGGCATCCTTTATCGCAGAAACACCCTTAAAGGAAGGAAGTAGTGCTGGATGTATATTTAAGATACGGTTTCTATATTCTCTGACGAGTTCACTGCCTAGAATCCGCATAAAACCGGCTAAAACAATTAAATCTATGCTCCCTGCCTTTAAAAAAGCAATGATTTTTTGCTCAAATTCTTTCTTACTTACGCAGTCTTCTCTCTTTATTAAAGCAATTTTTACCTTTGCCAGTTTTGCCTTGTTTAAAACCGGCGCTTTAGGGTTATCGCAAACCAAGAGAGATACCTTTGCCTTAATTATCCCCCTTTTAACCGCCCTTAAAACCGCAGAAAAATTTGTGCCCCGCCCGGAGGCAAATATAGCGATATTCATCTGTAGTTCCTCTTAGCCTCTACCCTCTGTAACATTACGAATATATTTTACCACCGCTTATTGATTTTGTCTTATTTTTTAACCAAAATTTCGTGTGCGGAGAAGTTCCATTAGTTTTACGTTTCTCAATATCAACTTACAGCCGAACCTATCTCTTGAATATCATCAATTATTTCTAAATAATCAGAGACCTCTTCCTCGTTTAAATCTTCCTCCTCCAACTCCTGTAAAATATACGCGTCATCAAATACTTCTTCGGCTTCTACTTCCGTGTCCAATTGTGCAAGCATAAGGCGGTCGGAGCTTTCTATCTCTTCTGCCAGTCCTGCTTCATCGCCTCCTGAATAAATGTCTTCCGCCTCTTCCCCTAGGCTATCAAGTAAAGCAAGCTCACGGTTTAGCAAATTGAAGTTATTTGTTCTGCTATATTGCATAAAGGCAAAAACAAATACCACTACGCAGAGAACGGCTATGGCAGGCATAAGCTGCGGATAAAAACCCAGACGCAGGTTTTCCAACCAGGCAAACAATTTCTCTTTAAGCGCCGGAATAAAGCTTTTTTCTTCATCTGCAGCTAACCGGCCTTTTATTTGGCGCGTATAATTATTTAATATATCGCTTGGAATTTTCTTTAGCTTTTGCTGTTTTACCAAAAGAATAGTCTTTTCTAACCGTTGTACTTCTTCTCTGCACTGCCTGCAGGCAACAAGGTGATTCTTAATCTCCTCTCTCCGCTCTGGGCTCAACTCTTCATAACAATAAAACACAAACTCTTCTTTCTTAATATTACAAGCATTCATTTTACACCTCCTGACACGCATACGCCGCTAATCTTTCCTGAAGGTTCAAGGTTGCTTTAAACAGATGCGCCTTAATTGTGCCCTCGGCACACTTGATAATCTCGGCAATCTCGTTAATCTTTAAACCGTGTATATTTTTTAAGGTAAATACTCTTTTCTGCTGCTCAGGCAGAGAATTTAGCGCCTTGGTTAACTCTTCACCCAATTCTTTATTTAATAACTGCTCTTTAGGGCCGGGCAAACCCGAAGCGATTACCTCAAAGATGCTTTCTTCTTCCTGCGCCTCATTATTTATCCTAATATTAGCGCTTATGGCTTTGTTTTTCATCCTGCGCCTCAAATAATCCTTGCAAAGATTTATTAATATACGATAAAACCATGTATAGAACCGCGACTCGCTGCGGAAATTTCTTATAGTCTTAAATGCCTTGATAAATGCCTCCTGCGAAATATCTTTAGCATCTTCGTAATTCCGGCAAAAGGAAAAGGCGATATTTAGCGCCTTTTCCTTATATTTTTCCACCAATTCGCAAAAGGCATTTTGGTCGCCGTTTTTTATTCTCTCAATTATCTCAGATTCATTATCTATCATCATCTTAAACCCACAAAACTTGCTGGCCCAAAAAGCTAGGCCCGCTTAATACTTTATGTTCCGGCGGTGTAGGAGCACCACCGGAACATAAAACAATAATAAAGTTATCTGCGCCTACCTGCGCCTCTATGCGCGCCACCGCCTGAAGGCTTATGAACACCGCTTCCGCCTGCATTTGGCCTTTGCGGCCTATGCGTACCTACGCCCCCCTGCTGCGGCCTGTTTGGATGCTTATCACGGATATCCTCTTTCCGGTCACGGACATTTTCCCGCCTATCTTTGATATCTTCCCTGTGGTCGCGCACATCCTCGCGCCTATCCTTGATATCCTCCCGACGGTCAAACACATCTTCCTTCCTGTCACGGACATCTTCTCGGCGGTCCTTTACATCTTCACGCTTGTC
>JAUXSB010000031.1 GCA_030681595.1 Candidatus Omnitrophota bacterium
TGACCCCAGTCTTATCAGGGCTGTGCTCTAACCAACTGAGCTATGGGCCCGAGTTTACGGTCCATATTAATAGATAATTGAAATGCCAAGCCTTAGGATTTTAAATTAACCCCAAGTTTTTCTAATAATTCGTCGTTAAACAAAATTATTAGAAAGGAGGTGATCCAGCCGCACCTTCCGGTACGGCTACCTTGTTACGACTTAGCGCCAGTCACCAGTCTTACCCTAGGCCCTCATAAATGAGGGACTTCAGGTACCACCAGCTCCCATCGCTTGACGGGCGGTGTGTACAAGGCCCGGGAACGTATTCACGGCGGCGTAGCTGATCCGCCATTACTAGCGATTCCGACTTCATGGAGTCGAGTTGCAGACTCCAATCTGAACTGAGCCGGCTTTTTTGCGATTAGCTCCCCCTCGCGGGTTGGCAACGCTTTGTAGCCGGCATTGTAACACGTGTGTAGCCCAGGGCATAAAGGCCATACTGACTTGACGTCATCTCCACCTTCCTCTCGGTTATCCCGAGCAGTCTCCTTAGAGTGCATCTCTAGGCCTTGCGGCTTTGAAATTAGCAACTAAGGATAATGGTTGCGCTCGTTGCGGGACTTAACCCAACATCTCACGACACGAGCTGACGACAGCCATGCAACACCTGTGCAGGCTCCTGACTTGACAGGTCGTCCCCTTTTCAGGTTCCTACTTCCTACATGTCAAGCCCTGGTGAGGTTCTTCGCGTAGCGTCGAATTGAACCACATGTTCCACCGCTTGTGCGGGCCCCCGTCAATTCCTTTGAGTTTTAACCTTGCGGTCGTAGTCCTCAGGTGGAGCACTTAACGTGTTAACTACGGCACCGAACCCTAAGGCCCGACACCTAGTGCTCATCGTTTACGGCTAGGACTACCAGGGTATCTAATCCTGTTTGCTCCCCTAGCTTTCGCAGTTCAGCGTCAGTTATGAACTAGAGAACCGTCTTCACCACTGGTGTTCTTCTCGATATCTACAGATTTCACTCTTACACCGAGAATTCCGTTCTCCTCTTTCATACTCAATCCTAACAGTATTTCAGGCACTTCCCCGATTAAGTCGGGGGCTTTCACCTGAAACTTATTAAGACGCCTACCTGCCCTTTACACCCAATGAATCCGCGTAACGCTTGCCACCTCCGTATTACCGCGGCTGCTGGCACGGAGTTAGCCGTGGCTTCTTCTTCCGGTACCGTCAAGACTATCAGTATTAGCGATAGTTTTTTCTTCCCGATCGAAAGAGGTTTACAATCCAAAAACCTTCATCCCTCACGCGGCGTCGCATAGTCAGACTTTCGTCCATTGCTAAATATTCTCGACTGCAGCCTCCCGTAGGAGTCTGGGCAGTGTCTCAGTCCCAGTGTGGCTAACCATCCTCTCAGACTAGCTACCCGTCAAAAGCCTTGGTAGGCCGTTACCCTACCAACAAGCTGATAGGACGCGAGCTCATCCTTAAACAACAGGCCTTACGGTCCCCGCCTTTATCCTCGACAACTTATGTCATCAAGGACACATCCGGCATTACCCCCGCTTTCGCAAGGCTATTCCGGTATTAAGGGTAGATTACTCACGTGTTACTCACCCGTTTGCCGCTATCCCCGCGCAACTTAAGAGCCTTCCTTACGGTCAGCCCTCTCATTACATAAGGATCGCGCGACTTGCATGCCTGATCCACGCCGCCAGCGTTCACTCTGAGCCAGGATCAAACTCTCCGAAAAAAACTTGGCTATTTAACAAAGAACAATCTTACGTTTTACTCAGGTTCCCCTGAATTAAGCCGTAAGTAAAAATAAAAACGGCATCGACAAGAGCCGATGCCGTTAAATCAGCACCTTCAAATCTTGCCTATCTTCTTACCCAGATGTGTCAAATATTAACTTAAGCAGTTTACTGCCTCCTATATAAATTTTAAGCCTTTACAACTGCTTTGTCAAAGGATATAAAATATACCAAATAAATCAAATCTTGTCAAGCAAAATTTTTCAACGATTGTTAAATTTTGCGGCGCACGAATTTTTCTCCGGAAAAAAATTTGATAGAAACAAAATATACTGCAATATCATAACTTACACGCTTACTCTTTTGGTTTTAATATAATCTTAGCAAACCGCTTTGGCCCTGCCTGTATCTGATGCTCCGTACCATCCGCTTTAATAAGAAAATTTACATCGGTTATTTTTTCGCCATTAACCTTGACCGCGCCTTGAGCAACAAGCCGGCGGAAATCATTTTTACCTTTTAATACAAGCAAGATTTTAAGGTTCACCTGGGTGTCGTCTATTAAATCCAGCAGCGACACCCCATTAACATCCTTAACAAATGTTTTCACTTCCACTTCTTTAAAATCACCCTTCTGAAAAACTTTCTCAAACTCCAACTTTGCCTGTTCCCTCTTGTGCTTTCCCCAATATTGCTCAACGATTAATCCGGATAATTTTTTCTTTGCCTCCATCGGATGCAGCTTCTTTACCGCTTCCAAATCCTCATCAGTCAATAACTCATAATAACGTATCATTAAAACATCGGCGATAGACATAATCTTACCGAACATATCTGACGGCTCATCTTGTATGCCGACATAATTACCCAAAGACTTAGACATTTTATTGACACCGTCTAAGCCCTCTAAAAGCGGAGTCATTATAACAACCTGCTGCTCTTGCTTAAAATCTTGCTGGAGCTGCCTGCCAAATAAAAGATTAAATTTCTGATCTGTTCCTCCTAATTCAATATCTGCTTTTAGATGCACTGAATCGTATGCCTGAAGTAACGGGTAAAAAAATTCTAATAAGGAAATATTTTTATTTTCTTTAAAACGCTGACTAAAATCCGCGCGGGCTAAAATTTGGGCAACAGAAGCGTATTTTGACAAGTTTAAAAGCTGGGCTGACGACATCTTTAAAAACCATTCGCTATTAAAAACAACCTTTGTCTTATGCGCATCAAGAATTTTAAATACCTGCTGTTTATAGGTTTTTGCGTTTTTTTCAATATCCTTTTGACTTAAAGTAGGACGGCTCTGGCTTACACCCGTAGGATCCCCGATCATCGCCGTAAAATCTCCGATAAGAAAATAAACAACGTGGCCTAAGTCCTGAAATTGGCGCAGTTTTCTCAATAAAACCGTATGCCCCAAATGGATATCCGGAGCCGTGGGGTCAAAGCCGGCCTTGATAACTAAAGGCCTATTCTGTTTTAGTTTTTTAATTAATTCTTCTTCAGAAATAATCTCTGCTATGCCTCTTTTGATTAAGCTAAGCTGTGATTGTATATCCATAAGGTAAGATTATATTACAAAAATCGCGCGCAGTCAAACACTTGACACAAAACATTCTTTACTTTAAAATAGTCAGTATGAACAAACCAGAAAAAGAAGCCATTGAACAAGTGGCAAACCTAATGTGCGCATCAGCCCGTACTGCGCCTAAGGCATGCGGTATAGATAATATCGAAACTTTAGTTATCAAAAAACCTCAGATAAAACGCCTTGCCAAAGAAATGCGCCAAATCGCAAAAAAAGAAAACAAGTCGTCTTTTGACCGCGATGCAAAAAACATCTTGCAATGTGATATAGCCGTTTTAATCGGGACGAAAACCAAACCAATCGGACTCACCGTATGCGGCTACTGCGGTTCAAAAGATTGCCAAACTAGCCAAAAAAAAGGAACAATCTGTAGTTTTAATACTATCGACTTAGGCATTGCCGTCGGCTCTGCGATAAATACCGCTTCCTTATTTCATATCGATAACCGCGTCATGTATTCGGTAGGGAAAACCGCGATAGAATTAGGGTTTTTTAAAGAAAAAATAAAAATTGCCCTGGGAATACCCCTATCCGTTACAGGTAAAAATATCTTTTTTGACCGCCCACCACTATAAAACGATATGCGCGGATTAGGTACCTAGTCCGCGCATATCGTTGTTTTATATTCCTTCTAATCTTTGTTACCCAAAATTTGCCGTATATTATCGTAATTTTTTGGGTTAAATTAACCTTGCGGTTAAACCGATTTTTCCCTGCTCGGTATCCACCTTTAAAATCCTTACCTTTATTTTATCGCCTACCTTAAGACGGCTTATTTCTTCGGCTTCGATTTCTGAAGCATAAACTAAACCTTCAATTTCATCCTCTAGTTTAACAAAAACTCCGAAGTTATTTATCTGAATGGCTTCAGCCTCTAAATCCAAACCAACAGGGTATTTCTTGGCAATCTCCGACCAGGGGTTAACTTCTAGCTGTTTTAGGCCTAAAGAAATACGTCGGTTTTTACCATCTACAGATAAAACAAGCACCTCTACTTTTTGTCCTTTTTTAAGTATCTCCTGCGGATGATTTATCTTTCTAGTCCAAGACATATCGGAAATATGAATCATTCCTTCCAGGTTCGCATCTAATTCCACAAAAGCACCGTAATCAGTAAACCCTTTAACTTTACCGCTAACCTTTGAATCTACGGGAAATTTCGCCTCCGCCTCAAGCCAGGGATTTACCTCGAGCTGTTTTATGCTTAAAGAAATACGCCTTGATTCTTTATCAATGTTAAGAACCTGTACTTCCACTATATCCCCAATGGCAAATATATCCTTAACATCCTGAATACGCTTCTGCCATGAAATCTCCGAAATGTGTATTAACCCCTCTATGCCTTTTTCCAATTCTACAAATACCCCATAATTAAGGATATTAACAATCTTTCCCTTTATGCGGGAACCTACAGGATATTTTACCTCGATATCCTGCCAAGGATCCAACATGCGCTGTTTAAGGCCCAGAGACACTTTTGAGGCGTCTTTATCTATATTTAAGACTACAACTTCGATCCTATCGCCCAAGGCGACCATCTCCGATGGATGCGAAATACGGGACCAACTCATATCCATAATATGTAAGAGCCCATCTACGCCGCCTAAATCAATAAATGCCCCGAAATCAGTTATGCCTTTAACTATCCCCGAATAAACTTCCCCCACTTTTAATTTTTCCCAAAGTTTTGTTTTTAGCGTTTCGCGCTCTGATTTTAAAGCGTCTTTGCGGGATAGGACTAAAGAACGGCGGGAAGTGTTCATTTTTACTATCTTAAAATTAAAAGTTCTATCCAATATATCCCTATCGGAAACGCCCTTAAAAGTAGAAAGCGAAGCCGGAACAAAACCTTCTATCCCATACATATCAACAATATATCCGCCTTTAACTTTCCGCTTAACTTTACCCTCTATTAAATCACCCTCTTTATAATTATCGCTTATATTATTCCAACCGCGCAGGCGCTCTGCTTTCTCTTTAGATAAAACTACTAAGCCGTCATCGTTTTCCTTTGATTCCACATAAACATCTATTTCATCCCCCAGCTTAACCTCTTTCGGGCGGGGAAATTCAGACAAAGGTATAATCCCCTCTGATTTATACCCGATATCCACCATAACCTCTTTGGCGGTAACATTCACAATTTTACCTTTTACAACTTGACCGTCTTCAATTTTCTTAATACTCTGATTATATAGATCAGATATTGTTTGGTTATCCAAAACCATTAAAAGTCACTCTCCTTTATAGTATTCTGCGTTATCTGTCAGCAGATAAACACAGGTAGATAATTATCGCACAAATTTTTGTTTTGTCAACTGAAATTTGCCGGCTGGCGATTAAATTTCAGTTGATGCCGCACATACTTGTGCGGCGCAAGGATGAGAAATTTGCCGGCTGGCGATTAAATTTCAGTTGATGCCGCACATACTTGTGCGGCGCAAGGAAGAAATCTGCAAATTTGCGTATACACTGCTACGCGTATAACCTCAATATTTCTACTTGGTTATATCTTAATTAAAATCTACTTCGCCTTTCGGCTCAAGGCATCAATAGCAGACATTATGGTTTGTGAAAACTCCGCATAATCCCGGGAGCCTTTGTAAATTATCCCAGGAGCAAAATAAACGCTTATGGGCTTAAAAAAATTTGGGATTTTTCTTCCTTTAGGGAGGGCATCGCCAGAGCCAAAAATAAAAGCAGGGATTACCGGCACATCCGCCTTAGATGCCAGAAACCCTACGCCTCCTTTTACCTCATCAGCGCTTATGGAATCCCTGCGCCCGCCTTGGGGAAAAAGCAAAATGCCAAAGCCGTTTTTTAGTCTTTTTATTGCTTCTTTTATAGAAAATAAGTCGGCGCCGCCTCTTTTTACAGGAAAGGCATGCACCTTCCACAACACCCAACCAAAGACTTTATTATGGAACAGCTCCTCTTTAGCCATAAAACTAAGCACTCGCGGGATGGCCGAGCCTATAATCTCGGGGTCTAAGTTGCTGGCGTGGTTTGAGGCAATGATAAACCCGCCATATTTAGGAATATTTTCTTTGCCGTAAAATTTAAACCCGAACAACGATTTAAAAAGAACAAAGAATATAAATCGTCCGATATAATAAAGCATGTAATTTTGGTTTCAGGAACCCAAAACCATCTTTTTTCCTTGTTCAACTAATTTTTTGGCGTTGTTCAAACTCTTCGCCTCGGCATAGATACGCAGTATCGGCTCCGTACCCGAACCCCTGAGCATCAACCAATCATCATTTTCGCAAACCATCTTTATGCCGTCGTAATCTTTAATCTCAACTATTTTTTTATTTAACAGTTTATCGGGAAGCTTGGAGCGTATTTTTTCCTTATCAAAAGCTATCTCTCCCAGCTTTAGCTCGTTGCGATAATAATAATATTTGCCGAATTCTTTCTCAAGTTCTCTTACAATCTTAGAAATGTTTTTCTTTCTATATGCCATCATCTCGATTAATAAAAGGCCGGCTAATGTGCCGTCTCTTTCCGGAATATAATTCTTAAAGCCCATCCCGCCAGCTTCTTCGCCGCCGACTAAAATATTTTCCTTTTCCATGAGGCTTGAAATATATTTAAAGCCAACCGGCGTTTCGTATAGCTTGACGCCCAATTTTTTTGCTACTTTGTCAATCATAGTAGTGCCGGCAATTGTCTTGACTACGCCACCATCCCATAACCTATCCTCTTTTAAATGCAAAAACAGAAGCACTAGTATCTGTTGGGGATGGATAAAAGCGCCACCCGGCTCAACTGCGGCAATCCTGTCGGCATCGCCGTCTAAAGCCAGCCCGATATGGAATCTCTTGTTTTCCATGCGCGAGATAATTTCGCTTAAATTATCTTTTACCGGCTCAGGCCGCCTGCCGCCGAAAGAAGGGTTTATCTCATCATGCAAAAGAGATACTTTAAGTTTTGTGCCGCGCAGTATCTTGGTTAAGATCCCGTTTCCGCTGCCATACATTACATCCTGCACGATGTTAAACTTAGCATTCCTTAATAATTTCATATCCAGATATGAACGGATAAATTTAATATACTCGTCTTCTAAATTTACTATGCTTACGGAACCATTCTTAACTGCTTCTTTTAAGGAAATAATACGCACGGGATTTAATTCCAGTAGTTCCTCAACGCGTTTAGTGATAGAGGTATCGGCTGAGCCGCCCCTTGAGTCCTTAATCTTATATCCGTTAAACTCCGGGGGATTGTGGCTTGCCGTAATTACAATGCCTAAACATAATTTCCTGTAACGGGTAGCGTAGCTTACTACCGGGGTAGGTACTGGATTTTTAGAAAGCAAAACTTTAATCCCGTTTGCGGCGAAGACTTCGGCGGCAGAGGCGGCAAATTTATCCGATAAGAACCGCGTATCATAACCGATAACTATTTCTTTATTGGAATCTTTTAAATCGTTGTGGATATAATCGCATACTGCCTGTGTCAAAATCCGCACATTCTCAAAAGTAAAGGTATCCCCTATTACCGCGCGCCAACCGTCAGTGCCGAATTTAATCTGTGTTTTTGCATTTGTGCACATATTTTTAACATCTCCACAATGACGGCATAATCCCGAAGCTTCGGGATTATCTGCCGGAATTAACTCCGAAGTTTAAGCGAAAATTGTTGGAAAGAATTTTCGCTTGTCTAAACAAGGAGCAAAATTCTTGTTTTATCTATATAATTTATTCTTAATAATATATTCCCTTACATTTTGCGGCAGAAGATAACGGATGGAACGCCCTTCTCTGACTAGTTCACGAATAAGGGATGATGAAATATCCACCTGTGCCACATTAATCTTAAGGAAGTTTTTCCCGCTAAGGCGTTTTCCAAATCCCGGCCGCTTTGCCAAGACAAATTTTGCCAATTTATAAATTTCATCTACATTCTTCCAAGTAGGGATTTCATTGACCAAGTCCGAACCGCAGATAAAAAATAGCCTTGCCTGGGGGTAGTTTTTTTTAATTTCCCTTAAGGTATCAACGGTATAAGACTTGCCCTTTCGTTTAATTTCAATGTCAGAAACCAAAAAATGGCTGTTTTCCCTTACTGCCAATTGAATCATCTTTAGGCGATGTGAAGCGGAGATAATATCCCTATTGCTTTTATGCGGAGGCATAAAAGTAGGTATAAAAATTACCTTATCTAATCTAAGCTGCCATAGCACCTGCTCGCCTAAAATAAGATGGCCGAAGTGAATAGGATTAAATGTACCGCCGAGAATACCTATTTTCATATTTTATTCGTCAAACGGCTAAGGTCATGAAGCCCGTATCGACTGAGGTAACGGTTACGTAAAACCAAATAATAAAATTTTCGCTATGTTATAAAATAATATCGCTTCTTAAAAAAGATGCTGACGCAACCGAATAACGAAACGGGCTTCGTTGCCTTAACCATAACCCATTACTGCCTAATTTGCCCGCTCCCGTAAACCTGATACTTATAACTGCAAAGCTCTTCTAAGCCCATCGGGCCTCTTGCGTGGATCTTGTCTGTAGAAATGCCAATTTCGGCACCCAGGCCGAATTGATAACCATCAGTAAAACGCGTTGAGGCGTTATGAAATACTACCGCTGAATCTACTTCACTTAAAAATTTCTTAGCCACCACCAAGTCATCAGTTACAATTGTATCCGAATGATGCGAACCAAAAGTATTTATATGCGTAATTGCCTCGTCTATAGTTTTAACCACCTTAACCGCAACAATCAAATCCAAAAATTCCATTCCCCAGTCTTTATCTTTGGCCTTCTTTGCCGCGCCTTTTAGGATTTTATAAGTTACAGGACAGCCCCTGATTTCAACGCCCGCCTCTTTAAATTTCTTCGCCATCCCGGGAAGAAAGCGTATCGCGATATCTTCATGCACAAGCAAGGTTTCCATAGCGTTACATACTCCCGGACGCTGGACCTTCGCGTTATGAACGATAACTTCTGCCATATTCAAATCCGCCTCGCTATCCACATAGACCGCGCAAATCCCCTTATAATGTTTAATCACCGGAATACGCGAACGCTTTGTCACCTCGCAGATTAACCCCTCTCCGCCTCTTGGTATAACCAAATCAATAAACTTATCTTGCCTAAGCAAAAAATCCACTATTTTTCTGTCGGTATTGGCAACGAAACTAAACGCATTTTCCGGAATGCCCGCTTTGCCTGCCGCTTCTTTTAATACCTTAAATATAGCTAAATTTGAATGAATCGCTTCGCTTCCGCCGCGCAATATCGAAACATTCCCGGACTTTAACGTCAATCCGATACAATCGCTGGTAACATTAGGCCGGGCTTCATAAATTATCAATACCACTCCAATAGGTACCCGTACTTTTTTAATAAGGAGCCCGCTAGGCCGCTCTTTTTGAGAAATTATTTTTCCGACCGGATCATCCAATAAAACGATCTCTTTTAAAGAAACACTCATCTCGTTTATACGTTTATCGTTAAGCGTCAAACGGTCAACAGTACTCTGGGTAACATCTTTTTCCGCTATCGCCCTAACATCTTTCAGATTCTCCTTAAGAATATAATCTTTTTTCTTAATAAGCGCGCTAGCCATTAGGTTTAGCGCCTTATTTTTAACGTCTGCCGCCAAAAGAGGCATCTTAAAACTTGCCTCTTTTGCTGACTTTAACATTTTGGCTATATTCACAGTAGACATTTTTAGATTATTACCAGATTATCGCGGTGGATTATTTCTCTGGGGTGTTTCCTGCCTTTGATTAAATTTAACTCATCCGAAGAACAGTTCACGCTGCCACGGCCGAACTCTTTCTGTTCAGAATCAATGATAGATACGATATCGCCTTTCTTAAATTTGCCCTCAACTTTAACCACGCCCACGGAAAGCAGGCTTTTATTTTTCTTTGCCAATGCCTCTTTCGCTCCGTCATCTACGATTATTTTCCCTTTTGCCTTTGCGCTGTAAGCAAGCCAGCTTTTTTTACAGGCTAACCTTTCTGAAGCAGGCAGGAAAACCGTACCTAAATTCTCTCTGTCAATAACAAGGCGGCTCAAAACATCGGTAGTCCTGCCGTTGGCAATTATGCAGGAAATCCCTGAATTATTAACTTTTTCTGCCGCCTCTATCTTCGTAATCATTCCGCCGCGGCAGATTTCTTTTTTTGTTGGACATGCCCATTTCTTAACTTCAGAGGTTACCTTAGAAACTACGGATACCTTTACGCCGTTATTGTCCAACAAACCGTCTATGTCTGATAAAATTATCAATAAATCCGCCTTTACCAGCATAGCGACAAGCGCGGAAAGATTGTCATTGTCGCCGAATTTTATTTCTTCCGTAGATACTGTATCGTTTTCGTTAATGACAGGCACTGACTTAAATTTTAAAAGGGAAAGGATTGTATTTTTAGCATTAAGGTACCTGCGCCTATCGTTAAAATCATCCCATGTTAAGAGAAGCTGGCCACAATGCCTGCCTTTATTTAAAAAAACGTTAATATAGCTTTGCATTAAAAGGCCCTGGCCGATAGATGCGCAAGCCTGAAGTTCAGAGATTGCTTTCGGCCTTAAACTGAAATTCAACGCACCCATGCCGGAACTGACCGCGCCCGATGAAACTAAAATAACCTCTACCCCGTTATCTAAAAGCCGCCAAACCTGGGATGCCAAATTTTCAAGGCTGGCGCCATCAAGGCGGCTGGCACGGCTTAAAATACTTGAACCTATTTTAACTACAACTCTCTTGTAATTTACGCTGGGCTGCATTGAGTAATTCCTCTAGATTCTCTTTATTCTGCGCTGAAATAGGTATGATTTCAACGCTTATTTCTTTCCTGAATTTTTTCAGGTTTCCTTCTGCCTGCGGCAGATCCATCTTGTTTGCGGCAACTATCTGAGGCTTTGCGGCTAATTTTTCGCTGTATAACCTCAACTCCTGATTTATCGCATGATAATCAAGCGTGGGGTTACGTCCATCCACTGAAGCCATATCGATAATATGGACAAGTATCTTTGTGCGTTCGATATGGCGTAAAAATTCAAAACCCAGGCCTTTTCCTTTATGCGCGTCAGAAATTAAACCGGGGATATCCGCGACTACAAAAGAAAAATCGCCGCATCTGGCAATTCCTAAAACCGGGCTCTTGGTAGTAAACGGATACGGCGCTATTTTGGGGCGTGCGTGAGAAATACTGGATAGTAATGTTGATTTTCCTGCGTTAGGAAAACCAATAAGCCCTACGTCGGCGATTAATTTTAACTCTAAGATTATATCTCTGTATTCGCCTTCTTGGCCCTGTGTGGCGGCTTCGGCATGGATATTTCCTTTGCCGTACTCACCCCCCTTGGCTGCAATTAGAGTGTCGTCAATTGCCTTTAAATCCCGTAATAGGCAACCACTGGATTTATCTTTTACCACTGTCCCCGGAGGCACTTTTATTATACAGTCCGAACCGCCTCTTCCTTTTCTACAGTTACCCTCTCCGTTTAATCCGGGTTGCGCGGAAAAGTTTTTGCGATAATACAGATCAAGCAGGGTATGAATATGCCTATCGACCTTAATTATTATGTCTCCGCCTTTGCCGCCGTCTCCGCCGTCAGGCCTACCCTTTCCTCTTCTTCCCGGGCGCATAAATCTATCCCGGTAAAAACTATTTACACCGTTTCCACCCTTGCCTGCCTTAATGGCTATCTCTATTTTATCAATGAACATTTTATGAAAATTATAAGTTAGAAGTTATGAGTTATAAGTTTTTATAAAATTTCTTGATTTCATAATTTATCACTTATAACTAATAATTTATAACTTCCTACGCTTTTATCTCTTTTATCTTAACCCTTGTCAGGTCTTGACGATGGCCGCGCCTACGATGATAACCTTTTCTTCTCCGGTACCTATAAGCGATCGTTTTAACAGACCTGACCTGTTTTAAAACAGTGGCGATTACTTTTGCCCCTTCAATATATGGGTGGCCTATAACCGTATCTTTATCGGAAACCAAAAGCACCCTGTCAAAGATAACTTTATCCTTAACATCATCTAATTTCTCTACCTCAATGATATCACCGGCCACTACTTTATATTGCTTTTTACCTGTCTCTATTACTGCATACATTTGCCTATTCCTCCTTAGATAACGACCTAATCTATCGGCCTGCCCGAGATAGACAGGCGTAAATAGCGCGTCGAAACTGTTTTTTTTCGTTATTCGTAATAAAATATTCTAGCGCAGGGTATAACTCCTTAAAAGGGTAATATATTAGCACAAGATAGGCTTTATGTCAACGCTAAGAAAGGAATTGGCCAGAAAAACCAACCCTCTGGCTGCCTTGCCGGGCTTATTCCGAGGCGCTAGTACCGCCGCTTGCCTAAGGGCCAAATCGAACTTCTCCAAAGCCGATATCAGAAGAGGCGATTATCTTTATTTTTTTTCTAAAATATTTTTCCAGCCTTAAAATATGCTCTTTGTCTTCATTTAGCAGGCGCTCAGCGATTTTAGGCGCAAGGTAGATACTTACTTCCCTGACTTCACGCTTGGCGAGCTTTAACTGCTGTTTTAATTCTTTTAATGCAGAAATTGCCAGCGTAGCCGTAGATTTTACCTTACCCCTGCCGGAACAACACGGGCATGCCTCGTAAGAAAGGCTTTCGATAGTCCTGTGCGTGCGCTCGCGGGTCATCTCGACAAGGCAAAGCTTAGACATTCCAGAGATATCAGTCTTGGCATGATCTATAGACAAGGCCTGCTTTAATTTATCTAAAACCATCCGCCGATGATGTTCCCTTGACATATCAATAAAGTCAACCACAATTATACCGCCTAAGTCGCGCAGGCGAAGCTGCTTGGCAATCTCTATAGCCGCTTCGGTATTTACCGCAACAGCCATATCTTCCTGCTCCATCTTCTTCTTGAACCTGCCGCTATTTACATCCACAACTACCAATCCTTCCGTAGGTTCAATCACAATATATCCGCCGCATTTTAAATAAATCTTAGGCTCATAAATCCTATCTATTTGTTCTTCTACCCCTTTAGATTCAAGAAGCGACTCTAGGCCCCTATACCATTCTATCAGCTTTTTTAAATGCGGAAGAAAACTTGCGACAAAACGATAAACCCTTTTAAATTCGTACTTAGAATCAATAATTAATTTATCTACATCTTCGGTAAAAGAATCACGCACTACCCGCATGACGACGTCATATTCCTCATAAATCAAAGACGGAGCAGGTTTTCTTAAACTTTCTTTGCTAATAGTGCGCCATAATTTTGATAAAAAATGCGCGTCCCTCTCCAACTCCCTTTTATTCCTTTTTAAACTGGCGGTACGCACAATAACGCCTATGCCGTCAGTAAGGCGTAACTCGTTAATTAAGCCACGCAGCCTTTTTCTTTCTTCATCATTATCTATCCTGCGGGATACGCCGCGCCGGGCATCCTGTGGCATGAGCACTAAATATCTTCCCGGTATGGAAATATGCGCGGTGAGCCGCGGCCCTTTGGTTCCGAATTGCTCCTTTACTACCTGCACTAATATTTCCTGCCCTACCTTAAATTCCCTGGACGAGCTGGCCTTCTGCGGCTTCACATCTTCTAAGTCTGCCTCTAAATCTTCCGCCTCCGAAAGGTAAAGAAACCCTTTCTTGACAAGCCCAATATCTACAAAAGCTGCCCCGATAGAATTCACTATAGAATCAATCCTGCCTTTATAGATATTCCCCACTAAGGGCTTCTGTCCGGGCCTTTCAATAAAAAAATCGCTCATGATACCATCTTCAACCACGGCCACTCTTTTTTCCTGAGGTTCAATATTAACAAGTATTTCTTTAGACATCTATCCTCGCTCTATTCGGAGTTATGAGTTAGAAATTATAAGTTACAACTTCTAAACCTTTTAACATAGGTTTAACTTACAATTTATCATTTAGAACTTCTCACTGCTCCTTATTTGTATTTCTTCCGGCAATTGTTCATTCATTCGTTTACAAAATTCCTCTACCGGAATATTCTTTGTTAATAAAATATCCGCTTCTTCCCTATCAGATTCTAACCCTAACTTTAATGCCCGCTTTATATTTATCTTCGGATGCGGGCTAAAACCTTTAGATATAAAAAGGGGCAACTCCGCCCTCCGAGCCGCCCGGCTGAACAAGCGCATCAGGTCTAGATGCGAAATGAACCGCATTGCTTCTTTCTTGGTAAAACAAAATTTTATCCTAAACGTTCCTTCTCTAAAAAATTTATATTCAGAAAACACGGGATCAAAAAAGTTAAAATGCCGAATAAGATTATTATTTTTCCTGCTTCGGCGGTTTTTCCAGGTCTTTATTTAATGCCGCAACATCTTCCGGGGGTATTTCTCCCGCCTTAACTATCTTTGCGGTGATAGCAATAATCAAATCAATTTTCTCCGTATCGGTGGTTTTCCTCTGGAAAAGCCACCCCAACACAGGGATATTACCCAAAATCGGGATTCCCTGCCTTCCTTCCCGCTGTACATCTTTTAAGAGCCCGCCGATGACCACGGTTTCACCGTTACGCATCAATACTTGCGTATCCGCTTCCCTTGTAATAATAATAGGGTATTCCGCAAGAGTCACGCCGTTAGAATCCCTTGCTTTAACAGTCTCCGTAAAAGAAGTAACAGCCGGATGCACAATTAAATTTATATAGTCTTCTCCGCTTATCTGCGGTACTACATTTAACTGTATACCGATATCCCGGTATGTATCTAGACTGTAATTATAAACGACACCTCCCGAGGTTGTAGTGGATTGATCTGCTTTAAGAAACGGATATTTTGTACCCACGAGTATAGCGGCTTCCTGATTATTCAGGGTCAGTATCCTTGGAGCGGAAAGAGTATTTGTATGGACGTCTTCTTCCAGCGCATGTAGTATTGCTTCAAATTGCGTACCGGTCAATTTTTTATATAACACCTCAAGGCCCAAGTTATAAGGTTCTGCCCCGGAAATTGTGCTTGATTTAGGCCCGAAGACCGAAGGGGAAACCTCGGAAGCCAACCCATGGCTGCCAAATTGCGCGTCAGCGCTGCGCGTCCCATCAGATCCCGTAGTTGTGCTGGCGGAAACCAAGCTCATCGTTGATGATTCAGCACCCGATGTGCCCGTTCCCCAGTCAAAGCCGATATCGCGCAACTTATCTAAATTAACCTCCATTATTCTTGTTTCAAGAAGAATCTGCTGCGGCATTACATCAATCTGATTAATTATTTCCTGCATTTTATCTAAGACCGGACGGACATCAGTAACAAGAAGAATCTTAGAGCGCGAAACCTGCCCCTGTTTGATACGCTCGCGCTTAGATTGATCATCTACCGTGCCGAACTGCCAGCCTGCCTGGCCCGTAGACATCAAAATAGTAATCTTCCCACGCTCTGACTTAAGCGAATTAAGCGTGTTTGCTACGTCTGAAGCATCAAGATAGCTTAAATGAAAAACCCTGGTTTCGGTTTCCTGCGTCTGGGAAAATTCCGCTTCTAATTTCTGCTGCTCGGCTAATTTTGCCAAAGGGGCAACTATAATAATGCTGCCCTTTTTAACATAACCAAAACCGTAAGTCTTAACTATTGCATCCAATGCCTCCTGCCAAGGCACATCATCCAGCTTTATAGTTACCACACCGGTTACCTCCGGAGCCGGAACGATGTTTACCCCGCTCTTTAATGAAATAATGCGCAGGACATTACGGATATCCGCTTCTTTAAAATCCAAAGTAACGTTGGGCGTGCCTATATTTGTTTCGCCTGCTTTCAGCTCTTGCGTAATCATGCTCTCGCTATTTCCATCCGTCTTTTCTAGGCTAACAACGGATGATTCTCTCGGTTCCTGAAGATCCTGAGCAAAGGCTGCCGCAAGAAAAGTAAATATAAAAATTGATGATAGGCAACATTGGATACTAACTAATATTCTTCTCATTGACCACCCTCCTATTCTAATTTAATTTCCGACACATTATCGTCTTTTAATATAATAACCTTATCCTCCCGGATATCCAATATCTTTATCTTGCCTAAACTATCGCCCGCCTTAATAATCTGGCCATTTATAATAGCCAACGATTTACCCTGCGCGTCATAAATAATACCTTCCAAGACCAAGTCTTCCTGCGCGCCTAAAGATTTTATATCACGGATTAAGCCCTGAGGCGTAACCAGAGGCATCATCGGGTCTCTTTTTCTTTTAGCATTATAAACAAATTGCTCCTCGGCTGAGGCGCACAAAAATCCAAAAACGAAAAATAAAATATAAAATAAAATAGCCTGTTTTATCGAATCCCTCATTGCTGCCTCGCCACCAGTGTTTCAATTTCCATTTTTACCGGATATTCAAATGGTACATCTTTTACCGATGTTATATTGAAATTTAACACTTTTATATACCTTTGGGCTGTTTCCATTTTATTGATAAAAACACCTAGCGGGTGGTAGGCGGATATTAAATCTAAATCTATGGATAGTCTAAAGTACATCCTGCCTCCTATATCCTTCGCCTCTTCCTTGCCAAGCTTGGCAGGCTTAATCTGCATCAGCTTGACATTAGAATCTTTGGCAATTTGCGAAATTTCGCTCAAAAATAAAGGGATCTCCTGCTCCGGGACCACTTTTTTCTCTTCGGTAAAAATATCTGACTTTAATTTATCGCCATGCTTTAATAAACTCCCTCTTGCAATATCTTTTTTTGCCTTTGCGATATCTTTCTTTAGTTCACTCACCTTGGATATCGCCTGAGCCAAAGAAACTATCTGGCTTCTTAAAACTATTGTAAAATCCAAAACCAGAATAAGCACTATTATTCCCAGGGGTTTGATCAGGTATTTTTTTTCTTTTAGTAGTGCGGTAAAATCGGGTAAATTACTCATTAGCCAACCAACCCCTTATGGAAAAGTTAAATACTTCCACTCCGAATAGACTGCTTCTGCCGATTGAAACTACGTCTATATTTTTAAACCCGGAATAAAAAGAAGCATCTTTCTTTAAATCGTCCAAAAATTTATTTAATACTTTTACCTCGTCCGCCTTAAGCGAGACTACTGAACCAGTAATATCTAATATGGCGCCTCCTGCGCGGATCTGATTAAACCAAATGTTGTTTGGTAAAGCGAAACTTAACTTATCAAGCCTTTCTGCCCAATAAGATTTATTTTTTGACAAGGCACTGATAATCCTTATCCTGTCTTCTATGGCGCTAAACTCTTTTTTTAGCGGCCCCGCGTCTAAGTCCTGTGACGAAATCCTGGATTTTGTCTTCTCTAACCTACCAACATTATATTTACATAACAACATTGAAAACAACAGCAAGAGGTGAGCGCCCGCCAAAATAAGAAACCCTGCCTTGGCAAAATAAATAACTCTACCTAGACCTATATTAACTTCTTTTTTAGAACGTAATTCTTCCGGCAATAAATTTATCTCTATCATCTTAAAGAAAGCCCTGCCGCTACCGCAAAGCGCGACGAAAACCCCTCGCTTAATTTCTTATCCAGGCCATCATCCTGCTTTAAAGCAGCTAATGGATTCCATGCCTCAAACAGAATATTCATAGCGCTGCCCATAAAAACGCATATACCGTCAAGGGAACTTCCGCCGCCGCTTAAGTAAACAGTTTGCGCTGTCTTGCCTGTCTGGCTTTCATAATAATCAAAAGACAGCCTTAACTCGTTCGCTAAATCCGTAAGGCTTGATTCAATAATGCCTTTTATTTCTCCTGTCTTCTCCAAAGAAAGTTTATTTTTTTCTGCCTCGCCAAAATTAATATTAAGCTTGGCGGCAATCTTTTGAGTAATGGAATTACCGCCAAAAGCGATATCCCGGCCAAACCTGACTAAATTATCTTCAAGAAACACTAAACTGCTTAAATGCGAACCAATGTTTAACAGTACCGAGATGCCTGCGCTTGCCTTCTTATCCGGTTTGACTTTATTGCTTAATAGATCAAATGCGTTAACAAGCGCTAAAGAATCTATATCGAGCACGCATGGCTCAAGGCCCAAATCCAAAATCATTTTCAGTTTCTGGGTAACAAAATCTTTTTTTGCCGCGGCTATTAAAACCAGCATTTTGCTGCTTTCTATGTTATGCTTTAATATTTTTGAATCCCAAATTACTTCGCTAAGCGGAAAGGGAATGTATTTTGCCGCTTCGTATTTCAGTGAATTCTTAAAATCAGTTTCTTCCATTTCCGGAACAACTACGCACCTTATGACGGTCTGCTTGCCGCAAAGGCCGATATTGACCCTTTTGTTTTCAACGCCTGCCTTGGCTAATACCGCCTTCACCGCATCTTTTACATTACCGCTTTTTACTTCTTCTACGCCTAAAGCAGAAATCCTATATGCATTATTGTCCCGCTCTGTTTTTACCAGTTTTACGCTGGAGTTACCGATATCCAACCCAACAGTAGAATAGCGTATACCGGCTTTAGGCATTATCCTGAAAAAATTCCTGTAAATTATTTCTTTTATTTCCATATTCTCGTAAAGTAACACTAATAAAGCATAATATTTTTTTTCCCTAACTCCCGCATCTCTTCTTCGTTAAGCTTTATGCCAAGCGCTTCAGCCTCTTTTTGCTCTTCTTCCGAAGGAGATAATTCCAATGGAGGCAAAACAACTTCTTTGGGCCTCAAAATTTCATTATCTTTTTTTATGCGCCGGCGCGCATCATTCTTAATCCGCTGGCCCTGACCTTGCGGCTCGGCCGTATCCAATGGTTCTAAAGCAGGCATGTCTTCTTGGAGCTTATTCACCACTTCTAAAGAACCGGCCTTCATGCTACCTTCAAAGGGCTTCCTTCTTCCGTGAGTAATCAAGATAGAAAAAATTACCGCTACTAAAATAAAACTGCTTAATAAAATCAACGGTTGTTTCTTCACTACTTACTCCTCTTTCCATGTAAGCATAACATAATCTCCGGTCGTCGGGTTAAACGGGGGCGGGCTTGTTAAGAGGCGGGTGTCGTACTGGTAATTTTTTGAGTATCCGCTTAATTTTGTCATTCCGGAGAAGGTTCCCACCGGGCCTCTATTTTTCTGGATAATTCCTCCGTAAACTGTAAGTGTCCCTTTAGGGGGACCTTGCGAAAAATTTTGCAGGGTAAATGAGGTGTTTAACGCCATAATGCTGGCGTCTATCTCCAAATTATTAGGCGCGGTCTGCGGGATAATCACATGCGCTTCGGCAATAATGCCTAATTTGTCCGTAGAATTAGGGTTGGTACGCGGATCATCGCTATAAAGGATATTATCGGTAACGGTTATATTTGAGCTTGAACCGATAGTAGCGGATCCATTTACTGTGCCGGAAACAGAAGCCGCCCCGTTAACGAATATCGCCCCATTTGCCGGTATATTTGTATTAAAATTATTCCATCCGCGCGCCGCATTAGTTACATTAATTGTCCCGTTGCTATTAAAAGTAACCGTACTTGAGCCGTTAAGATAAAGCCCGGAGCTTGCAGCGGCATTTCTTAAATCCAACGCCCGTGCCGGCATAGGTACGTCATCCGCCCCTAAAACAAGGCCATACTGAAAATCAGGCGCATCGTAAGGGGGATTGCTCGAAGAAGAAGTATCTATCGGGCTTCCATTATTATAAAACCGTATCACATCGCTTACGCTTTTAACATAATCTTCAAAAGTAGGGTTGCCTTTCATATTAAAGCGGCTATTGGTATGAACCGGGCCCCTAAGCACATCCCAATCCACGAACCAAACACTGCCGCCTTGATATAATTCGCTATTGGTAAAATAAGCGTAGCGGGCATAATGATCCTGCGTAAATGTTGTGCTCAGAGCCCTCGTTACGCCTCCTACTGTGCCAACGCATAGCACCTCATAAGAAAGAGCACCTATGCTTGTTACCGTAAAATTAAAATTGCCCGCCCCCAAGCTGACAACCCCGGAATTATAAGGCACGGGAGGGGCGGTATATCCCCTTAGCCATTCTAAAGCGCTGTCAACACCGGCTTCAGCAAGATAAAGCGCCTGCAACGAACTCTTCTGCCGCAAAGAAAGATTTGCCTCCTGAATAGAACGCGAGCTAAAGCCTATTGTTAAAATAATCAAAACAATAATGATTAAATACACGCTAACAAGAATAAACCCTGATTTTTTACCTCTCTTCATAATAATATCATACCTCCCGCCAACCGACCACTTGAATATCCGGATTGATATTTAATCCTGAGATAGCATTCATATAAATAGTGTTATATTGCACGGTCGCGTTACCGTTAATCGTTGTCTCTTCAGCAGACCAGATACCGCCGTCCACATTCAAACCTCCGCCTCCGCCGTTAACCGTAAATTCTCCTAACGTATAAATACAGCCGGCAATCTGCCCATTTCCGTTTATCGACGCATCCGCGCCTCCCGAAGGGTCGGTAAGTACATCTCCGGCAACAACAAAAAAACCTCCAATTGTCCCGATATTACCGTTTAACGCTAAGTCTTGTGTAACATATACAACGTTAGGGATATTATTTGCTTCGTCATACCAAAAGGAAGAGGGAAAATTATCGCTGCCCTTTTGCACATTTTTCAGCCGTGCGGAGTCGTAAACATTGCCCTGTACCGTGCTGATATTATAAAGTTGAGTAAAATCAAGCCGTGCCAAAGGAGAAATAGAAGGGTCATTAGTAATTGTCCCGGCGACATTGCCTGTATTATCTATTGATTCGGCATAACGGATGTCCCCCGCCACAGAATAAGCATTTCCGTTTAAATCAACCTCTTCCGCGGAATAAATTGCGTTATCATAAAAATTAACCGGAATAGCCTTGCGAATACGAGCCTCAATATGCACAGTCTGGCGCGCGGATGTATATAAAGGCACATAACCAAAACAATCTAAGTTACGCTCGCTTGCGGATATTGAATTTACGGCTACATAATACTCACCCCTGCCAAAAGCTGCTGGGCCAAAACCCGACCAATTAAAATTATTCCTTAACTCTACGACAGATTTATCCAGCCCTGCCTCAGCTATATTAAAAGCTTCATAGCGCTCTTTCTGCCGCTGGGTTAAATTACCCTCTTGAATCCCGCGCATTATGAATGCCCCTACCAATATTAAAAGCACAACCAAAACCAAAGACACGACAATCAACATAATTCCTTTTCTAAAATTTTTCTTATTCATTCTAATTTCTCACTCTTACCTGGGTGTTCAAACTTACCGTTACCTTCTCATCCGTTGGGCCGCTAAAACCTTTAAAAGGGTACTTTTCCGCAGTTAGATTAATAGCCACCGTGTCCGCTGCCAGAGGGCGGCTAAAATTAAGCGACGATATATCATTGGCCAATACTATCTGCTCACCAGTAAAACTTAAATTACGTAGAATTTGCCCGCCGACTAATGAATAAGTAATAGTACCTATCCTGTTTACTCCGGTATCATCCGACCACTCAATAGCCCCAAAAGAATCAATTACATCTCCATCCACGCTATTGTCTACATTGTAAGGGATTTCAAAAATAATTGTGTTTCCACTTGCGCCTTTAGCCACGCCGCTGATTTTACCATCACTAGACTGGCGCAGCTCCTTGCTCATATAATCCAATCCCCGGCGCGCCTCCTGTTCCACATCTATCTGGGCTGCTCCCATATCAAATGTTTTTCTGCCGCTGGTCAAGAAAGCAAACATTACCGATGCAATAATCAGGAATATTGCCAGGGATATTAATACTTCCAGTAAGCTAAAACCGTTTTTTATGGTATGGGAAAGCATAAAACACTTTCCCAGCCACTGAAACTTCGTAAAGAAGGTTCTGAGTCCCGCCTTTAGCGGGACGAAGTTTCTTGCGGAACTCGAAAAGGAATAAACACATGGCCTGTCTTTACCTGAAAAATTATTCATATCAAAATGATGCGCAACGCTATACAGCCAATCTATGGCTTTGGCTATCGGAAGCCAAACCATTGTCCCCCGACCTATCTGTCGGCGATATAAGTAACTAATCTTGCCGGAGATGTGCTCAAAGGATTTAATGCGGCATCGCCCCCGATAATACGTCCACCCTTCTGCCGCCAGCAAGCCGCCACAGTCACAACCAAAAGATCAGGATTAGTATTATCTATTTCTACCAAACCGTTGCTGTTGCCCGCCGATATACCATCTATAGTAAAATTGGTATTATCGTAATCATTAGAAATATCAAAAAAATTATAGTCGCGGATTTCTTCTATTTTTTTCTGTGCGGCATTTAAGGCATAGGTAGTATTTTTTGCCGTCTCCGCCAAATCAAAACCGCTTATATAGGCGGCAACCAACCCCAAAAAAGCTACCGCCATAATCCCCATAGCGATAACTACTTCTATCAGGGTAAAAGCCTTCTTTTTTCTAACCATATATAATCTAACCATATGTAATCTAACCGTATGTAATATTGTACGTTATATTGAGGCCATTAGTCAAGCAAAAAGCCATATTTCTATAACTATATAGAGGTACGTAAAACTAATGGAATTTCGTCTGCGAAGAAATTCCGTTAGTTTTACATTTCTCAATATACGCCACGGTTTCATAAAATTTATTCCATCGGCAATTGTACGGCACTAAATACTATTTCCTGTACGTCCTTAATTCTTCCAGAAAATCGGGGTTTATTTTAAAACCGAGTCGGCTAGCTTTATCACAATGCTTGATTGCCAGGTCATATTCTTTGTTATTATAGTACAAAACCGCAAGATTGTTATGTGCCGATGCTAAATCCGGGTTAAGTTCAAGCGCCCTTTTACATGATAGAATAGCTTTTTTAAAATTACCTATTTTCCCATAAGCAGCACAGAGGCTATCGTGTCCTTCGGCATAACCGGGATTAATCCTGGCCAGCTTTTCATATATATCTATTATTTCTCTATCATTGCCCGTCCTCTCGTATACCGCAGCTAAATCGGCGTAAGCCTCCAAACAAAACGGATCAATCTCTAAAACCTTTTTAAATAAATCTACCGCTTCCTTAATATTGCCGATACTGGAGTAGATTTTTCCTAAATTAAGGTAAGCATCTATATAAGTTTTATTTATCTCTAAGGCTTTTTCAAAATCTGATATAGACCGGCTTAATTCTTTCGCCTCATAGAGGCAAACTCCGCGGTTCATATAAGCTTCGGCGTCGTTAGGATCTATGTAGATTGCTTTATTAAGATTAATAATGGCCTGTTTAAAATCGCCCTTTTTAACATAAAGAGTCCCTAAATTATAATAAGCATCCGCGCAAAAATTATCAAGCTGCATCGCTTTATTAAAATCGGATGCCGCTTTATCATATTCACCCATCCGGGAATAATAATCCCCCCTGTTATTATACGCCCTTGCTTTCGCCGGAGATTTAGAAACGATATCATTTAAAAAACGTTCCTCATTCTGCCAGAAGAGATTCCTCTTGTGAGTTAGAGCTGCATAAGAAACGGTTAATAAAACCGACATTATAACCGCAAGCCAGGTAGCTTTCCTCCTCAGTATATAATAAATAGTGCTTACAAGGAAAAAACTAAAACCAACCATCGGCAGATAAAGCCTATGCTCAAAAATTACATCCTTAATCGGCACAATGCTTGATTCCGGCAAAAGAGTCAAAAAAAACCAGAAAATACCAAACGAGGCAAAGCGGTATTTTGGAAGCATCTTAAATGCAATTATTACAACGCTAAGCAAAAATAAAAGGCTCGCTAGCGTATGAAACTCAAATAAAGTTTTAGATACCGGATAGTCATAATCTAAATTTTGGTTTAGGGGCAGGAAAAGAAGCCTTATATATGTGGCCACAACTTTAAACTGAGTTAAAGCATAATTCCAGACAGAGATATCCGTAGCGGGTTCATTTGCGCGCCGCATCTCAATAAAATTTACTGATTTTGACAGCCACATTACTAAAGGAACGCTCAATAACAGGATAAAGAACGGTAAAACACATTTTAAATTAACTTTCTCTTTATTATTTTTCAAGAAATTTCGTCCGCCGATTTCATTGACGGACTCAAGACTTTTTCCTTGCGAAATTTCAGTGGTTAGGAAAGTATTATCTACTTTCCTATACCGTAAAAAATAAAATTCGTATAATAAAACAACAAAAGGCAGGCTTATGGCCATCTCCTTTGTAAACATGGCTAAAAGCGCCGTAAAAAGAGAGGCTGCATAATAGAACCTCTGGCTTGTGGCTTTGGCTAATCGGAGGCCAAACCACTGCCTCTGGCTTGCCTGCGGGGATTTTTCTTTAAGCAGCAGCCTTGATTTAACATAGAGGCTCAACGACGCCAAATAAAATAACGCCGCCAAGGAAGCAGAACGCTGAACGATATAAGTTACTGCCTGAGTTTGGATTGGATGGGCCAAAAATAACAAACCGATAAAGAAAGAAATAAGCCTTGAGTGTTTTGACAACCCGCTATTTTTCATCGCAGGCGCAGAAAAACTAAGCAAAGATAGAACCCAGGCTAAAACTGCCGAGCAGAAATGGATAAATATATTAACCAAGTGATAGCCAAAAACGTCTAATTTATGAAAATGATAGTTCAGGGCAAAGGAAAGATAGCTTATAAAGCGCGTAGGCCAAAAATCCCAGACTAGTTTTAGGTTCCGGATGTTCCTTATGTTAAAATTAGCGGCTATTGAATCTCTATCATCAAAATAAAACGGGCTAGAAAATGCATGATAATAGAGTACCCATGCCAGCAATAAAAACACCGCTATAACAAACAGATTATAATAACGCTTTAGACCCATTAGATATATTGCCGTGGCTTTGGCAAATTGCGCGCCAAACCACTGCCCTCTGGCTTGTGGCTTTGGCTATATTGAAAACAAACCACTGCCCTCTGGCTTGTGGCTTTGGCTATATTGAAAGCAAACCACTACCCTCTGGCTTGCTGTAAAAAGATAACCGGATTATTCTGGCAAACTTTAGTTATATTCCGAGATGGGGTTACCGGCAAGATACGCTCTATTTATGGCTTTGGCTATATGGAAAGCCAAACCATTGCCTTACCGGCTTATCACTTAATCTCTTTTACTACCGTTTCTATAACCTTAGGCCAAGGATGCGGTTTCGGTTTTTTGGAAGCATATCCGAGCGGTATGATCGCTAATAAATTATCAGGCTGGCTTATCTCCAAGATTCTTTCCAATTCACTTTTAGCAATTAACGGCCCGGTCATCCAACAGCTGCCTAACCCCAAAGCGGCTGCCGCAAGCAGCATATTCTCAATTGCCGCTGCCACAGACTGTACACCTGCGTTGGCCATATAATCGCTATTAGCTTCATAGCGTTTTAATATACGCGCGGTCAAAGAATCATACGGCTTCATTACCACCGCAATTACTACCGGCGCATCAGAAAAAAAAGTAAAGTATTTAGCATAAGATAAAAATTCTTTCCTGGCCCGAGGCGAACTCACCTTGGATGATAACTCTTTAATCTTTTCCGTTACTGCCTTTTTTAAATCATGTTTGGTATTTTTACTTCTAACGATAACTAACGACCAGTTTTTCTGGTTGCCCCCCGAAGGAGCAAGGACAGCTGCAGAAATAATTTTATGAATATATTTTTCCGGGACATCTTTTGCCAAAAAATCACGTACCGACCTTCTATCCGAAATTACCCTGAAAACATCTTTCATCGTACATCTCCGCGCTCAATGCCCCAAAAGTTCCAACACTTTAAATATAGGCAGAAATAACGAAATAACGATACCGCCGATAATCACCCCTAAGAAAACGATTACCAAGGGCTCAATCAGGCTGGTTAACCCGGCTACCGCCGCATCCACCTGGTCTTCATAAAAATCAGCGATTTTGCCTAGCATGTGCTCAAGCCGGCCGGTCTGCTCGCCCACAGAAATCATTCTTACCACCATGGGAGGAAAAACTTTACTCCTTCCCAGAGGCTCAGCTATCGGCTCGCCTTCCTTAATAGAAATACATGAGCTTATTACCGCTTCTTCTATGATTTTATTCCCCGAAGTTTTCCCTACTATCTCCAACGCATCCAGTATCGGGACACCGCTTTTAACCAAAGTAGAAAGCGTACGGGAAAACCTAGCCACCGCTACCTTCGTAAAAAGTTTTCCAAATAGCGGAAGAATCAACAACACCTTGTCAAAATTACGCCTGCCGAAAGGCGTAGAAATATAACGCTGAAAACAAAAACCGGCTAAAGCAATCGCTACTACGACATGGATAAAAAACGCCCTCAGGGTGTCGCTGATCGCAATTAAAATCTGGGTAGGGATAGGCAGACTCCCTCCTAACGTGCTAAAAATACCTTTAAACGCCGGAACCACCTTGATGAGCAAAAATGCGGTGATCAACAACGCCATACTGATAACTACAATAGGATAAACTAAGCTGGAACGCACCTTTCGGATTAAAACACTTGTTTTTTCCAAATATGTAGCTAACCTGTCCAATACTTCATCAAGCATGCCGGATGCCTCTCCCGCTTTGCTCATGCTGACAAAAAAATCCGAAAAAACCCGCGGGTGTTTCTTTAAAGCCTCTGAGAAACTTAATCCTTCCTCTATATCCTGGCGTATCTTTAACGTAACTTGCGCCAGGTATTTATCCTCTATTTGCTCAGTGAGGATACTTAAAGTCTGCGCTAAAGGTATACCTGATTCAATCATAGTAGCAAATTGCCGGGAAAAAATAACCAGTTCATCTAATTTAACGGAATGCCCCCTTAGCGTTTTGGAGCGCGCTTCCTTAATTGATATTACGATCAATTCTTTTTTGTGCAGACTTTCTATTAGGGAATGTTCATCCTGCGCCTCCGTTATACTGACAATTGTCTTGCCTGTCTTGTCTTTAGCGGTGTACCTATAAGTTGTCATATCCCCTCTCTTAGTTTAAACCTATTGTATCCTGTCAATCACCCTTAAAAAAGCTTCCACCACACGCGGGTCAAATTGTTTTCCACTGCTTCTTTTTATTTCTTCTACCGCCTCAGCCTTAGAAAAATATTTATTCTTATAAGCTCGGGCAGAACACATGGCATCATAGGCATCGGCCAAAGAAACTATCCGCGCCCCCAGAAGTATTTCACCGTTCTTTTTCCCTTCGGGATAACCACTGCCGTCATAATGCTCATGGTGCTGTTTTACCAGCTCTAACACATTTTTTAAATCTAAGGACTTTAAAATCTGGGCGCCCTTTAAAGGGTGTTCGCGCATCTGCCGCCATTCTGAATCGGTAAGCGGGCCTTCTTTACTAAGTATCGCATCCCTTATTCCTATTTTACCTATATCATGCAACTCACAGGCATCCCGGATATCTTTTATTTCACTGACGCTTAAACCCATTTCTTCGGCTATGACTACTGCGTATTTAGCTACATTCTGCGAATGGCTGTGCGTATATCCGTCGCGCGCATCAAGCGCCTGCGCAAGAGCCTTTACCGAACCGATATACGACTCCTGTAAATTCCGGTAAAGAGAAACGGTGTTCTTTGCGCCGTCTTCAACTTTCTTATTCAATAATACAATCTGTTTTTCCAGGCTTAATATTTTTTCTTCATGGATTTTTACGATGTTCCTGACTTTTTTCACGAAAACTGCCTGCTTAACAATAAGAAACAGGTTTCTTTGGTCAAGGCTAGAGGGAAGGAAGCCGAAAATCCCAAACCGCTGCATATCACTTATTGAACTGACTGAATAACTATCGCTGGCGACAATAAGCATGCTGTCTAATTTGCTGCTTTTTATATCTAACAATAACCTGCTATGCTCTAAATTATCCCCCTTAATAGAAAGGATGATAACGTCAAAGTTATTGGTCTTAGCCATATTCATGGCTAAAGCCTCATTAGCCTCCACAATCACATTAAAATTCTGCCTGGTTAAATCTTTCTTGGCATGGTAAGAAAGCGCTGAATCATCGCTGACAACTAATACACTGCCTTCTGCCATAGATTTAATCCTCCGTAGTTACGCGGATAACTTCTTCAATAGTAGTCAAGCCTTCCGCAAACTTTGAATAAGCATCATCCCTTAACGTAACCATCCCGCATTTAGCTACAGCATAATTTTTTATATCATCAACCATAGCTTTATTTATGATCATGTCCCGTATATTATCATCAACAAATAATACTTCTAATATTCCCATTCTACCGAAATAACCGGTATTATTGCAATGGTCACATCCTCTGCCGCGGTAAAAAACCTTATTCGGCGTTACTTTAATCCCGATCTTTTCTAAAAACTCCTTCGGGATATCCGCCGGCTCTTTACACTGAGGGCATATCGCACGCATTAGTCTTTGCGCACAAGCCATCACAAGGCTTGAAGCGACTAAAAACGGTTCAATTCCCATGTCAACTAAACGGCTGATCGCGCCTGTGGCATCGTTAGTATGGAGCGTAGAAAAGATCAATTGGCCCGTTAAAGAAGCCTTAACCGCGATATCCGCTGTTTCTGAATCCCGGATTTCACCAACCATAATCACATCCGGGCTCTGCCTTAATAATGAACGCAGACCCGAAGCAAAAGTAAGCCCTATGTCGCTCTTTACTTGAATCTGCGTGATACCTTCTACTTGATATTCAACGGGATCTTCGATAGTGATAATATTCCTTTGAGGAGTATTTAACTGTGACAGCACAGAATAAAGAGTGGTGGACTTGCCTGAACCGGTTGGGCCGGTTACTAAAATCATTCCATACGGTTTATTGATCGCCTCCCTAAATATTTCCAGAGATTTACTGCTAAAGCCTAATCTTTCCAACCCGATAGTAATATTAGACCGGTCCAAAACGCGTAAAACAAATTTTTGCCCGAAGATAGTCGGAAGGGCTGAAACGCGAAAATCTACCTCTCTTCCCTCCATCCTGATTTTGAATCTTCCATCCTGAGGCAGGCGGGATTCAGTAATATCTAACCCGGAAACAATTTTTAATCTTGCCAATACCGCGTTCTGATAATTCTTCGCGAGAGTAAATACATCATATAACTGCCCGTCAATACGGTAACGGATGCGCAGTTTAGCCTCCTCCGGCTCAATATGTATATCCGAAACCCGCTTCTTTAAGGCTTGCACAATCATTAAATCCACAATTTTGACAATGGGCGCCTTTTCGCTCTCGGCTAATGCCGTCCCCACATCAACCGCCAGGTTATTTTCCTGAGCGGTTATTAAAGTCTCGCTCTCGGGGGTTTCTTTTAAAATTCCAGATATAGTCTCTTTATCAGTTTTATAATATTTGGCTATTGACTTCTCTATTTCTGCATCCAAACACATCACCGGCTGGATCTCATAACCGGTAAGCGCCTTTACATCATCCAATGCGAATATATTCATAGGGTCGGACATTCCTACAGTTAAGGTATTGCCGATTTTAGAAACGGCAATAAGGTGATACTGGCTTGCGACACGCCGCGGGATTAAATCTATTATATTTTTATCTATTTTGTAACGCGACAAGTCCAAGGGCGGTATATAAAGCTCTTTAGCGAAAAGGGAAAGCAGGTCTTTTTCTTTGACAATACCTTCATTAATAAGAATCTGTTTTATGCTTAGGCCTTTATCCTTCTGGATTTTTAATACCTTATCTATCTGCTGACGGCTAACCAACCTGTTGTTTATCATAATCTCAACGAGTCTTTCCTGTAAGGTAGCCATATGATAAAAGATTAAAAATTAAAAGTTAAAAATGAAAAAATAGAAATCAAAAATAAAAAGTTAAAACTATAAATAAAAAATTACCTGATTACTGAATATTAACAGTTGTCCTTGTTTTCAAATTTTATATATTGCTTTTTTGTTTTAATATTTAGTATTTTATTTTTGGTATTTTATATTATTATTCGTCTACCGCCGTAATTTTCAACACTTCCTCTAGTGTAGTTAATCCTGACAGCACCTTTTCCACTCCTATCTCTCTTAACGTCTTCATCCCCAAGGAACGTGCCAGCTGTTTTATCTTATAATCTTGCGCCCTATCCATAATTAATCCTTTGACTTCCGGAGATAGGCTGAGTACTTCCGTAATGCAGGTCCTGCCTTTGTAGCCGGAATTTAAACAAACAGAACATCCCTGGCCGCGATAAAAAAGAGGCGGTTTATCCTTGCGATGCTTTATTTTAAGCTTATCCAATGCTTCCTGTGTCAACTGATAAGACTCCTTACAATTATTACAAATCAATCTTAATAAGCGCTGCGCAACCACGCATATTAGCGAAGAAGTAATCAGAAACGGTTCAACCCCCATATTAATTAACCTGACTATAGAAGCAGGGGCCGTAGTAGTATGCAGCGTAGATAAGACTAAATGCCCGGTTAAAGCGGCCTTAATCGCGATATCAGCAGTATCAAGGTCCCTTATTTCGCCTATCATTATTATGTCGGGGTCCTGCCGCAAAATTGAACGCAGGCTTGCGGCAAAAGTCAGGCCTATTTCGGGCTTAACATTCACCTGGTTTATACCTTCCAGCTGGTATTCTATCGGATCTTCAACGGTAATAATATTGCTTTCCGGCTTATCGATAAATTTCAAGAGTGAGTATAAAGTCGTAGTCTTTCCTGAGCCAGTCGGCCCGCAAACCAAAATCATTCCGTGTGGCCTGGCGGCATTTTTTTTCATGACGCCTAAAGCATAATCATCAAAACCTAATTTTTCTATATCGAGCATTGCCTGGGTCTTATCCAATATTCTTAATGCTGCTTTTTCACCGAAACTAGAAGGCATCATAGAAACACGGAAGTCTACGTCTCTAGCCTCTATCCTGACCTTGAACCTGCCATCCTGAGGAAGCCTGTGTTCAGCAATATTAAGGTTAGACACAACTTTAATCCGCGAAATAATAGACGGGTGCAAGGATTTCGGAGGAGATTCTCTTTCCTGTAGTACGCCATCAATTCTGAAACGTACGCGCATCAACTTCTCAAACGGCTCAATAAGTATGTCAGAGGCTTTTAACCTTATGGCGTCTTCTAAAATCATATTGGTTATTTTAATAACCGGGGCCTCCTGGCTCAACTGAATAAGCGTACCCGTATCCAGCACTTCCTCTTTATCTTTCTTTATCAATTCTATCGCTTGGTATTCAGAAATGTCTTTCAACATCGTATCCAATGAATTATCCTGTATAGGGTTGTAATATTTTTCCATTGCCAAAGCCATATCGCTAGCAGTGACAATAAGCGGGATTATAGTATATCCGGTACGCGTAGAAATATCATCTATGGCTAAAATATTTAACGGATCCGCCATAGCTACGGTTAAAAAATTTTCCTTCTTTAATAAAGGAATGATCTGATAATGCCGGGCGATATTACTGGGGAGTATCCGGATTATTTCCGGATCAATTTCCAGCTTGCTTAAATCTATGGAGGAAAAACCTAAACTCTCACTCAGGACGCTAAGGATATCTTTCTCGGTCAGAAATTTTAACTCGATGAGTATATCACTCAGCCTTCCGCCTTTTTCTTTCTGAAAGTTAATGGCGGCCTTTAGCTTATCTTCGCTGATAAGCTTATTGTTCAAAAGTATCTCTGTTAAGCGATCTTTTAAAGAAGACATCGTTATTTATAATATTTTTCTACACTCTTTTTTATGTCACTTGCCGTGCTGATAAAAATCTGCACAGAACAATTGGAAATCAACTCGATGTCCTCTGCGGCCTGCACATTCAACGGGTTAGACATCGCCACCGTTAAGTTACTGCCTATTTTGTCTATTGCAATAAGGCAGTATTGCTTTGCCACGTTATAAGGAATGATCGCGACTACATCGGGCGATATCTCATAGTTAGCTAACGGCAAATAAGGAAAGCCATACTGGGCAGTCAATACCTGGGCTATTGTCTCTTCCTTGACCATGCCCAACGCTACCAACACTTCTCCTATCATGCCACCGTTTTCTCTTTGAAATTCCAGAGCCTTATTCAATTCTGCCTGTGTTATAACGGCTCTTTCTACGAGAAGCTCGCCCAAATGTTTCGTATTTATACGCCTCAAAGGTAACGCCATATTATTCTAGAAGAATATACCATCCTAATACATCTTAAGGATTGGCATTGTGTAATAAATTCGGGTTACGGTTTTATCAAACTAGGTATTACTTAAAGAACTTAACGCTTTAGCGATCAGTTCTGCGCCATTAACGCCATCAATTGGATTCTCAGCTACGCCTACGCTCACGGTAATTCTTTTGCATTTATCCGGGTCATTCTTAAACAAATACTCAATCCTTTCCTTTATTGTTTCGCCAATATTCTGCGCTTGTTTCTTGTTTTTCTCAGGTAAAACTATAGCAAATTCTTTCTCGCCGAACTTTGCCGCTTTATCAATGTCGCTTATGCTTTCCCTAATAATCACCGCAATCCTCTTAAGTATTAATTCAATTTCCGGTAAACTTAAATTCTGGCAAAGCTCCTCATATCCGTCTATGCCAAAAATGACAAATGCACAAGGCCTTTGGTAGATAATCGCCCTCTTGATTTCCTCATCCAGCCGTATCCTGACAAAAGACTCATTATAAAGGCTGGTTAAATTATCCTTTACTTCAAGATTTTTTACCTTATGCATCAGGATATCGTTTTCAAGGGCAATGTCTATCTGCTTGATAAATATATCAATAAGCTTAAACTCATCGCTCCGATAGGCAAAACGTTTATTATTACCTACACCTACCAAACCGGCTATCCTGCCATGAATAAACAAAGGCGCGATAAATGCGTCCTTCACTCCGAACTCTTGCTCAAACTCAAGAACCATCCTATTCTTTAACGTATTATTATCTAACAGGAAACTTTTTGCTTCCCTTGTTAATTTAGCAAACAGATTATTTTCCACAAGTTTAAATTTCTTATTCAGGAGGCGTTCGGCGCCTGTGCCGTAGGCAGATTTCAATAATAAAACCTCCCCTTCCTGCAACAATAAAAATGCCAGATTGGTATCGCCAATCTCTACCATTTTTTCCATGCTTAAATCCAGTATCTCAGATATCTCTTCTCCTTCGGAAATAAACGAGCTTACTTGCAAGAGGCCTGAAAGGGCAATCACCTTACGGTTAATCTCCAGATTTATCTCTTTCGTCTCTTCACTGTATTTCTTAAGCTCCTGCATATTATCTTTTATACGCAGCGTCAATTGCTTTAAGGCG
>JAUXSB010000033.1 GCA_030681595.1 Candidatus Omnitrophota bacterium
ATTAAACGGGATAAAATCCCTTGGTCGTATATAAGAACATTTTCAAAAGTAGGATTAAACTGCATTTCTTTGGGCGGTATTATTGCCCTTATTCTCTCCATACGGCAATAATCCTGCCACTTGATAATCAAATCTTTCAGGCAATTATCTTCAAGATAATTAATATCATCCGCTAGCGGCGAGGCAACGGATTCTTTCCTGTATTTGTCGCCCAATTCCATAATCAATTTATCTTCCCAATCCGACTTATCACGCCAATCCAATCTTGTAGAAAAATACTTTTCTATGCTTGCCCCGAATGGCTTGCTGTTAGAAAACGCCTCTTTGACTTTTGCGCCACAAAAAGAACCTCTGGGAGTCTCTATCTGTTCTCCCGGAACAATAATCGCCGTTTCACCGGGAATTCTAACCACCGAAACACCGCCATATCTACCCAACGCATAAGGAAGGCCAATGCCATATTTTCCCCTACGGCCATAACTTACCCTTGGCTCGATTGCCCTGGCCACCGGCACTCCCTTACCTTCCGAATCAATAAAACCAGCCCCATTATCGACAACAAAAACTCTTAAATACTGGTCTTCCTCATTTAATTCCTCAGCAACCAATGCAAACCCTGTTTCGACATGTTGCCATATATTTTCTAGCAAGTAAATTGCGGACTCGGATACTAACTCGGGAAGATTAAGGAATCCCTTGGTTATTCTTTTGGCTATAAAATCTACTACCTCTTCTTCTGGCTGAGGAAGCCCAGAAGAATTAAAACTCATTATTCCTGTATCAGTATAAGGGCAAACCATTGAAAAATTAATCCGGCCTTCTGCCGCGCTTGTGATAATTTCATTTAACCCTGCCCAGTCAGGATCTTTATCTTGGCAAAAAGGCATAGCGCTCTCTACTTCTTTTATGAATTTATCAAACCTATTATTAGGTAATACCGGCGAGGAAGACACTCTTTCTACGACAGAAAGCCTACCCCCATACATAAAATACAAGGTAGAAAAACTCGGAGGAATTGCCGCCTTAAGAAAACTATCCTCTTTTGATAAAAGATAGGAATTCTCATTTATTTCTTCAAAATAGTTAAGATATTCTTCCGGCAACAATTCAACAAGCCTGTCTTTAAACCATCCTTTTTTAATCAAATAATCTGCCAATCCCAAAGCATAAATGTTCTTACTATACTTAAGGCTATAATCGTAGATTACTACAGTAACCCCCCCGGGAAGCAAAAACATGAATTCGCCAATCAAGCTGGCAATATCCTTAAGGCCTATGTCCTTGCAATGCAGAACTAAATAATCAACTGTAAATTTCATTAAGATAACGTCTTTCGGCTCCATACGAGGCACGATTTCTGACAAAAACTTTTTCTTCTCTTTAAGTATATTCAATGAAATATGCTCTGTAGGACAGATACCGGATGTGTAGCCTGAAAGCAACGCTAGGATATCCCCCTTATTGGGAGTTTTTTCTTTAATTATTTCAAAGGCATTTTTTACCTCCTCCGCACGCAACTTATCAACCGTAATCATCTTTGATACAAAATAGCCTTCAAATAAATTACCCCCGGGCAACAGATTATACAAAACCGCTTCGGGCGAATAAACGCCAACGCATTTTAAAAACTCCGATAAAAGCAGAGAGATCTCGAACTTAGGCATTAGATATCGCTCTTTATTATCTAATATTTTCCTGATATACGAAAAAATCTTCCCAATCCTTTGCAAGTCAATCGGCGAGGCGGAGATGCTTTTTTTAATATTAACGTTGCCGTCTTCATCTATTTGCGCTATTTTTAACAGATTAAGGAATGAATCTACGGTAGCGCGGTCATATCTTTGCCCAAGAAGGCGAGATGTCCCGGCTATTTCAGATTTTATCCGCCTCTTATCATAATAATTGCGCAAGATCTGAAAGTCGATAATCAAACCCAACATCTTTCTGACCGCTTCATCGCGGATAAATTTCTGGCTAAGATTATAATCACCCAATAGAATCTTATAATTAATAATAGCCTTCTGCCTTTTTAGTTTTTCATTTCCTCTGTCATAAACAAAAGCGGGGCTAATTATCTTCCATGCTTGCTTATAATTACCGCATCGCTCAAGGTATTCGGATAAAATAAGCGGCAATTTGGAAGCATAAATAAAAGGGTTATTTTTCGAAAATTGAAAAAACAGCTTAACGGCCAATGCTTTTTCGCCTGCGGCAATGTATTGCTGCTGAAGGGAATAATAAGGGATCAAAGACAGCGCTATGCCTTCCATCCCCTCTGATAATTCCTCTGTCAGCCCTTTTAACGGTGGTTCTTCATTATTCTCTTTTTTATATTTACGCGATAGCGTCAAAAAATTATAATAATCCCTGAAAGAATAAAATCCATAGGCCCACATCTCATTACGAATATCAACCATAATTTCCAAAATATCTCTGCCTTTATAAAGGTTAAATATCCTGCCTAAATGCGCCATCTCCTGATCATAGCCATTTACCTCTCTCTGCCAACTATCTATCAAAGATACCATATATGAATAGAACATTTTCTTATTCGCTTCCAATAATCTCATCGTATCCTGCCGGTAGAAAGAATCGGATAGATTATCAGTTAAATCACCTACTAGCTGATCGACCATCGGCAATAACAACCTCCTCTTCTCCAAAGCCATCCAAGGATAAACACTATCTACTATATAATTCTCTGAAACTTGATAGCCGAATTCACTCACGTCTTTTTTGGCGCCTATCAGGCTAAATGCTTGCGGGTTATTGACGATAGCCTGATTAGAAAATTTACTTCCCGCCGCCGCGGCAACCCTTAAATACCTGTTATCCGAATAACCAATCGGTAAAAGATAGAAAAGCATCAGGGATTCAACGAATTTAGGCATAAGCGTATCAGGAGTACTTAAAATAACGTTATGCGTGACAATAAACCCTTCCTCTATCAAAACCTTATTTACTTCCAGTATCCGTTCAACAGTATAGCCACCCTTATTCATTAAGAAAGGCCTGCTTATCTCATCCGTTCCGAAATTAACCGTAAAAAAACTGCTTCGGCGCATTTTCTTTATGAAATGCCTATCGATAGGATAAAGGGTATTTATATGCGCCTGCTCAATCGAAAATTCAAAATAATTATTCAGGCCCAATTCAATAACTTTGTCAATAAACTCATCGACACGCCGGCGGTTAACCAAGAAATTGTCATCCCAAATTTCTATGGTTATTTTATTTTTCCTCAGCCTATCAATAGGCGCGATTTTTCCGCCAGATCTCAATAATGCTTCTAACTTGCTGCGCCCGAATGGCGGCTTAAATTCAAGGAGCAGCCTGTCTAAAAGCCAATCTTTCATTTCCTCCGCGCTAAGATACCTGAAGCGCCGTTTAGCTCCCAAATGAAAACCGCAAAAATGGCAATTACCCGGGCAATCTTTTGAAGTTACCCATATGTGCGTTCTTAATTTTTCCCGCGGCCTTGGCAGGCTAATCTTTGCTTCATTTACCCAATCTAAGCGCCAAACAACGATTTTATTTTTATAACGGATAAAAATCCCTCCTTCAAGGTTTTTGATTTCCGCCAACCATTCTTTAGGCGCCTTGCGCGCGTTTATGCCGTCTAATATCTTGATTAGCTTCGGAAGTATCTCCTCTCCCTCACCTCTGATTAAAACAAGCTTATCCGTCGTTGTTATAAATGGCAGTATTTTCTTGGGGGTCTTCGTGGCTGGCCCTCCGATACAAAAAATGACACCGGGAAGCTCCTTGCTTATCTTCTCAATAAAAAAGTTTACCTTGTCAATTTCATTTTTATAAAGAGTTATCCCCACGACAGATGGATTATGGCGCTTTAACATATCTATCGTTTCTTGTTTTAATGTCTTTCCTGCCACCCCCGCTATTAATACATCTATACCGCTATCTTTTAATTTATCGCTCAATAATTCGCTGGCATAAGAAGCTGCAGAGTTTAGATAAACCATCGCTGCCCTTGGCGGTACTTTTTTGCCGCTTAGAACATTATTGTCTATCACAACCCGCTCATCCAATTTATTAATCATAATGTCTTTACCAAGCTTTAATCCCAATCTGCTTAATTCTGCCGCCAGGACTTCCGCACCCTTCTCCTGCGCCTCCAATATCGCAATTACTTCCGCATTCCTGATAGGCTGAGGCGTAAGAAAACTTATCTGCCAACTACTTTGAAAAGCCAAGGTATCGATGAGATAGCCGCCTTCTCCCGATGGAATAATTATTTTAGAAATTACCGCGTTAAAACTCGCCCTAAGGCTGTCATCCTCCAATAACTCTTTCTTCCTTTGAATGACATAGAATAAGTTTTCTATGTTTTGCGGGCACAGATTATTCTTTGCCCTTACATTACGTGCCTTTTCCAATATGCTCAATGCCTCTTCATAGCGGATGAGTGCGGCAAAAATAATAGCCAAGCGCATTACTGCCGCTTCATCCAGCGGATTATCCTTAATACGACCAGTTAATAAAAGTATCTCTCTGTCTAAAGGCATTCCCGCCTTATCTGAATTATCAATCGGAGAAGCAGAAGACAGCCAAACACCACGCAGCAGACGTCCTGTTGAGCTAGAAAACACTATCGTCTTAAACATTCTTCCCAGATTATTCTGCGCCAAACAATCATCTTCCTTCTTTTTATTTCTCACCGGCGAGGCGGCGGCAGCGATACTGGACAATGTCAAATGTTGAGACCTAACCCTACTAGTTCCTCTTGCCTGGTATGTATCGCGGATAAGAACATCTAATTTCCATTCGTCAAGAACGGCTGGACTGGAAGTTTCTTCCTTCCCTTTCGCTAAGTCCTCTTCAATTTTCCTAATTATTTCCTTTTCTTCAGATGTAGTAAATCTATTAGAATCAACTACAGATTGTTGTATACTTATAACTATTTTTTGTTTAACTTCTCCGGAGAGTTTAGGTAATATATTCAATAACGTATCTTCCGCAGTAAGTCGAATATATGCTGACAAGACACTTAAAAATGGTATTATTCCTAAAGCAACCTTTTCTTGATCTGCCTGCGATAACTCCGGCTCTATCTCTCTCAAGCGAATCAACAAATCTGCCTGCTCAAGATCATTAGGACTATCTAAATCTAATTTTTTTAATATCTCATCTGGATCCGAGCTATTAATCGTCTCATAGTAGTCTGCCATTGCTTCTGACCATAAAATCTCCATGTCGTCTATCAATTGACCTAAATCCAACGCTACATATGAATCATATTCAGCACGTTTTGTCGGATCGGAAAGTACGCCATAAGCCTCATTAATTTCCTTAAACTCCGCTTCTGCCTGCTTATCTCCGGGGTTCCTATCGGGATGGTATTTTAAGGCTAACCTCCTATAAGCTTTTTTAATTTCTTCCTGAGAGGCATCTTTTAATACTTCTAAAACTTCATAATAATCTTTCTTAATCGGCGAGGCGGCGGGGCTGTCCTTAGCCATAACCCTCTCCACACCCCCGCAGTATGCAATGGTTTGACTGCTGTCCTCCTCACTCTTTCCTCCGTTTGTATTTTTTCCCACCGGCGAGGCGGCGATGACTATTTTTTCCAATATATTAAATCTGTAAATTCGGTTAAATTCAGTCGTTGTGAAACCAATGAGTTTAAAATAAGTACTTCGGGCATCTAAGGCTTCTATATTAAATTGCCTGTTTTTTTGCATTCCTATTGATTCTAAAAACTTAGAAAACATTTCTACCGCATCTTTGCTACCCTCAACATGTTCATCAGTAACAAAAATTGCCCCTTTTTCTTTAACTGAAGATAAAGCATTAAGTATAATCTTATCCGAATTAGACTGTCGGGGCACAGGATAGAATAGGTCAAGCATATCCACGTAATCAAATGCATCAGGTTTAATAAAATCTGTAGCGTCATCTAAAATCAATTCCAGGCTGCCTCCTGCTTTTATTATGTCATCATTGACTGCCTCCTTTATCTTCTTAGTATCTCTAATCACATAACGATTTAGGTCAATAACCACTACATGGGCCCCTAACATTGCTTCGGCCACACCCCTTTTCTCCTGAATTGTGCCATAGTATAAAATTCTTTTACCTGCTATGGGAACATGTATAGATAGTAACGCAGGAGTAGGGTTATCCGTATTAACGAATTTAGTTTTAAGTTTAGTTATAACCTCCTCAATTTCCACCGGCGAGGAGGCACTTAAAAACCGCGGGACGATAGACGATGGATGAGGGACGCTATTTCTTTTTCGTCTTTCGTCTTTCATGCTTCCTCTTCCGAGTAATTCCATCGGCGAGGAGGCGCCAGAGAAAGATAACAGTTCTTCAACACCGCTTACTTCTCCAATAAACTGCAACACCCGGAAATCAATAAATCTCACATCTTCAAAATCTCCTATGACAATATTTGTCTGTGCCAATTCATTTATAAAATAAAGTTTTACTTTCTTATATCCTAAGCGCCGTAAGACTCTCATCAAAGCCACATGCACCAAAGCACAATGTCCCTCTTTTCCAAACGGTTGGTCGGTAACCAGAATCTTGTACAACGTGTCCAATTGCAACCTCAAACTTTTATTGCATAAACCACCCCATTGCGCATCAATGCTTTGCTCCATTTCCCTAAAAAGGTCGCCTATGCCCATATTGAATCCACGATGATCCTTTCTACCTTTAAATCCCCGAATCAAAAAATCCTCCCGATCAGTCCAATCAGTCGCATTTTGTAATTCTTGAATATAATAGCTGGCCATAACATTCCCGGAATCAGCTAATTCTTTTAATTTAGGGTACGCTAAAAAGATATAATCTCTAACAACCGGCGAGGAGGCGTTGCTTTTATGCTGTTTTATTTCTACGAGGTAAGGGGGAATCCTCCTGACATAGGCCCCCGCATCTTCATCGTGACTGTATTGCTTATAAATTTTATCCAGGGCCATGGCCGAAATACGCACAACATCGTCATTAAGATAGAGGTGTTTGGCAATAACCCTTTCAAAAATAGAAATGATTTTAGGAAGAAACTTTTTGTCCTTTAAGGCAGTATTCGTTAAGCTTTCGGCCTCTCTTTCAAAAGAATAAATCCCTTGTCCTTTCCTGCAAAGGATAGTTTCAGATTTTAACAGTGTCCACATCTGCCTAATAGAACGCGGGTTCCTAATCCAATTATGCTTTGCCGCTAACATCAGCCAGGCCAATCTTACAAATAAAGGCGGATAAGTACGTGCAAAATTAAAAGAGTGTCTAAAAATCCTTCTAACCAAAGAAAATGTCTTGCCTGTAGCCTCTGCTACACTTTTACTCACCGAAGAAAAGAAAAGAGTAAAAAGAAATGTGAAAAACACTAATCCAGCTGAAATTAACCCTCCAAAAACCAAAATATTCACCATATTCACCAAAACTTTTGGTACATAATTAATCCCGGAAGGCAAGAAAATAAACAGAGATAATAGAACCGCAATTCCGATGACCGCAATAATACCGAAGAATATGGTAGCAACCGGAAGAATATAGCTAAGTATATTCTTGATTAATTTCGAGGAATTAAGTGTCGTTTTTGCGGAATTACTTATGGGTGAAGAAGCTGTGAATAAATTATCTTCCAGCGGCGAGGCGGCGCTGGCTTCATCGTTTTCCTCATATTTTGTAATCAATACGCTCGCTTCCGAAAAGAGTTGACTATATAACTCCTCATTCCTCCAGTGTTTCAAGCGGATAAATAAATCAATGGTTTTGTCTTGCGGCGATATAATAACTATTCCCTTTAAAGGAAAATACGGCTCAATCAAATTAACTTTCAAAAACCAACTTTCTAAAGAAAGATTCTGTTTTTTCTGCCATTTCTGCCATAAAATCTTCCAAAAATGAACAGGCGTACCGTTGCCGTGGTTATAACGAGAGTCGGGAGGCAAGCATAAATATGTGTCCCACCTTACAATATCTCGTTTTCTGATATCCTTTTTCTCTTTTTTATATTTTGAAAGGAGATAATCTGCCCATCTTAATAAAATTTCCCTTACCATATTTGGCAGGCGCTTCCCATAAAATATATATCCCTTGAAATCATTAGAGATAGTTAATATATTAGTCCTATTATCCTTCTCCGGCGAGGCCGGAGAAGAAGATTCTTGCTTTTTTGTATAATATGCTTTTGCTAAACTAAATATCCTTAATTCAACAACAATATCGCCTAACTCATGGCTCTTAAAAGAAAGGCCGTCTAAATATTTCTCTACTTTTAAATATTCTTTATTTATCAGCTTGTAAATAGCAGTGGATATTTTTTGGTTTGGGTATGTTTTCTCCAAAGATTCTAAAACACCATAATATTTGAATAAGTTTTCGCCTCCTATCATATTCTGTAAAAGCATATGGTATTTATAGGACAAAACTGAAGCGGGATAGAGATGAATAGCTTTTTCAAAAAGTTGCGTTGCCTCTCGGACTTTCTCCTCTTCAATCATGATATTCCCTTCTAAAATATAATTGCCCAGCGCCTCCTTTTGTGTTTTCTTTGCTTTTACGAGGCGCTTTTCCGCCTGTTTAAATTTACCTTGGGCTAAAAGAAAATAAGAAAGCACGCGCTCTAAATGCGCGCTATCCCCTAGATACCTTAATATCAATTTAGAAAAATAATAACCGTAGCCGATTTTACCCAACCTGACGCTATCGATAATCATATTACTAAAAAATCTTGCGGATTTTTCTTCGTCTAAAATTACCGCCTTCGCTAAGAAACTCCTTGTCTTAGGGAGTAATTTTAATAAAGTAAACCAGTACAAAATAAATACTGCCGCTCGGAAGATAATATTATTCTTTTTTAGCGGCAGGAGAGAAATAAATTCCGGCATAGATTGAGAAATATACTCTTGGGAAGTAGCTATATAAAATAACGATAAATAAACACCACTTAACCTTTCCCTTAATTCTTGCGTAAGCAGGCCCTGCACTAAGTCCTTATCTTCCATATTCCTCATTTTCTTGTTGATTTGGCTTAGTTTTTCTTCCGCCTTATCGTATTGGCCGGCAGCTATCCAATCTTCTATCCAAGCTATATCTGTAACTATAGTTTCTGTAAAATAACGCTGTTCTATAAATAAGATTTCTTTCTTACCAAGCGGGCTGTTTGAAGATTTTCCCAAAACCAAACTCCATGACGGAAGTTTTTCATAAAGTAAGGCTACAAAGGGATAAATCTCTTTATCGTCTAATAAAGTTCCCGGCTCATCTATACGCATTAAATATCGTATAGCCAGCAGGCGGCATTCCTCATCCTCAGGCAGAAAGCCGCGTTTTAAATAAAAAAGCGCGCTATTTTTATATTCACCGAAATTTAAGCCGGAAAATATTTGAGTATAATTTATAGAAAATTTTTCTGTTTTAAAACGTGATGCGAGAAGGCCCAGCCTTAAATTAAACAGGTCTTTATTATGTTTATTACTCCTGTAGTCTTTCCAGACTTTAAAAGTCAACTCGGATGAATAAGGCTGAAGTAAAGATTTGCCGTATCCTGAAATATTTATCCCTGCCTCGAACAAATCAAATGTCGCCGGTAATTCAAAGGCGTCGCTTGTAGAAAGGCTGTATAATTTAAGCTCTGTGCTATTCATAGTTGTTCTTTTTACTTCTAACGCCATCTCTGTTTTCGCTATCAACCTATTAACAACGGGAATATTCCAACCCATATTTTCTTCTCTAGCCATTAAACTTATTCGCTTTTTAAATTTCTCCGCTCCTTCCGGAATCATCTGCCTACACTCTAGGCCTTCTAAAATTCCGGCTTTAATCCGCTCAATATAAGATGAATAAAATTTAGCGGCTTCTTCATCGCTTACCGGAGAAGAGACAAACATTGGCTTAATGAAATGTTCGGCATCAAATGACTCCGCAGATGCGGGATCGTTTATTTTCCAAATAGCCTCGGCATATTCATTGACATCAAACTGATTAACCCTTAAACGTATATCCGCAGACACATTGGCCTTTTTTAAATAAGCCCTAATCTCATCAAAGCGTTCTTGTGTGCCGAACAAAAGGATAGGACGCGTGCCTTTTCTGTAACCCGGGAACCTTAACTTAAAAAGCCTGGCTATTCTTTCCTTTAGCCGGATAAACAGCGGGAACTCACCGGATAAGTCCCTGCGTTGGATTAAGCGCAAGATATGCGCTAAAGAATAACCACCATCTACCCCCCTAATCTTAAACCGCTTGTAATTATAATCTTGCCGGGCTATATGATGGATCTGATGGCGATAAATCGCTTCGGCTATCTTGACGTAATCATGGCGTAAAAATTCTAAGGTTTTTTGGCACGATAAAGCTGTATGTTTTAATATGCTCTTTTCCACAATACTAGAGATACTATAAACTTCTATAAAGAAAAATAAGGCATCCGGACTTGGGCTTTGGCGCGGGTAAAACAGCGGCGCCAGATCACCAACCCCACACGGGATAAACGTAAAAAGTAACTTGTACTTGTTCAATTTGATCAAATCCCACCAGATGATTTTAAAAACAGGGTAATAGGAAAACCGTACACACCCGCCGATAATAAGACTGAGCGCTACCATCAAGGTACCCACGCCAAAATCTCGCGAGGCAACAACGATGCCCCCCATCGCAGTTTTTATAACATAAGTAGTAACGGATAAATCGACCAAAATGTTCACTGTGATCATGATAGCAACAGCCCGTCTCACCTTTTCTGCCTTATCGCCCTTTATAATGAACCTAACGATACTGTAAACCTTATGGTATTTTCTAACCACAAAGTCGCGAATACATAACAGTATGCTCTTCTGAAAGTGTAAACCTAAATTCAGCGGCGAAGCAGAATCATTGCCAATAATTTTATCCAGTTCCTTCTTAGGCCCCTTAAGCATACGTTCCGGGAGAACCGCAATTACCTTCAAGACAATTACCCTGAGCATTTTTAAATGCTGTTCGTTACGCGGTTCTTTATCCTTGCGCCAATTTTCCAGGATAACCTTTGAGGGCATATTTTTTGGTTGATTGAATATAAAGCCCATAACCAATAGTATAAGGACGTATTTATCAGAAAGGCTGAGTGGATTAGGGATAAAATTGGTCCATCGGCTGAAATATTGGCTGAAATATTTTTGGATAGCGGATAACTGCACCTTGATTTCTGGCGCAATAGCATGATGCGAAGCCAAACTTTTTAATAAATCACTAATATCTTCGGGTAATGATACGGCTTCTTTTTCCAGAAGGTCGACAAAGTTGATGATGTTTCTATGCTTTGTACCCGCCAATAATCCCTTAATCAGCAAACTCAACGCCTTTAAAGCCATTTCTCCGTGAATCCGCAACGAGTCTTTGAATATCGGCGAAGTAGCGCCTGCGTCATCTGGGAGCTGTATCGCAGAACGCTTTGCTAAATTTATATGAAAAGATAAATCAGCCCTATAGAGCGGGCTTGCGCTTTGCTTAAATAATTCTCTCTGTGATACTTTTAGTGCTTTTAGCGCCGCTTTAACATCCTTTAATTTGGCAACTTTTAATTCTTCGATCCTATTTAACCGTTCTTTTAAAAACCCTTGATCGGCCTTAAGGTTACCAAACATTGCTTCGAGAGGGTTTGCGTTTATTTCATTCCATATTTCGATAGTTCTTTCGGTAAGATCAAGTGTTGCTTTAAACTCGGCTTCTTTTTTCTCTAAAAGCTCTAATTCTCTATTAAAGTCAAAAATCGCCTCTGCCGAATTTTTAAAGTTTTCTAAAGATTCATTTATTTCTGCGCGGGGAATATTCTTAATCAGCCTTATTCTTGCGTTTATACCTACGTCTTCTTCGTTAACTAATGCCAATAGCTTAATAAAAGCCAGATTATAACTGCCGCAAATAGCAAAATTAAATTCATCGGCATACCCGTTACGCTTTATATCAAAGAAATACTGGCGCATTAGTTCTTGGGTGTCCACAAAACTATTGAATAAAACTACAAGCATATCCTTCTTAAAATAGCTCTCTAAGCCGCCCAAACCTTCTTTGCTATCATAGAATTCCTTTTTCATATAGGTAGTTAAAGAAAAACTGCCTATTACCACAAGATTCTCCTTACTCTCGCTAAAGGCTACTGTCAAGCCATAATCCCTGCTTTTTTTACATTCGCCGAATATGCCTTCTATTAAAATCTTGGTCTGGCTGTCGTTTGCGTCCAAATAAAGATGATAAAAATCTAAAGCCTTAATCGGGCGGTTGTGCTTAAGTTTTTCTACCGTAGTAAGCTTGATCAAGCGCTGCTTATTCAGCGGACTTGCGCCGCTAGATACATACCCTAAAGAAGCTCTTAATAAAGGAAGATCTAAGTTGGCGTAGTAATCCCGGAGAAAATCCCTTACTCTATTCTCCGCATGGCTCATCTTTATACGCTGGATGAATAATTTAAGATAATACTCGTTTAATATATCATGGCGCGTTTCTTGGCTATCTACCTCATCCAAAACCAGCACTTCATAAATACGGGCGAATACCTCTTGAGCTATCCTGCTTTCTGCGTCTTTAAAACCGCGGAGGCGCTCAAATAAAAGATTATAAGCTCCATTAAGCATAAATTCGGCAAAAGCATCTTCTTCTTTGGTAAAATTATAAAGTTCGGAAAACTGCGCTAAGGCATTTATTTTTGCTTCTGACAACATACCTTCAGCGGCTGTGCCGTAAACCTTATATACCCCCGGAACACGGATAACCTTGTTTATTTCCTCATTACTCATAAGAGACGTGCGTTCCGGCAGGCTATGGCTAAGAGAAGAATATAAATTATGATACATCCTGATATGGCTTAGGATATAGGCATGCGTACCTATATTGTCGTAGTCTTTATCTATAAAGACTACCGGGCCGAAAGGAGTAATTATGTGCATGGCCCGCGGATTAAGCGGCGTTAATTTATACCGCTCTACGATTTCTTCAAATTCTTGGCTTGTGCTGACCTTAACAAAAGATTCATTCCTTAGCATCGTGGTAATCCGGCTATAACAGGCAGCACCGTTTGTGCCAAAGTTATCCCACTCGAGGAAATGCGGGCTTTCATCCCTGGAGTTTATAGCGCCGACTCCGCCGCTGCCTGCCCAAAGAATACCCATATTAGAATTAGAATACATCTCATCGGCGTGGGTTTGCGCCCGGGGAAACTCTTCGGAAATCCTTAAAAACAGCTCGTTAATAATTTTATTCTGCCCAGGAACTAACTCACTATCTCTGTAGGGATAAATCAATTTAAAGAAAATCTTTAAATCCGTGATATTGTTTTTATTTTTTGCCAAATACTCATTTATCGGCCAGCGCAAAAGTGCCTTGTGGGAAAAATGTCCCAGAGCTATAAATTGCTTTCTGCGGCTTTTCCAGCTGGCCGCAAAACCGGTGCAAACAGCTAAATCAGGCGTTAAAATCAGCTCGTTATCATCTACCTCCATTATCAAAAACGGGTCTGCCCCGCCCCAGGAAAGGATATAGGTTTTTACTCCACCATAGGCAGTAACTTTTATCATCTCATTTACTAGCGTTGGATAATTAAAATTTCCCTTTAGCGCAGTTACTTGCGATAAAAATGAACGTGTAAAAAATAATTCAGCCTTTCTCTTTAGAAAAACAAAATCTTTTTCTGTCAAATCGCCTGAATTTAACTGGATATGCTTCTTAAGCCCGAAGTATGAGCCGTTTATTCTATATATGTTATTTTCGGAACTTTTTTTATCGCTTGATTTAAACGGCGAAGAAGACGCTAAAGACCCGTTAGCCTCCGGGATGGCGGATACTTCTTTCTCAACTAATTTTATTACTTTACTCAATAGAACCTTCCAGCCCTGCAAAGAATCCGCGCTTTCTAACTGGTCATCTTCTATATACAAAACATCATAAGCATTTAATAATTCTCTTAATACTGCTTTACGCCGATCTATTTCTTTGATTAAATTAGGGGGATTACTATTTTTCTCTTTTATGCTGTCCAAGCGTCTATATTCATCAAATATCTCGCTGCCAATTTTGCCAACTTCTTCTTTAAGCGCGGCCATGCTTTTACTGGAATCTTTTTTATTTTCAGCAATAGCTTTTATTTCCAGTGTTTTCTTCTGAAGGCCGATCAGCCATCTGTCAAAATCGCCGATTTTAGCAAATTGTAATTTTCTAGCCTCTTCCCAGAGAAGTTTCAACCTAAAATCTTCCTCCTGCTTCTTTGCTTCTCGATGAAGTTTTGATTCAAATTCAACCTGTTCTCTATTTTTTATTACCCTTATGCTTATGCGCGGCATTTTTAATCCGCCCAATACGGCCATAAGTTCTTCCGCAGAGCTGCTATTTATATTGAAACTCTTAAGGATACCGGCTAAATGCTTAAGATTATTGTTAAAATTCGCGATTAAACGATGGTCAATTGTGATATTATTTAAAAAGATGTCCTCAAAATTCCGGCGATGTGAAACAAAATAATCTTTAATAATGGACACCGTAGATTCTGTTTTACGCAGGCGCTCATCAATATCTTTCATATACCCTGCCAGAGAATACGTATATTCTCCTGTCTTCTTTACATCCATATACTTATAATCGGCGCTCATTATTGAAAAAAGCGAAAGCAGATTATAGGCTCTTTTTGCGGAAAGGTTACCGCCTTTGGCCAGTTTATATACTATCTTTGCCATAGCCATCTTCGATAGTTCGCTTAGGCTAAGAATAGCCATCAGATAATTTCTCTGCGAATAAACGCTCAATAAATTTAATTTTTCATATCGTCTTCCTATGGTATTCTCATCTTCTAAATAACATTCGCCTCCGGCTATCCTTAGCAACGTTTCATTTGTTACAGCGGGAGCCGCAAAGAACGACCTTATATCGGCCAATACCCTTTCCACTGTAACCGGCTTTATGCCTAAAATTTTGGCAATAGAGCGTATGCTTTCACCATTATTAAGAAGCCTTAAAATCTCTATCCTTCTGCCGTATAGCTCATTCTGTTTTATGCGTAATTTTAGCCGGTATAAATCTGCGTCGGCATCAAGGAAACCTTCCTCTATGGCCTTCTTAACAATCGCAAGCGTCGACTTATTTGGGAATACCCTATCGTCCTTATCTAAATTAACCTCGAGATTCCTGGCTATCTGCCAAAAACTTTCCCTTACATTGCTTTCATCTCTTTGAGTTATAAAGGCAATCTCTTCATAATCTAAGCCGTCTTTAATAAGGCTGAGTACCCTATATTGCATATCGGTAAGAATAGGCCGCTGAGGCTTAAATTTTATTTTCTTATCCCACCAGATTTTATCCTCTAATCTAATGGCAAGCTCGCGACGCGCTGCTTCATCCATCCTTTGGCCTGATTTACGTTTAGGCATGCCGGTTTCTTGCAACGCCCAAGGAATAACATAATTACTTGCCCAATCCCTATGCGAGGTTAATTCATCGTCAATCTTATAAAGCGCCCACCCCAGTATGTATAACTCAAGCGCCTCAAGTTTTTCTTCGCCGATTTCTTTTCTGGTAAATACAATGAGTAAATCCTCTAAGCTTGTTTTTAATTTAATGTATTGTTTATTAACGGAAACTTTTACAACATTTACCAGTCTTTGAGTGGTTAGATGATTAACTCCGCCGGCTCTTTTAATCCCAAGCTTATCTTCTGTTTTCATAAAATAATCATAGATATGCTGCCAGGAATTCTGCGTCTGCGGCATCTTGCGCAGTTTTACAATATCATGCAGGTCTTTGCCGCTAGCCAAATAATTAAGTATTTCCTGCTCAAGCGGAGTAAACGGGTTTACCATAAAATTTAACCCCGCCTCATTGGCTAACTGTAATAATTTTGCATTTACTTTTTCCTTGGGTATATATTTCCTGCTAACGCCTACTTTTCTGCGGAGAAATCTAAGCTCTTTTCTGTAGTCACTACTGGTTATATTTAGCGCGCGAATAATCTCTTTTGCTTCTTTTCTTTCTCCTGCCTTAAGGCGCAATATTTCTTTCTGCAACGGGCTGAGCTCTAGCTTATTAGCAGAATTACTCATTGTCGCCGCGTCTTCTTTTATAGGGCTGCTTCCAAATGACAAAGGATAATCTCCTTGCTTCTGCCAGCGCCTGCGCATCATTATCTCAAATTCTCTGGCAGGTATGCGCCCGGCTGAACGCGCTACGATTATCATTTCCGTTTCTCTTGCTTTAGCGATCCGTCCTAACCTCTTCTCTATTATTCTCTTAACAATTACTCCTTTTTTTATCAGAACATAATGGCGCACCTGGAAATCGTTATTCCTATAGGCATATTTTTTATTTATACTGCCTTTTCTAAACAGCCAATCTTCCAACAATTTCATCGTATCGAGCGAAACATCCAACTCTAATTCTTTAATTCCTTTTAAATTAATGAGTCTATTTACCAAGCTTTCAAATAACGCTAGGCTCACCTCATTTTTATTTTTCTCTTCCGTATATAAAGGACCGGCCTTTGCCGCCCTTAGGGCTACCGACATTTCAATGCCTAGATAACCTTCGATACCATGCCCGCCAAACGCCGCCAAAACAATTTTCGGAATATGTTTTTCAAAATACGCGTCTAACTCAAGGCTGCCTGCATTAAAAGGATAGCGGCGCTTGATAAGTACCATAAGGCTCCCTTTTATATCCTCTTTTTTATAGAGTTTTACAACTATCGGCGAGGCGGAAAGCCCATTTCTGTTGATAGCGTTTTCTATCCGCTGAATAATCTCTCCTTGTGATAAAGATTTTAAAAATATCACTCGGTAATCCTTCACTCTAAATATATTCTTTAATAATATTCTGGATAATTCTCTTCTTGTCTTATCAGTTATTTTTTCTTCTTCAATACTCCTCAGTATATTTATAGCCAACCTATCCTCTAACGCCTCCAATACGCCTTGAGATGCCGCCTCTGGGATGTTCCCGCTGTCGCTATCAGCGGTGCATCCTATGCCTATGTGTATGTATGAACCTGGCCTAGCATGAAAATCAGTGCCTACGGCAACAATTAAATCGCGCCGAAAAGCAAAATCCCCCAACCACTTTATTTGCTTATAGGTATGGGCGGGATGATAAACTTCAATTCCGTCTAACGCGGCGTATTCTTTATACATAAGTTTTACTGCTATTTTTTCCATCAAAGATAAATCTTCTAGTTTACCCGGATGCGCCCAAACAGATGCTCCGCCGATTGCTCTTATGATTTTAAGAGTGTCTATACTTACTAATGGCTTCTCGACTTCTTTCCTTGGAGTCCTTTTACGGCTTAGATTACGCCGCAATATACGATCAACCCTCACTAAAACCTTCCTTAACTCTTTAACTTCTTTTAAAGTCAACCACATCCTTAGATCCCTGCTGCTCATAGGCATAAAATAGTAAAGCAGATGCAGCGGCTTAGTAGCGCCTTCAACCACAGGGCCTATAAACAACTCGACTCCCGGTAAAACCTTAATTTCATTATCCAAAATCTCAGCCGCCTTTATTGCTTCATACAGCCCTTCAATACTATTATGGTCGGTTATAGAAATAGCGGCTAATCCCTTCCTCCAGGCCTCATAAACAATCTTCGTCGGTGACCAATGGCCGTCAAAAGAGAATATGCTGTGTATCTGTAAATCTACCCTGCCCTTTAATTCAGCTGTCCTTGCCTCAAGTAAACCTTGTTCTTTTGCTGCTTTAAGCGCCGCTAACCTGCGCTCCTGTGCTTGGGGCGCGGTAGATTTATCGTCAAGAATAGAGAGAACATCGTTTTGCTCATCCTTTATCGGTGAATTAGAAGAAGCCTTAATTATCCCCGGCCAATCCGCAAAAACTTCAAGAATTTTAACCTTATGGTGTTTTGCTGTGTCTCGTAATGAGCGTAATTTCCTATCCTTATTAAAATCCAGCTCCCATATTCCGCCGCCGATATACCTAAAACCAGAAAGAAGCCTCTGGTAAACTTTGTGCTCATCACACTTAACATAAATTATAACTTTTTCAACGCCGTCTATCTTACCTGCATAAATAGCGGCTAAATTCACCAGCAGCGAACCATACCCTCGCTTGCGGTATCCACGCCATATTTTTATAGGCCTATCTCCTTTTGAAGCCATAACCGGATGCCTATACATACCTCTGTAATTGTACGATGGCATAAAAGCTAAATACTTACGCGTATATCTACTGAGGCCGGAATTCCTCTCTTTTTCTACCCAGACAAACTTAACGCTATTATTTAAGCTTCCTACAAGATATTCATCATTATTTTCCAAAAGATAAATATTAAAATACCTTTCCTTCCCCACTTTCTTAAACCGCACGACCGATAAATTACCTGACTTATCTCTAAGCGCTATCACTGCCTCTTCCCCATTTTTATTTATCCTATCTATAGATATATTTAACTTATCCATTCGATATCTTTTTAGTGGTGAATCGGCGTTTTGTTCCTCTTCATCTATATCTTCCGGGTTACCGTTACCATCTAACTTATCCATATAATACCCTACTAATGTACCCACCTCTTTACTATCATGAAGCATTAGATTAGTTATTATAAAATCGTCGAGCCTATCTTTATCGAGCTCAATGCCGCGGATATGATTAAATAATGCTGCTGCCTCTTTCCAATCGGAATCTTTACGCGCCAGGCGCAACATATCATAATATTCACTTAAAGTTTTATTTTGCGGAATCTCGGTATCGCCCAAACTTAAAGCCAGTAACCCGGAAAGCACCATCCTTAACCCATCTCGTAAATACCGCTCATCTTCCTGCCTTGAAATAGCTCTATAATCTACCGGCTCGCCGCCAAGATCATCTCGGTTGGCTTCTTCTATCTCGATAGTTATCGGTTCTTGCTCCAAATTCAATTCAAGAACCTTTTCTCTAATGCCTGGTATCTCGGCATCAATCTCTATGGCCTTTTCAAAATTTTTAAGCGCAGCGGCATGGTCGTCTTTTTGCAAACTTTCTTTACCCAGCTGTACATAACGAAACATACTCAGGGCTTTTTTCTTTTCCTCGCTTAAATTCCGCTCAAAATTTCTCTCTACAAACCCTAAGGCTTTCAATTTATCATAAACACTCTTATCTTCTTTCAACCCGAGGAAAAAGCCTAATTGTCCAAATGTTAGAATATTACGATATCTTTTTATAAAACTTAACTCCCCCTTTTTCCTTAATACCGATTCTTTAGATTTTCCCAACTCAAATGCTAATGTAAGCGACTCTTCATCCATTCTCTTAATTAGTTCAGCCTCCTCCTCATAAATCCATTGATGGAGCTCAAGCGTCTCGTTAATCAATCTTCTTATATTCCTGCGCTTCATACTGTATTCGTCTTTATTATACCCATATAATTCATACAATGATTCTAAGCCATGGTCAAAATAGACTCTGGATATATCCTCATAGAGCTTAAATAAATCAAGCAACGCCTCTTCTGGTTTCTTAAAGTCATCGGCTAGTTTGGATAAATTCCCTTCAATTATTCCCCTCTGACAAATATTCCAAGACTCTTTATACTGCTCTGTATCCCAACGTTTATATTCAAACCAGCTTAACCGCCTTTTAACGGCGCTTTTGTTCCATCCGGATGAAAATTTTTTCTTAAGCGCGCTGGCCAATTCATCATTTGTTAATTCTAAAAAGTTATCCCGGATAAAGACTAACGGATTTAATATTTTTTTTACTGTATTCTCGGGCCTTCTTAAAATCTCGGATAATTCCCTTATATTCTTTACGGTAGGCTTTGAACCAAAAGGCAAGCTAGCTTTTATCCAGTGAATAAGCAGTTTTTCCCGCCAAGACCTTTTGTCTTCATGTTCCTTGATAGGTGACACGCCGGCGCCCAGAGGCTGTTTCATCGGCGAGGCGGCAGGGATATCGAAAATACGCGCCCTGAATAAAGTGCCGCTATTTTCCGCTACAAAGACAATGAGCTGGTCAGAATTATCAAAAATAAAAGATAATCCCTCTCCCGCCCCTCCTAGAATTCCGTCTACAGGCAATAAGCTACCGCTAATAGGAAAAGGGAGGACATCATCTCTGAACTGCGAATTAACTATTGTATTAAAATGCGCAATCCCCCGCCCTTTATCTGCGGCATTAATTTCAACTACCTGTAATCCCTTTATATTGATGAGCCTTGTTATCAATATCCCCCATTCTGTATGCATCCAGATATTTCTAGCTAATTCGGAAAAAATATTGCAGGCTTTAAGAGCCGCTTCTTTATTAATAAATCTCTGTTTGATAAAAGAAGGCGAATTAAAAATATAGTTTTTGCCTTTACTAGAGTCGAGAAGCACTGGGCCACAGGTAAATAAATCAGAGGTAAGGGGGTCATTTTTCTGCCCTAACTGGTCATCAATTATAAGGTTCTCAACAATAGAAAATTCTTTCGTTGTATCTTTAACTAATCTGTTAAATTTATCTCTGGTTGTAATTCCTAACAAATTCTGCCAAATTTCGAATATTTTCAGGTTGAATTTATCTTTGAATATTGTCCAAGTAGTAATATAATCCGCTATTTTGTAAGCAGTTATGAAATTCATCGGCGAAGCGGTAAAGCCAGGCTCCTTGAAACCAAATCTATAGATTCTCCCTACTTTAACCCCAAAAGAAGACGGCGAAGGAACGTCTTGCGATAATTTTGTGGCCGCGCCTGCAATAGTAAGTGCCCGCTCGAGCGTAGTTATTGCTAATCCTAAGTTCTTAGAAATAGTTTTTCCGGCAGCTATGTTATAATCAACATCCGCGCCGACATCCGCAAAGTAAATTGTGCCACCCTGGGGGTTCTTTATATTAACGATGGTTTCAACTACCTTATGATACTGAGAAGTGGTGTTAGGGGATCTTTCTTTGGAATTTACCACGCTTAACGCAACGACGTGATCAAACTTTCCTTCAGTATCGGCTATCCCATAAATCTTTTCTTTTACCGCGTCGCTAATCATATCTACTTCTATATAGGTTATCCTGCCTCCGGAAAACCCGATTAAATCAATAAGCTCATCTGCCGCTTTTTTTATCTCTGCCAAATAATCTTTGTTTATATCAACCGCAAAGACGTCTAACCCTTTTAAGGCCGCATATATTATAAAATTACCTTGCCTTCCGCCAAAACCGGGGCCGATTTCGATAAGTTTTTCTCCCTTTCTAAGATTTAAAAGCCCAAAAACTTCTCTGTATCGAAGATTTAACTCTGCCGGGGTTATTTCTGCGCCTTCGGTTATTCTTCTTAAATTCGCATAAAGTTTTCTTGTAAAAGGCGGGACATTCTCATCGTTAATATCAAAAAATATTAAGGATTCCTGCTTTTTAATTTCGTTTTCTAATAGTTTAAGGATATATGCATCATCATTTATGAATTTATCCGCCTGCGCCTTATTTAGAATTTTTTCAATTTGTTCTACAACATGCTTTAGCTTATTAACATTGGCTAAAATTATTGTTAATATATTTTCACGTGAAACATAATAGCCGGACAAATCTCCTTTTTTAATCTTTATTGCCCGGAGGCTATCTTCAAAGGCGCCCATATAACGAGGTAATCTATCTCTGATTAAATTTTTTATATTCTCATTGGTAATTCTGCCGTCAAATTCGACTATAGGTGAGGCGGCGGGTTCTCTTTTTCCTTCAACCTCATGTGCACTGCGGGAGTGCACACGGTTTATGCCTTCTGAATTCACCGGCGAAGCGGCGAAATGCTTTTCTTCGCTCGGAATAAATAGCATAGAGTAGCCGCTATCCTGCTTAAAAATAAGCACTGCGGCAGAACCAGAAACAAGGACCCACCAGCCACGGAAGGAATCTTGTCCTGTATTAATTGCTCTCTGCCGCAGTGAAATATCCGAATTTGAAAGCGTTTTCTTATTTCCTAAAATAAAAATGAAGGGATAAATAACTTCTGCCGCGCTGATAAACGAGGCGGAAGAAGGAAGGATAAAGCTATAACTTGTAACTAATTTTTGCGGCGGGCTGTGCTCGGATAAAGAAAACCATCCAATCAGTTGATATATTGCCCCGGCGCCGGGAAATCCCCCACCAGCCACGGAGAGGTAGACTTCCCTAAAGAACGAAGCGCCGGAGACAAACGTATTTTTTAATGGAGAAGAATTACCTGTTTTATCCCCCAAAAGCCTATTCTTATACTCATTTTCAAAGCCGGAATAATCATCATCGCAAGAACAATCTTCTCCGGCATCGAGGTCTTCTTCTGACAAGATGTCATCATATACATTAGTTTTAAATAACGGCTTAACAGCCTTCTTTTTTTCTACGCCGTTAATCTGCTTAAAGATTTGCTCCCTATACTCTTTTTTTAACTGGCATCCGACAAGATAAAACTTTATAATCTCATCTCGCTTTTTTTCTTTCAGAAACCTAATAATCTTTTCTTGTTGTTCTGCGGTTAAGATCTTTGAAACAGCTAATTCAAATACAGAGTACTTAGGTTCATATCTTTTCTTTAAATGTGCCTTAAATTTTATTAATCCGTTCTCAAGGGCAATCTGATACTGCGTAAACCTGTAAAGCCCGAACTGATATATAAGTTTATCCCTGCCAAAAATTATATTATCTTTATTTAACCCTAATCTATATTTTAGAATTTCGCGCTCTGTTTCATTTAAAGCATCTAAACTATCAAGGCCCCTGGCTAACTTGCCCTTAATTACGATAAACTCTTGGGCGCATACCCGGATAAAACCATCTATAACGTTATCAATGATGCGCGGCGTAAGATTAAAAAACTTTTTCTTCTCTAATGCGGCAATCAGCTTCTCATGCCTATAGCCGTTTCTTATCCCTTCCTCAATAAACCTTAAACGCAAAAGTTGCTCGTTGCGCTTAGCTATGCCTTCCATGTCATCTTGCCTAACGCTCCGGGAAAAAATAGGCAGCCTTTCTATATACAACTTCATCAATCTGTCTAGCTCAATGGCAGGAATGACCCCATAGATAAGCACATTTGTAATTACCTTTTTCTCAGCAATAGATATTTCCCTTATATCGCGAACCTGCTTCTCATTAGAACGCTCCTCAATATAAGCCTTTAACTTATTATGGGCGTTTAAGGTTGGATTAACTTTTAAAATCCTAAGCAGGCCTTTTTCTATTCTGCGTATCCTATCACGCAACTCATGCTTTAGAGGGATTGAACGCGGCATTTTACTAAAAAACCTTGCTAAGTCATTTCTGACTAATTCTATATCCTCGCCAGATACGGTATTTTCTTTAATATATAACTCTAACAAGATATTTACCTCCTGGTAATCTAAGCCCAAAAGGTTAACCAGTACGTCTTTTATGCTAGAGGCAAAATAATCAGAGTCTATCTTTATTTTTCCTTCGAATAAATCATTAAGTAAATAATAGTATTCTTCATAATCATACGACGCAAGCAAAATGGTTGGTATTTCTATAGAACAGATATTATTCTTTAGGCCCCAGGCAATGCGTTTTAACGCTTCTTCAGCCGCATCTCTTCTGCCGATAATATCGTATCTCTCTGGGTGTTTTATGCCTAATCCCTGCGGCCCTAATAAGGCATACAGCACCTCTTTATGGCTAGAGCGATGGTGCCCTATGCTGACAATCCGTAGTAAAATATGCTCAATACTCATTGTTAAATCATCCGCATTTATTTCGTAATGTTTAAAATAGTTTAAAATACTCAACTTAAACCAGAAGATAAACTGTTCAATATAATTATCAAGGTTGTCCAATGATTTTCTGCGCTTTAAGAATTTAAGGGTGCGGGATAATTCATGTTTTATGTATTTTCTACCTGTATGGACAGCGATGGAATTATCTTTAATTATCGCTGAGCTGGAAGAGCTATGTTTGATATCAAAATCCCTGCCTTCCCAGCCGGGTTTGGTGTACCAGTAGAAGGTGAAACGTTCCGCCCAAGAAGGCAGATATGCCCTAAAGGCGCCTGCTTCATCACTCCATTCCAAGCGGACTCTGCCAAGATTATGCCAATCGCCATCTTCGCTGACTTTGGCAAATTGCACAAAACCAGGGCCATTAACTTGCACTTCCACCTGCTCAGTATCCGGATTAATCTCAATCGAATTAGCTTCGTATTCGGGAAAGGCCCAAGCCTTAGTCTTCTCTTGCGTCTTTATATTTCTGAAGAAATTAATATTTGCGCCAAAATCTACACCTGCCATCTGACTAATTTCTTCGCTGGCTTCATAGAGATTTAAAACTTGGCGGCTGTTTGCGCCGATTTCGATGTAAAGTTTATTCGCCAGTAAATTTTCTCCCCTTGTCAGGTGTAAACCGCGGATTTCACCGTTTGGCAAAACTTCCTCTATTAAATAATCTTTCTCCGGGCTAATATGAAAAAATTCCGGTAGGGGTAGCCAGAAATTCTTTGTTTCCTGGTCGGTATTGTAAACCACTATACGCGGCGTAAGACTCCCTCCATCTTCTCTCGCCATATCAACATCAACCTGCACGCCATATGGCGCTTCACTTACTTCGCCTTTAACAATTTTCCATAAATAATCTTCGCGGCTGTTTGGCACCGGATAAAATGATTGGCCAAATTTACTACCGGCTATATTGCCATCTTCCTCTAATATCAAGACTTCCCTTCCATAAGGCGCAAGCACTAAAGAAACAAAACCTTCTCTAAATAATCCCTGCTTAATCTCGCGAGCTGAAATACCATGTTTCAAAACTTCACCACTTAAAATATTGCGCAGGCGATAGGCCTTATTTTCATCTAAATCAGAGAAGAACGCGTCCGGCACGCCAAACCAGGCGTTCCTTGAGACACCGTATATATTCATATTCGCCACTACAAAAATCTTAGCCATTTTATTCCCGGTTCTTGCGCTCCAGCCAATTGCCGCGATATCACCCAAGCGGTTATCAAATATTTCCGGCCACATCCCTCTTAACAAAGGAAGCTCATGCTCTAATTTTTTCATAATTTCTAAAAATCTACTCTCTTTAAAGAGCGCGGGGATTCCGCCTTCCGTCTTTAAAATCATATCTACGTCTTCGGCCGATGCAAGCAGTTTATCGGGGACACTGGAAACTACTGCGCCGCGATGGCCTAAGGCATCGCGCATATCCACCCAGACAGATAAACCAAAATACGACATCGCAAAGAGGAAAATTAAATGGTTAAGGATAAACTCGTTTTGGTATTTATGGTAGTGCTTTCCAAAAAAACCAATAAAGATATCCCTGATTTTTGCCGAAATTGCCTGTTCGTCAAAATTGCTGGAGAAGCCATGATTGGCCGACCTTTTAGCTAAATAAAGCATAAACTCTAATACATTGCGGTACGTTAAGTCCCATTTGCCGGTGAGCCATTCCTCAACAAGATCATAAAGTTCTTTACGGTAGAGCCGGTCAAAGCCCACCTTTAGAGCGTAGTCGTAATGTGCCGGGTCTTCTTTTCCATAGACTTCCGGAATGACTAATACTTCTATACCGATGAGTTTAGCCGCATCTTTTAACATAGAAATTACTTCCTGATAAAACTCGACGCGGCTATTGCTTAATTCGGGATATTCCTTAAGCAGAGAATTTAAATAGGTAATGATTTCTGATACCGAATCCATCTTTTCTGCGGTTTCAATCAATGAAGAAATAAAATTATTGTAATCTTGCGGGGTCCTTAAGAAATCTTCCCTGCTTCTTAATTCCGGAGGCAAAAGATGGTACACGCAACTAAGCATTCCTTTTAAATGCGCGGTACTGGCACGTTGTGCTAAGTCGCAGCGGAAAAACATCCGCGTATGGCCGGCATCTTTAAACCTTTTGGCCAGCCTTAGAAGATAATCTATGTAATATAGGCGCAATTCTTTGTTGAATAAATTGGGAAATGCCTGATCCGCATGCAAGACTTGCCCGATAAAGTTTGCCACCCAGACACGTTTATAACAATATCCATTATCATCAAAGTAACGCACGATAAAACCGCTATAATACTGCGGGTAAGTAAAGAGCCACTGGTCAATGAAGTCATTTAGTTCTTCATCGGTTAAGGAAACGCCTTTATCTCTTGCCTTTGTAAGTAGCCCATTAAGGAAAACATCACAAGAAACATTTTCCACATTTTCGCCGTTTTTGGCCCGGTTAAAGATGGCTTCAAGCCACTTAACCTCTTCTTCTCTGACTTCTTTATGGAAGAATTTATCATAACCAAGCTCTAACACTGCTTCCGGAGCCATCCACGGGACAAAATCCCATACAATGGCAATACCTTTTTGCGCGGTTAATCTCAATAATTCGTCAAGGTCAGCATCATCGCCAACCACAGGATCAATTTCTACTTTCATGCTACTTTCTTCGACTCTACGATAAAGTACCGAAAAGTTATTGCCGTAACGCGTATATAACTTCATCCCCTTACCGCGGCCATAATTAATAGTATAATGTTGTTTAATAACATAATCGTTACCGGCATTAAGGTATATCTCGGCGCGGCCTCTTCTTATTTTAAAATATTTATTCTCCGGTCCCGTAATACCGCCTCTATGCAATTCCTTGCCTAAATCTCCTGACTCAAGCATGCCAAAAAGATAAATCACATTTCCGACTATATCGCCATCTCTAATAGCGCTAATAAGCTTTTTTAAACCATCCTTACTTTCAAACTGGCCTTTCCCGGCTTGTGCGCCGAAATCTTTTACATCCACCAAAAGCCCGAAGTCCGGCTTATCCGCGCGCCAGTACCAATTGCCATATATATCGTTTAGGGTGAAAATAAAATTCTTTAATTCCTCACTAAGGCGCGGATAATCTCGCAACTTTGCGATTAATTCGCCTATTTTTTCAAAAACAATATCATATAAACCGATACTGTCACTATATCTTTGCATCAAGTCCAGTAATAAAATTATTACTTCCTCATCAATTTTAGCTGTCTTCCTTAGGTCATTTAATTCTTTGTGAATGTTGAATTGGCTTATCGACTCTTCCATTTCTCTTAATGGCCGCAAGGATTCCAAAGCTTCCTCTATTCTCCTGCGCTCGCTATTGAGCCACCGGTCAGGCCTGATATGCTCAATAAGCTTTTCAATCATCTCAAAGTTATTCTCAATAACTGATAATGCCGGTGCGTCTTTTACTAAAGACATTGCTTCGTTAAATAGCTCCGTAATACGAGGGTGTTCTTTCCTTGCCAATAGGCGCTGTTCCCTGCCGTCGTTAAGCTCAATATAGCGGCTTTGTTTTAACTCACGTCCGGATACCGGATAATGGAAAGTTAATCCGGAAACTAACTCTTTCATACAATAAACTTCGTCATCTTCAATCCAGTTGATTAATCCTTCAGGAAATATAACTGTTCCTTCTGTGCGGCCGCCGTATTTACTCTTTGCGACAATCACCGGCCCCTCATCGGAAACATCAATATATACGATTAAGTTATCTGAAGACTCAATCTTCTTTTGGATATATAGTTCCTGGACACCCACCACTCTTACCGAAAGGCCATCCTCTTTTAAGTTACGGCCTGAATATTCTCCATAAATTGCGCCTTTATCTTTGTCAATTATAACGTAGGCCGCGTTATCATCAATTCCACCAGCCATATTCTCAAGCAGGAAAATTTTATCCTCTACCGGCTTCTCGCCATGATTTTCCAATATCAAATGCAAGCCCGCGATATTTTCCTTAAATGTAACGCTAAATTTCGCTTCATCTGAAATCGGCGAAGAAACCTCTTCGGCTAACCTATGCAGCTCCTCCTCAAACTTCTCTTTTGAGTAAGGCGGATGGATATTTTCTGCTTGTAAAATATGGCGAAGCGGCTCAAAAAATATAGCCATGGCGTAATTACCGAATTCCGCCCTGAACCCGGGGAAATTCAATAAATCCTGGTTGTAATCCTTAAGCATTCTCCGCCATAACTCATTTGCCGCTTTTTCTATTTCATCGTAATTATCGGCATTCTTAAAATATCCCTTGATAAAAGGAAGGTACGGATTAACTCCTTTTTCTTGCGTATAAATATATTTTACTGCACGCAGCACCATTAACTCATGAATGCCCAAGATTGCGCTTTCAATGCCAAAAAGCTGAGCAAGAAAAACCTGTTTTTCGCTTACCTCAGATTTTCTTATCACTGAGTCAAAATCCAATAAAACTAAATCCTGCGTTTCCTCATCAAGCTGATAATTGCCAGCATGGCAGGCAAGGCGTAAGAATCCCGCGTCATGAAAACGGCGTAATGCCTGTCCCAAGCTATAAAATTTAGGTTGTAAGAAATCTATTGCCTCATTATTATTGAGCCGATGCGAACGCCTGTCTTTTCCTAAAAGATGGTAAAAATAATCGGAGCAACCGTTAAATTTAATCTTTTGCCAACCATTAATTCTTATAAACTCCGTATCAAAAAGATCGGCGAATCTTCTGTCTTGGCTGTCTCTTACTGCCAGCACAACAAACCCTACATCTTTATCTGCTAATTTATCCTCGTATTTACCCCATGCCATAGGAATATTCGCTGGGACACCCCTTAACATGGCTTCGCTTGCAATATCGTATTCCCTTTTTGCCCTTTCGAATAATAATGCTCCTTTAAGCCTTGATTGAGACTTGACCCGCGTAATTTTTCCTGCTTCATCAGCAGATAAATGATATGTCCTATCAACATATGTTTCGGCTAACGGCATACTTACGCCTTTTCCAGAAAAGCTACCTATGCCTTTTATCTTTATACATTTTATTTCAAATGCCCTGCCAATATACACTATCTTCAACGGCTCTGAGAGATTAATATAAGCGCTTCTGCCAAGTGATTTAAACCTGGGTAAAACATTCCAGCTGGCTGTATTTTCTATTTGATTTCTTAAATCTCCCGACAGAGCGATATCGCTGTTATAACTAATATATTCAATTTTGAATTGGTTATCGATAAAACAGCGCTGCATCAAAACGAGAATATTGGACTGGCCTATCCCGCGAATACCCCTAATTTCTTCCCAAGAACTAAATCTTTGGTTTGGTTTTTGGGAACGTGCTATTATTAATTGCTTTATTGCCCCCTTGGTTAATAGGCCCAATCCTTTGAGTTCTGTTTCCGTTGCGCTATTTAAATCTAACTTATTCAGTGGTGAAGCACTTATACCTAAGAACGAATCTGTATCTGCAAAAGGTACAAATTTAATCTCAAAACCCCATTCATTAACAATATCTAAGAAATCACTTATATTTTCTGTTTCCAGCAATGCCTCTAACTCTGGAGGCAGTTGCTGGCCAAACACGGAAATCTCTTTATTTAACGCAAAAAATTCTTTGATCATCTCCCGCATTTTTTCACTGCCACGATAAACAATATGAGTTATTCCCTTGATTGTTATAATCTTATGTTCGACTAAGGCATTCGTTAGGTCGTATATACCTGCTATCAACACCATATCTGTCGGCCCCGGCAAGTTGCATTTCCAATTTTCTCCAATAACAGGATGGGTATGGCCCAAATCTTCAATAACTGCATGGGCTTTTTCGGCTATATTTCCCTTAAAATCGTTAAATACTGCTAAGTCCTCCCCTAAGGGCATAATTTTCTCTCCAGACAGAACATATCGTGCTAACCCTTGAGCCACCCTGCCTTCCTGCACTGTCCTGCCTTTTCTAAAATACCAGATGTCGCGCGCTTTAAGTTTACCAAAAACTACTTCTGCGTCTTTACCTTTATCGGCAATCATCCGATAAAAACTTTCTGATTTATGTACCGAAGACGGCATATCTAAAACTCTAATTTGCTCACAAGGCTTTAAATTCTCTATTAAATCGGATAAGTCGGAAAGTGCTCCGAATCTAATAGTTATTGTTCGGGGAATATACGTTGCTATTTTCTCAATGGTATATCTGATAATTTCAATCGGGTCGCTGCCTTTTATTAAAATATCAAGCCCCATGCCGGGGACATTTTTCTGATAAGGGCTTAAGACGGCCATTCCCCCATGTTTTAAAGGCCTAAATTCCTCTGACTTCGCGAAGAAGCTTCTAATATTCTGCCTTAAGCTTTCTCTGTCTGTTACAAATAAGTTAACATTAGCCAGCTTATTAAGCTGATTAGTAAGTTCCTGCCTAGCCACCTCAAATTCTTCATCTGAAACCATAATGCCAAATATGCCTTTAGAACCCTGCCTTAACAGAGCAATCAACTCATCAATCTGCTGTTGTAGATTTTTTTCGAGCGGGGAGGCGGATTCACGGGAAGAATTAGCTTTTAAATATTTAACCAGCGCGGTAGCTTTTTCTGCCTTATCAGTAGACGGCCTACCCAATGCCGCATCCAATAAATCATCAAGTGTGGCATCTATGGGCATGCGCGCGCGCCAGTTGGGATGCGTTGAACCCGGCGCGGGGTCATTAACCATACCTTCCTTACCCTGCATAAGGATATCGGATAAAGAAAGAACGGCTATCCTTGCCGGAGACTGATAAACCTTAAGTAATATGTCGCGAAGAATTATTTCAACTGCCGAGCCTTTCGCCGTAGAATCATTATAAAGCCAGCTTAAAACCGCTTCGCGCTTATCCGGCTCCAATTCCTGCCACCACATTAAAAGCGTCCGCGAATCATGCAGGCCGAATGTGGCATAGGCATTTTCTTTATGATTAGGGAAGAAATAAGGATTAGCCGGATTCCAAGGGGTAGCCCCAAAAACTCCGGGCAGATAATTCATTACCCCTAATTCTTCGAGAATCGGCGGCACAAAATCCGGTACTGCGCCTAATGCCTCGGTAATCATCGCGGCATTATTTTCTTTGGCTGTTGCAAGGAGAACTCTTAGCGTTTCCTTGCCCGGAGAAAGCTTAAAGAATCCTGCCCTTAAGCCGTCCGCGGGCTTGGGTGATTTTTGCGGGTCATCCGGAAAAAGGTACTTCATCATCTTATGCATATGGAATATCTTAAAGTGCTCCTGCAGCTCAGTAGATAAATCGGAAACCGCGATAAAATCCCAAACAGGTTGGCCTTTGAATACAGCCTTCTCAACCACAAAAGGAATCCTAAACCAACTATTCGGCTCTTTCTCGCTTTGGGCTTCTCTGGCAATCAATATCATATTATCCGGCCTTAAATTTCCTTCTTCATCAAATATATTGGTGCGCACATCTGCTAATCCGCGATAATTCTTAAGAACTAAAATCATCGCTGTATAAACTTTTTCTGCCAACTCAAGCCGCCTGTCAGGATAAACCATTCCTTCTACTATCGCCGCTTCTACCATATCCCAAAGGTTTAACTTCTCTAAAGTCATTTCATCATCAACATCTTCTGTGAATAAAAACGCGCGGAAAAACCCTAGGGCATGGTCTAACCTTCTATAACTGACTTTATCTAACTGGTATCCAAAACGCGCCTGCCAGAAACGAATAGTTTTTATATATTCCCAAAGATACGGGAAGAATTGCCAGTATTGGCCGTTGTCGCTAAAGGCATCGGGCGGTACCCCTTGCGAGAAACGACGCTTAAAATCAGGAGCACGTAATCCGAATACCTCTGGTGTAATCCAAAGGTCAGCGCCTTCGACGGCAAAAGGCACGTCGTCCATAATATCTACGCCTTTATCTTTTCCGCATTTGATTGCCTCGCTCCATTGAGAATCGAGAATCCACTGGAGGAATATTTGGTAGGAAATTTCTTCTTGGTGTTCTTTAAGTGTGGCTTCTAATGCCTCTTTCTTTCTTAGCCGTAAATCCATCGGCCACCTGCGCCAATCCCAGCCATTGGGAATTTCAGAACCGTATTTCTGCTTAAGAATTAGATAAAGTATGTGGTCAAAAATCCATTCTTTATTCTTACGCGCGTATTCACCCATCGACTGCTTAAGCGCGCTATTTTCCGAATATTTCCTAAACTCTTGCCAAACCATACGCAGTGCCAGATATTTAATCTCTCTGGCAAGGCTATAATTAACTAACTCCTCTTTACGCGCGTATTCTATTTTTTCTCGGATTAACTCAAGATAACGCTCTGCCTCTTTAGAGGGGATTAATTTTAACAATTTTTCAATGCTGATATAAAGCGGCTCTTTAAGCTTTGTGCTTGCCACTGAATACGGTGAATCGTTATAACTTGATATAATCAGCGGCAGCACCTGCACGATTCTCTGCCCCCAAGCCTTGGCAAGCTCAATTGCGGTAAATAGCGAACCCATATCGCCTATGCCTAAATCATTTTTGCTTCGTAAATAGGATAACGGGCCAAAGAAGCCGTCGATTTTCTTATTCAGCGGCGAGGTGGAGGTTTGGATTTTTTCTCCGGCGGGGCCAGAGGAAAAAATTAAGATATCGCCAAGGGCAATATCAAGCACAAAAATATTATTTTGGAAAATTGCGACATTCATCGGCCTTTGTAAAATTCCTTCTCCAACCGTTCCTATTAATTTTCCTTCTGAATTGAATTTTACAACATGGCTAATCCCTTCAATGCAAGTATATATATTCTTTTGTTTATCCGGCTCCATATCTAAAATAGCGCCCTGTGCCTTAATAACCAGCCTGCCTTCATCATCACCCTGCTTATGATACGAAAAAACCTCACCCGAAGCATAACCCGCATAAATACCGCCTTCAATATCGGCAGTTACGGATACGGCTACTCCCTGCATTATATTTATAGCACTTCTAACTATACTGCTGTCGTTATCGTAAATATTTACTTTATTACCCTTATCATCCAAGATATAAATGAAATCATGGTTATCTACATAAATATCGCTTAATGAATCCGCCCCAGCGCCAAACATAGACAGGAATTCGCCTGTATTCCTAAAGAAAACTAACCATCCATTGCTTGCCGCTACCAAGATATCGGTAAACGGTTTTTTCGTTTCAAGATATTTATAGATTAAAGACTTACTTAAAACACCTATTCCTTCTATCTCGGATAGCCCAAGGTTTCTTATTCCCGATTCAAGAAATTGCGCGCTGACTTCCTGCTTAACCTGCCTGCCGGTATTAATATCAAAGATAATTAATCCTTGAGCGCCATCCAAAACATAAACCTCCCCTTTATATACGGCCATTGCCGCGGGTTTAATTATCTGCCTTCTTCCGTTTTGCTCACCAAGAATCCCTCTAAATTCAAAATTATTCCAAATAATAGGCAACTGATTATTATCCTCCGCTGGAGAAGAGACAGGCTTATCTTTATTTTGCGCCGCAGGTAAAGAAGAAATTTGAATTTGCTCATAGAATATATAGTCCTTAAGCGTTAACGGCGTAAAGTATTCCTCGTGCCTATAGAACCAATCAACGCCGATTAAGTAAGGCCCGTACGCATTAGACCACTTGGGGATCCCGCCATACTTTAAGATTTTCTTCACTAAATCTCGCGCTGGCCCTTCGACATACTTATTAATTTTTGCATCGCCGTTCAACAATAATTTTTGTGATTTTTCAAAATCGCCACCGGTTTTAAATATAATTCTAAACTTGCCATCAATGGCCTCTAACTCATCGAAACTCCCCCAATAATTCGACACCGCGATAGTGCCTGGAAAAACCTTCTTTATTAATGGCAATTGAGAATCCCAGTCTCTATCGAGCCTGCGCATTAATCTATCTGTAGTCTTCTCTAATATATTAGTGATACGCTTTATCCGTTCCACTTCCATCGGCGAGGCTGATTTTTGCAATACATAGAACTGAAACGGCTCACCGTTGAAAATATCACGCTCGGTCGTATTTAAAACCCTAAAACCGTAATCTTTAAAATCATGGCTATCAAGTAAAACGGGGGTTGCGCCGGTAACAAATATAAAGCCGTTTCTTTTTATCGTCTCCCCGACTTTCTTAAATAATCCTAGCGCCTCTTTCTTAGAAGACACAACTTGCCAATTAAGAAATCTTACCAAGCTAAGGTCAAATTCAGATTCATATCTAACGGCTAAATCACCTGCATCATAATTACTAAGCACGCGCGTATCCAAGCCCGCTTTTTTAAAATTTTTGGCGGATTTGGCGTACATATTGATTGAATAGTCATTGCCATAGAGATCTACTGCATGGTTATATCTTTCATAAACAGAAAGCAGCACTTCCGCAGTAGAACAAGCCGGATCGATAATTTTTATCGTCCTTCCTTTTTTCATTTCACTGCCAAAGATGCTTGCAATCCATTTATTTATGCCATGGGTTATCGAAGGATTTTCTTTAAGGAGATCATCCATTGCAATTACATCCCATTCATCACGGTTAAACGCTGGCTGAATATCCGTATTCTTAGATATCAACTCGTATTCTGTTTTTGAATTTACTAAGAAAGCGCGTAACTCTGGCCTATCGTGATGCTCAAGCATTATCCTGCCTAAATTAGGGACAATAATCGAATCCATATACCGTGTACCGGCATGGCGCTTTATTATTATCGTTAGGCCTTTAAAGGGCGCTTCGAAATAAAGATTTAATGCCCTGGGCAGCGCATTAGTTATTTTTCTTCCGGCCTTTAATTTATTCATGAAACGCTGCCAAGACAAATTAAATTCCTCGCTATCAGCATCTATATTTTTCTCCATAAATTTCATCGGCGAGGTGGCAGCAGTTTCTTCAATATTCTTCTTAATATATTCAATCCTCTCCCTTGATGAAGGGTGATATTTTAATCTCGAAAACGGCGTTATCTCCATTTTCCCTGCTTTCATCGCCATTTCGCGCAAGCGCGGAAGATTATCTATGGCGCTTATTGCATCATCAATAGAAAAACCCAATTGAATCGTTAATCGGGTTGCGCTCAAATCCATTTCGTGCTCCATCGCGCGCCCTTTTTCCTGCAAACTAACCTTCTCCTTTTCTTCTAATTGTTCAACTATACAATATATAAGGTCGATAATAAGTACTCTGTATTTATCGTTATTTTTGACATGGAAAACCTCATGAGCCAATAGAAAAACAAGCTCTCCCTTCTTTACCGTGCCATTGGCATATTGTTCAACCAGCCATTTAAGTAATAATATTTCCCCTGTTGACACATAAAAACCAATCAAAGCCACGGATGTTTCTATAAAATCTAAGGCTGGGATAACAGAAACGCGCGCTAAGGACAATATGGAATTAAACATCTCCCTGATATCATTTTCTAAATCCTTAGAGCTTTCTTTTAAAGGTGAGGCAGTAGCGCAAAATTGGCGCATCGCCTTATAGGTTTGTTTAATAAACCGCCTGCGGGATTCGGGTGTTTTAGTTTTAAAATGGGAATGAATAGCAACGAAAAGATTGTCGAAGCAGCAACCGGGGGACCCTTGAGCTATATAGCCATGGGTAAGAGAACTTCTTGTTACAACGGTTAATGTTAGCCTAAATTCCGGCGGGCCTGCCCGAATGAAGTCAGGCGGGCCTGCCCGAATGAAGTCAGGCGGGCCTGCCCGAATGAAGTCAGGCGGGCCTGTCTTAAATCGCTGCAATTCTTCAATCCATTCCTTGAGGAATCCTCTATATTCATCAGAATACCTTCCCTTCATCTCCTTAATTATTCTATAGTTCCTTCCGGAGGAGAATACTTCAAATTTAGCCAGTATTGATTCTTGTCCGTATTCAGCGACAGCTTTTTTATCGGCATCTTTCGGAAGCTTTCCATGCCCAACAGGACTGCTTGCCCAATCGGAATAGGCCAAATACTGAATAATTGGGTTTAACGGCCTATTTTTCCCCAGCGGCGAGGCGGCATGTTTGGTTAACCGGTTATCCTGTTGACCGGTTGTCCGGTTAAAATCAAAATAGTCTTTTAACTGGCGAACCGGCAAACTGGCTAACTGGCAAACCGATAACACCGGCGAGGCGGAGATTTCTTTCTTGCTCCCCAACAAAATTTCTTTTATTGCCGCATCCTCCAATAAATCACCTTTAAGCTGAACGATAATTTCCTGATTTTCTTTGGCGCGGCTTACAAAAGACAAGGTATCACCATTTATGGGTGAACCTGAGGAGCGCCCCCCTTCCTCGCCTGTTTCCTCTGCCTCATCAGCATATATTTTGGCTTTTTCGTAATAGTGAAACGCGTTGATAATATCTTCGCTTGCGGGGGAATCTTTTCGCCAAAATCTGGCTTCTAATATTCTTGCCCGCAACGTAAAGAAGAGGCTGAGGTTACTGCGGCTTTCTTGAGTCAGTTGATAAAAACTGTCTATCTGGCGGGCATAATAGTTAAAAGTTTCTTTCTCCAGTAGTTCCGCTAAAGCTACCTCTTCAGGATAAGTGTATAGTAATACCTCCGTGTATTTTAACGCCAACCCTGTCTTACCTTCGCCTAAAAGAGAAATAATCTTACCCATTTCTACTTCAATATATGAGGCGCTGCCTATCTCAGAAAGCTCTATATTCAATTCTTGCGCCCTTGCCAGATAATTAAAGGCCTTTGCGTAAATTCCGAGTTTATTATTTAATTTTCCGAGTTTAAGATGTATATCCCTTTCAATTTTATCCATCAAGTCCATATCATTAATTAAGCGATAATAATTACCCCTTAAATTCCTTAAATGGCGCAGGCTTTCCCGATAAATCTCTTCGGCCAATACAAGATTATCTCTTGCTTCATAAACATAAGCCCTTAAGGAAGCAATGATGACATTGTAGATAGAATTTTTGCCTGTCTTCGCTTTCGCGATGATTCTTTCCGCTGAATCTATATCATTATTTGACATAGCGCTATACGCCTTTCCCAACAAATCAAACAACCTCAGATTACGCAGGCCTATAACGCTCTTATCAAATTTTCTCTTTATCGGGCTGGAGTTAGCTTGCGGCGGGTTTTCTTTATCTTCAGGGATATTCTCTAAATAGAACCTTAAATTCTTAGGCACAATCTGAGACCCGCCGTAAATGTTATCACGAATAAACCGTAGATAAGACTTGTAAAAGACATTCCTTACATCATACAAGGAAACACCTAATACATGCGCCAGGCCTGGAATAGGGCCTATACCCTTAATGAGAAATTCGCAATCTATATATCTTTCATAATCTGGATCGGGAAACCAACTTTGTCTTGCAAAAGTTTCAAAATCGCCTACGAATTTTATCTGAATTTGGTTATTTTGTATTAGAAGGCGTAAATTCCCTATATGATGGTCACCCCCAGAATCGAGCTCATGTCCCGTGTAGCCCAAAATATGGATAACCGCTGTAAGTTCTGCTGCCTGTTTAATAATAATCTCGTTTAATTCGCCTTTTTCTAAATTTAACTCTTTCGTTAAATTGTTAAGGAACTTTTGCGATAGAAAATTTAATCTTTTCCCGTCTTCATATTCGAAAGCGATAATCCGTAAAGGGCATTCCAAGTTGAATTGTATTTGTTTTGAATAAAATTCATAAACGCCTTCAGCAAACTCTTTATGATAGAACGGCTTAACACAATATCTATCGTGAGGAAAATGGCTTAGAATATCTAAAGATACATTTTGACGTTCCTTGATAAACACTTCCCGTTTATGTAATTTTTCTCCGGGGATTAAAACTTCAAACGCAAAATTAATATTATCTTCATTATCAAAGCTAAAAATTATGTGACGGCGGAAAGACTCTGTGATAGGAGTTATAAAAAGATTGCGCCCTACCTTAAAAATTATTTCTTCATTCTGCGCATATTCAAAAGGAAAACAGGAGTAATTTTGCGTCAAATCATAAGGATATGCCCTTCGCAATAAAGTTGATAACTTAAAAAATTCCTTTGCATTTTTTTCATCTTCAAAAAGCACATTGCATGCATCTTGTATAGTATCTATATCTGAAGATATGAAAAACTCTGTCGCCAACAAATTACTGAAATTCATATTTACCGGCGAGGCGGAAACATTAACAAGGAATAAAGAATAAATTACGGCTTTGCCGCTTCTGCTTACGCGGGCATCAAAAGTAGAAAAGACGAGCTCTTCAGGAACATAGCCGTCCTTTATTATGCCCGGACAATATAAAATAAAATTTGCTCCGGGCCTAAGATTCTCGGCTAATTGATAGAAAAATTCATCTTGATCCTCCAGGCTTCCGGCTAAATAATAATAAATTACGTCGAATTTACCGATATCCGCCTGTAAACCATTCCCGAAAGATCCTAAGAATCCGTAATCCTTAAATTCCGGCGAAAGCGGCGCCACCTTATCTCTATAAACTTTTTGCGCGTACTTAAATACATCCGGATTGCTTTCGTACCCTGTTACTTCTGCGCCGAGTGTTTTCCAAATATACAAGTTTCTTGCATCGCCGAAACCAAAATCCAACGCTACTTTATCCGGCCCAACGCCTGCCTCTAAAGCTAAATAAATTAGATCAAGCATGGGTGCCGGTATAAATGGCCCTTGGCTTGGGTTTTCTACATCATCTATGACCACGCGCCGATAAGATTCATTCCTATCCAGCTCATTGAACGTTTTCATCAGCATATTTAACAGTTTATTCTCTTGAGAATTCTCAACGAAAGAATGATCCGTTAGGGGTGAGCCAGTAGCGAATTCTGAAAGATTCAAGTGCCACAATTCTACCTCTCCGCCAAGACGGAACTTGATAAAACCGAATTTTTCTTTTTCAAGCAAGTGCGACCTCTCTAATTCCTCATCACTTATAAATAAATTTTTAAATCTGACTTGTTTTATCTTAAATTTATCCCTATAAGGATTATGGTAATAGCGCCGCAGGCTGCCTTGGTCAATCTCGCGATGCTGTATTTTGACTAATTTTCTTGGCTTGGCATAAAGATCACGGATTCCAGAAGTTTTAGCGGCTTTGATAATCGCGTAATTTAAATGGTTCTCCCATCCGCTAAACTTTTCCTGAATATCCTTAATCCTGCGAAACGCATATGAAGGCTGCACTTCTTCAATCAGCACTGAAGGCGTCTTCTCAACGCCAATAAGAGATATGGCGGAAAAACCGATAGTTCCCGGCGGTACTTGAATCCGCGTAGTTGCCGCTTCATATTCCATTGCCCTCATGTAGTCTTCTATATCGGAATCCCCGGAATAGATATTAAGATGAATTTCTTCGGGGAAAGCACTCAATGCCTCTAAACGAAAACCCTTTGAATCAAGATAGCCGCCGGCCACTTCCTCAATGTGCCTTATAACCCGATGATAAAGCTCTTTATGCTTTTCGTAATCTTCATCATGTGTTGGTGAAGCACTATTTTCGCCCTCCATCTCTGAAATTAACTCTCTGGTGAAATTATTACGCCGCCTCCTTATGTCAACAAAACTTCCTCCGTTATCTATATATGTGTTTATTAAAGAACTCAAGGGCGAACTGCTTATCTGCTCTTTATATACCTCGGTAAACCAAGAATACGGATGTTCGGCACAGATTTCCCCTAAATGCTTCTTGATCTCTTCGCTAATAGCCGCATTCTTCAGCGAAGCGGAAATAATCTCGGAAAAGATGAATTCTCCCCAAGGCTGCCATAATTCGGCGCTGAATGTCGGGCTGGTCAGACTGGCCAAAAACTTCTTGAGGCCCGTTAAATCAGCTCCCTTTTTAATAGCCGCTATATTACATGTCAGGATCTCAACATAACCTACTTCATAAATGCTGTCTTTTTCCGCCCACTTTGCCATTGCCCAGGTAATAACCGCAGGATTATGTCTAGCGTTATTCTCTAAGATTTTTACTGCCGCGGGATTATCCAAAATCATGCCGACTATTTTTTCAACGTCCATCTCTGTAAACATATCCGGGTATCTCTTTTTTATATTCTCAAGCAACGCCACCCTATCAAAGACAATATTATCAATCCAATTTGCCGGCCGCGACGCTTCCGTTGCCGCGCAAAGAAAATCAAGTATCATAAGCTTGTTTATAATATTAACCATCTGTTTTTTTCTTCTGGGAGACAATTTATTGTAATCCGGGTCATTTAAAAGCAGATCCTTACAGGTGCCCCCTTTAAGCAAAAAGCGGTGGTGGTTACGTATCGCAATCCTTAACCTTAGGGGGGCTTTAAACTTGAGGTTGTCTAATGTGTTTTCTGATTGAAACGCATGCTCTATCATTAAATCCTGCAACAAAGGATCATCGTATTCCAGCTTGCGCGGTGTCAGAATAATAGAAAGGTATTTATGATTAATACTTTTGCCTACGTCGTGCAGCCGTGCCGCAATATCAAGCAGCCTGAACTCGCTATAACTTAAACCCAATATGCCCTTAACGGCGCCTAAAAGCTTAGCCACATTCTCAATATGTTGCAGAGTAATAAAATCATAAAGCCCTAAAATATCGTCCATTCTTAAAGAAGAAAAATAATTTGCCCAGCCAACCAGGCGTAAATCCCTCATTTTTGACTTAGTGTGTTTTAGGGCCTGGGAAATAACAAAGCTTATCTTTTCCAGCGCGTCAGAACCTTTTTTGCTAAGCGGGCTTGAGCCATGTTTATCCTTAATTGGAAGCGCTTTCAATTTAGGCAAAATAAAAACGGGGCGGGCAAATTCTGAAAAACCAAGAGGCGAACTGCCATTTTGCTTAGACTTAAATTCCGTAACGAACTTACTTGCTTCCTCGCGGGCAAGAATAAGGTCTTTGACTACCCTTTCTCTATCTACATTGGCATAGACCACCTGATTTACGGCATGCTCAACAATCGCTTTAAATTGCTCATCAGAAATAAAGCTAAATGCCTCTAATATCTTAATGACATACTCTCCCTCTTTCTCAACAAACGGCGCGTAATTCACTATATCGGGAATAACGATATTTTTGCCCCAGACATGCACGAATACATGGTCCTTTAAGAAGTCTTTTACTATTAAATCCAACGCCTTTAAACCATGCATAACCTTCATATGTTCGCTATCTAAATGCTCGCTCGCAGTAAGATGTTTATGCTGGGAAGAAAATGGTAAAACAATGTAGGGCAAGCTATCGGGCTTAAGATGATTGATATAATGGCTCTTTTTAACAGGAATGCCCAATAATATAAGCAAATCTTCGATAATCATATGCGCCACAAGGCGCTCGCGTTTTTCCGCCTGATGCAGGACAATCCTGCCTTCCGGATTCATATGCCTTATTTCAAATATAAGATGGCGCATCAGCCTGTAAATGCTTAAATCATCCAAACTCCTTACCTGCGTTACCCTGTATCTTCTCTTTAATTGCTCAGGCGTCAATTTACTAATTTTAGCCTTAATTTCTTCCCTATTATCCTTTTCAATATTAGGATAGATGGAAGAAGCGCGTAGCAGCAAAAATATAGACTTAAGCCACTGCTCAACGCTTAAAAAGACAAATAAGGCAATATAAACAAACCGATATTTTGAAAGAGTTACTAATTTCGTGGAAATAATCTTACGCCCATTAATATATTCGCCTGTTTCTATCGAACTAACTGTCGAAAGCTTGGCGATTTTATAAATCTTTCTTTGCAGCATAATGGAATGCAATCTTGCCTTGATTCTGTATAATTCTTTCATAAAGCGGTATAATTTTGATTTTTCATCAAACCATGCCTTTTTATAGAAACCGGGTATTGTTTTCCTCAAAAATCCCCAAATTATGCCTCTCTGCGCTTTTTCTTCCAGATATGCCTGAAACTCCTTCAGATTCAATTTATCATTGTGGTCTAAGAAACCCCAGAATTCGCCTGTTCCGATAATCTGCTGGTAAAACCTTTCTTTTATCGCGGCATCTGTTATTCTATCCAAGTTATCCATATATTTAAGAAATTCTATGACGGTTCCATAATATATGCTCCTCTGCTTCTTTTCACTGAGCCCATAAAACTTAGAGAGGCTGTCTATCCTGTCGCCGTATTTAATGATAAGCGCGCCTTCGTTTCTGCTTCTTGCTAATTTTATAAGATATATTATGTCTCTTAAACTTTCATTCCAGAGATTGCACCAGCTCAAATCCGGCTTGGTAAGAAGCGTTACCATCTCGGCAACTTCACTGCCGAACTTATTTCTTATGTAGTCTAAGGTATAATCCGTATCCTCTAAGACATCATGGAGAATAGCCGCGATAATAGTATTTTTATCTTTAATTCCCAGTTCATTTATTATAAATATGGCTAAGCCTATAGGATGAACGGCATAAAATGCAGTCCCGCTCTTACGTATCTGCGCAAAATGCGCCTTTTTCGCCAATTCACAGACAAACTTAATATCATACATATCATCTTGACTAAACTTAAGATTATGCTTTTCTATAGTTTCCATTAATAAAGCTATCATTTCGTCTATGGTAAGCCGCATCCCTCTTATCTTTGCTAGGGCATCCTCAAAAGAGAGCTTTACTGAAACGCGCCTGAAATCTCCGCGTGTCTCTGCCCAGTTAATAAGAAAACGCGAGATAATTTTTGTTGATTTATCCAATGCCTCTAAATTACTCTTGGCTTTTTCTCCCTTAGCTGCCTCCAGCGCAATATTAACAAACCTAAGCGTCTTAATTAACCTGCGCTTGTATAGTATTCTTGTAAGAGCAGGCACTTTTTTATAAAGAGCGTGGCTGCCGCTTAAGATAAGTTCTAAAATGAAATTCCTGTATTTAATCATCGCGGCGTCTATGGATATATCTTTCTTGTTGTGGCCCAAGTTATAAAGGGCATTCTCTACCGTCCCAAGCGGAACAGCGTCTCCGTAGTATAATCCTATAAAGAATAAGACGCGGCGCGCACGCACGATATCAACCCTTGAGCCTACGCCCCTTAAATTACTATTTTCGGCTTCTTTTATTAATCTTTGCAGAGGCGCAAAATTCCTATCTTCAAGATTTGTAAATATGTTAATAATTTTGGTTATGCTAGCAATATCGGGAATGCTTATCCCTGCCGGTTTTAACAATTTATTTAAACTACCGTCCCGATAGGACTTTCTTAGCTTATCTACCGAAGAGATGATATTTTCAAATTCTATATGTTTATCTTGCGAAAGAGGCGAATTAGCGGAACTTTCAGATAATCCCTTTAAAGATATTTCATAATTTAATACTAAATTCAACCATTTGTTGTATTCTTTCGCCTGTTTAATCAGTAAAAGTAAATCATTCTCTGTCTGAGTCATTTCTTCAAAAAGTCCTTCAAGTCCGTTAATAATAAAGTAATCTTCCAAAACTCTAAAGATCCATTTATTTTTGCCGGATATTTCGGCTATCGCACCCAGGATATTACTTCCCTTGCTATCCTTATCATACAAACCAATAACCTCATCTAACTGATACAGGCCGTCAGCATCTTTAAACTCCATCATTTTTCCGCTTAATCCAAACAGCGGATCTTCCTTATCCTCAAGCCGCTCCATAATTCTTTCTATGCGCGCGACCAGATAACCGAAGAAGATATAGCGCTCTTTCTTTGTTATTATTTTCTTAACGAGCCTAACGATTTCACTTCGCTGTACTTCTGATAGAGCACCGATCACCCCTGATAAACCTTCAGAAACCATACTGTTAAATATATCGTCTAATTCAATATATGGCCCTGCCTCTTCTTCGTTAAGCTCAATCCGCCTTAAAATATCTCTAAGCCCATCAACATTTTTCTCCAAAATGCTCTCTTTTGACGGCATTGCCCTTACCTTAACTTGCGCTAAAGATAAAAGTTCTTTTGCGTAATCTAATTTACGGATATCCTTCGCTTTAACTTTGCCCTCTTTCTTTTTCTTCTTATTTATCTCTTGCAGCTTCTTTTCAACTATCCCTTCTAATACTTCTGCAATAGCCGGCCAGTCTGCCGCAAGAACACCAAAAGCCTCTAAAAAGGCATGATATATATTTTCATCCTTTATATTATCAACCGATATCTCCAATAAAATTACCCATTCAGCTTTAGATTCCACCGCGTTAAGCAAATTCGTAAGATACGCTGGATAAGAGGCTATAATTTCCCTTATCGCTTCTTTCGCTTCTTCCCTAAGCCTGCTTGCATCCTCTGCCTCTTTTGTCTGCGCCACGCGAAGTGCGGATAAGGCCAGATTGTTGTACATGCTGCCTTCTTTGACCCCCAGCTTCCTTGCTAATCTCCAGTGCTCAAGGCATTTTTCATCCTCCAAGCCAAAATATGCATTTCCTAAGAGAAACTGCAGATCCGCGCTTTTGGTATTTATTTTTTCTGCTTTTAAAAGCTCAACTTTTGCTTCCTCATATCTCTTTAAGCTGATAAGGCATCTCGCCAAATAAATTAAAACATCAAATTCACTGGTTTCTTTATCGCCATATTTATTCTTTATAAATATCCCAAACTGCTCTAATGCCTTATCAAACTTACCCCAGTTATAATACACACGGCTCAACATGTTATATAGGAAAGATTCATCGGGATAAAAGCTGATTACTTCAAGAAGCGTCCGTTCTGCCTCTTCGTATTCTTGCTTGTTATAATGCAGGACAGCCCTGCTGTCTGCCAGCTTTATCTTGAGATCATCTATTAAACCTGTTAAATCCGGTGTTAATGTTTTGGCTTTCTCCAAGGCTATTTTAAAAAGCTCGATAGATAACTCATAGCTTTCTTTGAGATAAAAATATTCCCCCATTTTGCCTATAAAAACAGGGATGAGGCGCGCATCTTTAGCAACTATTTGTTCTTGGATGATTACTTTTTCCACAGCATCTGTCAGCGGATCGCCGTTCTTAAGTGCAGACTTTATTTTAGCGGCAAACCCTGCTATCATCCGCTCCATAGCCGCCTTCTTCTGGTAGTCGATACCTAACATTTTTTCTGCCTGCTTTTTAGCGTTAGTGTCCATCGGCCCGCCAGAATGACATTGTCGGGCTGGCGAGGCGGCAAGAAATTCCTTGACGCTGATAAATTTATCAATGATATCTTGAGTAATTTTAAGATGTAAATTTACTTCTTTGGTATAAAAGAATATGCTAGACACGCCCTTCTTCAATAATTCCATCCTTATCCAAGTCACAACATCTGCCTGAAACTCAGATAATTCGCCAAAAAGCATTTTTTCTTCATATTTTTTAAGATTGCCCCTAATGAGGTTAGCTTCTTTTAGGATATCTACCCTATTATATTTCTGAAGGAGAAATTCTTTTATAGGCACATAACCGTATTTAGGTAAATTATAGGTATCAACCAATATCCTATCCTTAAGGTTGGGATCAAACTGCATACGCGTAGGGCAGATCAACGACTGGGTATTATATTTATCCGTGGCGCGAGTCCAGACATGCGCGCGTTTTTGACCATCATAAATAAAATATCCGCCTTCAATAATAAAATTGATTTCGGGGCTGCCGCCACCTATTATGCCGGATATTTCAGATAACGCAGGAGTAAGTATATTGTTAAAAGCAGCGCATATCATTCCCTGCTCTAAAATCAATTGGTCAGCCTTACTTTTATAGACTCCTCTTAAGTTTTCGCTGACTACGCCCCAAATATCCCGTCCGTATTTGGTAAGAAATTTTTTTATAATTAAAATGGCCCTTGGCTTAGCGCGCCTTCCTATCGCCTTATTCACAAGGGGCGAAGCTGATTTTCCTGTAAGGATATTCTCTATTTGCGTAAACAGGGCATCTACCTTCTCGAAATTTATTTCGCTATTATTACTTAATAAATCCCTTGCTATGCCTAAATTAACATAATAATCCTGCGGAGATTTCTTGATCAAATAATGGATATAGTTCAAAAATCCTTGGTCGCCTTTAAGCAGCCTCCTAAATGAAACCGCCGCCTTCTCAAGGATATCTTTACTTCTGTTATCATTTTTATATCTATTTATGCTCTTAAGAATTAGCTGCTTCTTTACCAGCCTTTCCTTTAATAATTTCCAAAGTTCTGTAAAGGCGAATACATCCTCTTTGGCGCGAGCAAATTTAGCCAAGACATCAATGGCATATCGCTGATAAAAACTTTCTTTGGGGATAAATGCGCAAAGTGCCTTTATTAATTTCTTATATTCATCTTCACTTACTATGATATTATTTTCTCTTATAGATTTTATTAAATCATGAGCCTCATCTAATAGTTTCTTTCTTTCGCGTAGCGAGACAATTAGGGGATTTATATCATTTAATTCCCGTGTTAGGCCAAAAATCTTTTTGGTTATTTCAGATTTTTGGTCTGGAATGTTGTTAGATCCATAATAAACATCTTCGATATGCAAACGAATTTCGTTGCCTTCTTCGATAACCCTAATTTTATAAGGCGGCATTATTTCGCCTTTTAAACGCGCCTCAAAATAAGTGCGCCGCAAAACACTCCGATAAATCGCCCACAGTTCTTTGAAAGTTTTTTCATTTAAGCTCGCATCATTGGGATAATACTCTAGCAGCCACTGGCGTACCTTGATATCGCACTGAGGTTCCCATCCGGGCTTATGGTCGGCATAATAAACAGTTGCCTTTTCTATATTTTTCCCGGCTAACTTTTCCTCTAATCCCTTTATAATTAGTTTTCTTAAATGCCGCTTTACGCCGATAAACTGAAAATCAATAGGAGAAGAGCCGCCTTTAGCATTAACGTAAAAAATTAGAGCGTAAAGAGAGACGGTGCCCACCGGCTTTATCCCGTTAGAGAGCGATTGTACCCCACCAGCCACGGAAGGTAATACAATCTCTTTATGCAGCTTCTCTCTAACGGGACACGCCCGCCAGAACGACGTAGTCGGGCTGGCCTGTCCGCCAAAGTATTGATGGCGGAGAGAGGTCAACCATCTGTTTAAATCCTCCTTACGCCCTAATTTTAATAGAACATAATTATATGAAATTACATCCGGCCCGGCGCGCAGTTTACCTGATTCAACCAAAGCTCTACCCCTCTGCCAAGCAATGATACCTACGGCGACATAACCTAGCGGCCCGCCTGACTCCCGCCCGACCCGCCAGACCGAAGTCGGGCTGGACGACATTCTGTCGGGCGCGGTCATTCGGGCAGGCGAAGCAGAAATGCCTGAATTAGTTTTAAGCGCTAAAGCTGTCTTTAAAACTTTCTTTTGGTTTTCTTTTTCAAAACCTCTATACAGGAAGAAATCTTTTATATACCACGCTACCATTTCATAATCTGCTGTGCCTTCTGTATCCCTAAAAGACCCATCAATAGCACTTGTCAACAGCTTAATATAATCTTGGCCTGGCCAATGCTTACTCAATACGTAAACTAATATTTGAGTGGATGAATTAAATAGTTTTCCTATTTTTTCATCGAGGTCATTAACTGCCTTTTCATCTCTAGGCCAGGCAAGCTTTTTTAACATATCCCTGCTATGTAGATAATAATCTATTGCCTTACCCCAAACCCCTCTCTTTTGATAGATCTCTCCCAGATATGCTAAAATCTGGGCGGTCATCCTCTTATCGCCGACTCTTTCTCCTCCGGGAGCTACTATATATAAACTTTCCATAAACGCTTCTTCCGCCTTATCTAACTTATTTCTCTTCAATTCAAGGATGCCTCTGTTAAAATAGCTTTTTGCAAGGCCTATCCTATCCCAGCCATGTTTTCTCAATTTAAGGCTCAGGTCAGAATATATTTCTGCCGTATCATAATCTGTGAGGTTTGTGAAATGCGCCGCAAGACGGTTATAGACCTTTGCCAGCATACGATTATCGCCTATTATTTTAAATATGTCTTCGCTTATCTTTAAGCTCCTTTCGTAGTCTTCTCTTGCCTGCTCGCTCTGCCCTAATCTATCGTATAAGTCTCCCCTGCGGAAATAGCTGTTTGCCAACCCCTCTAAGTTGACGACATCTCTGATATCTTTTGAATGAATGGTAAGTTTTTTTCTTATATCTATTGCTTTATTAAAGGCTCTCTCGGCTTTATCAAACCAGTAATGCCTTTTCATCACCCTTTCCTTCTCTCCCTTTACCATATAGACAACGCCTAAATAATGCTGAGAAAGGACAAGGCCAAAATTTGCCTCTATATAAATAAGGTTGAGGTCTGTGCGGCTGATTATACTTTCCCAGAAATAATTACTTAACATCAGGTAATCTTCCGCTTCATCTAACCTCTCTATATCCAGATAAAAACTGCCAAGTGTACGTAGTGTCTTAGCAATCTCTAACATATCTCTAATATCTATTGTTATCGAGTGATAACGGACTATTGAATTTAAGGCATCTTTTACCGCAGAGCCCTGAAGCTTAGACTCCACATCAGCAATATTAATTGCCAATTCCAAACTATCCAGCAGCCAACTTTCCGCCCCTTTAATCTCCTTTGCGTCTATTATGTTCCCCCTCAGCCACTCAATGATGCCTTTATACTTCTTGTTAGTACGCTCAAGCCTGCGGAATCTATGCCTCTGAGCAATCTCAAGAGCCCCTGTAAATTTTATGTTTTCTTCACCCATGATACCCATAATATTTACATCTGCCTCGTCCAGATATCCGGTACCCATCAATAGGCGCGCCTCTTTAAGCAGATTTTCGCAGATTGGGCGTTCATCAGGGTTATATTTCGCCTTGCGGAAGTCTATTAGCAGGTTACGAATATCATTTCTGTATAAATTTATCGCTTTTTTCAAATGCCATATCGCCGTATAAAGTTCAGCCAGGCCGGCGCTGGCAAGATAAAACACAAACCACTCCTTATTCCTGTGGCTTAGCGTGCGGCTCTCTATAAAATATTTTTTCGCCTCTTCCCAACTGCCTTGCCTCCATAAGCTCAGTGCTCGAGTATAATATGACATAGAGGAAACCGGCTCGTTAGCTTCAAATTTTTTCCTGCTAAAAGCCTTAAGCCTCTCTGCTACCACATGCCATCTTTGCTGCCATGCCCATAAGGCGCACTGGATATTTAATAACACCTCTTCTGTGTCTATACCCTGCTTTTTTAGTTTATCTGACAATTTACTAAACCACTCATTAACTATCCTGTGGTTTATAGCATCAATATTTTCTCTAGTGGTATCCGTAATCATTTTTTTTATCCATTCCAGTGCCTGTTTGGCGGGATGCGCCAAAAGGAAACCTATGCCTAAGGCGACTGCGCACATTAAGGTAATCGCCTCCTTGTGGTCAAGATGCATGTGCAGAGACCCTGCTATCTCTATCAACCTATCAAAAGATACAACATAATGTAATCCCGCCACCAACAAAGACGTTAAAACTATATGGGCGCCGTATTCAGTAATTATGCCTGCTGCATAATCGACTACGCGCATGAACAGCCCCTTTGCCCGATGAGAACCTGTTTTCTCTTCATCTCTATGTTTTTCTAACGCATCCTCGAGACCTGATTCATAGAAGAATAATAAATCCTCTTTATATTCCTTACTCAGCTCCTGACGCATCCTTTCTGCGCTCTTTACAATTTTACCTCCTTCTTTATGCAAGAATATATGCAAAGAGGTATTCTTTTCCCTGACTATATCTTTATTCCTTATGATTTCAGAAAAGATGCTGTCTTTGCCGCTATAGCCAATAGCCAGTAAATGATAATTAGACATAATGTTCTTTAATAGGCACGTCTTGGCAACAGATAACCCCTCACCCTCCATTCTATAGGCATTGTATATTGAATCAGGGTTAGTAAGTGTGCCGTTAAGCTTAAATATCAATATCTTTTCGCCTCTTGCCTGGGCAAAACCGCTCTCTTCAACCTCTTTATTAAATTTCTCTATTTCCTCATCTGTTGCGTAAACCTTAAAGTCTCCGACTTCTTCTATTGCATCTCTAAAAATACCAACCCCTTCCACTACTTCTTCTTTGTATGTCACTACCTGCTTGACTTCGCTTAACCCTTTATCTTTTAACGCCTGCTCAAGAAGCGTATGGATATTGGTAGTAAAGAATAGGTTCATTTCTTTCCTTTTAGCTCTTTTGGCTAAATCAAGATATAAATCGCCTGGTTTTATCAGCCGCCTGAAGCGGGTTTTAAAATTATCCGAGTCAAAAAGCTCAGTCAATCCCATAATCCCCCTGCCAAAAGCGGTTATAAGCAGGCTATAGAAAACATCCGGCGGTAGATCCTTAGGACATTCAATCCCCATTTCAGTTGACACCAACTTCAAAAATCCTCTGTAAGTAAGCATGCCGCCTCCGCCTGCGCCTAAGAGAACGCCCATCTTACTTTGCTCGTTAAGCCCTCTTAATCCGTTACCGCCTGCCTTATTCAGCTTGTTATTGAATAACCGCTTAAGTGGCGAGCCCACGGAGCTAGAATCACCGTCTTCCTCTTCGCCGGATAAGTTCTTTAAGATGCCCTCAATTTTTCCAGCTTCTTTCTCGCCGAATAAATCCGTTAATATGGCTTCTTCTGGTGTTATTAAATCCGGGAGGAACTTGCGGGCGTTCCGCCTTAATTCTCGTAAAATATCCACTGTCTTGCCAAAGGCATCTTTAATCACCAAGTCATCTTCTTCTAAATAATTCGGTGAATATTTGTCTTCGGCAAAATAATACAGAGCTTCTTCTGCCACGCCTTTATCTAATTCCATAAGCTTGCGGATAGAAACTTCAAATTTAGCATTAAAATGTATTAAGAAAAGATAAATCCTTACAAGGCTAAAAATTGCTGCCCTCTTATACTGTTTTACATGCCTAAATAAAATATCTTCAAGATATTCCTGTTTAGAAAGTTCTTCTTTGGCGCCTTTCTTTAATAATGCCTTTTGTTTGGGTTCATACAACCTCTGATACACTCTTGCGATTACCTCTATCAAATTAGAATCTAGCCCACCGGATAAAGCCGATACCTTATCAAGTATAAGCCTAATAATATTAAATAATTCCTTTACAGGATAAATAGAGACAAGCTGTTCAATGATTTTATATCTCTCTACTGTTATATATTTTTCCACTGCCCGCTCAATAGAACTTAAGGTTGCCAAATAAGCGGATTCAAAGTCGGGATTTGTTGTCAGCGCCCCAAAGAATGTCCTCCAGAATAAATCCTTACCTAAAGCTAAAGAGTGTCTTTCTAAGAATCTTCTGAAATCGCTTAATTGCTCCCTGCTAAACTGCGCCTTGTGTTTCCCTAAGAATTTATTTATCTCTTCTTTGGACACGGGGCTAGCGGATTCCGCTTTAGATGAAGAATATAAAAGATTAACCGTTACCCTATATTCATCCGATATATAGCCTTTACCGGGGATTAAGCCTAGAATTTGCTCTATATATTCTTTTCTAGTTAATTTAGTAGAAGCCTCTTTAATCTCTCTTATGCTCTTGGAGACAACACCTACTTTATCCCTTGTAATGTTCTCTTTATAGCCGCCATCATACATGTATAATTTACCGCCCGTTCCTTCGCCTTTTCTTGTTTTTCCCCATCTTTCTTCTTCCTTTGCAAACGCATAAACAAATTTTATAAAGCCGGCTGGCCCAAAATCAATTCTGCGCGCGGCATAATTTAAGCGTATCATCTTATTAATGTCTAACCACTTAATTAAGACGCTCAGATCGCCCAATTCGTGAATTTCACGAAGCGCATTATAAGCTTCTCGATATTGCTTAGCATAATCTCTAGATTTTCCTTTGCTTAAGTCATTGGCGGTATCTAAGAATGCTTTTTCTAAATTATCTTCTTTCCCCCTAAATTTATCTATTGTCTTGGCTAAATCAAAGGTTTTTTCTTTCTTTATCACCGCGCCCATAAAACCATAAAAGAGGCGCACCGCCGGCCAATATTTCTCAAGCACCCTTAACTCTTTAACATTACCTAAGTCCAATACATAGAGGATATTGCTTATGCGCTGATTTGTAAGCGTGCCTATTCCTCTCGCCGCGTAATAAATAAAATCTAAGATAGCGGCGGCCTTAAAATAACGGTTTACATTTATTAGGTATTCATTATCAATAATAAGCGTTTCAGAGTTTTCGCCGCTTAAATAAACGATAAACCCTATCCTGTTTAAATATTCTATCAGTTGGCTTTCGCTGAATTTGGATATATTTTTTTCGTCAGTTATAGCCTTAAGCATATCTTTGATAAACTGCCGGCTCAACTGGGCAAGCCTTCGGGAAGCAGTAAAATCAAAACTCTTAATTCGCCCGCCTGATGCCTTATAAATTGTAAAAAATAGCTCAAGCACCTTTAACGTCTCTTTATCCGTTAGATTTACAAAGACGTCCATAGCATGATCCATCTGAACAGTCTCCATAAATTCCTTAAAATCACTATCATTTCTTATAGCTATATCTAACACGGTGTATTTTGCGTCAATTCTGGTTCCGGAAACATCAGAAGAAAATCTTTTTTTGCGGTGTTGGGTAATAGAAAATTTCCTTAAGTATTCCAAATCGAGCATCTTAGTCATAAATTCTGCCGCAGAGTTATTAAAGAAACTGCCGTCTCCATAAGAGAGGATATCCGCGGAATTAACTATTATCAAAAACTTAAGTAGCATTTGTCTTTCATCTTCGCTATCGAATTTATCCAAGGCCTTTAAAACCGTATTCTTTGGTCGTTCGCCGCCTCCGATTCCGCCAAACTCCGGATGATACTTAATAATAAATACCGCCCACTCAATTACCTGTTTATCGGTAATACCAAACCTGCCTAAAACCGCCGGGATAATCTTTGCTCCTCTGTCCTCATGGGCTCCGCCTTTAATTATATCCCCGATATCATGCAGGAAAGTAATGGCATTGATGATAAAGTAAATTTCGGATGTATTTTTCCCCTGCTTTTTCATAAACCGGACAATATATTCCAAGGCATCAGAGAGCATGTCGAAATATTTCTTATCTATATTAAGCATGCCCTGCCTTAAATTTTTAAATTCCGCATAGTCTCTCCTGAAAAATATCTCCGTAAATTTATTCAATTTAATAGAATGTTCTAATATCGTAACTTTTGGTTCTTTTGTTTTTACCCTCTCCAGGAGCTTTAGGTAGGATAGCGCCTTAAACAGAATTCCTTCCTTAGCCTTTGCGTTTTTATATAGTTTTTCTAATTCCTCACCTGAATTTAAAGTTTCAAGTGCTTTCTTAAGTAAAGATATGGCATGCGGGTCAGAATCAAAATCAGGTAGTCGCTCTTCTTGCGCAGATTTATCTTTTAGCCTGAATTTATTAGTTATCTCGTGAATACCGCCATCGCCTGAATCAATTACGCGATGGACACGGCTTTCACAGACAAGCGTAATGATAAGATTTATATCTTCTTCCTCAATATCAAGTTTTTCTAAAAGCGGCAATAAAAGCTGTTTAGCGCTCTCTGCATCATCTCCCAAGAGAATCCTCGAGTAATCTCTCAACAGGCCGCTTAAGAAAAGGATTTTCTTAATCATTTCATCTTTGCCATGCTGGCCTATATCACTAAACCGGTATTGAAGCCTTCTTAGTAAGTCACGATTTAGATTATCCTCTCCGGGAAGTTTGCGCTGGTTAAAATACTCATACCAGCTGTCTTCATCTACAAGGCTCCCATAATGCTCAAGGAAGCTCAACTGATTAGCGGATTCATTAACCAAATCCCAGCGGCTATTTTGCGCCCACCAAAAATCTGAATGGTCGGTGATGAAATCCAAAGCGCTGATATTTGTGTTCTTTATAACCCAGTCCCATAATTCTCTGACATTGCCTCTCTTCCAAAATATCTTAAAGTCGTTTATTTCTGTATCGGGAATTAATTCGATTCTCGCCAAGAGCGCGTTCAACAAGCTTAAACGAATCTTAGAATGTTCGCTGTCCTTCGGCTCATGCCTCATATATTGCGTGAATGCCTGAATTTTTTCGTCATATCTGGCTGCCCTTAAAGCATGAAAATAAACAGTCGCGGCCTTGGCGTATTCGCCTCTCTTGAAAAATTCATCCGCCTCGCCAAGCAAGAATTTCATCAATGCCTCTAAATCAACTGTTTCTGTTTTATCGCCGCTCGCCGCCTTTATATAACGCACCTCATCTACGATATTGCCTTTTACCTTACTCTTAGGCTTGCGCGGGTCTTTCTCTATTTTAAATTCCTTATGGATAGCCGGATACTGCCCTTTATTCTGCCTCAAAATCACATCCAAGAAAATCTTAAAGTTCTCGTTATTTGTAAGCGGGCTGGCGGATTCTCGGGTTGAGACTGCGGCAATAATCGCAGCGCCTATGCCCGAGCCATCATGAGTCAAAGTTAACTTAATCCTGCCTGCCTTTTCAAAACCAAATATTTCTACGAATGCTTCTTGCATCCGCGCGGCAAAACCGGGGTATTTTTCAAAAAGTGAACCATCTACGGCAACCGTATGCCTCTTGGATAAACGCGGGTCGATTTTGGTAAGCGCGCCTGCTAACGCGGCAGTTGCTATACGCGCCGCACGGATAGAAATAATCTTACAGATTTCTTGTATCGCCTTTCTTTCTTCAAAAGTTATGCCTTTAATCTTAAGTTTACTTAGCACTGTATGCGCGCCCCAGAGATTAGAGGAGCCATCACTTTCTATCTTTGCCATATCTTCTGTGCTTAAGCTGTGAATCTTTCTAAGCCGAGACGGAATCTTGCCGCCAAACAACAGGCCATTAGAAACAAAATCTAGTAAAATTAAACGGGCAAGTTCGCCTAAATATTTACCGGAAACCATCTTCTCTTCTAAATGCGAACCGCGGTTTTCTGACTGTTTATCTAACATCTCATCATATTTAGTCTTGGACAGACTCTTATTAAAATTCCCTGACTCCATATTGATAATCATAGATTTACCGGAATATGGACCGATTTTTTTCTTAATCTTGGATGCCTTCATCCTTGCGGACATATTTGTGCCTGTGCCTAGGATTAATGCTATATCGCAACGCAAATCAAGATAAGCCTTTGCTACCTGTGTACCCGTAGTATCATTATCCAAAGAAACAATCTTAACATTATTAACGTTCTGACGTTTTAATGCCGCCTCAAGTAAAACAACCACGTCTTTGCCTTTGACGCCTTTTGCCGTAAAGCCTTTACTCCAACTCATAAGAACACCTTGGTCAATAGCTGTCTGATGAACGGCAAAACTAAAGGTATAACCTAAGGAATATTCGCCCGAATAACCATGCTTCCTTAAGAAGCTCTTTAGGAACTTAGCTAAGGCGTCAAATAAAATATTTCCTGTCTGGGTAATATCTCTCTTCTTGAGCCTGTATTTCTCAACTATAATTTCCGGGCCGGAAGAATCGCCTTTTAACTCCACCATCAGAACGCGGAAGTTCGTTGCGCCTAAATCAAGCGCCAAAAATAGGCCTTTTTCTTTACCTGTGGGATTATCGACATATGTTGGAAGCATCTTTAATGAGCTTTCTTCGCCTCGCAGGCCTTTTTCCATCTCCTTATGGAACGCCCGCATAATATCCCTTATGCCTTTAGGCGTTAAACCAAAAACGCTTCTTAAATTATTTAACTCGACTTCTAATACATTGTTCTTTAATCCAAGCGGGCTGGCGGATTTTCCCCGGCCTGTTTTCAGATGCTGCCTTGCTTTATTGAGTAAAAACTCATCTGTTCGTTCTAATAAATTGTACTCATCGGTATCAAATGCATCCGCGGCATCTATGGCGACCACAGGCCCATAAGAAGAAACCAGCATATTAGGCTCTGCTGTAATTCCATACTTTTCCAGCTGTTGCATAATAAAAGGGGCTTGCAGATTATATCCAGTTAAATACTTACCGCCTACAGCCTGCATTGCGTAATTAAGCCTGCCGGATTCATCTATAAAAAGACCATAAAATTCCGGATAAATGCCGATCATGCTAAGTAATTGGGCCGCATAAATTTCTCTTTCCGCATATTCATAGCTCTGACGTTGCGAAATAACCTTTACGACTACGGGAAAATTCTTTTGTTCAATAAAGCTTAGGTATACGCCATCGTTACGCATCCCGCCGCAAGAGTCATCGGATTCAAGCCGAACCGATAAAGTATCAGCCAAAGAAATAGGCCTGTCCATTAAATCGCTAATTCCGATAATATCTGCCTGCAGATCTTCCGTACGCCATTGATGCATAACCCAAAACTTCTTGGGGTCTTCTGCTCCGGTTACTTCTAAATGCCGAGTATTAAAAATATACCTACCTTGACCCGGCCATTTTGTATTAATTTCGATACCGCTTTTTTCTACGCCAAATTCAACCAGGCGCTGGATAATTCCGGAGGAGCTGACGCGGACAGCAAGCATGTTTAAAAAATCTTCTTTACGTTGTGCGGAAGCTTCATCTTTGAATCTAAGCGGCGAGGAATTGTTTTGGAGGGAATCGGATACGGCGGAAGCGAAAAGTGTATTATTAGGATAGGCTTGCCTAAGATATTCTAGGTAAGTTTTACTTTCTCTGCCAAAGTTATTATGCCTGAGTGAGGCGGCGAAAATCTTGCTCAAAATCGCCCCTGCCTGGCCGTCTCCTAAAATATCTTCTATTTCAGGGTCTGTCAGAGAGCGTAGGAATCTTTGCAATGCCTTTTCATCCCCTGTCTTTTCTATCCTTTCATAAAGCGCGCCCAAATAACGCTCAAAATATCCGTTGCCTAGCTTACGCCAGCCGGAAATTGTCAGGGCAATAACAACGCCTTTTAACCTGTTGTTTTTGTCTAAAAATCTCTCTCCTCTTTCATGATTTAAGAGCTCATAAGCTAATTTCTCGGCATTCACGAGGCGGCGCGCTTCATATGCCGACTTCTTCTCGTACTTTCTTACTGACTCTATAATATCTTCAATGCCTAAGGAGCCGTTTTTCAGCCAATGATACGGCCTGAAGGTTTCGCTGGAGGCACTGATGATGTCGCAGACCATAAATATCTCAAGCAAATAGCGCACCTGCCTCTGGTCATGTTTTGACATCTCCTTGTAAATATGGTCATTGAATATATCGCAAGGCTTATGATGATAAAGTATAATCAGCCGAACTTTATCCGAAATCATAATGCCTTTATCTATCAAGCGCGTTATTGAATAATGCGGATGCATTATCCTTATATCTTCTAATTCTTCTTCAGCAAGGTCTTCGGGCGAATTAACCAGATAAATAAGTTCTTCTTCTGACTTGCCTATATCGTGCAGTATCGCCGCCCTTTCCAATATTTCCTTTGCTTCATCATTTAAGCCCCGCAGCTTTGCCGCAAGCCGCACAAGCCAATGCACATTCTTTACATGCATCCGGGTATGGAAAATAGTAGAAGGATATAAATCAAGCAACTTTTCCCGTTCAGTCCCGCTCAGGGGGCTGGCGGATTCAGGCTTAGCATTAAATCTATAAATATAGCTATTATCTGGAATATCCGGGTAATGCGGCTCATTAGATTGATGAACATCTCTAATTTTTAAGCTGCTATTCTTAAATGCGTCTGTCAATGCTTGTTCCATTTCTTCATTTATCAGATTTATATCATCAAATCCTTCTGAACTTGGCGGCCTTATCCAGCTTGTCCAGATAAACCCGGCTTTGCTAGACTTAAGCCTTGCCAACCAACTAAACGCCTCTTTATAGCCGCGGAACGATATTTGCGACATTCCTAAAGGATCTGTTATTCCAAATGCAATGATATGGGTGAATTTATTATTTCTTACTTCTTCTCTGGTTTCGGCTAAATTAATATCCCCCGCTATAACCCTAAGCGCACCACCCTCTAATCTCTTAATTATTCCGCGATATTGGCCGATATGCTCTTTCAACATCTTTGCCTCTATTGAATTAGGCACTAAAACAGTAACATCTACACCGTATAACAGCGCGATTAAGGCAAATGAGTAATAGTATCCGGCTGAATAAACCTCCAATAAACTCTCGCCCTTTCTAAAATCTAATAAGCTATATGCGGCCTCTCCTAAGCGCAATCTCTCCTTATCCGTAAGCCTCTCTACGCCAAAAGCGCTTAAGAAACCGCTTTGGAAAGCGGAAAATGCCTCAATATGCTTATGCTCAACCCTGCCGTATTGCAGAAAAAGCCTCTTTAGTTCACTTTCGATAATTTCTTTTCGTAATGCCGATAACCTATCTTCCTCTTGCTCTTTTTTCTGCAATGCCTCGATTTCTTTTAGTTTTTTATTCAGCAGTTTTACTGCTTTTGAAGCAGGACTCATATAGCGAATAGCTGTCCTGATTTTATCCAAGGCGTTTTCCCGTAAAGCTATTGTAGATATATCTATTTCTTTTAATATTGCGTTAGCTTCCTCTAAATCAGCCTTTTCGTTTTTCGCTTCTGCAAAAATCCTTAATTCTTGGTGCTCCCTATCTATCTCTCTAGCCAATTGTATTTTCTTATCCTGTAATATCTTTTCCATCGGGGCTAATTGATAATACTCCCTTAAATTCTTATCCATCCCGTTTATGCGCCCAAGTAACGCGTTTACTTCTTCTATGGATAAATCTTTTTCTAATTCCGGAGTGATTTCATTAACCAGCGCAAGTAAGGCTATTTCTTTTTCCGCTAAATCTTTTGAGCGCGACGCTTCATCTCTTAATTTATTAATTTCTTTATCATCTACGGTTATTGAAAGTATCTCGGATTCGATAAGCCCTAATGCCTCTTTATACTGGCCTTCATAATAAAATTCCCGCGCGATGTCTAAGGCATCTTTAGCCTGCCTTAACAGCGTATTTCTTAAATTATAGCCTTCCCTTATCGCATTAAGACGCTGCGAAATCTCCGAAGTTAGATTCTCAAGCCAAATCAATTCATTTATTGCATTTGGATTATCCTCTGAAATGCTATTTTCGTATTCTTTAATTTTCGTAAGCGCAATACCTAAAGAAACCTGGCTACCTGTCCTGACAAGTTGCTCTAATGTCTTCATGAATTCTTGGCGCCTGCTATCTATAGGAGAAGAATTCATCCCGCCGATAATTTTATTTATAATATTTATGTCGGATTCTAGCTCTTCATGATGAGTTTTGTACTTTAAAATTACCGCGCCGTTAAAGTTTCTCTGTAGCAGATTAGCAATTGTCAACTCCGCAACGCTTATCATCTCTGGATTGGAAAGGTTCCCCGGAAGATAAACTGCCTTAATAGGCACTGTTTTATCCAACCATTTCCAGAATTCTTCCATGTTATGCCCGCCTTCTAATAGATGCTCTACATTTAGACTAAAGCCTATATTTTCCCGGTTATGCAGAAAATCAAAAAGGTTAGATATGTCGAGCCAGCTGTGCACTGGTAGATTCTCGATATTGAGTTTGACCTTTTTTTCTTCCAATAGAGAAATAACGCTTTGTATCATGCCGAAAAATGCGTATCTGGCATATTCTGACTTTACTATTCCGGGCAGGTGAACGTTTACGGCCCTGGCGTTAATGCTGGCGCCAAATTCTATAGCTTTCAACCATAATGATATATTCTTGAAATCCTTAAAAATGTCGATATTGTTCGCGTGGACAAAAATAGTCCTATCGGAGGCTTCCTGATTAAACCAGCCCCTCCAAGATTCCAATATATCATCCGGAGTAAAACCATCAAAATGAATCACAAATACCTTTAAAGCCTCGGGAGTAAATTTATAAGTATCTTCGATTTTTTCATGCGGCCTGTTTTTCCTTCCTAGCAAAATACCCCTGTAATCATCCGGCGTCTTTATTGGGCTTGAGGCATATTTTCTCTGCACGCGCATGATAAAACCGCCTGTGCTTATAAACGGAATCCTTAAATCGTGTATGACCTGCCTATACTGTTCTTGGGTTAATAATATCGGGGAGGAGGAAACCGGCAATTCAATAGTGAATTCCGCGCCCATGCCGAATTCGCTCTTGACGCTCATATCCCCGCCTAATATATTCAGGATTTTCTTAGCGCGGTAAAGGGTAAGCGATCCGGCAAATGTTTTGGTAGAAAACAACGGCATAAAAATATAAAGGATATCTTCGGCAGTTATGCCCGCGCCATTATCGCTTATGGAAATTTTGATTCTATCTCTCAACTTAGAAACGCGTATCTCTATCTTATTTGCCTTTGCCTCAAGGGCATTCTTAAACATATGTAAGATAATCGTCCCCAAATCTTCGCTAACCATAACCTTTACCTCTTCCTTCAATTCCGAAACATAGCCAATCGACGCCCCAAAAGACTTTACAATTTCTTGCAAGAAGCTATCAATCTTAACTTCCTCTATATTTTTCTTAATTGCAGACTCATCAATTTTTAACGAAGAAAGCACATTTGATACTATGAATGTTATGTTTCCGTGATCCCGGAACATACCCGCTATTAACTCTTGGGAATATCGAATAAATTCGTTATTATTGGTTTCATTTACCTTCTCGGCCAAATTGTTTAACGATTCAAGAATCTGTTTCTCAATAGCCTCAACATACTTTGCTACCGAAAATAAAGCATCGTCTAATTCCTTCTGGGTATCGCGGTTAATACCTTTATGCAGCTTGAAATACCTTTCTACTTTTCCCTCTAAATAAATAATCCTTTCCAACAATTCACCTACAATATCTTTAGTATTAAACTCTTCAGCTTTCTTCAGTATGCGCCGCGCGAAACCACCCAGACTCGTGAAAGGATTACGCGTATGATGGTGCAAACCATCAAGAACGCGCCGGCCGGCAAGGATATACCGGGTTTTCTCCGCTTCTTTCCTTACTTCCTCATTGCCATCCTCAAGGGATATCCTCAAAAACCATGACGCCTTCTTATTGCTGATAGCGCGTAAATCTATCGCCATCTGCCTCCTTATCTCTGGGTCTTGCGACCTTATTAATTCAAGTATTAAATCCCCGGCTAATTTATGAGCGGGATAATAATAAGCAAGTATGACTATAGCCGAATGTTTTTCTAGCTGGTCTTTGGTCAGATACCTGTCTTTCTGCTTATGTAATAATTCGTTAATATTCTCCTCGCTACGCGCTTTTACTATCAACCTTACTAAATCATCAGGCCCTTCGGACGCCCATTTATAATCCTCCTCTTTATTTCCCTTATGGCTAAAATATATAGTAAATTCAAAAAATCCTTCGTTCTCTTCCGGGATATCCGTCGGAATAATTTGCAGCTCGATTCTAAAGATATTACCCTTTTCATATATATGTTGCTTGTAACTTATGCCCGGTTTCCTGCCATACACCTTCCTATTGTCCTTGTAGATATTCACTATTTCTATATTTTCCCTGACAACTTTTCTACTTCTATGCGGCCGCACGCCTACCTCAATATAGCCATCACTAATAAATCCAAGAAACTCCTCCATGCTTACGTCTCTGTCGAATTTTACCGTAGCATAAGCAAAGAAAGCATCGCCTACTATTACCTCATTCGTATCTTCCCTATCATGAGCAATATCCCAGGCACCGACTATTTTCGGTAACTCGTTAGCATTATTGTTCTTAATCGGCGAAGAAACTTTGCCAACAGATATTTTCGCTGTAACTCCCTGCTGCTCTTCGACTGATATATTATTACCCCTTAGAGAGCGATTGTATCCCGCCAGCCACGCCCCGTTAGAAAGTGACGAATACCCACCACCAGCCACGGAAGGTAAGATATCGCCTTTAAAAATTGTCTTTCTAACGGGGCACGGAAGGTAATACAATCTCTTTATGTAGCTTCTCTCTAAAGGGTTATTTAAATTTAACGGACTGGAGTTAGCCTTTGAATTTATCTTTATAGCAGCGGGCTTGCGACTTTCCCAATATATCTCGGATAAGCCCAAAAGCCACCAATACCTCTTCTTATAAACTCTATGGGAAGTAAACCCGGCTGAATGTAAAGCTTTACCAACAAAAGTGCGCTTGAGTAAATTAGCGTCTATAATAAGCCTTTGCTTAAGAGCGCGTTTTAAAAATTTCTTTGTCCTATCCTCTCTTATCATCATGCGAATCGCAATATCATCACGCAGCCTTGCGAATAATAATTTTAGGGCGCAAGCAACCAAATTAAGCCCTTTAGGATAGTTCTCGGTAGTATCCGATGCCACTTCCAAGACAACCTCTTTATTTTTCAACATGAAATCCATTCCTATTTGCGCAAAGAGATTACTGTTTTCGTCAACGATGTCAATAACTACGCCCTTTCCTGATAATATGCCTTTCCCTAATAAAGAATAAACCTGCAGTTGGTACATCTTCTGGTCGTTAGCCTTAAGCCACTGGCGGTTTAGGCCTTCTGATATTTCTTTTATTTGCTTAGCAATAGGCGTGAGTTCTTTTCCGGCATTATCCTTTTCGTAAACAGAAATTATGCTCTCTAACAACTGCCCCTGCTCGTCTTTGCTAAGCTTCATTATATCCGGCGCAAATATCTTAATTATGCCGGTCTCGGGGTCAATGTACGCTGTATCACGCCCAATTCGTAAATCCTCCCTCTCGGCCTTATAAAATTCGGGAATAAGCGCTTCTTTCTCTAATTTATCGTTCGGTATCGGCGAACTCATTTTTCTATCTTTTACCTGCCTGAATTGTTCCGGGGCCGTAAAACGCATCTTGGTGCTAAAGTAAGTGCCAAAATAACCAAAAGGTATTTCTATATTCAACAAATTAATGACTTCATAAAACCTCTCTACTAAAGATGCCGCTTCCCTAATCTGATGCGTGCTTGAGACACCCTCAAAAATCAGCACTTTTTTACGGCTTATAATAAAGCTGGAAATAATTTTGGCCAACTTCTTTGTTGAGACTACCCAATCCCCTTCAATATGTATTACTACATCCCTCTTTTCTGCCCTTAATCCTAATCCGCCTCTCTCCATATAAGAGGACAACTCTGTTTTTCCAACACCCTGGTCACCATCTATGACTAAAATTACTTTCTTATCGCTTCTCTCGATAAAAGAACGAATCTTCCTAATTCCTTTGTCTACCGGCATCATAACCCCGGATTTTCTCTTTGGCAGCCGGGAAATCTGTTCTCGTAAGAATATAGCGTTTCTTAATCTATTAATATGCTCTTCTTTGTAAAGCGGCGAGTTGGAGGGGCCTTTGCCGATTTGAACAACCCATTCTTTTTCGCTCATAAGAAGAAGGGACGTAAAAGGTAGGACAGGCGTAGCATAAGTATCACCTTTGGAATACACGGTATCGATAATCACTCCTTTAACGCTGTCAGAACCAGGATTGCATATACATAAGAGTATCTTTGAAATTTTCTTTTCTTTCGCTAACCAATTCACAACCTTAGCTGCGGAAATTTCACCAATATACACTTTTCCCTGTTTTTTCTCTCCCCTTGCGCCCAAGAAAGGTCCTTCGTATTTAAAACCTTTCTTGAATTCAGAAACGGTAATGAGTGTGGCTTTGACTTCTCGAACAAAAACAGCAGAACCTGGATTGTTCAAAAGAATATATTCCATCTGATCAATACTCTGTTGGGGCTCTAATTCAAAAATAAGAATTGGGAATTTGGTTAATAATATAGGGGAGGAGACGATGACTGATGGCTGATGACCTGGTAACTTTTCTTCCACCGGCGAACTGCTTAATGCCTCTTCAGCGAAAGATATTTTTTCCCGGATTGAGGAAAGGCTTGCTTCTGTTTCTTTTCTTTGTTCGAATAGGCTGATCTTCAGGCCGGTTTGGGACCCAATCAAGTCGGATTCCTGTTGGCGAATGTCACTGAGTTTAGCTTCTAGTTTAGCTTCCTTGGCTTTGAGCCAAGCGATAATTTTTTTCCCTTCCCACACCGCCCTACCAAAATATAAATCAGCTAAAATTGCAATATAAAAGTCGGTTATCTGCTCATCAGTAAAACCTAATTTCTTTAAATCTCTAACTGCTTTAAGGCGGAGATCAAAGTTTGGATCAACTAATTTCTTAATTAATCTCGATACTCGAGTTATTCTAAAAGAAATCCATATTCCCAACAGCTCTGCGATTGCGATACTAATATACGAATGCAAGGTTCTTACCAGCGCACCGGGAAAACCGGAAGACCCATTCTTTCCTGCAAGTTTTGAGCTATGCGGATTAGAAGTTGAGTTATTATCGATATTATTCTTCTTATCGGGAGACTTGCTTGCCATTGAGGCAAAAACATTAAGGGTTAATAAAAACATCCAGACGAGATTAAATAGATTGCTGGTAGCAGCATAAGAATAATATATGGAATTTGCCGTCAAAGCGGATATATAAGTTAATAAACCTATTTTTGGCCTTGACATAAAAAATCTTTCCGCGAAGAAAAATCCTTTTGGCATCATTTTTCTAAAAAACTCATAGCGGCCGTAGATAAATCCAGCTATGACTGCCGTGGCACTAAAAAGATGTATAGGCATCATATTGAATACCAATACAAACATTATCCCCGGTTTATAAAAATTTATTTCTTTATTAAATAACTTGGCGGCAACCAAACTTGCTATTCCGCTTACGGCAAATGCTAATAGAGCATTAACAGCACTTTTGGTTAGAGCATAACCAATTAGAACATAGTCAAAAGGATAACCGCCAAGGCTATATGCAATAGTTAAAACCGCAAGTATCCCTAATACAATCTTCGTTTTTGTTGATATTTCTTGCGTCGTTATGTTATCATCTTGCGTCTTTTTCGCCATGGCGGGCCTGCCCGACTTATTTGTGGCGGGTGAGCTATTAGAGATAGTCTTATTAGCGATAATGAACTTCACAAAATTAGAAAGGATTTTTAATTGCGTATTCTCTGAAAGCTCAAAGAAATAAGGGTGGAGGATTAATGTTTCGCTAGAAATAAAACGGTTAAATGCGGCAGTATAGGGCAGATTGGTTTTGAAATCTTTAATTAATTCGTATCCTTCGGTAAGGATTTTAACATAGAAGTAAAAATCAGGCGGCGCGCGGATTTCCTGACTTAATAAATGGGCTTGTTTCGTTAATATTTCCTGCCATTTAAGATAAAGCTTGCCTTCTGCCAAGGTTACTTTAATATCTTTGCCTAAGCTTATCTTCACAAATGCTATGAAGCCGCTTCCCTCATTAGAAATTATTCGTTTATGCTCCGCTTCGAGAACAGGCAAATTTGAAAACGGTAAACCAAGCGGGCTGGCGGATTGGCCCAATGCCTCAGCAGTAATAAAGTCCCGCCTTTGCCTCTTAGCAGCAGATGACAAGTCGTTTTTGTCCACCGGCGAGCTGGATGAAGATGGATACGAGGCATTATCTTTAGGTATTACTCTGGACGCCTCAATGGTTTTTAATATCCTATTCCCAACGATAATATTAACCAACAACACACCCCACGATACAAACACTATATCTCTTATACCCGTCGGCATCGCGATGTTTTCGGTCATAAAAAATAGTATAGCCCCCAAAGAAGCCGCAGACGCAATCAGTGCTGCCGTGCCCAATTTCAGCATCACATCAACGATGGCTTCTAATTTCCGCACCCTATCACCTAACGCCGCCGGAGAGTTAGATTTTAATTCCTCTTCGCTTTGATTATCTTTTGTATATTTTACGGTGCTGTTTGCTTTTATCGCTTTTATTGTCTCTAGTGTATGCTTTACAAACGAAACCATGGCGGCAATAAACACTACCGACTCCGGTATGCCAAGCGAAAGAGGGCTGGCGGATTGGCCCAGGAAATCAAATGTCTTCCTGCCAACCAATTCCCAGATAAACTGTGACTTGGATTCCTTAAAACCTTTATAATCAACAACGTTATCAACTATAAGCATAATGCTCCTGTAAAGGGGGATACCGTATTTACCGGATGGCGCCTCATTCATGACATGCCTAAACAGACCCCCATAATCTTCATAATCAAGATTAAACTCGGAGATATTTCCTTTTGCAATCACCGGAATAATAATATAACCTTCCTTTGAATCCGCCTGCTTAGCCAAAGCGGATAATCTTACGATAAGCTCCTCAGAGTTCATTGTTACATCTAACTCAAAATAAGGAGTAATTACTTTGGGTAAGAGATTACGGGTTGCTTGGGCAAACTCTTTAGGATGGCTGACCGCAACAAGAGAGCTTTTACAATAAGGATTACGGTGCTCATCTAGTATTTGAATAACTTCGCCTGCCTGCTGCCTAATCTTTTCTTCTTGCTCTGGAGTAATAGGCGAAGAATTTCCTTGAATAGAATCGAACGGATTATAATATCCCTTGCCTTCTTTTTCCCACTGCCTAATATCATTCGTGATATTTTGAATAATCGGAGAAGATAAACTAAAATCTTTTTCGCCTACCTTTTTATTAATGCCATAATATTTTATATTGATCCCTCCCTTATTATCTACAGTTACGATTTTTCTAAGCAAAGAGGTGCTTGGTTTTTCAAAATTTTGTTCAGGAATCCCATTTTGATCTTGTAAGTATTTCTGAATATCTTCTACTTTCCATCTTCTTAAAGGAGCTGTATCTTTCGGTGTGGGAGTCATTGGATCGTCAGAATAAACAATCATAATTATCCAATCTTTCCCTCTAATATCCTTAAATGAACTTTCCATAAAATCTTTCTCTTTTTGCTTATCTTCATCTTCATGCCATCCATAAATATGAACCACTTTCGTTTTGCCTGTTTTACTATTGTAAGCTATTGTTGCTAAACAAATTTCTAGAAAAACTAGTAGTTCCATATTATTATCTTCAGGCCCTAATTCTCCACAGTCCCATTCTTTTATGGTCTTCCATTCCTTGCCTTTTGCCTCTTGCGAATTCACCGGAGAAGATGGATTTTCACTGATTGGGCCGAAAATAGTGTCGTTTCTGCTTAACTCTTCTATTTTCAAATAGTTAGGATTAAATTCACCACTATTCTTCACCGCGGGCGAGTCTGCGATAGAATTAAACAAAGAATCATAAAGCTGAACTAAGATATGCTTAATCTCATCTACCTGCGCATCGCTTAAGACAAAATAAGGATAAGTTTTTAAATGTTGACGTTTAGCTTCTATAAAACCCAAGAGGGAATCTAATGTTATTTGCCCCCTGCTAATAATCTTTCTTGCGCCCTCTGTCAGATAGAACTTTGCAAGCCTGCGTACCCAGCCCTGCAAAGCTAAATTAGTTACCCCGTCTGATTCTGAATAGCGAAGATTGTTTTTAATCGCGTTTAATCTATCCTCCAGCGAAAACTTATCATTGAAGAATTTATTAATGATTCTGCGTTCTTTTTTTGACAGCTCTTCTGACCAGCTCACCCAAGTTTCATAGATTCTATCTAAATCGGATACGGCACAAAGCATATCCGCATCATGCAATATTCGCGCTTCGGAGAATTTAAGATGTTCTTCTCTGGGCTGGCCATTTTCTGCTTTTTCATGGCCTTTTACTATCTGCTTAAGTTCTGGCCTGACGGCCTTATTAAATCTTTCCTCCTTAGTTAAGATTGCACTCATCCATATGGCTGAATTCTCTACATGGTTATCCCTGTGCACAATGCAAGCTAAATCGTGCATAAGGATAGATATAATCAGCTTTTCCATATCTACCCCAGCCGCTAAATCCGGCTCCTCTTTGATAATTTCTAAAGCGACTCTTAAAACCTCTAAAGCATGAGGCAAACCATGTTTAGCAACAATGCCTCTATCAAGATAAAAACGCTTAAACAAATTAAACGGCATCCAGCGATGAGCTACTTCTATATAATTCCATATATAACCAACAAACTGCGCTGTCTTATCACTATCGCTAAAGATAGTTTCTAGAGAAGGTTGAATTTGTTGTAAGAATTCTTCTATTCTTAAATAGGCGTTAGATAATTCTCTATCGGAAAGCTGGCTTAAAGCTACTACTTGCGGCACATCGCGCACCAAATTAGAGAAAAGATACTCTTCATTTTTCTTATTTAATGCTTCATCGTCGGTTAGCAGGAATTTATCCCTAAAGTCGCGAATTTCATGATCCGTCAGATCTTTATTTTTCAGCGAATCAATGGCTTTCTGGAATTCTTTTTCCGCCAGCGAGCTGGAGCGGACACGGACAAAGGAAACAACTTGACCTGACAATAAAGATATGATATCTTCGGTAAGAACTACTTGATAAGGAGGCGCTGAATGAACAATAGAATCATGGAGCGGTTGGAAATACTTGAAGAGAAAATTGAAAATCTCAAATGGCTGGTCATCACGCCTATCTCTCTTGGTAAAGCCGATATTTCTAACGCTGTCGGCATCATTAGAAAAAGTTCGGGTCTCTTGAATAAGTCTCTTACCAAAGGAATTGTCTTTGAAAACAAAATCCGCAGGCAATGGACGGCTGATTTCCTTAAAAGAAGGGGTTAACCAATGAGATACCTCATTGATACCAATATAATTATTGACCACCTGCGGGGAGACAAATCCGTTACTGCTTTTCTTGAAGAGATAGAAAAGCGGCAAGCTAAAGCGAGTATCTCTGTAATTACCGAATACGAACTCCTTATTTATCCCTCGCTTAATAAACAGCAGGAAAAAGAAATAATTTCCTTCGTAAGAATCTTTGCTCTGCTTAACATCACCCCATCCATTGTAAAAACCGCCGCCCGCCTTAAGAGAAAGTATAGCGGCATTGGCATCGTTGATTCCCTCATCGCCGCTACCGCCTACAAAAACAAGTCTATCCTTATCACCCGCAATATCAAACATTTTAAAGATATTAAGGAAATCCAAATAAAGTCTATTTAAGAAATCCCTGATTCCTTCCGCCGGCGAGCTGGAGCGCATTAACGCCCATGATAAAGAATCTATTATGGCGTTATAATTAGGCGAATAAGACGTGATACGTTTATCATTCTTCGTATCATAGAGAACATAGCGCAGCTCACCGTCTTCCAAAGAATGCCTTATAATCACCTCTACGCTTTCAATCCTATATTCAGCACCGTCAAGAGCTCTTAATATGCTGCCGGCCTTATAGGGGATTTGCGCTAAAATAATCTCTTCTATTGATTCCCTTAATTGAGTAATCTCTTCGATAGCTGATTTTTTCATCGCCCCAAGTTCAAGGCTGCAGCCAACGCACGCACCGCTATCTTTTAGCTTCTGCTCAAAATCTTTAACTTTTTTCTGGATATCAGCTATCTGTTCTAACGCGACCTCGATAGACTGCGCCTTATCACCGCTTATTTCGGGTAATTTTTTAAGAATAGGGCTGGAAAAACCCTTGGCCTGCATTAACTGACGGGGTACAGTTTTAAAATCTCCATCCAGAAAAGACTCAAGCAACATCGCAGTTTCTTTGTCAGATAGGATTATTTTCCCCCAACGTACAGCATGTAAAAATTTAATAATATCGTAGCTACCGGCAGAAATTAGTTCTCTGCCAAAGCGCCTATCAATAAAATTTGCCACTTTAGAAAAATCAATAATATTATCTTTTAATTTCAACCGCATAATGCTATCTTGTAATATTTCCTCTGTAAAATTCTTCTCTTTACCGTAGTTTTCCAAAGAATCAATAAATGATGAAAAATTGCCTTCCGTAAACTTATATGCATCCTCCAAAATCCACTCCAGAGAAGATATTAAATGGTATGTTCTTGGCCTATTCCAAGCACTATGATCGTCTATTGTAAAAATAAGTATTGAAATATTTTTAACAACACTAAAGAACCGGTCTATCCTTCTGACAAAAAGGTTAAATTCTTTGGCATCTTCATCTGAAAACATCGTCGTTGCCCCTGATTTAATCTTCGCAAAAGGAGTCCTTAAGTAAAAAGGCATGGAAAGATCTTCCGTGATTAACTTAGCCTCGCCTTTCCTCGCATAAGTAATTTCATAAGTTTGATATATACTGGCATACTCACGCTCTACATCTATAACCTCCAAATCTAATACCTCATAGCCTTGTTCTTTTAAACGAGCTCTCTCCTGACTTAAATAGGTGCATTCAACCGTCGTGGTCAGGATGCCCTGACCGGTTAATTCTTTATACTTTTGGATATCCAATCCAGCATACCTTAATTCTAAATTGATGGCATATCTGAGGGTTTCAAGGGTGTCGCTTATATCTACTATATCTAAAATAACCTCTCTTAACCTCTTGTCGCTGTAACCTTTGTCCCTCGTGGATTTCATTAAGGCCGGTATCAAACGCGCTGTCTCTAAAACCGGAACAAACGAACTTTCATCTGTAAGGAACTTAATAATGGCCGGCCTGCCTTCTTCCAGTGTTCGGTAGGCGTTTATACCCTCTTTGTCTAATATAGATGCCAACGCCTCAAGGAATTCCAAATATAAATTATATTTACCTACATCTCCTTTCGCCTTTTCTATAGCTATTGGAACACCCCACTTTAACGTAGAACAGAAAGGAACTAATTTCTCTTTTAATCTCAAGCCGAGGTTTAAAGCCGGCACAAGATAAAGATCCTCACTCCCCGTCTGTTGTAATAATGCGGGAACAGCGACTTTTCTTGCGTATTCAAGATCATCATCCGGGTTCAATTTCTTTAACAACTGCTCAATTAATTGTCCACTTATTTCACTCACCGGCGAGCTGGGGAGAGATTCTGGCCCTTCTTTGCTTTGATTATTTTTAGCGTCTTTCGCCGCACCTTTTGCTTTTATCGCTTTTATTGTCTCTAAAGTATGTTTTATAAGCGAAACTATGGCGGCACTAAGCACGGCTAATTCCGGCATACTAAGCGAAAGAGGGCTGGCGGATTGGCCCGATGCCTCAATCGTCTTATTTATCAAAGTATTTCCTTCTTGGATATCCTCCGGTAAGTCGGAGGTAGTATCGTCAAAAAGAGAACCGCCACCCTTTTCAACATCATACAGTCCTTCATATTCGAAATAATCCTCTTCGCTTAACGGCGTAAAATAGGACTTGCGAGAAACAATATCTCCCCACTTTACTCCATTGAGATAAGGCCCGTACGCATCAGACCAATAGGTTTCATGTTTGGGGTTTCTATTAATTCTATCCACTAATACTTGAGCCGGGCCTTCAATTAAACCTCTCTCTACGGGAGACTGATGTGGATCCCCCCACTCATCTCCGGAAAAACAATATATTCTTTTTTCAATATCAATGGCTAATTCATTATCTACCATTATAATATCTTTAACGTCGGTCGCCCTCACAGTTCCGGGGAAAATTTTACTTATTTCGTGAACAACCGGAATCCCGGCCAATATTCTTCTTTGCTCTTTAAGCCTGGCGGTAATAAAAGCCCGCCTTTGCCTCTTAGCAGCAGATGACAAGTAGTTTTTATTCCCCGGCGAGCTGGAGCGTATCCACTCCTTAGGCCTAAAACTAACTCTGACTATAGGGTTAATTAAAGCGTTGTTCCTTCTCTGCATATTCTTTATTCCAGACTCATAGGCTGCAGCCATAAGTTTTATACCTATGCCATGGTCGCTGGCTAACGATACTGCTCTATCAAAAGGCTTACCTTCAAAAAGGATGTCTAAAAATTCTTTACTTGGGGACTTATCATCTTCTAACTTTGGTGTTTCTTCTAGTATTGGCTCGCTATTTTCAAAAATAAGGTTGCTTTTAAACGTCCTCATATAGCGGTGGTTTTCCCCTCCTAATGCCTTTGGTTTTTTGTGCAGTTGAGGATCAAAAATCCTGGCTTCTCTCGTATATCTAATATCTAAAGCTTTATGAAGAACAACCCTGACATCCTCAATCTTTACAAGCCCTGAACGAAGCTTCATTTCTTGAGAAGGATGACGCATTGTAACGCCTTCATGTTTTAGGCTCAAATGAACAGTAGTTATCAAGTTACCTTTGCTAAAAAAGTCTATAACAACATCTGTATTCACATCATAGAGGTCTTTTACGGGACGATATTGATTAATTTCTTTATCAGCAATACGATGCACTATGCCATTGCTATCCCTTTTGAAAGGAAAGGCTTCATATAAATCAAGAGGTGTTTTCCAAACAGTATTTACATCCGCATAATCAATGATAATGTCTGAATACCTTAACAACCAAGGAATAATATCAAAAAAGTGGTAGCCGGAATGAGCCATTTTGCCGCCCCAACGAGAATAGAGCGCATTGTATATCCCATAACTGCCGGGCCACTGGTCTTTGCTGAATATAGGGTATCCATCATTTACCTGATATACAATACTCTCTACTGGAATCTTCTTGTTGTTTAAACGCGCAGAGGAAATGTGGCCTGCCATTCTTTTAAATATATCTCCGTAGCGCTTCTGCGTAGCAAGCATAAAAAGTACGCCCTTAGGACACTTACCACGCAGCTCTTTATAATCTTTATATATTTTTCGGGCAGCAGCTATATCTGTGTTGCATTTCTTTGGAAGAGTCAGCGGCTTATCAACTAATACGTGAAAATTATTTTTTAGCGCCCATTTCACATATGTTTTATGCGTATCCGCGCCTGTAGAAACCACAATCGCCTTTTTAGCATAGGACTGTAACCTTTCTTTCGCCTCATCTTTCCACCGCGTTGATATAGGTATCTCTATTTGCTCCCGGTTCACACCAATACTTCTATAAAATTCCTCCAGTTCTGCCTCGTGTTTTTTATACCAACTTTCATTTTCACGCTTTCTGCCTTGCTTTTTATTATAATATTTAAGGTCAACAACTCCCACTAACCTACTTTTTCCTTCTCGCTGATATTCCCTTATGGTCTGTAAATGCGCTGATAACGCATATCTTCCTGCCCCGATAAGAACGATTCCTACTTCCTCCGCCGGCCTGCCCGACTTCTTTGTGGCGGGCGAGCTGACAGGCGTAAGTTTTTTCCTTGCAATTGCTGATATACGCTCACCTCTCCCTTCCTTCTCAATCTTTTCCTTATCACGTTTTATTCGTATAAAATCAGCATCGCTGATTCTTCCATGCCTATGCTCACGCTCTACTTTCTTAAGATTAACTTCTGTTTCTAAAGCCACAACTTCGAATCCATTGCGTCTCAATAAATTACTTAATGAATCCGGGGAAAAGAAGTAGAAATGGCCAATCATATGATCATAGAACTCTCCCTTCTGCAATTCAGCCACTTCGCTATCCAAATTAGGAGATCTGGTTATATAAATATATCCACCTTCTCTTAATACACGGTGGGCTTGTTTAATCTCGGCATTAGGATCAATCAAGTGCTCCATAACGGCAAAATAGCACAACAAGTCAAATTCTTTATCCTTGCGATCTTGTAAGGTTCCTACAAAGCCATCAACTCTTTTTTCCTTTAGGCTTGCTACGGCAGTAGGCGAGGGATCGATGCCTATAGTTTCAATTCCTTTTTTTGCTAAAAGATTAATGTAATCCGATACTGTACCGCATCCTACATCTGCCGCTCGTTTTATTTGATGATTACCTCCTATTATGGAAAATAAATGATTTAATTCTGATTGCGCTCTTTCTAATCTCCTCTGTGACGCGGTATAGCCGCTAGTCCAATTCCTAACCCACATTTCGCTAACGTACTTTAGATGACAACCTTGACACTCTACAATAATATGAAGCTCAGAAGCTCTATATCCTACTCCTTTAACGGCGGTCTTTCCTTTGGGGACCTCATTACTACCAACGATAGGGTGTACTTTGAGAAATTCTTTCTGTCGGGACGAACCGCAAACACAACACCTGTCAGTCTTTATTATATCCAGATATTTGCGTCCCTCTGTATCCCGCATTGCATCAGTTTCATTCCTTATGCCTTTATAAAGATAGCTGATGAATTCATGGTAGAGAATTTCTACAGGCAGGCTAAAGAAATACGGATGGATATAAACAGTTTTTGATGAGATATCGCAGGCGGCGACATTGCCGCGGGTAAAGATTTTTTCGGTGCTGACAATTACGGTAACCTCCGGCGGGCCGCGGGCTATCTGGTTAAGTTTGGCTAATTGCGCTTTTAATACTCCTTCCCAATTTTCATAGAACCTGCCTTTTTCTAGAACCAAATCATAACCGTCTTTGGTTAACAGGGCTTTTGCTTTAGTTATTGTGCCTGTGCCGTATTGGGATATGGCCTTGTCATGCTCTTCTTCAGGCACAGGTAAATCATAGGACAGACTTGAAGCAAGGGGGCTGGAGGATTCTTTTATTGTATTGAGGAGGCTGGCGGGGGTCAGTCCGGAGATAAATCCAGTCGCCAGCCCATCCCCAATAGCCCCTATCTCTCCTGCCACGCCCGCCAGACCGAAGTCGGGCTGGGAAGAAGTTAGCAGCTTGACATTTGATAAAATAAGCCCCGTTAGAGAGCGGAAAATACGCACCACCAGCCACGGAAGGTAACGTATAACCGTTATAATCATCTCTAACGGGGCATTGAGATTTACTGGCGAAGATGGATTATTTTCTTTTGAATCCGCAGAATGCTCAAAAGTAATAAAACTTAGTTCTCTACCTGTTATATTTAACCTTGTCAAATCCCCATAGCGCAATCCTTTTTCTTCGGCATCCAAGAAATATTTCAATATCGGCCCAAATCCGGAATGCCGAACATTATCTTGGCCGCGTTCATTCCTAGCCACAAGAATATCAGAATTTTTGGCTATGCTGTCAAAAGCTGAACCCAGATAAATAGGAATATAAACGCGCTCTTTGCGAGTTAGCAACAGAAAATCGTCAAGGTTGGAATCCCCTATTGCTAAAACAGCGCCTTCGGATTGCAAAGTATCCAATTCTTCCCTAATAACATCCCGTTTACCTCTCAGGACAACCTCTGTAAAGCTTGTACCTCCAAAGAATAAATATTTATTTTCTTTATCAAATTCGCTGTTCCGTCCAAATAAGATTCGCTGGGTTAATGCTGGGATATCCGAACCGGAAATCGGTGTGTTCTCTTTATAGAAAACAAGAACTAATGCGCTTCCAAAAGGCCAAAATTGGATACCTTTAATATGTGTAATATGGGTGGCTATTTTTTCTAATCTCTTCAATTCTTCGTTAAGGTTCCCGACCATATCAGTAGACCATATCTCTTTTGCTTGAGGCCCCGCCAAGAAAGTTTCCAAAGACATATTTTTATGCAGTGCGCAGAAAACAGATATCATGGCTCGTCCGATTTCTATTTGGATATTTTCCGGGATCCCCTTCTTTTCATCCTCAGATATCCTTTCCTCTCCTTGCTCATTAAAAATAACAACCCCCTTATCGTTAACGTAATATATTTTAAGGTTCTGTATATGTTCCATCTTACCTAAAGCTTTTAAAGTCTTTCTGACAGGAATCGCAATACGTTTCTGAAGAGATTTTCTCCCGAAATTCATTCCTGCATATTCAGCCAAATAAGGACTTCCGCTGATCGAGATGAATCTCTTATCGCTCAGTAAACACCGCAGGGTTTGTTCTAAGTTCAACCCGCTCACTGGGGTAATATTATCCGTCATGGTGTAATCAACATCACTAACAACGGCGGCTATTTTAACTTTCTCATCTTGGATCGGACTGTTGCCGATATTCTTTGTAACCACAAAGACAATCCAGCCACGGTCTTTTTCAAACTCAATCCGTGTTTCTTTACTGATCCTCTTGCCTTCTCTATCAAGCAGGAATATCTGTTCACCTTCCACCTCATAACTATGGACTTTGGACAGAACGTCATTCAACCAATACAAATATTCATCCTTGTTAGAGAGCTTATAAATTTCAACGCGATCCTGAGTCAAGACAGCCACGCGCCTATGATGGGGAAATTCTTTTGCTGTCTGAAGGAGAAGCACGATCAGTTTAATCACATTGAGATTGATCTCATTGTCCTGTTTAATATCCCTATAATTTTCCGTGGTATTTTTAAAAACATGGTAATCAGCAGTATCTATGGTCCATGCCAACGCATTGATAATATTGTCGGCATAATCAAAATCTTCCTCGGCAATAGTGTTCACCCGATTGCCAATATCTGAAAAGAGGGTAACGCCGGTTTGCTCTATCCGTGAAACAGCTTGATCCCACTTCGTCTTGTATGAAACGGGCTGGGGATTGCCATCATTATAAGCGAACAAACGCAAGACTCTGCGCGGGGTGTCTTGCCTGCTGATTTCAGTTAAGAAACTCTCAACTTTTTCTTGTGTTGAAATATCTATATTTTTTAACAGATCGCAGGAATAATTTATGAAATCTGTCTTTGTTTGAGTGAATACATTGATTGTGGCCGTGGTATCAAAATAAGTAATCCAGCCGATATCTTTCAATAGAGGATAAAGATGCTCTTTTTGTTCCTCTTTCGGATAAGAACCAAGCCAGGCCGCCAATCTTGCGTCTTTGAAAAATGGCAACCAGTGCGTATAATTGACCCCGCCCGTAAACACAAGGTGGTGGAAAACATGATATCGTACCAATAATGCAATAGTCAGACCTTCTCTTTCGCTCAAACGGCCTGTTTCGACGAAGTGTTTTATCAAACCATATTTTTTTATAATCTCGTCGCTGATTGCATCATGCCCTAGCCCTTGCACAACCTTGCCTATATCATGCAACAGAAGAGACGGGATCCAGACCTTGGGATTATCCGAAAAACTAGCGTCTTGTGTTTTCAACCATACTTTAAAAAGTTTGCCTGTATGCTCTATCGCTGTCTTAATTCTTTCGTCCTCCTGATGCCCTCTTGTATCAAGCTCAAGAGAGGCGACCGCATTGAAAATTTCATCTATTTTTAATGCCTTGAACAACGCTTCTTCGGAAATAGAGCTCTTCTTTTGAGAATTTAATAGGGCGATAGTGCCATCAAAGGAACGAACCATTAATTCATTTAAGTCTTGTGCTTCCCTAAGCGCGGACGGCAGTTCTTCTTTGCTGAATACTAAGTTGGTTTCGCGCAAAACCCCTGCGAATGAATCGGAGCCGTGGATGATATTTTTTATGTCTTGTTGAGCGCCAGTGCCTTGAACCACAGTGTCAAACTCATGACGTATAGTCCCGACTTCTGAACCATCCCATTTGCCGATTATTTTTCTTAATTGATCACAAGCCTTATTTTCTCCGATCAAGATAAGAAGCATAACTTCGCCGGATGTCAGATAATCAAGCATTAACTCAAAATTGGGCCTTGCCTGATGCTCGGCATATAATTCTCTAAACACAGATCTATCCAACTTTATCGTTTTGCTTATAACAACCCTGAGCCTGGCAGGCTCCAACCAATCCTCAATTATGCTCTTTCTATGAGGATATCCATCGGGCTTAATAACGGCTAAAGCAATCCGCTCTTCCTTAATATCATTCCTACTGACCACCGGCGAGCTGAAACCGTCAACCCGCCTGATAATCTCAAGGGCCTCGTCCACAACCGCTCTCATGGACTTCGTCCGCCTGTCAGGTTTAATGACATGAATGTTTTTGACTTGAGGGAACTTCTTGGGCCCGAAATCAGACCGGCCTGTCTCTTTATCCAGCCTCCTGATGGCCTTTTTTTCTTTTCTTAAACTCATCACCCTAAATGACAGGCTGGGCAAAAGCATGATATTCAAATCCGCAAAGACCCACGGGTCAGTCGTCACCACCACAAAACCCCTGTAGCCATCAAGATTTTCAGGGAGATGGATAAGCCGGCTCAAGCGCTCCAAGGCAATATTGTAAACAGCGTCCATATTGGCAAACCTGTAAAAAAGTGAAAGTGTGACACCATTGCTCTCAATATAAAGTTTTATCTTACGGCGCAAAGAAAGGCCGTCGGCATCCCTATAATCACTCCTGACGCCGTCAATAACCAACGGCTCTTTTGAAAAATCAATCCTCCCCTTTTCAAAAAATTCCCCCACGTAAGAAACAAGGGCTTTTTTGGCTTCTTCACCCTCAATATTATCCAACGTAAGTTTTATATCAGCCTTTTCCTTCATGAAATGATAGAACAAGACACGCATTAAGAAACCCGCGTAAAAATACCTGTAGCCTAAGCGTCCTGCCAAGCCTCTGGCCACAACCCCTTTGCCTGAGCCGGCAAGCCCGGAAACGGCGATGAGACCAATCTTGCTAGTCTCATAGGCCACAAAGGGCAAAACGTCATAAGTCGCATTCAACGGCAGAACAAAAGTTAACACCGTGCCCGATATATCAGAGCTCTCTGCCCTGATGTCTCCGGCAACCTCCTCTGCATCCTCCTTGCGGCCTGCTAACCCCAAGCCAAATCCTTCTTTTCCCTTGGCATCGGCCAATCGAACTTTCGCCGTAAACATTTTTTTCAATTCCTCGCCTGTGAGAACGTTGCCAAAATTGACGACTTTAACTCCAAGCTCATTGCCTCTAATGACGCTTAACCGCACGATAATCTTTGTCCTGTCTCCGTATTTCACCGCATTATACAAAATCTCAAACAGGGCTGTTCTAAAGATATCGGCGTAGATAGCCACCTCCTCAAAAGGCACGCTGTCATGGATATCAAGGTTAAAAGCTACATCAGGATATAACCCTTCAAAAAGCCTAATGATTTCCTGGGCAGTATCTCTAAGACGGACATAACGCATAGAATGTCCAAGCCAAATCTCAAAAAGATTGCGGACGGATTCAATAACTTTATCCGAGGTTGGAATGATGATTTGGCCGTATTCCATACGCTTCGGATTATGCGTCTGCCTTTCAAACCACTCTTGGCTGAGTTCTTTGACGAGAATAAATTCTCTCAAATTCTCCCTTAAGAAACTTTTAATGGCATCGTCGCTAAGTTCTCCTGCAAGGAACATCTTGATTTGATTCTCAAAACGCATGGAGACTTTGAAAAAGTTTAACAATACCTGCGGTCTGTATTCCGGTATGTCCATGGGCAAGCCCATCTGAATAGGTTCGGGAACGACCTCTCCTACAGTCACAGACACAGGAGAAATAAATTCTAAGGCTTTCTTGAAGATATGCTTGGCCAAGCCCGGTCTTGATTCTTCAGGCAAGGCAGATATGGCTTTCTGAATATGTCCTAAATCAAGATTGAGTTGCTCTGACGGCGCGGTGCCTTCCTGAGTTTCAATAGCGGCGGCTAACTGCCTAACAGCCTCCATCCTATCCGTCACTTTATAGCCCTTACCGGCGTCAATCTTAGCCTGCTCTTCCAACATCAATTCCTGACGCAACCTCTGTTCTTTTAAATACGTCTCCTCGGAAGTCAGCGGCGGCTCAAACATTTTATTCAGCACGCGATTTAAAAGGAAACCATTGACGCCGCCCGCCAGATCATTCTTAATATCATGCAACTCCTTGCCTAACGGTGTCGCCTTAATCGCCGCCATGCGCTGCCACCTGTCTTCTACCGACGAGCTAAAGCCTAAATCAGAATCATCCCTATTTATTTTTTCTGCTTCTGCCCGTGAATTGACAATCAGTAGAATTTCCGGCCATATTGCTTTTTCCACGACCGCTCTTATTCTAAATAACAAAGCGGCCTTTTTAGACAGGCCTTCGGTTGATGTAGGCGGTATTTTTTTATCAAGGTCCTCAAAAACGATAACCGTTTTCCCCTCTAACTGCCCGGGGAATACTTGCTCAGTCTTTTCTTTTATATCATGAGATGCAAAAATTACGATGGTGGCTTCTTGTATTTGTCGGACTGTCAAAGGCTTAGAAACTACTTTTTTGGGTTTGGCGTTAAATTGAACATTAAAAGCTTCTCTTAATTCTTCATTACTATTACCCCAACCGCCTTCGTAATCTAATTTTGCCGCTCCGGAATTAACATGGATGGTTAAAGAATAACCTTCTCTTTCAATAAGATAATCAATCAACATCTCCATGGCCTGGCTGCGGCTGAAATTGAAATCACACACACAGAGAACATTGACCGGCGAGCTGGTGAGAGCGTCTGATTTAACAACTTTTGAAAAACTGTATTCTTTCAGTGTTTTTAATTTATCTTTCTCTCTATCTAAATAAAAGAAAGCTCGCGAAAAAGTCACTTTCTCTATTCGGAATCTTCCCCACACATTCCCGCGTATCGCTTCCAAGGCATCCATCAATAATTTAAATTCTTTATTATTTAGCTCGCCAACTATATATCCAAAAGTGGCATGCGGTACATGCGGTAGAAGTCCTGTTGTCTTTCCGACTGTATACTCTTTAAACGATTCTATGAGCCGCTCTATTTCCCGGACGATATCTTTATTGGCAAAAAGATGAATAAACATAACTCCCAATCTGGGAATGATGCCAGCGCCTCTTGCGGTAAATTCAAAAGGATATAAATTCCCTGGCAATATTTCATTAGCTGCTTGCTCAATCTTGCCAAATATATCGCTTTCATCATCAGCCGCACGGGAATGAACTAATGTTGCATGGTTTGTGCTTGGCGGAGTCCACGATATCCTATCTAGTATGGATTGAGGTAGTTTATTCTCAATAGCCTCGCGGACATCCATCAACAAAGAATCATCTATCTTAAAATGCAACAATGCTTTTTCTTCTTTGTCTTTGCTTCTTCGATCAATTGTTAAGCGTTCATTCCGCGCTTGTTCCCAAAGGTCTTTAAATGCTTTCTCTAATGCGTCCATGGGGCTGGAGACCCTAGCAAATTCTTTATTTACCACGAAGATAATCTGTCCTGATTCTGCGTCAAATTCTATAAAAGTCTTACCGCTGATCACGGTATTTTCTTTATCAAGAAGATACATCTTGCCGCCATCAACCTTATAGTTGCGTGTTAAAGACAAAATATAATTCAGCGAAAATAAATATTTACCCCAGTCTATGGTTCTATACAATGCCTGGTGGTCTTGATTCAAAACAGCCAATTGCGAATGTTGAGGTAATATCTTGGCTGCCTCTAAAAGAAGGATAACGAGCTTAATCACATTAGGATTAATACTATTTTCCTGCCTGACATACCGGCAATTATTTATGGAATCATTAAAAATATCATACTGCGCTGTATCAACCGCCCATGCTAAGGAATTAATGACATTACCGGCCCAAGTCAAATCCTCAGCTGTGATATTTCGTATTCTTCTATCAAAACTAGAGAAGAGACTAATGCCAGATCGTTCTATTTCAGCGACCGCTAAAGCCCATTTTGACCTATAATCAACCGGATTTGAATTAGCGTCATTATAAGCAATCAAACGAAATATTCTATCCGGGGTATCTCGTTCGCTGACTTGGTTCAAAAATTTCTCAATGCTTCTATCAGTAGAGATATCTATATCTTTTAACAGCTCACAAGAAGCATTGATAAAATCTGTTTTTGCCTGAGTATATGATTGAATAACAGCAAAAGTGTCAAAATAAGTAATCCGGCCAATATCTCTCAGGAGACGATGAAGCTGTATTCTTTGCTCCTGCTGCGGGAAAGAACTCAGGTATAGAGATAACCTTTTATCTTTGAAGAAATCTAGCCAATGCGTATAACTAAGCCAACCCGAAAATATAGTGTGCTGAGAGACATGGTATCGCGCGAGCAATTCAATAACCAAACCCTCATTATTGCTGATTCTGCCTGTCGCAACCAAATGCTTTACTAAGTTATGAGCGTGTATTAATTTATCGCTCAGAGTATTATGCCCCACTTCTTGCAGAACTTTACCTATATCGTGTAAGAGAATAGATAGAATCCAAACCTTAAAATTATCTAAAAATTCCGGAGAATACGTTTTTAACCATACCTTAAAAAGCTCACTGGTGTGCTTTACTAATGCATTAAGCCTCTCTTCGTCTTGTCGGCTCAAGGCATTAAATTCAAGCCAAAATGCTTGATTGAAGATCTCGTCAAGTTTCAAAACAGCGATGAATTCTGCTTCTGATACAGATGATTTGCCGGCTGACAATAAAGATAAGGCTGCATCAAATGCCTCTGTTAATTTCTGCAATAATTCTTGTTGTTTCTGCTCTCGTCCATCAATCGGGCTGGAGGAGCGAAGCGACGACGTCCTGAGCGAAGTCGAAGGGCTGGAAGACTTGAAAGGATTTACAGCAACCAAACCTTTGCCGTTACTCCTGAAGCACGATAACACAACAGCCGCTGCATTCTCATTAATTACCCAACTGTCCAGAAGAAGCATTCTTGCCCGCTGAGCTTCAAGGATATCCCGGCCAAACCTTGCATAAGCCTTGGGATTCTCAACATATTTATAAAATTCATAAAGGGCAACGGGATTGTTCCTTAAAAATCCGTCTATGATGCCTAACCATGACATAAAATATAACCGGTTAATGCTGGTATTATCATGACGAAGGACCAACTTACTATCAGGCTCTTTTTCCTTGGGTATATTATTTTCAATGATGTCTATAAATTCTTTGGCGGAGGGGAATCTTGGAATGTTTACATTAATTTTTTCTTCTTCCCACACCAATCTTGCTGTATGGATTTCTCCCAAGTGAATATTGCTTTTCGCCAGTTTTGTGTACGCATCTTCGCCGTTCTCGTCTTCTCTTTCAAAGGCCGCCTCAACAACTTCGGCAATAATTCCCGTAGCAATATCAAAAACTAAAGACTCATCATTCCTAAGCTCTCCTCGCTTAACTAAGACTTCCCGTATTATTTCAAGAGCTCTGATAAAGTTAGGATTTAATTGGAGGCCAAGCCTCTCTACCGCCTCACGAATGTGCCTTAACTCTAGCCTTCCCACTGAAGGCACTGTCCAGATGCGCACCTTTTGATTAATGTCTTTTTCTTTACGGGCCACGCGCATAAAATCATCAACGTTAAAAACAAATTCATTTCCCCACATCTGCGCCGCATAATCTGCTTGATCTAGCGGCACACCGTACAAATGAGAATAAGCCAAGACATCTTCCTTAATTTCTTCGGCGATAATCTGACCTAAAATTTCTTCAAATGATGGGATAGGCGTACCATCCGGCATCATAAAAGCTGTATCGCTAAAATCGGCGATGACTCTTGCATCCTTGCTTGTGTAATCCGGCTTTACAAAGGTTGACTGCTCAAACAGTTTGCGGATATCAGGTTCATTGAATGCTTCGCCTTCAACATTTATTAAAATCTGTTCTTTAAACCACGGCACCATCCTCTTATCGCCAAGAACCCAACTGCCTTTCAGATAAGCCGTTGCTCCCACAGTAGCAAGAGGATTATTAGTCTCTTTGATTTTACCTTTGAATTTCATTAGCACTTGTTCAATCGGGCTGGAGGATTTGACCTTGACCTCTAATAAGCCGCTCTCGGTCCTGACAATCTCATACTTTTCGCCCTGGGCCGCGATTGTTTCAGCGGCCTCAAGGAGCCTGGCGAATTCCAGCTCCCTGAGCTTCTTTGCCACATCCTGATGCAGGCCGAGCACGCCTTCTACGGCATACTTTTCAAAATCCCTGGCCTTGTTTTTGTCTTTGGAGAAGCCCCAGGAACCGGTAAACCAGGCATACCAGGCGTAGTACGGCAGGGCAAGACCAGTGTAATTTTCATCGCGCCAGCGGCTTGAAGATACCCCTAAATCTATGTACTCATGGTCTAAGAGGTTCATGTCTATGCCGCGCTCTAAACCTTTTTCTATAAAGAGCGCCAACTGCGTGCCGTTGTATTTGGCTAAATCAACCTCAACCCCGAAGCCAAGTGCTTTGACAAGCTTATTTGTTAGGTCCTGATCCGTGCCTGCCTGTCTGAAGGCGTGGACTGATTCCTTCAAGGTCTTCTGTACTTCTTTGTCTTTTTCCTCAATGTAAGCCTCATAGGTTGCCTTGCTCCAGCCTTTGCCGAATTGTTTTTTGTCCATGCGCCGTATCCAGGCCCTGGAGAACTTATGGTTTGGACGCAGGCGGCCGGTATGGATGGCCTCGCCCACATTCACGTAGTGTAAAGGCAAAAAGCGCAGGATGCGCGCGTCGTTTTCCGTGCTGATGCCATAGATAATCTCTGTATTTATCTCAGCGTTGGTTTCCAAGATGTTGAACATCTCTTCAAAGCCTTCGGCATCAGAGCTGTATTTGCTGCCGACTAAGCGGATGAACGGATCGAAGTTACCCAGCGCTGCCTGGGCCAGGAGCCAGCGGTCATGGATACTGACTAAGTCTTCGTCGCGCTTGACCTTGACCACCACTTCCCGCTGACCGGCTATTCTGACTAAGCCAAAATCAGCATTTAAAAGCCAGATGCCAAGTTTGACGATGTTATCATGGCCGCCCACCAGGGGATTGCCGTTGCCGGGCAGATAAAAGATCACCACCGGCCGGCCGGTTATCCTGTGCAGATTCATGCCTGTAGCCCTGCGCTCGTTATCTATATCGTAATAGGCCAGGGCGTCAGTTTTGCCGGCCACATTATTCGCAATGATTCCGCCAGTGGCCAGCTCATTGGCCGCCATATACTTTAATAAATAATCATCATGCTTCCAATCCTGGCCCGGAATGCTGTCAATGGCTAACTCACCTATCCTGTTTTTGACGAAAATGCCTCTTTGCTTAAGGGCATCCATCGGGCTGGAGGATTTCATGGCTAATTCGGACAAAACCTTATCCGTATCTGCGCTCATGACAATATGGTAGGCGTTGGCTTGAAATTCTTTATATCCTGCGATACGCGCTGCGGCATGAGCAAGAACAGCCCACAATACAGTCGGCTGGCCTTCTTTGTATTCTTCACTGCGTAACTCGCTATATAATTTGGCGGAAATAAAGATATTTGACTCGCCTTCTGTCTCTCCTACCAATACGGCTGCCTGCCCTGCTTCGGTATTAAACAGATACCCTGGATAATCTAGAATACGAACTTCCGTATCAGCCATAACCCGGCTAATCTTATCCGCCATAGTAGCAAAACCTTCGCCTGGGTCAAAGCCCACACTTGCTAATTCTAAGGTTGCCCGGCGCCCGCGCATTTCATTAATGGTTGTAAAACCAAAAAGGTTAATAAATCTGGATAATTTCTCTTTCATCACTGCTATTTCTTTAGCGTATTTTTCTGTTATATCATTACCTTGCTCTATTATTCTTTCCGCTCCTAAGACATGAATTCTATTAGTCTCATCAGGCACATTAAGACTGTTATAACCGTCCTTGAACGAAACATAGAACACGGCATAATTATCAGCTTCAATAGGAGAAGAAACTTCATTCTCCCTCTCTAACTCATAGACTTCACGGAAAGTTTTCCCCTCTTTTGCAACGACGGTCATCTTGTGAATAAAATCTATAACCCCATTCCAGGCATAAATCATCGTGAAACGAGCCAGAAGTTTGTGTTCTAGTTGTTCGTAGCCATGATAAATCATAACTGCATCTTTTATCGTCTTGGTATCCGAAACAATGCATTTGGGCGCATAGAACGGTTCGTAAGTTACGTAATGGATTATTTCATCTTCCAATGACTCAAAGTCTTTATTAAAACGATTTTTAAACGGTTTATACCCCCCAAATGAAACGGCAAAAGTCTCATCTATATTTTCTTTGGAAAGCGAGGGCAGGAAAGGATGAGTGATATGCAACCCGAGAAAATCTCCGTTAAATGTCTCAACTTTTCTTCCGCTATGTATCTCAATGGCATATTTCAAAATCCAAGTGAAGCTGTCATGGCTTAACTCATCAACAATTAAGATTGGTTCATCGCCTTCCAAGAGGCCGGCTTCTTTAGCCTGCCCGTACAATATATCAACGGCCTGTTTAAATTCTTGATTCTGGGCATACAAAGAGTCAAAGTCTCTGCGGACATTTTTTTGATATTCCGCGTACGATTTTTCACGGTCAACCTCTATGTCATCTGAATATACGTATTTGTGTTCTAATTCAGGATATTCAGAGTCCTGAAAACGCCCTAACGGATTAAAATGCACTTTGTATTCTTTGCCGTTATATCTTATCCATACCTTAAACAAATATTTCCATGTTATATCGCTGATGAGCGCTGAAATTCCTTTTAAATCCTCGTGCGGACTAATACCATCCAGAGACGTACGGCTTACCTCAAAGATTCTCGCAAGATGCCCGCCACCCCAAACAGCGCTCAAAATATGGTCAATCCCATAACAAGGCATTAACGCCTTGGCTAAATAAATTGGCCTGAAACCCGGGTAATTCGCCCTTACCCATTGGCTAAAGTAAGGGTTATTTCTCTGTATCTGCTGGTACGCATGCACCTCTCGGGAATTCTCCCCCTCGCTTAACATATTTATGACTTTCTCAAGTGTCGCCAGCGCATTTTTTCTCTGAAAATCAGTTGAGTAGCCGCCTGCAATTAACTCTTCGTAATGTCTTAAACCCAATACGGTTGTATCGCCATCCATATCATAACCTTCAATAATAACGTTGCCTTGTTCGTCCTTACCTTCAATTATTTCCTTAATAGATAATGCCCTCATTCTGCCGTTATTATGTTTGCTGAAATACTCCACCAAGGCTTTTACATTTAGACGATAATAAAGGCCTAAGTTCCGAGAAGTCAAAGGCTCATTTGGCTTATATACCTTCTCTGCCTCTGTAAGCATATTTATATTCTCAACGCTAAGCCAAGCCTCTTCCAATTTTTCCAATACGGCAATAGCCAATAATCTTTCCTCGTCATTCCCTGCTAAAGCTAAACGGCGAAGCTGGCTGATATGAGCATATTTGATATTGTGCTCAGCCTGAATAAGTTCTTTTAGCGCCTTATCCTGATTTAAGAATTTAAGATATTCAGCATTTATAATTATCGGTAAAATAGTTTGTAATTTAGATAAGGGCGAAGAGGTCGTGTTTGATGGCGGTATTGGGCTTGACGGAGGAAATTCAGCACCCTCGCCATATGGTCCGCTTTTAGCTTTATCAAAAAGTTGCTTGATTAAAGTTGCGATAGTAATAATACTACTGGTAACGAAAGAAGCCGCAAATAAAATACCTAACGTTTTAGACACTAATAAAGAGAAAATTATACCTAGAGTAGCAGATAACGGAATCCCAAAAGGACTAACAAACAACAATAAGGTAGAGAATAAAACTGCCCCATGAATTACTAACCGCATTCTATTAAGAGGATTGAATAGTTTATAGAGGCCTTCTTTGGCCTTGAGCGCTTTTGCGACCTCATCAATGTTTCCTTGTTTACGCGCATCTCTCAAAACAGCCTCTACTTCTGCCACATCTTTTATAAATTTCTTCTTCCCGCCTTCATATTTTCCCGACCCCCCCTTGCGCAATATCTGCTTCCAATGCTTAAAGTTATCGGCATACAGTCTCCGATACATTTTGAAACCGACATCCATGGGCGTTCCGCCGATATTGGTTAAAGGCGCCACGAAATAGCCGGAGAGGAAGAATAAAAATACAGCCCAAGACAGAGTCAAAGAAGCATTCCAATAGAGCCAAATACCCAAACCACTGATAACAAGACCGACGAGAGCCGGCGTAAAATGTGAACTCTCAATCATGTCTCCCTGCACACTGTAAAAAGGAGTCTTGGGATCATTGGTCGGAAGAACCTCTGAATGGAAAAGCGGCCGATGTTGCAACTCAGGACTTCTTCCGCTGCCCACATACGCGGCACTGCCTTGGTTAGCAGCGTCTGAGCCGGCTTTGTGCGTATAAACCAGCGCCTGAAAACGAGGAGAAGAGCTGATAACATAGCTCACCCACTTGGTAATACCAGGGGAGAAAACTATAAAAGCAGAAATTGCGGCGGCTATTAAAGCAGGCCAAGAGAAGCCGTAGGACAAAGTGATGATAAAGCCGATGATTCCTAATACAATCGTGGTAGGCCAGCTTCTCTTCTCAATATTGCCCCATAACCCGTAATCAAACAATAATCTTGCCAAGCCCGGGAATGTGCCGGTCTGAGAATACATAATGCCTATTAGGGCTAAAGTAATCTCCAGCGGCATAGCAGAGAAAGCGCTGATACCTAAGAAAACGAGGAAGAGCGCATAGGATAAATTGCTTTTGACAACCGTCGCTTCTTTGGGATAAAAACCCGGGCCGCCGTAATAATGACTGAGCATACCCAATCCGCGGCCAAGCCTAGTGCCATAAACCCGGCCAAAGCGCATATCCCTGACATTGCGCGACTGGAATTGTTCTGTGCCGCCAGCGCCGAATTTCATATTCTTGGCGCTGTTACCAATGAAACTCGCTTCTCTGGCTTTACCCACTGTTCCAAAGTTAGCTGTCTTTATCTTTTTGCCTGCTGCCTCTGCTTCATAACCGCTAAAGATATCCTCATTAACAGGATTGGCCTTGCTCATACGGTTGGTGGATTTCAAAAATGCCACCTTCCACCAATCCGGATGGCCATAATTTTTCCTTTTCCACTTGAGCAACTCCAAGGCGGGCTGGATGATAAGATTAAACGACCTGTCCGCATGCGCATCATCTGCGGCAAACTGATTGTTGTAGTCTTCCGTATAGATGTATTCGGGAACGCCGACACAAACCAAATTTTCATCCTTATGAAATTCCTGAATGATATTAGACGCCAAGAAAGCACTGCCGATATACTGATCCTGATTTTCATCAGTCTGCTGCATGTGTTCAATTCTCACAAACGGCAGGAAATGATTCTGGTTTTCCGGTTTCCCTTGGGCTAAAATAGGATTCCCAGCAAGCTCTATCCTGGCCAGCTCTATTGGATTCCCTTGAGCATCCACACCTTTTGTCCATACGCTGTAGAATTTTCCGCTCTCTTTCTGAGCTTGCCGTAAAATATCATATATTTCTTCTTGATGGTTCTGATAGTCAGGATGTAAATCCATTTCAAAAACGCCTTGCAAATTTTTGAATTTATCCTGTAACACTCCTTTTTTATCAATATATTTCTTCTCTATCAAATCTTCCTTAAGCTCTTTGTAATTGACTCCAAGCCCTGAAAAATCTTTTTCTGAAACACCTGTTTGCCAAACATAAGCCATTTCCAGATTTGGATACATTTTGAACAAACGGCGATAATGACGTATAAGCGCATCGTCGTTGTTAAGAATATCCTGATAAAGCTGGAAACCAAGCAAAGGCTGGAATCGCTGTTGTATCTTTTCTTCCACCATTTCTTCCCAAGACATGCCTTGTGGCGGAGTCACCCCATAATAACTTATGCCGGCCAGAACCTTATTAGAGTCTTCATAGCGCATAAAACCGCGTACGGTGCGTCCAATAGGCTGGAACCGACAACCTGCCCACATCTCTACTTCAAATTTTACCCATTCGTTTTTAAGAATCAGCGGTTGGCCCCTGCGTAAATCCTGCATCATGTGTAAATCCGCTAATATGGTGGCATCCGTTACAAACCCATTGAGTAATGTATCGGCTTCCGGGTCAATATTTCCAACCATATTTATGCCACGCGACAAGCGCTGAATCAAAATGCGCCATTCATCTCTCTTCTTTTCAACTTCAGAAGTCAAATGGGTATGACCGCCTTTTTCATATAACTTATTAAGGTCAAGCGTGGTCTTGGCTCCGCCTAAGATATAATCATCATTGGTATACTTGGGAAGCGCCCAGCCAAAAGAAAGCTTATCAAAATTCTGCGCGCGTTCCATATGCATAAACAATTCTTCATACACCCTAAATAACTCCCGTCTGGCAGAGACGTTAGCTGGCGCTTTAGAAAGATCCGGATATCTCGTGATTTTAGCTGACAGGAAATTTTCAGGCACATTAACTGACAGGAAATCTTCCGGTTCCTTACCCTGTTCAATATCAAGGTCAAATATATAAGCTTTCACTTCTTCCGGGGTAAGAATATCTCCTCTGGCTGTAACGCGGATAATCGTATTCCAATACCAAGCAAAGGCTACGTCAATCTGCTCAGGGGCCAACTTATCAAACACATCTTGCGGGATTATCTTTTTAGCAAATTCATTTCTTAATGCTCCATTGTGCACACCTACTGCACCTTTACCCACAGCTCTTTCCACCCTGCCCCAGGTGCGAATAATCTTTTTATTATCATAAATGCCCTTGGCAAAACCTAAGACTGACTGGCCATATTGCACCAAAGAGAAGGTAGAAAGATAATAGAAATAGATAAAGGGTACCCACAACATAATCCCCGCCAGCACGCCGCCTACGATACTGCCTAAACCTAACCACAAGGCTGTGCCGGAAACTAAAACTCCCAGCGGCTTAAGATAATCTTTCATCCAGCCTTGTTGTTTATCCATCTTTGCCTGAAGGAAGAAGTAGGCTGCGGCAAAGAAAATAATGTTTACCACGGAAAAATATGACCAGAGGAGCGTCGGGAAGTCAATGAGGTCTAATGCGTTGATGGCGTACGTGGCATCCAGCAGATATCCAAATATGTAATAATTCCAAGCCAGTTTAGCTAAAGAAATTCCTATCCAGAAGAAAATATTGATAATATCGTTGACGCTTAATTTTGGTATGATTCTCTTATAATAAGACGGCTCTGGCTTGCCGTATTCTTTAAGCATGCTCTGGTGAGGCCGCTGCCAATGCCACTCAATGCCCCTCAGCAACAACCAAGCACTGCCTGTTAAACCAATTACTCCTGCAAACCATATCGGGCCTAACTGCAATCCTATGACAAGAGATAAAAGCAAACCCTCATAGATAAGTTTTGGCATGGAATTAATGAGTATCTGCACCTTGCCTCTCCAATTAAACCTGCCGCCGGCTATTTCACGATAAGTCTTATAAGGCGTAAGGCGCTCAGGGAGTGAGTCAATAGGACTGCTGGAAAAATGCCAATTCTGTTTAGCATTTGGATAATAATGGGTTATATACGCCTCAACGTATTTTGGGGTTCTAAATAAGTCGTTAATATCGTCGTATCCTACATAACTATCAAGCGGTATGCCGCGCATAAAGCCCTTGCCGTTACCAAGGACTTCCGGCTGTTTCCTCAAGAAATCTTCAAATCTATCGCGGTGAGCTTTAATGGCCGGCCCTATTTCCGCATAATCCAGTCTGCCCTCTTGGGCCTGACGTGCCATATTCCAAGCAACATAGAAAAGGAAAAAGGTAAATGCCGGTGAATGCCGCAAATTCCCCATAGCATTAAAAACTCTTTCATATAATCTTAGGTCTTCGCGGGTAAATTTGATTGATTTTAGATTTTCAGGTTTTATGGGCGCGAAATGCTCAAGCCAGTACAAAAACTCCTTTAATTTACCTGCTTCAACCTCGTGATTTTGTTTATCCTCATGCGCAGCCGGCCCGCGCGCCAAAATCTTATCTGCCAAGTCATGTTCGCCTAAGTCACGCGCCACATTGTAATCCGACAACCGCTCTTCATCAGAAGAAAATCCATAATTTGAAACCAGGGTTTTTCCCGTAGATTGATTCTCAGCAGGATTTCCCGGCGTTAGTTTTTGACGAGAGGAAATTCTGCCGAAAAACTTTTTCGCTATCTTAAATAACCAAGCAATGATACCACCAGCAACAAATACCGAGACAATTCCCCAGAACGCCCTTATGGCCAGCGTCTTTGGCTCATTCCTGTAATCATCTAAAAGGCCTATGCGTTTTTTCACGTCTTTATCCGGCAGTTCTCCGTTGACAAGCCGATACTTCTGAAGATGCCAGACGCCATCATGTTTTCTATCCTGAGAATATAATTTCGATACATAGTCAACCCACTCACCCGCGCTTATATCCGTTACGAAAAATGCCTTTATAAGATAATACCAGCCGGATACGCTGTTGACTAAACCAATTGGCTTCCTGGCGCCTGAAAGCGGTTCTTTTTCTGATACATAAAAGTCAATAGTAATTTCTCCTTCGTTAGAAACAGAGTGTTCTATCTTCTCATAAATTTTAACTTTTCCATTTACCTTACCGGTATTTAAATCTGTTAATATCCCATCCTTCGGAATTAAAACAGAAATCTTCGGCTGTTCAAACGCGTCTAAGATCGTTACATCGTATTTATAGACATCCAAGAGAGAGCCTTGGTTATCTACGGCAATATTAATTTTGGTATATTCCCCGACCATATACTCGGTCCTGCCGTCAAATCTGCTTATTCTGCCTCTATTAAACCTTCTTCCTTTCCTTACATCCTCAATACCTGAAACAATCATTCCCTTGCCGTTTATTTCATAAAAACCTATAGCCCATTCTTGAGATACCCAAATACGACTTCGGTATTCATAGGCATTGTCGGCGTATTCCGGGTTGTATTTATAAATGAAACTTCTCTCGGCAAATCGCCTATCTCCGTCTTGAGGATAAAGCGGGAATGTTATATATTTTGGAGCTCCCTTGCCAAAACCAGTGTTAATGTCTAAAAGGAAACCGCCTTTTATTACTATAGGCATTCCTTTTTCATTGTCTTTCTCTTCCTCTGTAGCGTAGTTGATATACTTAAATTTAATATTCCCTACGCCACTCTCCACTACGCGTCCTATATTCGTATAATTAATATTCAACCCGCCGGGCAATTCCGCCTTACCAAATTTTGAACTGTATTTAACATTGCCATTCGGCTCTATATAAGTGCAGTTATTGGAAAGAGAATAAATTGTTTCATCTTTACCTTCTTCATCATATACGCTGGTTACGCTGATATCGGCTACGTAGTATTTGCCGATGGCGTTAGCCTTCTCTCTATCGGTGAGATAGAAACTATATACGGTCATCTCATCAACAAATCTCCCCTCGCTATCAAGACGGCCGAAATGGCGCTCTTTAAGTAAACCATGTCCGTTCTTATATTCCTGCTTGTAACCGAGGGCCTGTGTGCCTTTATGCCTAAAGGTATCTTTTACCTGATACCTGATTCTGCCTAATTGGTCATAAAAGAGGGAAATATCAGGATTAGTTATGTCGGCGCTCTCGCCACGCTCATCAAACAGCCAGGATTCGCTTAGCGGCATATATTGCGGCATTCCGGTATAATCGGATAAATACATCACCATATTATCTGCCAGCTCCATCTTTCCGGGTATGCCTTGATAAGAATGAAGCAATACTTCTTTTATCTCAAAGACTCCGTTGGGAGATAGTGTACCGTCCCAGCGCTTTTCAATGCGGCCGCGGTTATCCTTCAATAACAACCAGCGCAGATGCTGTTTATAATTATTAATCTCAACATATACCCTGCCTTTATTATCTATTAAATCTCCGTTATCAAAGGTGAGAAGTTCTGAACTTAAGAACAATTCTCCCTTATGATCAACGCTATTCACATCATAAATATAGGTATTGCCTTTTACGGCAATACCTACCATACCCAAAATATCTGCGAAGAGATTCTCGGAAAGTTTCTCTCTGACAAACCGGCCATACTCAATGCGTCCGTCGTAGCGGACAGGGATTCTTCCGGCATTATCTACCTCTTCCTGCCAGCTAAGGTGCGAATATAAATGCTCAGACTGTTTAAGAATTCTAAACTCCGCGTAAGCATGGCTGCGGCTATTGGAAGCCGCACCATCGCCCTCTGGCCTATGGGCAAATGTATCTCCGTAATCTAAAGTACGGGATGAAATAAACTCTCTTCCCATTCTACTATCCTCGCGTGTGCCTAAATTAACATGGGTGTGGCTATCTTTCTCTATGCGCACATCGTCATAATTTATTCTGGTGATGGTATTTTCATTGGTTATCTCTACGAGATTACCGATATTATCCGAGCTCTTGCGGTCTATTGTCTTATTGATCTGATTAGTAACATCTTCAATGATTTCGCCGTTTAAGTTATAGTCAACCGTCTTTGAGCTGAAGAGCAATGTGCTGGTTAACGCATCTCTTGTCATTGAGTTAAGCTTCTTTCTTAGGCTGTCATAACGGTTATCAATGAAAAATGTCCCGGCAACATTGGTTAGATCATTATGCCAGATAAGGCCGGTAGCCATCTCCTGGCTGATAATGTTGACTACGCCGGTGATAAGATTTATCTCTTCTTTAACATATCTTGCGTAGACGCGCCTGCCCTCTCTATCCACCGGCCTGCCCAAGGTGTCAAGATAGGTAGTGCTTTCAAGAATTATTGTGCCTCTTGCGTTTTCGGTCCTGCTCTCTACTTCAACTCTTAAGCTGTTATATTTAATGCTGGTAATTTCCCTGCCGCTTGCAGCGTCTATCTCAACTGCCAATAAGAGGCCGGTTGCTGTCTCTGTGAATATCGCGCGTTTAAGGTGCGTATTGGGATTATATTCAACTGCCGCTGACTGAATCTTGTTTCTTAACCAAGAGATTACCTGCCCATTAGCATTAAGATACGCTGTGGCATCGGTAATCAGCACAATCTGGCCGTTAATATCATAGGTAACTGATTTTACAAATACCCTTAAGGAATTATAGGAATTCTCGGTAGTTTCCCTGCCGGTACGCGTATCTAGGCTAGAAGTTAATATCAAGCCGGTTGCGCTTTCGGTAACTGCGGTAATCTTTAAGCCTGTATTGGGATTATAAATTTCAGCCATTGACTGCGCTTTACTCCTATAAGGCAGGCTCACTCTTCCTTCTGTGTCTAAGTCCGGTGTGGTAATCAGCACGACATTGCCTAATAAATCTTTTGTCACAGCCTTTGTCAGGACCCTTAAGGAATTGTATGTGCTTTCTGTGGTTTCCTTGCCGGTGATTGTATCTACGCTGGAAATTAAAACCAGGCCGGTCGCGCTCTCAGTGATAATCACCGTGGTAAGACCGGTGTTGGGATTATGCACCCCTGCCTTTGCTTCTTGGCGCAGGCGATAAGGCAGAGAGAGCCTGCCCAAAGAATCTAATTCTGTGGTCGCGATTAAAATTGTATTACCGGCTGCGTCTTGCGTTACTGATTCAACTAATACACGTAAGGAATTGTGTCTATTGACGGTTATTTCTTCTCCGGCATTAGTATCAACTTCAACCTTCTTTACCAGGCCGGTGGCGGTTTCGGTAATAACGGTCGTCTTAAGGCCGGTATTGGGATTATAAACATCTGCGGCGGTTCTAACTTCTTTCCTTAAATACTCCTTTAACTTTCCGTCAACTTCCAGGTAAGCTGAAGCATCCATCGTCAGGACAACTTTACCGTCTTCGTTAGTGGTTACCGCGTAAACTAATACCCGTAGAGAATTATAATTATTTTTGGTCGTCTCCCAGCCGCGGGACGTGGAAACCCGCGACTCTTTAACTAAACCGGTAGCGCTCTCGGTAATAATAATTGTTTTTAACCCGGTATTGGGATTATAAGTCTCTGACTTAGCTCTCTTTTCTGAGCGGTAAGGCTCGCTGACTTTACCATCTGCGTCTAATTCGGGAGTGGTAGAGAGAACAACATTATTATGCTGGTCATAAGTTGTGCTCGCCTTTATCACTTCCAACTCATTATACTCAATTACATTTTTCTCAAATCCGGTTTCGGTAGATACCTTAATCTCCTTATCCAAGCCGTTCCAAATCTGAACCTTAACTGTACTTTCTAAACCCGTACTTAAGGTTACGCGCTGTGTAATAGCATATTTATAGATGCGCGCGCCTGTTTCATCAACCGGCCTTCCCTGGGCATCGAGAGTGCGCGAATCAATAAACATTGTGCCAAAAGCATCTGAAGTTACCCGCTTCATTTCTATATCCAGAGAATTATAATATATTATTGTCTCTTCAATGCCTTGCTCTGTCTGGACTCTAATCTTGCCCACCAAATCCCTATGCATAGTTAGACTGATTTCTATTTCTAAATTCGTATTGGGGTTATATACCCTGTTTATTAATATTCCTTCCTTGGTTAAGTCCAGAGGCCTGCTTTCATCAATTAAACCTGTCCCGAGCCCAACCGCGTTATCCCAGGCGCGCCTCTGGCTGAAACTGGCAACATCTCTGGAACGATAATACCTATCTTCGTAGAATAGTTCTGTAATACTATCGGCATAAATACGGCCTAATTCGGCGCTGACGTCTTTTCCGCTGTATATCAATTTATTCCTGCCCTTGCCGTCTTTAACATAAATTCTGGCAACCTGCGTTATCACATTCTCTTCATAGAAACTTACGCCTCCGTATTCATTGAAACCCAGCGTCTTGGATTCGCTCAGCTTAAGGCCGGTGATTAAATCAAAGGTCTCTGCGTGGTCTGAGACGCCAAAACCGGCCAAGAGCGGGTCTGTAAAGAAGAACTTGGTATAACGGAAGGGCTTGTCTTCGCCGAGAATTGTCTTTTCTATGTAGTGTATCTTATTAAAGCTGTCAACCCGCTTCTTGAGGATTACCTTATTTACATCATCAACGACTTCTACCGAGAACATATTCCCTTCCACGTCTAATAAGCGCGAGGTGGACAGGATAATCCCCTGCCAGTCATAAGTAGTGCTGAATGATGCCATACGCTGCGCCTCTTGGAATGCGGTTTTATACTCATAATTAATATATCTATCTTCCACAAAGCTGCCGTTTTCCTTAATCCCTTCCCTGTCCTGAATGATGTTTCCGGCATAAAGCCCGATAGTGCGGTAAACAAAATTCGCCTCCAAGCCGTCTGGGGTGTAATAAGTAATATATTGCTCTATGTGTTTTACATCCTCATAGACACTTAAGTTTTCTGTAAGTGCATAAAGCGCTTTTCTCTCTTCTGTCTCTACATAAGTCTTCACGCTCCCAGCCACATAAACCGGCATCCTGCGCGGGCCCTCAATAAGCCATCTGCGGGTGTAGTCATATTCGTTCCTTAAGCTATAGCCGTGTGTTTTATCCTCAAGTATCTCTTCAAGCAGATAGCCGCCGGCTGGGGTTGCGTCGTATATCTGATAACTTGAGTAAAATTCCTCGCCGTTTTCATGGAAATAATGCACCCGATGAGCCACGCGGTTATTATAGGTGTCATAAGAATCCCTTTCTGATATGCTTAAGATATTTGTGGCGTCAGCAATAAAGCCGGCCTCGCTCGCATAACGCCTGCCTGTCTCCTCTAAGCTCTTTCCGTCTCCGACAAAGGTAATTGCATACTTGGCAATGCCGTAAGGATTAATATACCTTGTCTTAAAATCGTAACCGTCATGAATAAATATCGTAACCATTCCTGCCAGTACGCGATATTCAAAGCCTATCCTTTCAGCATCAATAGCAATCGGATGGCCCAAGCGCTCTTCAATAGCCTGCCAAGAGTTATAAATCTTAATCATCATCTCTTTATATGCTTCTGCGTCTTCATAGGCTCCCTCGTTAATCAGGCGGGCTATCTTAAATAAGAATTCCTCTACCCTTGCAATATTAAAGCTTTCAGGGTCTTTAAGGTCCAAGGAGAAGGCGCCGAAGGTCATGCCTAAATTATGGAAGTAATTTAATGCCTCTTTAAATTGCGCATCGCTGTTGAGCATGGTAACAAGCGCAAGGACATTATCCAACTCGGCTAAATAGTCTTCAACTGTCTTCCAGAAGTCGCCTTCTTCGTTTCCGATCTTATCCGCGACATCGGCTAACTTCTGCCTTAATACCGGCGACCATTCGGCATCGCCGCGGTAAGGAACATTCTCTAAACCATAGACTGTGCGCACCTTGTCAAAAGCACCTTGCTCCTTCATCTCGCTCTGCGCCTCTAAATTGCCTAATACCTCATCTAAAGTGCGTGGAGTTTTTAAATTATCGGTAATAATCTCTCCCGTATAGACATTCAAACGCTTAACCTTGGTTTCGCCAATAGGTGTAACCAATTCAAATACTATGGCCCTGAATAATTTACTCTTTTCTACTCCATTAATAAGCTCATTGGTAGCGCGGAAGTTAACAGCGTTCATCCCTTCGTATAAATTGCGCACATATTCAAAACCACCCCTGCGTTTGAATTCCGCGGCATTTCTGATGTTTTTGGCCACATCTTCAACCTTAAGCGGCTTATCCAAAACAATCTCTTTTAATTCTACTTTATCTATGTCTAACGCCTTTATCTTATTCTGCCCAACATAAGTAACCTCCCAGAATACTAAGCCGCGCATTAGCGCGCTCTGGGTAATTATATTACCCTCGGAGTCCCTGCCTGCTTCACGGCCATCGCCTCTAAAAGGTATACCATTCATATCATAGAGATACCTCAAATCGTCAAACACGCCCGTATCCTTTAACTCTGAGGCGGCTCTTAGGCTTCTAATCACATCCTCTAATGTAAGGGCCTTACCGCCTAAATCGATTTCTCTTAAGGTAGCTGTATCAACATCTACGGCTAAAAGTTTGGTCTTGCCGACGTTGGCTACCTGGCCGAAGACAATCGCCCGGAAGAGGGCGCTTTCCGTAACCTCGCCGATGGTGCCGACGGAGCCGCGGAAGGCTACAGCGTTCATCCCGTCGTATAAGT
>JAUXSB010000035.1 GCA_030681595.1 Candidatus Omnitrophota bacterium
GTTCGCCATTTTTAGAGAGCGCCACTATTGAAGGCGTGGTCCTATTGCCCTCTTTGTTTTCAATTATTTTTGGTTCGCCACCCTCGACAATCGCTATTGCTGAGTTAGTAGTTCCCAAATCAATTCCTAAAATTTTTGCCATATTTTTATATTTTATTTATAAACCTTTACTTTTGCCGGGCGAAGAACTTCGCCGTTAATTAAATAGCCTCTCCGCGCTTCTTCAATTATCCTGCCCGATTCGCCTCCATCAGCCGACTCAATTGCTTCTTGCTTGGCTGGATCAAATTTTTCGCCAATAACTTCCATCGCTTCAACCCCTTGGGTTTTCAAAAAATCTTCAAACCGCTTCTTAATACTCTCAATGCCTTCAACCCAAACTTCTGTTTTGAGACCTTCGGGGATATTACTAAAGGCTTTGTCAAAACTATCCATAATATCTAAGACGGGTAATAGAAATATTTTTGACAGCCACTCCTTAATTTCTTTATTTTGCGCTTCCATTTCTTTTTTCAAATTCAAATAATCGGCTTTGGCGCGTTTCCATCCATTCAGATATTCTTCAGATTGCTTGCGCAAATTTTCAATTTCGTTTGTATTTTTATTTTCTTCGTTCATAATTGTTTTCATACATCAAATTTATTACCATAGTATAACAAAAAAAATGAAAAAATCAAGAGTGCTAAGCACTTTTTTGGCGTCTTTGGCGTCGCCGTTAAATATATGATAAAATAACTTATACTATTAAAAACCAAAAAATGAAAACCATTACAGAAAATAATTTGAGCTGGGTTGATATTGAAAAACCAACCCAAAAAGATTTAGCTTGGTTAAAAAATAATTTTAATATCCATACTATTGTATTAGATGAACTGATTCCTTCCTCTCAAAGGGAAAAGGTTGAATATTTTGATAATTACCTGTTTTTAGCGATGTATGTACCGGTGTTCCACCAGAAAAAAAAGACAACCAGGCCAATTGAACATGATATTTTGATTACTGAAAATCATTTAATAACCGTCCATAATGAAACAATTGAACCTCTTAAAGATTTTTTTAAAAAATGCGAAGAAGGGCCCGATTTGAAATCAAAATATTTCAGTTCAACAACCGGACACCTGTTTTATTGGCTTAGCGAGGAACTTCTTAATTTCGCCGAAAGACAGTTGGTTCATATCGGCAAAAACATCAATCAAGCAGAAGACAAAATGTTTAAAGGCAGAGAACGCGATTTAATTAGAGAAATATCAACCATTAAAAGAGACATTCTGGATTTTCGGATTGCTATCAGGCCGCTTAACAGAATATTCAATTCCCTGACTAACCGGGGAATCAAATTTTGGCCTGAAAAAAGCGATAATCTTAAAATTTATTTTAACGATCTTATTAGCGATTATGAAAGAATCTGGAGCGAAATTGATAATTACACCGACACTATCAACGCTTTAGAAGATACCAACACTAATATTTTGAGCAATAAAACAAGCACCATTATCAGAACTTTCACTATTTTGTCTTTCATTACTTTCCCGGCAATGTTGACTGCCGCTATTTTACAAACAAATTCGGCTGATCTTTGGGTTATTGCGGCGGTCATTCTGTCCACAACAACATTCATGTGGATTTATTTTAAAACCAAAAAATGGCTTTAAAATTTTACAATTTTCTAAATCGCAAAAAAGAAATTTTTAAACCCTTACATCCTAAACGGGTCGGCTTTTACGCTTGCGGTCCGACAGTTTATAATTATGCCCATATTGGCAATTTGAGAACCTATGTTTTTGAGGATATCTTAAAAAGAGTACTTGAATTTAACGGGTATAAAGTTAAACACGTGATGAATATTACCGATGTGGAAGATAAAA
>JAUXSB010000036.1 GCA_030681595.1 Candidatus Omnitrophota bacterium
GGCCCAATTCTTTTAGGGCTTTTTCTGCCTGCGATTTATTCTTACAGAAATAACTGCGCGGTAAATCCAGGCCGATTTTCTGCATTGCCTTTTTAAACAATTGCCGGTCCTCGGCCTTAGCAATGGTTTTTTCGTTTGCGCCGATTAACTCTACTTTATATTTCTTTAGGATTCCTAAACGTGCCACCTCCATCGCGGTATTTAAGCCGGTTTGGCCGCCAAGCGTAGGTAGAAGCGCGTCCGGCCTTTCTTTAGCTATAATTTTTTCAATAATCGCGGGTGTTACCGGCTCAATATAGGTAGCATCAGCAAACTGCGGATCCGTCATAATCGTAGCCGGGTTAGAATTTATCAAGACTACTTTGTAGCCGTCTTCTTTTAAGGCTTTGAGCGCCTGTGTCCCCGAATAATCAAACTCACAAGCTTGGCCGATAATAATCGGGCCGGAACCGATGATCATGATTTTTTTAATGTCAGTGCGTTTAGGCATATTCTCTCGCTTCGCTCAAGAGAAACCAGATACCAGTAGCCAGAGACCAGAGAATTTTCTGGTTACTGGTTTTTAGTTGCTGGTTTATTTTTCATCATATCAACAAATTTTGCAAACAAATACCCCGCGTCGTGCGGGCCGGGGCCGGCTTCCGGGTGGTATTGCACGCTAAAAAGCTTAAGCTTCTTACACTCTAGACCCTCGACAGTATTATCGTATAAATTAACGTGCGTCATTATAATATCCTTGCGTGGGATAGAAGCAATGTCCACATTAAAGCCGTGATTTTGACTAGTTATCGCGACTCTACCAGTCTTTAGATCTTTAACGGGGTGATTTCCGCCGTGATGGCCGAATTTTAATTTAAAGGTTTTGCCGCCTAAAGCCAAGCCCAGCATCTGATGCCCCAGGCAAATCCCGAAGATCGGAATTTTACCGATTAAATTACGCGCTGTCTGGGTAACATAGGTTACTGCCGCAGGATCCCCAGGCCCGTTAGAAAGCAAAACTCCATCGGGCTTAAGTTCCAATATTTCGCTAGCCGAAGTATTTGCGGGGACAACTTTAACTTTACATCCCGCTTTTATCAAATTACGCAGAATATTATATTTTACCCCGCAATCTAAGACGACAACATTAAAAAATCGTGCGGAGTGCGGAGTGCGGAGTGCGGAATTCCAATCATACAACTGCTTACAAGTCACGCCTTTAACTAAATCAACGCCTTCTAAATGCGGGGAGGATTTTATTTTCTTGACCAAGTTCTCTAGATTAAAATCTTCGGTAGAAATTACCCCTTGCATTGCGCCCTGTTGCCTTAAGTGCCGGGTTAAAGCGCGGGTATCTATGCCCTGAATCGCTAAAATGTTATATTTTTTCAGATACTCATCTAATGTCAAAGTAGAGCGCCAATTAGAGCGGATTGAACTTAACTCTTTTACCACAAAACCCGATAGATAAGGTTTAGCTGATTCTACATCTTCCTCGTTAACCCCGTAATTTCCGATTAAAGGATAAGTCATGGTAACAATCTGGCCGCAATAAGAAGGATCGGTAATAATCTCCTGATAGCCGGTGATAGAAGTATTAAAAACCACCTCGCCAAAGGCCTCCCCTTTTGCGCCAAAGCCTATCCCTTCAAAAACCGTCCCGTCTTCTAAAACCAATACTGCCTTTTTCACTTTAAATGCCTATCCTTATGGTAAATTCCGTTATAGCCTTCAGTTTCATCTACGTTTAAAAATACTAGTTGCGCTACGCGCGCATTTTGTTTTATTTTGATACCTGCGGGATTTTCTACCACAAGAATAAATTCTCCTCTTCCTTGAAATCCGGCATCCCAGACACCATGCTGAGTAAATGCACCCGAGCGAAGAAGTGTGGTGCGGCTAAATGCTAGGGCAGTTAAATCATTAGGTAGGTTAACTGTCTCATTCGTCCTTATTTTATAAACTCCTTTTACTAAATTCCACCAGCCGTGCTTATCCCCTGGATCTAGCTTCCGGGGTAAAATACTTTTTGCCTCCGGCACGACTCGTTCTTTATTGGAAAAATCCACCGCACCAGCTGAAACAAACTCAAAAATCTCCGCTACTGTCAAATCAAATCCGTTCGGCGTCAGCTGAGTTTCTAAATCAAGACAATTCTCAATCAGCTTTTTTTCTACGATTAACTTTTTAATCTGATTTTTATTTAACATGCCTCTTTCCACACCCCCGCGGTGTGAAGTTCTTTCACCGCGGGGGTGCTTTTTTACTACTTACCACTTAATAGATGTTTTTTATATAATTTATGACTTTTTCCACCCACTTTAGCTATATTTTTGCCTAATTTATGGGGAGTTTGCTCCACTTCTGGCGTACAGTTATGCCCGCCAATAACACTGATAATTAGCCTATTTTGCATATCTTTTTCACAAAGAATCTGTTCCGAGAATAAATTTAAGAATAGCGCTACCAACAGGATCATCGGCATTATACATCCCCATATTCATATCGCGATGGGTATGGTTTTTAACAATGAGTAAATGCGCACTGCCTCCCGCGCTTTTTAGAGCATTGGTTAATTCCTTACTCTGCGCTATGGCCGGCTCTCTATTGCCCGAAGCAAAAATAAGAAACTTGGGATAAACGCTATCCTTGGAGATATTATAAAGCGGGGAAGCCGATTTAAGCACCTCGGGATCGGTTCCGAAAGCTTCTTCAATAAATCGCTTTACCAGTTTCTCGTTGCTAGCCGCTATAAGATCAAAACTTGCCGTATCCACAGGTATAACCCCGGCAAACTTCTTGGGCTGGAGGCCATATTGCTGTAAGTAGCCTGAATCAATGGCTAACAAAGCTGCTAAATGCGCGCCAGCTGAATGTCCGGAAATAAATACCCGGTTTTCATCGCCGCCTAATTCATCAAGATGCGCAAAAACCCAGGCCACCGCATCAGCGCAGTCCTGCGCATGAACAGGATGCTGAACATCGGGAGACAAACGATAATTTATCGAGACAAACAAAATTCCTCTAGTAGCGTAGAAACGCCCGTGTTCCTCAGTTCGAGACTTATCCCCCATTTTCCAGCCTCCGCCGTGAATATGTATAAGAACTGGGAATTTGAATGTTCCTTTCTCGGGAATATAGACATCTAATTTTTTTAGGGGATCCGCATCGCTAGAATAGGAAATATCGAGTTTCTTGGTTATGGAGGATACCTCCCTTTGAGATTGCCTCTTTTTTAAGAAAGCTCTTAATCTTCCCCGTCTTTCTCCGGCCCCATCTTGGGCAATAGCAATATACTGCATAAAACTAACAGATAGAATTAAAGCGATTAAAGCACATTTTAAAATTCTCATGCCCCCATCTCCCCTTTTTCCATTACTTTTCGCCTAATTCTTCTTAATTCTTAACACTTTAATCTTAAATCTGATTTTATTGCGCCTGGCAGGAATCGAACCTGCACCACCAGCTTCGGAGGCTAGTGCGCTATCCGTTGCGCTACAGGCGCGTCAAAATAAGCTTAACTGCTCTTCCTGCTTGTTTGTTTTATCGTTATCATCAAAAAGTGAGATAGTGCCGTATTCGCCGTCGTATCCGGCTAAGAGCTTTACCTTACCCTGTCTTACTTTAAATATCCCTTCGGCGATGCGCGGCGAAATATTTTTCCTGATTTCTTCCTCGCCTGCCTTAAGCAAGATGTTAAATTCGGTGCCGAATTTAGCTACTATTGTTTGGTATTCGCGCCCAACCGCAACCGAACCCTTACCCACGCCTCTGGCATTAGCAATAATTTCATCTAAGGGGATTAAATTTTTAAACGGTATGGCATTATCCGGCTTAAAACCTTCCGGCCTGTCGGCAAGCTGTTCTACCCTATTCAGTACGCCGATAGTTAAATTTTTGCCGCATTTAGGGCATTTGTTATTATTTGCCTTTGTTTCTTTGGGAGAAAATCGCACACTGCATCCGCGATGGCCGTCATAATGATACTTGCCTTCTTCTGGAAAAAATTCTATTGTTGATAAAAATTTATTTTTGTCTTTGTTCTTCAGGGCGTCTCTGATTGCCGCGTAACTCATTTCGCAGTTAAAAACATTTGCCTCGCGGCCGATTTTCTGCGGCGAATGGCTATCGCTGTTAGAAATTAAGCTAAACCTGTCTAAGGCCGACAGCCGCCAATTCATCGCGGGGTCAGACGATAAACCCGTCTCTAAGGCAAATATTTTCGGTGTGTGTTTTTCAAAACAGTCCCCGATTTTGTCAAAACCCGACATTGAACCAAAGAGCGAAAACCATGGCGTCCAGATATGGCCGGGAATAATCATGCAACTTTCATCGATATCAAAGACAATGCGCGCAAGCTCTGCCGCATCGAGGCCCAAGATGGGGCGGCCGTCAGAAGAAAGATTGCCTATCCCGGAAAGATAATGGTTAATTTTATCTACTGTCTTAAATGAAGGGGCAAAAATAAGGTTATGTATACGGTAGCCCTTGTTATTTTTGGAATAAATACTGCTTACTTCGGTGGTCAAGATAAAATGTACGCCATTATACGCAAAGAGGCCGTTACTCTTATCTTCAAGTTTGCTTTTTAATTCCTCAAGCCAAAGATGGTGGGTAAAATCACCCGTTCCCATTAAGGCAACGCCCTTTAGTTTTGCCCATTGGGCGATGTGCTCCACATCCATATCTTTGCTTGTGGCACGAGAATATTTGGAGTGGACGTGAAAATCAGCGATAAATTCCATTTCCGGGTATCAGGTATCAGGTATCACGATTCCGTGTTACTTGTGACGTGCTACATGAGACCTATTTCTTTAATAGTTATTTAACATTACCTCAATGCGTGCCCTGCCAGTAAACGCGCTTACACTCGGAGCAGACATTGAACACACTTTGAGTATTATAGACGTATTCCGGAACTTTGTCTTTTATTTTTTCTTTGGGTATTTGTTCTAAAGGCGGGGTTCGTTCTTATAGGCTATTTTCCCGCCGCAGAACGTATACTCAACAATGCCTTTTAATTTTCTCCCTAAAAATGCCGAATTTTTAGACCTAGAAACGAAATCCTCTTTTTTCACCACCCATTCTTTATTAGCATCAACAATAATAATATCAGCATCGGCACCTTCACTTAACGTACCTTTATTGATACCCAAAATCTTTGCCGGGCTAAGCGACATTTTATTTACGAGCCCTGTCCAATCTAAAATCTTATGTGTAATTAATTCGGTTATGGCGACAGCTAATTCTGTTTCTAGGCCGATTACGCCGAATTCCGCGCGCTCAAATTCAATATCTTTTTCATTGTCCGTATGCGGGGCGTGGTCTGAGGCAATAGCGTCAATCGTACCATCAGATAAACCCTGCTTTATCGCTCTCACATCCTCTTTACCCCTTAACGGCGGGTTCATTTTTTTATTAGTATCGTAGCCCAAAACATCTTCTTCCGTTAGCGCAAAATAATGCGGTGCGGTTTCAGAGGTAACTTTTACTCCTCTTTTTTTTGCGTCTCTAATTATTTCGACTGATTCTTTGCAACTGACATGGGCGATATGCGCTGAAGCATTCGCTTTTTGAGCTAATTCAATATCTCTTTTTATTCTTTTGTATTCGGATTCGCGCGATATGCCGCGTAACCCCAGCCGCGTTGAGGTAAAACCCAGATTTACGGCACCATTAGCGGATAACGTCTTATCCTCACAGTGGCAAATTACCAAGATTTGGCTTTCTTTGGCTTTTTTAAAAGCTGCCGACATCAACTCTTCGTTATCAACGGAAACACCGTCATCTGAGATTGCTATTACGCCTTCTTTCTTTAACGTAAGCGTATCGGCCAATTCTTTACCGAGGCGTCCAAACGTAATCGTACTACAGATATAAACATTTGCCCGCGCTGTCTTCTGAATAATGCCTTTGACTAACGAAACATGCTCGGCGCAATCAGGCGCGGGTGTTGTATTCGGCATTGCCAAAACGCTGGTTATCCCGCCCTTTACGGCGGCGAGTGTTCCGGTTTCAACTGTCTCTTTGTCTTCCCTGCCCGGCTCTCTTAAATGCACATGCATGTCGACCAAACCCGGCAGGATAATTTTGCCTCCGGCATCAATGACTTCTTCTGCTTCGCGCTGGATATCTTTGGCGACTTGAACTATTTTTATCCCGTCAACTAGAATATCCAGGATTTCGTTGCGGTTATTAGCAGGGTCAACTACAAGGCCATTCTTAATTAAAATCATGTCAGTGTGGAGCGTATAGCGTAGAGCGTATAGTAAAAATCTGTAAATCTATTGATTTCCTATGCGCTATCCGCTAAACGCTATTTTCTCCTGTGCTTGCGCCACTAAAAATAAAACCGCCATTCTCACTGCGATACCGTTGGTAACTTGCTCTAAAATCACCGAATTTGCTCCGTCGGCAACGCTGCTTTCTATTTCAATGCCGCGGTTTATGGGCCCCGGATGCATCACGATAATATTTTTTTTGGCTTTTTTAAGCCTTTCCTCGGTAATGCCGAAATTTTTAAAATATTCTAATTGTTGCGGGAAGGCGGTACCTAAATCACGCTCAAACTGCATCCTCAAGACATTGACGGCATCGGCATCTTTTAGCGCATCATTAATATTATCACTTACTTTTACGCCCATCTTCTCGATTTCCGGGGGGATAAGCATTTTCGGGGCGCATACCGTTACTTGCGCGCCCAACTTTGTTAAACCCCAGATATTTGAACGCGCGACCCTCGAATGGGCAATATCACCAACGATACTTACTTTTAGCCCGGAAATATGCCCCAGCTTTTCCTTTAAAGTAAAAATGTCAAGGAGCGCTTGCGTTGGATGCTCATGCCAACCATCTCCGGCGTTAACCACGCTGATATTGACACGGCGCGCCAGCATTGCCGCGGCCCCTGAAGCATTGTGCCGGATAACAATAATATCGGCTTTAAGCGCCTCGATATTGGCGCCGGTATCAACTAATGTTTCGCCTTTTTTAATACTGGAACTTTCGGTCGCGATATTTATAACGTCGGCGGATAATCTTTTGGCGGCAACTTCGAAAGATACGCGGGTACGCGTGGAAGGTTCATAGAATAAATTGACTACGGTTTTTCCGCGCAGTGCCGGAACTTTTTTAATCTCGCGGCTAGAAACCTCTTTAAAAGATTCAGCAGTAGATAAAATAAGCTCGATTTCTTCTTTCCCTAATTCTTCAAGCCCCAATAAGTCTTTACGAATCCAAGCCATATTATTTCAAGCTACAAGCCACAAGCCGAACAGCTTGAAGCCTGAAGCTTGCAACCTGCAGCTATTATTCTTTCTCTATAATCACTACTTCATCCTTACCGTCGGATTCTTCAAGGCGCACCTCTACGGTTTCACGCTTAGAAGTGGGAATATTTTTACCGACATAATCTGCGCGCACAGGCAGTTCGCGGTGGCCGCGGTCAATTAATACCGCCAACTGTACGGTTTTAGGCCGGCCGAAATCTACCAACGCATCCAAAGCCGCCCGCACCGTTCTTCCGGTATATAAAACATCATCCACTAAAACTACGTTCTTTGCGCCAACATCAAAACCTATTTCGGTCTTATACACAACCGGTTGCTGGCCCGCCAGGCCGGATTCGGGCTGGCCGACTAAAGTTAAATCATCGCGATAAAGGGTAATATCCAAAATCCCGACATTAACGCCCTTGCCTTCAATTTTTTTTATGCATGAGGCCAAGCGCTGCGCCAGATAGATGCCGCGATTCCGGATGCCGATTAAGCATAAATTCTCCGTACCTTTGTTCTTCTCTAAAATCTCGTGGGCAATACGTATCAGGGCGCGGTTTATTGCTTCCTTATCCAGTATTTTTGTTTTTTCTTTCATAAGTGAAGGCACGAGTTATTTCGTCTAAACAACTTACGTTCACTGTCGTTCCGTAATTTGTGGCCTCAAAAAAATACCTCTGACTTTTAATCAGAGGCTATAATATTTATATATTATTTTATCCATTTTTTCCTTGCCGGCCTCGCTGTGCCAGCTTAAAGGTTATTATATTAAGTATACTACATAATTCTTGTTTGTCAACCAAAAATTATAGTTCTTTCCCATGCTTATCGCAAAATGGAAAGAACTTGATTGCACAGATTTTAAGAAGATTACACCGATTTTACGCCGTAGATTTAATCTGTGTAATCGATTTTTAATCGGCGTAATCAGAAGCTTTCCGAATAAAATAGGGCTAAGACAGAAATTTGACAAAGAACGTCTTCATTCGCGGGCGGTTATATCAAATTCTTGCCACAAATTCGGGAAAGCTTCAAAAATATCCAAACCAATTAAAGAGCCAGGCCTATAGCAGTAGCCAATAATGAACTTTTGGCTTCGGCTTCTTCTCTTAATGCCGGATTCCGTAATTTAAAATTACCGGCCGGACTCCAAAAACTTATTTCTACTTCTAAGCTGGAACTAAAAAATTCATCAATGTCTTTTAGCCTTGCCCCTCCACCGGATAAATATAGCCGGGAGATCTTTTTTTGGGTCAACCTTTCACAATAATCAAATGAAAGGCGTACCTCATCCAAAATTCCGTTTAAGTTTGAATTTACTATTGTGCTGGCTTCGCTGGACTTATCCTGGATATTACGCTTTAACTCCTCCGCAGACTTTAAGTCCATATTCATCCTCTCGGAAATTGCCCTGGTTAACTCATAGCCGCCCAGCATGATATCCCGCGAGAAGCGCACAATATTTTTCTCTAGCACCAATAGCTTAGTAACCTTATGGCCCATGTCCAATAAAGCAACGGGTACATTACCTTTTGCTGAGGCAAAATTAAGATGCTGGAAAGCCTCTAATATGGCAAAGCAATCAACGTTTATAGAGCGTGCCGTAAAGCCTGCTTGTTTAACCATCTCTACCCTCTCGGCGATTATACGGCGCTCAGCCCCCACCACCAAAATTAACATCTGGTTATCCAGCGATTTATCCAGCACCTGATAGTCAATAACCATATCTTCCAGCCTGCCGGGGATATGTTTGGTTAATTCAAATTCCAATGAACTAATCAAATCTTTCGGGGCCATCTTAGGCATTAACATATAGCGGGTGATGATATTTGTGCCGGAAAAAGAAAGGTTAACCCCGCCAGAAGTTATGCCGGCAGATTCTACACACTGCCTTATTGCTGCAACAATCGTATCCTTGGGGCTGCCCTCGGCTATGTCTAGAACGGAAAAAGTAAGCTGGGATTTTTTTTGAGGCCATTTCTTCTTTACCTCTGCGGCCTTAATGCTAAAGGTACCGATATCTAAACCAAAGACGCCGGAAGACACTGTTTTTTTAGGAGAAAATATATCCTGAATTTTCTTAAAATCAATCTTCATTTCTTCTCGCCAGACGGGGGATTAGATATAGAAGTCAACGATTTTTTATAATATTCCACCGCACTCTTGCGGTCGCCTAAACTCTGGCCGTAGATAACCGCTAAGTTGTAATAAACATCGCGGTCTTCTTCGGTCCCCTTTATGGCCTGCTTATATTCTTCCGCGGCACGTTCAAATTGAGCAATCTTGGCATAAAGAAAACCTAAATTGTAATGCACATCCTTATTTTCTTTATCATATTTTAAAGCTTCTACATATTCCTCTATAGCATATTTATATAAGCCTTTGCGTGCGTATAAAAATCCTAGATTTATGTGGATTTGGCTGTCTAATTTAATCTCGCTGGATACCAAATCAAGTTGCCGTAAATCAGTGGTGGCAATTTTCTGCAGCGAAGTTAATACGGCATTTTCCCTTTCCAGAACGCCGACTTTACTTTTAAGCTCTAGTGTATTTTTCTGCTCTGAAAAATTTTTCTCCTGAAGCTTACTTAATTCTTTGGTTAGGCTTACATTTATTTCTTTAAGCGCTTCTGTATCTGCCAATGCCCGCTTTAATTTCTGCGCAGGCTCCTTCTCTTCCCGGGATTTAAGCTGCTTAGTCAAGTTAGCATTTGTTTCCTTAAGAGACTTTATCTCCGCCTGCGCCTGCTGGAGCCGGGAAGAAGAATCTGGCACTATCTCTTTTTTCCTGCGTGATTCATCAAACTGCTTAGTCAAGCTAGAGTTAGCTTCTTTGAGAGATACTATCTCTGCCTTTGTCTGCTCTAATTCGCGGGAAGCTTCCTTTACCGGTTCTTTCTTCCTGCGCACTTCTTCCAATTCTTTAGCCAAGGTGGATTTTTCTTTTTTGAGCGTATCTATATCCTTAGAGGCCTGCTGGAGCCGGGAAGAAGAATCTGGCACTATCTCTTTTTTCCTGCGTGATTCATCAAACTGCTTAGCCAAGTTAGAGTTAGCTTCTTTGAGGACATCTACATCTTTTAATGCCTGCTTAAGCTTCTGGGATAATTCCTTCTTTGCCGGGTCTTCTTTGCGTAAATCTGCCAACTGACTGCTTAAAGCGGCGTTTTCTTTCTTTAGCAGGGCTATCTCTATAGATGCCTGTTTTAGCCCGGAAGGCTCTACTTTAGAAGCCTTTTTCTGGCGCAGATGGTCTAATTCCATGGTTAAAGCGGTATTTGATTTTTTTAATGCATCTGCCTCTGCCTGCGCCTGCTGCAGTTTTTGGGAGGTATCCTTTGCCGGTTCTTTCTTTCTGCGCACTTCTTCCAATTCTTTAGCCAAGGTGGATTTTTCTTTTTTTAGTAACGCTATTTCGGATAGGGCCTGCTTAAGCTTCTGGGATAATTCTTCATTAATACCTTTCTTCCTGCGCACTTCTTCCAATTCTTTAGCCAAGGATTCATTCTTTTTATTCAGGACAATGGCTAATTTTTGCGTACGCTCCAGTTTCTGGCGCAGGCCTTGTTCGTAAAAACTATCGTCGTTCTCTAACGCAGACACGATACCTGTTGCTGTTAAAACCATCATGAAACCGCTGATTAATGTTAAATATTTTCTGGCCATTTTTTCCTCTCTTTTTCTATTTAATTCTAACCGGCGGACGTATCGGTAACAGCTCTTTCCCTTGGAAAGAGACTGTTTCTTCGGTCAAATTACGGATTTTATTCATGCGTTCTACCTGCATCAGCTCTGTTGTTGATGTAAGAGCCCCGGAACCAATCAAATGCGGGGTAATAAATATCACTAATTCTGTCTCGGTAACGCTCTTATCATGGCTCTTAAATAAATTACCCAAAAGCGGTATATCGCCAAGTATCGGTATTTTGGCTTTAGTAAGGCTAAAATCTCTCCTGCGCAGCCCTCCTAAGACTATTGTTTCTCCGTCTTTAACCATGACATTGGTCGTGGCCTTACGGTTGGCCACTACAGGCACCCCGCCTACCGGGTTGCCGCTCTCCGCGCCATACTCTGTATTTACTTCTACGGAAATAAAATTATCCTTGGTAATATGCGGGGTTACCCCCAGTTTTATGCCAATATCCAAAAACTCGGTTGTGGTAAGCGTACCGCCTCCCTCTGCCTCGCCTGTCGTCTGGTACGGCTTTTTAGTCACGATATCGATTGTTGCTTCCAGATTATCAAGGGTCACAATACGCGGATTGGCTAAGATCTCTATCTCGGTATTGGTAATAATTGATTGCAGGGTAAAATCTAAATCGGCGCTTTTTAATACCGGATTGCCCCACATCGCTGTTGCCCCCCCTGTTACGCTCAACACACTGCCATTTGTAACCTTCCACTTATTACTACCCCCGGCGTTAGGATCCTTAATATTATTCGCCAGCGTCTCAAGAACGCCCCATTTAAAATTATCGGTAAGCTTTACATCGATTATTAAAGCCTCAATTAATACCTGCGGCGTGTTGATATCCAACTGCAAAGCCACTTCTTCAATACGCCTTACCCTTTCTTTTATATCGGTGATAATAAGGCTGTTAGTCCGGATGTCAATATTAGTCTTGCCTCGCGAACTTAAAAGAGAACTCAACATTCCTTGCACGTCGCTTACCTGGGAAAAATTAAGCCTGATTATCTTGGTTTCAAGGGCGCCGCTTTCCTCTTGCGCATTGCGCCTTCCTAGGCTAGTAATAATGATAAAGTTACCTTTCTCTATATAAGCCAAATTATAAGTATCTAAGATAACCTCCATGGCTGTTTTCCAGTTGACGTGGGACATTTTTAAAGTTACCTTTGCCCTCGCATCATCGCTGATAATAATATTTTTGCCGCTAATTTCAGAAAATGCCCGGGCTATATCTTTTATGTCCACATCCCTGTAGTCAATATCAAGAAGTTGGGAGCTATCAACATTCTCAAGGCCTGCTAACGCCACCTGCTCTCCACTAACAGCGTTACCCGCCTCTTCTGCCAAACTCAGCCTCGTAAAAGCCAGGCAAGCCGCAACAAAAAACAGAATAAATATCCTAAACTTACGCTCTGCTATATTCATAGTATCCTCGTTTTCTGCCTAGGGAAGGCATTATCAGCGCCGAACCCTAAACCGCTTTCGGCAACTCACTCTTTCATTATTAACCTAAAGGTCTTGCCTTCATAACTCAAAGTTACCCCTGTATTATCAATATCTTCTACTTTAAAGTTATGCCAAATTTGCCCCTCTGTCACAATCTCTTCGTTAATAATCGCCACAGCCTTGCCTTCACGCACCATCAGGCCGCGAAGAGCCATCGGAAACATGGCTATTTCTATTTCTTTATCCGGCTTCTTTAACCGGTCATCACCCAGCAGGCTGACAAAGGGATCCCTTAAAACCTTATCTACACCTATAACTTCTGCCTTTTCCTCTCTTTTCTTTTCCTCTTTTTGTTCTTCTGCGAAAATATTTGTTTTTATATTAGCAAAATAAACAATAAGCGCAAGCAATAATATATCTATCACCCTGACAATTTTATCTGTGCGTAACGCTGCCTTCATCATATCGGCCCAAAATGAAATAAAGCATAAGAATATAATTTAAAACCGTGCTAATCTGCGCTGAATACGCTTAAAACCAGCGTCACATTGCGTTTTAAGATATCTTTTGTATCTGGTACTATAGTAAGTTCGTCTATCCTAAAAAACCTGTCCGACTCTTCAATCCGCGCCAAAAACCCTATAAGCTCCCTGTAACCTGCCTTCATCGTGATATTTACGGCATGTTTATACATTAACACCGTGCCTTCTTTATTATCCGCCTTCACCGGCTCGGGCGTAAGGCTGGGCCTAATAGAAATAAAATCAACGGCCAATTGTTCGGCTACATGGCTAAGCTTTCCCAGGAAAAAAGTTATATCTCTCTTCCAAAACAGCCTTTCTTTGCTTTGGGTTATCTCTTGGCTTAAGGTTTCTATCTGTTTTTCCATCTCGGCGTATTGCCTGCGGTAACCCGAGGCGTCAGGTGCTATCTTTTCCCCTTTTCTAATTTTCGAATTTAACGAAGATAGTTCTTCAACCAGCGGTATAAATATAATGAAAAACCCAATCACCAAAGCCAAAGCGGCAAAGGCAACTATACCTATAACTATGTATTCCTGCTTTAATGCGCTTTTTTTTGTCAGATACATTCTTTAAATACAGGCAAACCCCGCTAGATTAATCCGTTATTTGATTACCAGGCTTATTTCAAACGCCATTATATCTACCTTAACCCTCTCTACCCTGCCAATCCTTCCCGAAGGGTCGCTGTATCCTGCCTCAATATCGCTTTTTTCTAATTTGGTAACCTGACTTATCAAAAGGTCGTTAAAATCAGAGAAAAACTCCTTGTCCTGCTTCATTTTACTAACAAAAGCGCTTAGGGTGTTTATGGGGGCTATGTTTTCTATGGGCACAAGAAACCCTTTTAAGTTTAAAGCCTCTTTTTGTGCGCCTCTTTGACCCATCCTTACAAAACTTATTGCGCTTAGCCCCACCTCTGGCGGCAGAAACGCGCTTATCTGTTTAAGCTTGCTTGACCAAACAAGCCCGCTGGATAAATACCCGCTCAGGCCGGCTAATTCCTGCTTAAGGCTTACCTGCCTTTTCTTTAAATCTTCTATATTTTCCGACAATAAATCCGATTCTTTCACTTTATCCATCATTTTTGCTAAAACCTTACCTTCTCTGGCAATCTCAATCCGTATAACAAACCAGACCAGAAAAAACAACAGTATTAAAGAGCCCAGCACCAGCGCCGTTTTACGGATAAGCAGAATAAGCTCTCCGCTTAATGCCGCAGGGGCTAAATCCGCAGGAAGAAGGTTTATCTTCTGCACTTTTAGTCCCCTCCGGATAACATCTTGGCAGGCGATATCAATTTATTCTTATAATGCAAAATACGCTGGATATCCCTGGAGGTAAAAATACGGTGGTTGTTCCGGTCGCGCCTGACTTCCGGAATTTTCTTACATTTAAACCACAAAAATAATGTATTACGCGAAACCCTTACTTTACCTAACACTTCACTGGTAGAATAGAATCTCTGGTTCATGGCTTCCCTCCGTCAACTATTAACAAATGTATGTATCATTATGTATTAATATATATCACCACACATTAAACTTATTTAATGACTATTTGTATCACATAGTGCTTCTCATGTCAAGTGTTATTTTATTTAGCTGGCTTCCTAAAAGCTTCTGTGGCGCAAGAGGATAACAAGGGATAAATTAGGCGGGCTAGAAATTAAAAAATCGAGGTTTACCCGATAAGGCTTTGTGGCGGGACCTGGCCCCAGAGGTTAATTATCCTGGTAGGAGAGTTCGAGCCAGTTAGATTTGGCGGAATCGATATCAGCCTTCCAGATTAAGACCATATTATCGTATATACCGAGGGTGCGGTTCGCCCCCAATTTAGTATTGGCACTATTGGGGATAGTGATGGTACTTGCTGATAGATTTTCTAATATAAGCAGGTCGCCGTCAGCCTTTCCGTTGGCAATTGCCGTAGTAGTACTTAAGGTATAGCTTGGGTTGGGATCGAAAGGGATATAGCTTGCCGCTCCGGGCGTTATCGTGCCGCCTGAGCCGGGATTTTGACCTGAAGCCCGCTCAAGAGTAATCTTTTCTTTACCGGTGTATTTGGTGCCGGTACCAGAGTCGCTAATTTTAGCAGCCGTAAATCCTACCCCGTCAATATAATTAGCAACAAGATAGTTATCATTTTCTAAGGAAGAATTAATTTTTATGCCGTTTACTGCGCCGTCGGCGGTAGAGCCGCCAATAGAAAAAGATGAAATGAGATTATTATCGGAGTTTCCCTTAATCCAAATCCCAAAGTTACCATCATCGCTGATTAGATTGCCGGTTAGATTGTTATTATTAGAGGCAACGACATTGATACTGGCGCAATTAATATCTACTTTTTTGCCATTGGAATATAACAGGTTTGCGGAAATAACGTTGTTGTTTGAAGAAGACTCCATAGAGATGCCGTTATATGCGTTCTCCTGAATATTATTGCCGGATACAGCATTGCCGGAAGAAGAGTAAAGCCGGATACCAATGCCTTCCTTCATTTCGCTGGCACTATTATCATATGCCATCCAATGTCTTTGGATATCGTTGGCGGATATAGTATTATTGTTTGATGAGCTAATCATTAGACCGTAGCCTCCTGACGGGCCAATATGATTACCGGATATAATGTTATTATTAGAAGTACCGAGGACAATATCCTGTAATGCATTATCTTTACAAATATTGCCGGATATAATGTTATTAGCGGAATTTGTCAAGACGAGGCAATAACCTTTGTTACGAAAAATATTATTAGAGATAATATTGCTGTTGGAATTATCAAGCGTTAGGGCGTAAATATATTCGTCTGGTGCCCCATCCATCCAAACATTATTAATCTTAGATAAAGTCACAGAATTAAAACTTATGCCGACTATACCGTTATAAATCGTGAGTTGCGAGATGAGTATTCTTGTTACATTTGAGGCGGTAATTCCGTCTATACTAGTGGCAATCTGCAATACCGTGCCTGCGCCTGCGCCAATAAGCGAGATGCCGCTTTGCGCAACAGCAGTTGGATTGATAACGATACCTGGCGTTGCAATCGTAACTAAGCCTCCTGTGTCAGGACGAGTATAAGCAAGGTCTGGAGAAATTTTATCGCTAATATTATAAGTTCCATCCAAAAGATAAACTATGCCCTGTTTTGATTTGTTAACAGGGGTTGTGGCAGAATAAATAATATCAAGGATTGCCTGATTTATCTCTTGCTGGTCATCTGTTCCGTCGCAGATATAGTCGGCCCTTTGGGCATCCAAGGAATCGCCTGCGTCATACTGGCCATCCCTATCTCTGTCCACACCGACTATCTTGGTGGCGACATTTTTATTGGCTGACAACGGTTTCCACTGTGTCCCGTCCCAAACATAAAGCTCCTCATCGATAGAATTATAGCGGATTTCGCCTTCGGAACCTGAACCCAAAGTAGAGATATCCACACTATCTAAGCTTACGGTTTTAGCCTTCGTATCGCCAACCACGGTAATGTCTTCGCCAGCGGCAAAAATCAGGCCACAGGCCACAGGCTGTAGGCTGCAGGCTAAAAAGAAAATTAAAATTAGTTTAGTTAGCTTCATCTATTTGTCTCCCGCTTCAAGCTCCAAGCCGTATGTTTTAAGCCTGAAGCTTGCGGCTTTGGCTAATTGGAAGCCAAACCACTGCCCTCTGGCTTGCGGCTATGATTACTCGCTCAACCCAAGCCATTGGGTGCCGTTCCAAATTAATTCCAAAACATCATCATTGTCCAACGCCCTGTTAGCTCCTATATCAACATTGCCGCCGTTTTGTACAGTTATTGGATCCAACAGGCTTAGATCTTTACATCTTAAGATTAAAAGGTCTCCCTGACTTTTTCCATTTTCCAGAGTAATAGTTTGGTCACTACCGCTTATATTATTAAGAATAATGTGGCTTGACGGCGAATACACCGGAGATCCTGAAGTTTTGCCTGCCGGATATACTATTTGGCCGCTGGCTGTTATATCAACTGTTATCGGCTCAAAGGTGATTTTTTCCTTGCCGGTATATTTTGTGTTTACACCCAAGTCGTCTATCTTATTTGTGGCAAATGCTGCACCGGTTATATAATTAGTTACCAGGTAATTATTGTCGGAATTGGAAGGAATCTTTATCCCATATCCTGTGCCGACAGAATCATAGATTAAATTTCCGGAAATCAAATTATTATCATACTTATCGTCTGCTGCTCCTGATGCCCCATCCACGAAAATACCATTGAAAGCGCCTGTTTGGCCATTATCATAAAGCGCGTTTCCGGAAATAAGCTGGCCTACTCCGGCGTTAAACAAGATACCCTCATGCCGGTTATTGGCAATCACGTTATTGCTGATTATTGAATAATTGGGAATTTTCCCCCATGGCGAATCAGGAAGCCCCGGATTAACATCTTTATCCCCCCATAAAGCAATCCCTTCTCTTGCGCCGCCGGTTACAGAGTTTCCAGATACAATAGAACGGTCGCCATCAGCCCAGATGCCGCCGGTCTTATTAGCGGAAACAATATTATTAGAAATTATATTGTTCGTGCCCGCGTCCCAAAGAGAGGCATATATTTCAGATGGATCATCTTCTGGAGCTCCGCCAACATCTCCACCAATGAGTATATTATCGGAAACAATGTTATTCTGCGAACTTCGTCCGAGATACAGTTCACCCTCGCTGCAGCGGCTAATATAGTTATGAGAAACGATGTTATTGCTGGAAGTGCCGACCAGCTCAAGGCCATCGGCGTTTTCGCTAGGATTACCCAAATCAATATGTGCGTTACTAATAATATTATTGTTGGAGTTCGTACAATAAATACCCGCTCTGCCGCCTTGCGTGCCTCTTATCCAAACTTTATCAATTTTAGAGTAAGTTACGTTATCAAAATATATACCGGCGGATTTCGTCTCGCTGCCGTCAAGCTGAAGTTGAGAGATTAAAAGATTACTCGCCGAGGTAGCGTTGATAATGTAGTATTGTGTTTCGGCGGCACTTCTTTTTTTAAGTATTGTCCCATTGCCTGCGCCAATCAAGGAGATATTGTTTCTATTTAAAATAATCCCCGCGTTATCTTGTGTCTGGCCTGATTGCATAGTAATATCGTAAGTGCCTTCTAACAAATATACTGCGCCGCCTGAGGCAGGACAAGCGGCAATTGCCGCATTAATCTTTACCTGATCATCCGTGCCGGTACATTGATAAGACGCCTCTGCCTTGTTTTTATCTAAAGAGTCGCTGGCGGCGACAATGATAGTGGCGACGTTCATAGGAAGAGCGATGGTATTCCATTGGGCCGCGTCTGAAATATATACGTCATTCTCGGTAGTATCATAATAAATCTGGCCTTCCGGGCCGGCGGGGCTAGGGGCACTTGTCTTTGGCGTTAAATATAAGCTAGGCGTATCTATGTCGCCGTCAACGGATAGCTTCTGGGCAAAGGCAGAAGAAACACTGCCGGCAACCACTAACCAGTAACCAGTAACCAGTAAAATTGTTGTTAGTCTATTTAGCTTCATCTCTGCCTCGTTTTTAACGCATAACACACTTGCCCGCCGAAGCTTTGTGGCGGGTAGCGCGGCTAATTATCCGCATGGACCAACTCAAGCCATGCCGTGCCGTTCCAGATAAACTTTGAGGTAGTGTTTTTGCTCCATGTCCGGTTATTATCACTACCGCGAATCTCAAAATTACTACCGCATATTGATTCATCTCCCACTCTGATAGAATAAGACGATGTGTTTTCTATAATGAGCAGGTCGCCTAATGCCTTGCCGTCATCAATTGCGGCAAGGCCGGGAAGGGGTAGCGTAGGATCGCCTAGCGTAACATCTGCGCTTCCGTTAACACTTAACCGAAGATAAGTTACTGGACCGGTGCCGGTAGAAGAAAGGTCAATTTTGCCCCCATTAACAACGGTATAAGTAACCGGCTCAAGGGTAATTTTGTCTTTACCGGTGTATTTGGTGTTGGTGCCGGAGTCATTTATTCTTCTATCGTATCCGCTACCAACGTATCCTGCGCCGTCAATATAATTGCCTGTAAGATAATTATTAGCACTTTCGGGAGAAACAATATATACGCCATACTTGCCATTAGCGCCGCCTGCGGCTTTATATATCCGGTTGGAAGAAATCGTATTATCATCAATTCCCGACTCAAGCACAATACCAAAATAGTTCGGCTCGTAAATAATATTTCCGTAGATTGAATTACTACCGGCGCTTGACCTCCAAATATAAACCCCAGAATTTCCTGCTTCCTCTATAATATTATTATGGATCAAGTTGTTCTTAGCATATTCAATCAGAATACCCTGACCCATGGTATCTGTATTGTTAAATTTAATTATATTGCCGGAAATAATATTGTTATCGCAAGGGTAGTATGTAGAAGGGGCGAGATAATAAGCGAGGAGCTTAATGCCGGTTGCGCCGCCGGTAGTCATATCAATGGAATTATTAGAAATAACGTTACTGGTAGTAAGTTGAAGAAAAATACCGGTTGAGCCTACCCCCCCAATGGTATTGGCAGAAACAGTATTGTTTGTGCTGGCTGGCGGGTTAGCCATGCTGCCGTAGATTAATACCGCGAAGCCATTGCTGTAAAACACATTATTATGAATAGTGTTATTGGAAGATCCGACAAGAGATAACCCATTATTATTATTATAAAAATGATTATCGCAGACAATGTTCATATTAGAAGAGGAAATAATTACAGCTTGATCTCCTCCGCCAAGTATATTTTCTACCCATACCGCGCTAATCTTAGAATTGGTTACACCGCTAAAAGACATACCTGTATTAGTACCCCCAAAATCGCCACTGCCGTCAATTCTAAGCTGGGAAATAAGAATATTACTGATATTACTTGCTTTAATAACGCCGTCTATGCCTTCGAGAACTTGTTTTAGCACTGTGCCTGCGCCGGTGCCGATTAGGGCCTTACCGGAATCCGTGGTGCCACTGGCACCGGTATTATCAAAATTTATCGAGCCCGATATATTATAAGTCCCTTCCAAAAGATAGATTACTCCCGGTATCTTATTACCTGAAGTATCCACTAATGAATCTATGGCCGCATTTATCTCGGCTTGGTCGTCTGTGCCGTCACAGATGTAATCCGCGGTTTTATTGGTAAGCCGGGAATCTAAAGCCGGAACTGCGGGGTTGCGAGTTACCCCCACAATCCTTGAAGCAATGGTTTTGCCGCCAGCGACTGCATCCCAGCCTGTGCCGTCGGAAACATAAACTTTGTCATTCTGGTAAACCACTCTTCCGCCAGTTCCGTCTCCCTTTTGAGCGGGAGAAGTTGTTTGCTCAACAAAAGTCGCGGTCTCCGTCTTAAGCTTTCCGCCACTTTCAACGGCAAGGTCGGCGGAAAACAGAGGAACGAATGACGAAAGGAGAAAGACGAAAATAAAAAATACGCTTGTGCTAATTGATTTACCCGCTTTCATTGCTACATCCTTTGTTCTATTAATTTTTCGCTTTTCATTTTTAATTTTACTGTATCCCCACCCCACCCATGGTACTTGTGCCCGCGCCGGATATGGTGACTGAACCAGTGATAATACTTCTATTTAAACCTGTGTTGCGCGAGGCATCGGTAAAATTATAGCTGTATCCGCCTTTAATAGTTACGCCTTGGCCGATAGTAACGTTTTCCCATGTCAAGGTTTCTGCGGAAATCCTAATCTCATGGTCATTGGTTGCCGCGGTAAGATTATCTACCGCTGATGGCGACTCAAGCGGAGAATCAAGCGTATCATGCAACCTTTCTATTTCCACAAAAGCCCTTGTCGCCGGGATTACCTTTACCAAAGCCAGCGATTTTATTCTGGCGAGCTGGGTTAAAGTTACCTGGTCCTTAATGCTACCGTCGCTATTATATACTTTGCCCGTTGACCTTACCCAAAGGCGACCCGGGACAAAAGTATTAGCACTAGCTACGGTCTTACCAAATGCTATCTTCACCGTATACTTACCGACAGAATTTGCCGCATCGGGAAAATCCACATCAACATAAAAATCTTGGTAATCAGAACGGATATCGCTGGGGTCATCCGGGTCTGTGCCGGCGGAAGACGGACTAGGCACTGCGGCGGCCACCCTATTAATCTTATTGTTAGAATTAGCTACGGTGCCGTTAGCCGCGCCGCCTGTCCCATCTGCCCAGCTTTTATCTTTGTCATACTCGCAGGATAAATCAATAAACGCCTGCTCAAGGCCGGCTCTGGCGATATATTCAGCAGAGCCTGTAGCCATTTCATGCTCCGCTCTCTTGCGCTCGCTGATAGTCATCGCCACATAGGCGGTCAAAAGGGCGCTTACCATCGTTACTACGATGATCGCCATAATTAACGCCATACCCTTATTGTTCTTTCTTGGTTTATTCATCTCTTATGCTCCAAGCTGCATGCCACAGGCTACAAGCTAAAAGCATGGAGCTTGAAGCCTGAAGCTTGTGGCCTAAAATTAGTTCCTAAAATCCACCCTTGCGGACATGGGTACGCTCAAAGCGGGAATATTACCCCTTTGCATTGCTTTGCTTGCGATTACGGTTATGGTCAAAGAATTTCCGGATAAGGTAAACTGTACACTGCTAATATCGTTGGCTAAAATCCTTCTTTTAGATATATCCAGGCCTCCTCCTGACGAAAAATTATCCCTGATAAACTGGTTTGGTTTACTGTCAGTACCTACATAATACTTAAGCTGGCCGTTTAGGTTAGTCCCAGATTCGCCTCCATCGCCCCAGACAATATTGCCTAAAGCATCTATCCCTTGAGACCCCTTTAGCGGTATCATAAAAGCTATTTCGCTTACCAAAACACCCTCTGAAAAAGGAACATTATAGGCAGGGGGCGGGCTAGGATTCAACGTAGCGGTATCGTATACCCGCGCCTTGCTGGAAAGGCCAAGCTCGCCAACCATCTTACTTAAGGCCTGATTTGCCTGCGCGGAAAGATAAGCTTTAGTAGTACCCATACTCAGCGAGATATCATAAATACGCATTGCGCCGAAGGTAACGCCGGAAACAATGGTGAGGATAGAAACGGTCACCAGAATTTCCATAAGAGTAAATCCTCTTCTTCGTTTAGCGTTTAGCGTATAGCGTATAGCGTATAGTAAAGAATAAATCATTTTACCTACTCTCTCCCCAAATAAACCTGTGACGGATAGCCCCGGCTAGCAAGTATCCCGGTAACGTGCACCGGCGAATCTAAAAAGCCGTTTCCGTTAACGTCTTCTGTTTCCGCGCCGGCTCCAAAAGTATCCAATCCGCCATTTAATGCCTTAGGCAAATCTTCACTGGCATATCCTTGCTTGCCATTGTCTTCGCCGATAATTCTTCCTTTGTTATCCCGAAAAGCGACCGTGATATCTACCTGATACATCCGGTCCGCGCCGTATGACATCCAATTATTCCCGGTAACTCCGCCGCCGAGTATCCAAAGCCTGCCATAAAAAACAACCGCGTCAAAGCCACCGGCTGCCCAGGAAGGAACAGCGGAAAGAATCCATTTTATACCATCCGAGGAATACCAAATTTGCCTAAGGTTAGTAGCGCCATCATTACCGCCGACAACCCAGATTTTTCCGTCCAAGACAACCGCCCGATGCATGTATCTCGGGATCCAGGCAGCGTTGGCTACCTGCGTCCAGCTTACCCCATCTGAAGAATACCAAACATCATTAAGATAACCGCTACTGCCCTTACCGCCTAAAACCCAGATTTTGTTATCAAAGACCACCGCGGCATGATGATATCTCGCGCTCCAGGCAGCGTCGGCAACCCGTGTCCAGGTCGCTCCATCTGAAGAATACCAAACATCATTACGGTAGCCGCTAGTATCCCGGCCGCCGAATACCCAGATTCTCCCATCATATACAAGTGCGGTATGCCCGTCTCGCGCGGTCCATCCTGCGTTAGAAGTTTTCGCATACCATGCCTGCTTGCCATCAGCTAAATCGGCATCACTAACCTCCGGCGTATACCAGACATCATTTAACAGGTTTCCCCAGCCCATATCGCCGCCAAGAATAAAAATTCCATTATCAAAATTCACGGCGGGAAAAGAGAATCTGCCGGGCCATATGCCTGAACCCAGCGGAGTAACATCAAAAACTAAGGTTTGCACCCAAGCCCAAGTCTTAGCATCGAAATAATGACGGTTATCATAAACGATACCGCACTCATTGCCGCCAAGTACCCAGATTTTTGCACCGGTTGTGCTATCACCTTGCGTTACTACAGCGGCGGGATTATAAATATAGGCATCAACAGTAAGATTCGGGCCTGCTGTCCAGGTATCATAAATATCCGTAAGCCTGATATTCCCCATGGCGTATTTATTATTTGCGCTATCGCGCAGTGGAAAAATCCGATTTATATAGAGCATCTCTGCCGTGTCTCCGTCGCCGTCAATATCAGTTACGTCCATTTGATTTGTATCATACCAATCAAAAAGCTTGCGGAAATTCATTGCCCGCATTTCCTCCAGCTTCGCCTTTGCTGCCTGTAAAACTGTGGATTGCTTCTGGGTAGTTTCGCTTAAATTTTGGGTAACATTAAAAGAAGTTAATGTGGCGGTAAGAAAAACGATCAAAATACCCATAGAAGCAAGGGTCTCAACGAGGGTAAAACCGCTTCTTCGTTTAGCGTATAGCGTATAGCGTATAGCGTATAATAATAGGCCCGCAGTCATCCTAGCTCCTAAAATAAAAATGCCATCTGCCGAAGAATTCTAGCAAATGGCTTCTTGTGTGCATTGCTTCCTTCGGCAATTCAGCCATCCGCCAACGTACTGTGGTGGATCTGTAATTTTGCGCCCCCTGATTACTCAGGGTTTGCCTTTTCGAGAAATTTATATTATATTGATTTTGCATAAAAAGTATAGCATATATTTTATAACTTTACAAGGGGTATAATCATAACCTATTATTTTACAACGGGTTAACCCCGTTAGAGATAGCCCCGAAACTTCGGGGCGTCTATTAAGCTTAAAACTAATCATTGCTTCTTGCTTCCTTATATAACACTTACCCCGTAGATGCATCTCTTGTTATCTCTAACGGGGTTAATGCCCTAACTTCTTAATAATCTCCAGGATCGGCAAAAACATCGAGAGGGCAATCGTGGCAACTATGCCTCCCAAAAAAATGATTAACAACGGCTCTATTAAAGACATTAAAGCCCCGATAGCCGCATCCGCTTCACTTTCATAAAAATCCGCGATTTTATCCAACATCGGCGAAATACTACCCGTTTCCTCCCCCACCGTAATCATATCTACAACCAGGGGGGCAAAAACGCCCTTGCCTGAGGCTTTAAGCGAATCACCGATTTTTTCACCCCGCGAAACCCGGGCCCTGGCACCCATAAGCCCTTTTTCTACTACCATATTATCAGCAGTTTTGGCTACTATTTCTAATCCATTAATGATGGAAATACCGCTCTTAACCAAGGTGGCCAAGGTGCGGGCAAAACGCGCGATCACTACCTTAAGGATAATATTGCCGAACACCGGCGTCTTTAAACACGCCCTATCAAAATTATAGCGGCCGGTTTCGCTACGGACATACAGCCTGAGGGCAATAACAATCGCGGCTATCGCTGCCAAAAGATACGGATAAAACCCGCGGATAAGATCGCTTATCTTAATTACTATCTGCGTAGGCAGCGGCAGTTCGATTTGCAGGGAAACAAACATCTCCCGAAACGATGGGATTACTTTAATAAAAATAAAGGATGTGATTAAGACCGACATAGCAACTACTATCGCCGGATAAATTAAAGCCCCCTTCAATTTACGGGCGAGCTTATCTATTTCTTCTAAGTAACCGGCCATTTTTTCTAAGATCAAATCCAAGGCACCCCCCATCTCGCCGGCCTTGACCATATTGACATAGATAGAAGAGAATACGCGCGGATGAGCCGCCATTGCCTCAGAAAGGCTGCGCCCGGATTCAATATTAACCTGCAGGGAGTTAACCATCTTTTTTAAAGTCTTGTTTGTTACCTGATCATGGATAATGCTTAATCCTTTAACTAGAGGCACCCCGGCTTTAACCAGTGTGGCAAGCTGGCGAGAAAACACTACCAGCTCATTTAGCTTTACCCCTTTTTCTCTGCTAAGAAAAGACATGCCTTCGGCTTTTATTTCGTTAACAGAGACGATTGTTACCGGCTCCTTTCTTAAAAAAGAAATGACGCTGGCACGATCGCGGGATTCTACTTCGCCTTGAATACGCTGGTTTTTGACATTAATAATACTATATTTAAACTTGGACATTTTATCCTTCCGGGGTTACCCGCATAATCTCTTCTACGGCGATTTCTCCTTTTAAGGCCTTCTCTATGGCGTCCTCTCTTAGCGTGCGCATGCCGTGCGCGCGGGCGTAAGCTCTGATTTCATCTAACGGTGCCCTCTTTAATATCATCTGCCGCACAACATCATCCACGCTTAACGCCTCCACCACAGCAACCCTTCCCAAATAACCGCTCTTATTGCAGGCATCGCAACCCGCCCCGCGATAAAGTACGACATTTTTCTCTAAAACAAACGCCGATAAGCCGGCAATGCTTCCGGTGGGAACCTCATACGGCTCTTTACATTTTACGCAGATTTTACGCGCCAAGCGCTGGGCCGCGACTAAAATTAAAGTGGAAGCAATAAGAAAAGGCTCAACCTTCATGTCCATAAGCCGCACTATCGCGCTGGGCGCGTCATTAGTATGCAGGGTGCTTAAGATAATATGCCCTGTCAGGGCTGCCTTCATTGCTATGTCCACAGTTTCATAATCACGAATTTCTCCGACCATTATTACGTCGGGGCTTTGCCTCAATACCGCCCGAAGGGCCGCGGCAAAATTAAGGCCGATATCCGGTTTTACCTGTATTTGCGTCAACCCTTTCATCTGGTATTCTACCGGGTCTTCAACGGTAACTAAATGTTTGTGGGGAGTATTTAGCCTGCCCATAATGGAATAAAGCGTGGTAGATTTTCCTGAACCGGTGGGGCCGGTCAAAAGAATCATCCCGTATGGCTTGCTTGCTGCCTCTGTAAATGCCTCCAGCGCGTAAGTAGAAAACCCCAGCCTTCCTAAATCCATAGACATGCTGGTTTTATCCAAAATCCTTAAAACTGCCTTCTCCCCGAAATGAACGGGTAAAATGGATACGCGGAAATCCACCTCCTTGTCTTTTAATTTTAAAGAGAACCTGCCATCCTGCGGCGTGCGCCTTATGGTTATGTCTAAACCCGACACAATCTTAATCCTGGCAATGATAGCCGCGGTATTCTCGCGAAATAACGGGGTACGTTCCTGCATAATACCGTCTATACGGAACCTTAAGCGCAACACATCCGAATACGGCTCTATGTGAATATCACTTGCGCGTAAATCAATCGCATCTTTAACAATATTATTAACCATGTTGACTATCGCGGCGTCTTGGCTAACCCTGATTATTTCTTTAATATCAAGGCCCTCCTCATCAACAGCGGCAGGCTTCCAAATAAGCTCAAGCTCTCTGTCTTTCTTAAGCGTTTCCTCGCCGATTAACAGGTCTATTACCAAAGAGCTATAATAATCATCCTGCGATTTTTTGATTTGAGGGGCGGTAGCCACCACCGGCTGGATATTGCACTTGGTAATAATCTTGAGGTTATCCAGCACAAACACTTCAAAAGGGTCCACCATTGCAACAGTCAAAACCATCCCCATTTTTGCCAAAGGCATAATGCGGTAACTGCGCGCGAGATGTTCGGGAACAGCCTTTAAAACATCCGTGTCTACTTTATATTTAGCCAGATTTATCGGGGGGAAACCAGAATCTTCAGAAACGGCGATTAATTCCCTCTGTTCTTCGGAGACCTCTTGTAAATCAACAGCTTTTGGTTTTTTGATTCCTTCTTTCATTTACCCCGTTAGAGATAGCCCCGAAACTTCGGGGTGTCTACTCTTCGTAATCCTGCTGATAAAATTTATGCTTCTATAATCACCAAACCCCGCTTGCTATGAAGAAAAGCGTTATCCCCGCCAGACTGAAGTCGGGCTGGTCTAACGGGGTTCATTTAGTAGTTACCCTTACCACCTCTTCCATTGTAGTTATGCCCCCCGCCGCTAAGCTCACCGCGATCTCCCGTAAAAGAATCATCCCTTCTTCCCGGGCGCACTTACGGATTTCTGATTCGGGAGCGTTAGAGATAATGAGTTTCCTGATATTGGGGCTTACTTCCATAGTTTCTGCCAAGGCGACCCTGCTTTTATATCCGGTATTATTACATCCAACACAGCCTTTGGCTTTATACAGCTGCGACACCTCTTTTATTCTCGGGTTTTCCGCTTTAATTCCGGCGGCCACCTCCATGGATACCGGATACGGCTCTTTGCATTCGGAACAAAGCGTCCTCAATAAAACCTGGCAGGAAATTAAAAGGCAGGACGAGCTAATCAGAAAAGGTTCCACCCCCATGTCTCTTAGCCTTATCATGGCGCTGGAGGCAGAGGTGGTATGCAGAGTAGAAAGCAAAAGGTGCCCGGTTAAAGCCGCCTTAACCGCGATATCCGCCGTCTCAGAATCGCGAATTTCTCCGATAAGAATAATATCGGGGTCCTGTCTTAATATTGAGCGAAGCGCAGATACAAACGTAAGCCCGATGCTCTCCTGAACCGCCACCTGATTTATCCCGGATAATTCATATTCAATCGGGTCTTCAACAGTAAGGATATTGGTCTCGACTGAATTAATAAAATTTATTGCCGAATAAAGCGTGGTAGTTTTGCCGGAGCCTGTCGGGCCGCAGACTAAAATCATGCCGAACGGCTTAATTAGGTTGCGCTTAAATAAAACGAGTGTCCTCTCATCAAACCCCAATTTATTTATATCTAAAATTATCTTTGATTTATCCAAGACGCGCAAGACTATCTTTTCCCCCATGCTCGTAGGAACTATTGAGACGCGGAAATCCACATCACGCGCCTGAAACTGCATACGGAACCGCCCCTCCTGCGGCAGGCGGTGCTCGGCAATATCCAGGCCTGCCATTACTTTAATGCGGCTGACTATGCCCGAATGGAATGAAACCGGCAGAGTTATACGCTCATAGAGGATGCCGTCTATCCTATAACGAATCCTCACCGCTTCAGGGTCCGGTTCTATAAAAATATCACTGGTTTTCTGGTCTATACCGAGAGCTAAAATTTTGGTCACCGCTTTTACCGTTGGCCCATGCGCAACTATGGACTTAGAAATATCCTGTTCAAGTTTTTTAGATTCCTCCTGCTCCATAATTCTCCCTTTGCGCCTTCTTTAATTCTGAAGGCGTAGTAACAAAAATTTTTATCTTCAGGCCCAGGGCTTCCTCTAAGCCCTTAAGCGAATCTTCATCTAGCGGGTTTAACATCGCCACGGTAAGAATGTTGCCTATCCTGTCTACGGGCATGATATTAAATTTTTCGGCGCTTTCTTGAGGAACGAGCGTTAGGGTTTCCTCATCGATAGAACAGTTGGCAATCTTGATATAGGGATAGCCCAATTGCATTGCCAAAGCGCTGTAAATTTCCTCCTCGGTGACATAACCTAAATCGCTTAAGACTTCGCCTAAAACCTTCCCCTTGCACTTGGTGCGCTGCAAGATTAATGCCTCTTCCAGGCGTTCTTTAGTAATTACGCCTTTTTCTAAAAGGAGTTCACCAAGCCGGGTTTTTAATCTTCGTTTTGGCGGCATATCTTATGGGCACATAACTTACGAACATATGGTGCAGTAAGTTATAAGTGCGAGTTAGGCCCCACACCCAGATACTTCGAAGTATTTCTTCCTTAAGCTGGGTGTGGGGTTAAATTCAACCAGATAAGTTATGCCGCCGTATAATTAGGCATCCATAACTTATGCCTTTATTTAATTTTCCTGCTTAATACTTTTTTTATCAAGAGCTGCATCTCTTTATTTTTTTCAATCTCAAGCAAACCGGATAAAACATCGTCGGAATTTTTAGTGCCTATTACGCCCAGCGCTGACACCGCCTGCCGGCGCAACTCTAAATCTTCATGGTAAAGAAACGACTCAATTGCTTCAGACAAACCCTCCTTGCCGAGGTAGCCGGCCAACTCCAGAAGAATCGACAGGTTTTCCTTGTTTTTTTCCTCGGACAAATATTTCTTTACTTTAACCAAGGCTGTCTCGCCCATTTCTTTTAAGACTGCGGCTACGCGTTTACGCATCGCATATCCCTCAAAAGAATCTTTGGCAATTTTCTTTGCGCTTAAGCAGATATCTAGCAGCGCATCGCAAGAAGCGCTACCTAAAATCTCAAGTAACGCTTTTACCCGTTTAGGCTCAGCCTGAAAATAATCCAAGATAACGGCAACCAGCATCTCCAAAAAGTTAACCACTTTTAATGTGCTTTGAATAAAGGTTGTTATCGCGCTATATAGGGCGGTATCTTCGGGAGCCTGAGATTTAAGCCTCTTCTCCAGGATGCTAAAAACCTCGGCAATAAACACCGCGTAATCTTTCCTAGAAGTCTTCTCTACGACCAAATACAACTCTTCCGGCTCCAGGCTTTTCATAAAGTCTTCGCTTAGCCATTTTATAATATCTAATATTTCGCTATAAACTTTGGGGTCGGCCTCAACCCTTAATATTTCAAGGAACACCTGGCATCTGCTTAAAATATGGGTATCTTTACATATAAATTCTTTAATAATTTTGCTTATTTTTTTATGCGTCTCCAGATCGCTGGCTAAAGCTTTAAGCATAAATGATTGAATCAAGCTTTTAAACCCCGGGGTATCCTGCCCGTAAAACAGCTCTTCCATAAAGGCGCCGACGAGGCTTAAATCAATTGTCGCAAACTCTTCTTGCGGTAAATCGAGAAGGGCCTTTAACCTTTTCTCTCTCGCAAGCTTATTCCAACCGGACTTGCTACAAAGCGAGCCGACAGTCTCTTTATCCATCCCTAATTCCGTAAGCTTTGCCTCGACCAACGGCAGGACCTCCCGTTTTTTAGCCGCGGACGGCGTAGCCTTATCAATTAAATCTTTTACCACTAAAGGGTTATCTGAACCCTCGCGGATACTGCGCTCTATAAGGCTGACGATCTCCTGCGCGGAGAGCTTATTGATAATCTCTTCGGTAATGTTTGTTTTATTGGAAGAGGTTATCTGCGGCTTTAGGCGGATAAACTTAGCCTTCAGTTTCCAGTCCAATTCCTGAATAACCTTAGCTAAATTCTCTACCGCCTCGGAGGCGGCAAGGCGCTCAACAGGAATTTGCGCGCTGATTTTTTTTATCGTTTCGGCAAGCACATTAATTTCACCGGTTTTATCTTGCTTTCCGCTGGAGGCGGCAATTTTACTTATAGCCTCCGCAAACTTCCGCGGCTCCTCGGCGATCTTGGAAAGAAAGCTTTTTTTATCCACATCATCGTGGCCGACCTTACCGAGGAGAAACTCCATCATCATCGCGTCTTCAAACTTCTTGCGTGGCCCTGCCCTGCCCAAGCTAGATTTGGCAATTTCTTCATAACTAAACTCATCTATCCTGATATGGGCCAGCCTTTTTTCCTGAATAACCGCCTTCCATATATTCTTATTCGTCGCTGAGCGCCTTGGCTGGCTAAAATTATCTAAAAATATACTTACTTCTTCTTCGTTAATACCCTGAGTAAATGAAAGGGATTTTATGTTGCTTTCTACCATAAGAGAAATAAAATCTCCTTCGCCTAATTCCTGAATCTCACGCAAAGAAAAACGCCTGCCGTTTATTACAAGGCTGTTTCCCGATTCGATAATCTCTAATCTCGGCGTATCTTGCAGGATCAACTCCAGGCTATGGTAAATATCCATCACGAAATTGTTGCGTATAGAGCTACCCGTGGGGTAAAGCTGAAAATTCTTTACCGCCGACTGGGTCAATTTTATCAGCCGGGATATCTCGACTCGCGTCAGCGCAACCAGCTCTAATTTAATCTCTTTCTCTTCTCCTGTTTTTATTGCTCTGGCGGCAAATTCCTTGAGGTAATCAACGACTTCTGCCGGATTGAATAGATCCGAGGCCCTTTCTTCTAGGAGGCGGCCGTATTTGTCGGAAATAACTCCGGCGGCGGCCTTTCCAAAATGCAGCGAAAGATCAGCCGCCACATCGGATAAATCATCCTCGTGCTCTGAGGCCAACATCTCGCCTATTTTCTGATGCAGGTTTTTTTGCTCTTCTTCGCTTAACTCGTTATACAGCGCGTCCTGTATCCCGCTGCTAATAAAATTAAATTTGCCGATTTTCTCCGACTCTTTTACCAAATGCTTCTTCTTCGCCCGGGCCATTACTTCAAATATGTAACCTTCGTTTTTTTCGCCTAATTTTTTAAGTAAATCGACACTAAAGTCTTCTCCGATAACCGCTGCCTGCACTATCAGCTCCTTAGTTTCTTTATCCAGCGTCTTTACCCGCCTCTTAATAGTTTCTTCCAATGAATTGGGTATATCTATTGCCTCAAGGCCCGCGGCCAGGCCCCATCCGTTATCTTTATAAACTAAAAGCTTATTCTCCGCCAGCGACTTAAATATCTCCTCAATAAAAGCCGGGTTTCCTTTAGTGATCTCAAAAATAGAGTCGCTTAATTCCTTGATTTGTTTTAAGCCGGGGAACATCGCTTCAATCATCTCACGCGTATCGCGTTTAGCTAAATCCGGTAACGGTATTTCTATGGCATTTTCGCCGTTATGCAGATATTCTAACAACTGCGCAAGGGCGCTTTTTTCTCCCCGCTCAACAACAGGTTTGCCTTTTAAGGTAGCTATGGCCAATATTTTTCTTTTCTTCTCGTATTTAATGAGGTAATGCAATAATTCTATGCTGGCGTTATCCGCCCACTGCAAATCATCAAAATAGAGGATCAACGGATTCTTAGAATTTATCGCGATCAACAAATCCAACATTGACTTAAACAGTAACGCCCTTGCTTCTTTGCCTGCCAAGGACGATCTTGCGCCCTCTATCTGCGGAAGCAATTTAGCCAATTCGGCTAATTCATCTTCGGGGAGAATAGAGATGAGTTCTTGGGCCTGCAGGCTATGCGGGCGTATATTGCTTAAATAATTATCTAGTGCTGCGGCAAAAAGATAATAAGGGTCTTCCGCATGTTTGTGAGCGCCTTTGGCGGTAAGGACTACCGCCTCATTTTTGGCATAATTACTAAACTCTTCCGCTAACCTGCTCTTCCCCGTGCCTGTCTCGCCGTAAATAAGAACGGCGGTTAAAAGGCCCTTGCTTAAAACCGTACCGCTATATGCCTCTTTAAGCTTCGCCATCTCGGTATCTCTGTCAATAAATTTTGGGCAAGGAAAAAAATCCAGGGCCATCTGGGTAGCCGCGCTCTCCAGAGTAACTTCCTGCGAATACGAAATTTGGTTTTTCCCTTTTTCCTTAGATAAATAGAGGGCCTTATCGGCAAGGTCTATCAGCTTATCTACCTCGGTAGAATCAGCCGGGCAAAGAGAAAAACCCATGCTTATAGTCAGGCGTATCTCCTGCCCATCTTTAGCCCGGAAAGATGTTTGGGCTATTTGTTCAACTAAACGCTTTCCCAGGCTTAGTCCCGTCTCTTTGTCAACTCCGGGGAGTAATACCATAAACTCATCTCCGGCGTAGCGTATTACCATATCAGTCAGCCTGCGGGTTTTCTTCAGCGCTTCAGAAAACTGTTTTAAAATTTCGTCTCCGGAAAGATGCCCGCATGTGTCATTTAACTCTTTAAAATTATCTATGTCTATGATAAATACTCCCAAAGAATAATCGCTGAATTGCGATTTTTTGATTTCCTGGGGAAGAAACTCGTAGAGGTAATAACGGTTAAATAACCCCGTCAGAGGATCAATAAAGGTGGGTTTTTCAAAACGGATGTCTTTAACCGGTTCCTGAGGGCGCAATTTCTCATTGTCCATTAGGAGTTATTATATAGCCTGCGCTATCGTGATGTCAATATGTTACTTGTATTAATAATACGCTAACTCTTTTAATCTCTAAATGTTTTGCGAATTCTTCCGGGGGATAACGGGAAAAGCGTAGGCAGATATTTTTCTAAAAAATTTTGCCGGGTAAACGGTGGGAGAATCGTAAATCCGCGCATTGGCTAAAAGCGCGCATAAAACGCTAGATCCAGCCGGCGACAATCTCAGACAAAACTACGATATCTTCGGTGCAGAAGATTTTGGCAATACTGCGGTCAAAATGAATATTTGCCTCCGGCTCGAACTCGGAATCGCCGCGCCACATATTAATTAAAAGCGGGATGCTTTCAAATGTTTCTATGACAATGCTGACGTCGGCCAGTTGCGTCCTTTTTGCCCCAAAACGCTCCAGCAATTCCAAGAGCCCGTCGGGATTTGTGCCATATTTACGCAATATCCGCGCAATTACGCGCTTTTTAAAGGTAGGGTAATAGCCGATGCTGCCCGGTAATTCTTGAAAAGAAATCCACTCGCCGGTTAAGACAGGAAGGCCTTTAAGCGACTGGATAAGATAATGCAGAAGGACAATCGTTATGTGGTCTTTTGCCGGGACATTACATGCGAGAGAAAGAACCCGTCGCTTTTCCATATCGATGCTGTAATTATCCGCCAAAAAAGAAACGGCAGCCTCGTTTTTTTGAACAAGGCTGCCTAGCTCTTCCCACGCTTTGGATAATGCCGCATCATAAGGCATAACAATACCTTATTCGTATTTTATGTCGTCGAGATAAAAAATAACACCGTCGGGGTTAACATCTATATTGGTCGACCAGACAAATCCTCCGATAATATGCGTTAGGTCTCTGCCTGATAAATCTATTGTGTATTGCTTCCATTCGCTAGTCAATGTCAGCGGGCCGACACCGGCAGTATCGGAATCCGAATATTCTCCGGAAATACCCCCCATTTTAATCTCTTGGATTACCTCGCCGCCTTTTTCGCCGCGAATCCAGAAAGTAAGTTTAGTCGCGCCGCCTAAATCATGGGATTTATCTACCCCGCCCCAATTATTTGCCGGGTACTGCCAGTAAATCCCTGCCCAGCGCGCCCCGCCTGTTGCTTTACTATTGTAGGTAACTTTAATACAAGTTGCGCCGCCGTGCGGATTATCGCCTGAGGCGTCTTCAAATTTTATATCCATATAATCACCCATCCAGCCCGAAGGAATAAAGTGATTGTCCGGTGAAGACTTATCCGAATATACCGGAAAAACCTTAAACGCGCCCTTTTCTGCCGGCACAACAGCCCGCTGCTCAACCGGCACAGCCGGCGTAGATACGACCATTGATGCCTTTTCTTCGGACGGAACACTCCTTGTTTCTTCGCCCTTGTTGCCGCCGCAACCCGACATCCACACTAAAAACACTAAAGATAGTACCCCTATTAGTTTTGCCATTTTGCGCCCCTTTCTTTAATAATGTATCGTTAATATAATAACACAAAACCCGCTCCGGTCAAGCCCCGTTAGAGATAACCCCGAAGTTTCGGGGCGTCTATCACACATAATTTTATTGATTAAGCCGTTGTTTCTATAATTAAGTGTTGCTGCATAAATGCTAAACAAGGTATCTCTAACGGGGTCAAGCAAAAATGCCGGTGAATTGGCTTAGCTTAAATACCGGGGGTGTTTTGCTGTAACTGATTAGTTAAAGGCGAGTTTTACCTCTCTTAAATCCTGGCTGGCTTGGAGGACTGTAAAGAACCGGCTTGCTTCTTCGTCTAATTCTTGCCGCTGGCTTAATTGACTTAATAACTCTAAGATAGCCGCCTTCTGGGTAAGGTCTTTAATGAGGCCATATTTTACAAAAGATATTATTTCGTGGACATGTAGCAGGGCCAAGCTATCCCAGCCTTGATTTAAAGCCCTTGTTGCGCGCAGGATTTTTACGTCCGCGGCGTTAAGGCTAGATACATATTTTTCGTCTTTAAGGATTAATTCTATTTTGCTTAGGTCGATACCGCCTTTATCCGCCTCCGATAAACCACTATCTCTGTATGTTTGTAACGGCATTATTCTATTTAGTGACGCTTCATTTTCCCCGGCTAACGCCGCGGTGGATTGCTCATCAGGCGTGTTTTGAATAGTGGCGAGTTTTTTAAAATCATCCACGACGCTTGTGATATTTTGATATTCTGCTTCGCCAAAACGGGCCTTTGCTTGGCTTAATTTTTCCTTTACCTTAGCGATAAACGCTTCAAGCTCTTTTACTTTTTCGCCACCGCTAAAATTATCTTTTATTATCGCGCTCAGCAATTCTTCCCGGTCGTCTTCCTGTATCAACCCTCCGGGCAAACTTAAGGCCTTTAGGGCTGTTTCTTTCAGCGCTTCCGCAACCTGCGGAACCATGCTTAATTCTTTGCTTAATCTACCCTGGCGCTTTAAATAATCCAATGTATTTAAAAAATCGCCTGCCGCTTTATCCATCGACAAAGGAGAAAAAGCAAGGCTGCTGCCATCTTTTTTTAACACCTTTCCTTCGCTATCCAAATCAAACACTAATGTATTTAAGCCGCGTTTGGAGAATCTGTAGCCCCGGCTATCCAATAAGACGACCAGCTTATCAAATGCGCTATCATTAACCGAAAACTCGGCGCTTGCTTCCTGCGCTGTATTCCTTACTCTCTCCCAAAAATCACTATAAGGCTTAAAAAGATTTTCATACCCGAAACCCCCGGCAAGCATTCCGTTTTTAGAAAACACGGCCTCTGTTCCTAAAGCCACCGGAACAAGCTTAAGGCCGGCATCGGTTTTTTGGTTTTTGTAAACCATAAATTCCATTAAAGGAGCAAGCCCTTGCCCGGAAGCCTTATTGCCTATAAGAATATACCCGCCTTCTTTTACATTTTTTGCCAATATGCCCAATACTTCATTTTCCCGCCCCTTATAATAATCCATACCGTTAAAGAAACGCACAACATCCGCCTTTTCTTCCAAGGCCAGATTAAACAAATCACCCTCTTTGAATTTTAAATTCGCAAGCTCATAATCTTTAAAAGGGCTGACGATTCTTTTATTACCATTTTCATCTTTGAAAACATTGTTTTTAATCAAAAGCTCCCTGCGCCTTAAAACATTCTCTATCTCTTCCGGAGACAAAGAATCACTTCCCGCGTATCCATATAAGAATTGTTCGTTTGCGTCGAAAAAAGCAACAATCTCTTCACCCAAACCAAGCGGCCTTCCGGACATGTCGGTATAAATCTCTACTGTTTCCTGCGGGATAATACGGTCCATGCCTATAACATTTGCCCGTCCGCCCAAAGCCGCGGCCAACTCATTTGTAGTCGCGGGAATACGGCCCATACCAATATCTAAAACCACGGGCTTGCTTTCCTCATTCCCAGGCTCATCTTTAAGCAAGCTGCTGATGTAAGGGTGTGTTGCCGCTAATCTCTTTTCGTAAGTTGTTCCGGGGGTTAAATGCCCTATTTCACGCTCGTCTATTTTTCTAGAGGAATAAGCATTAACGATCCTCTCGGCGGTTTTAAGATTCCCCTCCGCGGATAATTTTAGCAGATAAACATCGCTTGCTTCTATATTCTCTATTTTATTAAATCCGTCGAGCGCCTCTCGATAAAGCGGCAACGCGTCTTTAAACGCTCCTACTGACATATATCTGTTTGCCCGCCCAAGGATCTCCTCTGCCCCCGAGGAAACGGATTGCGTTTCGTTATTCGCCAGCGGCGAGCCGGCAGCGGCATTTTTTAACCTTAAATTTTTAAACGGAATATCTAAAACAATTTCTTTTCTGCCGTCATCTTTTATTAGCGCAGAAAGCCTGCCGCCAACCTTATTCAGAGATCTTTCTACAGCGCTTAAGCCTTCGCCTAATCCCCCCAGGCCGCCGTATTTTGCCTTATCATCAGCGGTGAGCTGTTCGGGGCTTAAGCCGTTATCAATAAAGCTGATTTTTAAATTATCTTCTTCTATTTTAAAAGACGCCTCTATCTTTCCGGCATATCCTTGCGGCCTTAAAATACCTTTTTCCTTTAAGTAGTCTTCCTTGTAAAAAAAGTTGACGGCATCAGAGGCATTTTTTCCAATCTCCCCTAAGCTTTCTTTTAAGTTAAAATCATTTTTTGGGTCAAGAAAAGACGGGTCATACTCGACAGGCAAAGAGGAGATAAATTTATTCATCTGATATAGATAGATTTTTTCCCGCGGGAAAAACTCAAGCGGCTTGCTTATAAAATCGGCTAAGGCATTCTTTATCTTTAATCCCTCCCCGTTTATACTGCCCGGGACAAAAAGGTTAGATTGTTTCTTGCGGGATAATATATATTCTATTCTTTCACCAATGCTCGGGTGGGTCTCCCTGTCCTTTATTCTTCCCTTAATCAGCCCGGCTTTTTCTGCCTCGTCAAATAATTCGGGCGTCCTTTTAAGTATACTTACCGCGTCTTCAATGCTATGGCCCTCTTTTTCTATCAGCTCGACTGCCCGCCAATCCATATTATGCTCTTTTTGTTTTACCGCTTTTATTTTTTCTTTTTCCGGCTTAAATAATCCACTAAAGGTATTTTTAATATTTTGGAATACGCTCGCATTATCGCTATTTTCTAGCTCCGCGAGCTCGTGAGCGAATAAAAAAGCAAGCCCCCCCCCGCTAATCTCGCCTGCATGGTATTTGGCAATAATAAAATTGTGCGCCAGTACTTTCCCGAAGGCCGGCTGTAAAACTATCAAGCCCGGTAAATCGTCTTCAAAATAAAGCCCGGCCGGTTTATATTTTAACACGGGTTTTAGCGCTGTGAATATATCCTCCGGCGTGGATATCTTTTTCCCTGCTGCTCTGCCTCCCGCTGCCGCGGCGATGGCTGGCCCTTGCCCGCCAGAGGCAAGATTTTTTTTCATTGACGACGCGACAGAAACAATCTTTAATTCCGTCCGGGACATTTCATTACGAAAAGTCGGATCCGTGCCGCCGATAACAACCAGATTAGAATCATTGGCGAGATCAACTTTTATTTTATCTAAGATGCCGGGGGTTTTTAGCGCATCGTTAAGCCCCACCACCTTAAGAGGCGAGGCTGTACCTACGCTGCCTCCTGTACCTAGTGTACCCGGGACTGAAAAACCTGTAGTAGTGCCTTGACCGGCCAAGTCCATCACTATGCCGCCGCTCCAATACATCCGCCTTAAACCGAAAAGAGTATCCTGTAATTTATATTCACTTTTTTGATAGGAATCAACATATTCCTGCCAGATTTTCTGCTTTGCCCAAGGGAGCTCCGATTCTAATCCGTTTGTATAGCCGCGGTTAATGCTCAAGGCAAAGACGCTGGCTGATGATTTATGCTTTCGCTTAAACCACTCTGCCAAAATAAGCGAATGGTAAATCTGGCGTAGCGGCGCATAGGCAGGCCCGCTATTTATTTCATCTGTCAACGCCGGCAGGATAATCTCTTTCATTAATTTTTCCATAACTACCTGCGTTTCATCCTGCGGGTTTTCTTTTAGGTATTCGTTTTCCGATAAAACTTTCAGTTTTGCCGAGGCAACCAAAGCACCGTCTTCCGTCTCAACCACCACCGCCTCATCAGGGACAATCCAGACACGGTTGGAGGTGGCGATTTTCATCTTCTTGACGTTATCTTTGCCGATTGCCGCGTAAAGCTTTTCCCAGAATTCTTTTCCTTTTGCATTTGCCGGATGCAGGTATTTAGCCGCATCTTTTTTTAGCTGCAAATCCTCTTCGAGCAGAACCCTGCCCATATCTGTTTTAGCGAGCTCTTCGGAAGCGATTCTTTCGGGCTCGTCCGGGCGAAGATTAACCCAGAGCGTATGGTTAGGCAGGGTTACCCCTAAGAAAAAATAATTGATAAGTTTTTTGGCTTCCCGGTCTAAGTTTTCTTTTGCCTGTGGATTTACGCCTAAAAGAAAATTAAAGTAGTTAAAGGGGTTGGCAGAATTGACGCTCAGATATTTAAGTACGGGGGGTTGCCCAAAATTAACCCGGGGGTTTACGGCAGGCAAAACCTGAGCAAGCCCCGAAGAATGGGCGCAAAAACACAAAGCTGCCGTCAAAGCGATGGTTTTCTTAAAAAGGGTGCTATGTCGCATAGTTAAATAATTTAAGTATAATAAGGCTATATATAAATATACCACATTTTTGCGGCGGGTATAAGAGGATAGGAAAGTTTCGAAGAAAGCGCTTTCAAAGAAAAACCCTAACTGTAAAAAATTAGAGTTTTATTTGGCGACCCCAACCCCGCTTTCTTCCCCGCCTTTGGCGGGGCCGTTGGCGGGGTGTCCTAACTCAAGCTTTCGGAGAATAGCTGTGTTATTGCTGAAAAATATTGGCGACCCCAACGGGATTTGAACCCGTGTCGCCCCGCCGTTGGCGGGGTGTCCTGATTCAAATGGCTTTACAATGCTAAAAAATATTGGCGACCCCAACGGGATTTGAACCCGTGTCGAGAGCTTGAAAAGCTCTTGTCCTAACCAGGCTAGACGATGGGGTCAACGCTTACGCTAAATGCAAAATTCAGAACGGAAAATGTAAAATCCCTACTCCTCTTCGCCTTCTTCGGCGATGACCGGAGCGACACAAGAAACCCGATCTTTATCTCCCAGTTTAATCAGACGCACACCTTGGGCTGAGCGGCCGGTTTCGCGGATATCTTTTATGGCACAACGCAAGAACATCCCGTTTTGGGTAATCACCATCAGCTCATCATTGTCGTTCACCGTCTTTAACGCCACTGCTTCGCCATTTTTATCGGTAACTTTAATATTTACTACGCCTTTGCCGCCGCGCGAGGTTAACCGGTATTCTTTTACCGGGGTGCGCTTAGCAAAACCCAGCTCGGTAACAGTTAATACCGTAGCCTCTTTGTCGGCCACTATCATAGCGATAACTTCATCTTTCTTGGCGAGCGTTACGCCGCGCACGCCTTTCGCGCCCCTCCCCATATCCCGGACCTTTTCCTCGGAGAACCTAACAGCTTTACCCTGGCGCGTGCCAATAAATAATTCCTTCTTCCCATCGGTCATTTCCACACCGATAAGCTCATCATCTTTTTCTAAGGTAATCCCGATAATGCCGCCCTTACGCGGGTTGCTGTAAGCATCAAGCTTAGTTTTTTTAATTAAGCCTAATTTAGTCACCATCACTAAATATTTATCCGCGGAAAATTCCTTCACCGGGATAGTAGAGCTAATTTTATAGCCCTGCTCCATCGCCAATAAGTTAACAATGGCCTTACCTTTAGACACGCGAGAGCCTTGGGGGATTTCATAAACTTTTAGCCAATGCACCTGGCCTTTATCGGTAAAAACCAAGAGGTAGTCTTTGGTTGAGGCGACAAAAAGGTGTTCAATAAAATCTTCTTCTTTGAGATCCGCTCCTGTTGCCCCCTTGCCGCCGCGCTTTTGCTTGCGATAAGAGCTTACCGGCAGGCGCTTAATGTAGCCGCCATGACTAATCGTTACCACTACATCTTCTTCGGCAATCAAATCTTCTACTTCCAGCTCTTCTACTTCACCAACAATGTCTGTGCGGCGCTCATCTCCATATTTCTTTTTTAAATTTTCCAGCTCTTCTTTAATAATTGCCTCTATTTTTTTCTCGGAGGCAAGTATCGCGCGGCATAGCTCAATCTTCTTTAAGAGCTCGGCATATTCGGCATCTATCTTATCTTGTTCAAGGGCAGTCAAACGCTGCAGCTGCATCTCAAGGATCGCCTGCGCCTGAATTTCTGAAAGCTCAAATTCCTTCATCAAGCGCTCTTTGGCAACCTCTGTATTTTTTGAGGTTTTGATTGTTTTTATAATGCGGTCAATATATTTTAAGGCAATCTTTAAGCCTTCTAAAATATGCGCGCGCTTTAATGCCTTATCCAGCTCAAACTGCGTCCTCCGCCGGATAATTACCTTACGGTGGGTAATATAATACTCCAGCATTTGGCGCAGGTTCAAAACGCACGGACGGTTCTCTACCAAGGCAAGCATAATAACCCCGAAGGTGCCTTCCAGCTGGGTATGCTTAAACAACTGGTTTAGGACAATCTGCGGCTCGGTATCGCGCTTGAGCTCTATCACGATGCGCATCCCGTCTTTATCCGACTCATCGCGAATATCAGAAATTCCCTCAATCTTTTTATCATCCACTAAGTCGGCGATAGATTCAATCAAGCCTGATTTTTGCACTTGATACGGTATCTCGGTAACAACTACCCAATCTTTGCCGTTTTTCTGGTGTTCAACTATTGCCCGGGCGCGCACCAAAAGCTTGCCCCTGCCGGTTAAATACGCCTCTTTAATGCCGCCCTTACCGCAAATAATCCCGCCGGTCGGAAAATCCGGGCCCTTAATATAATGCATTAAATCTTTTATCCCAGCCGTAGGGTGCTCAAGAAGATATATTACCGCATCGACCACTTCATTTAAATTATGCGGGGGAATATTCGTTGCCATGCCTACAGCAATGCCGCTTGATCCGTTAACTAACAAATTAGGCAATGCCGCCGGAAGTAACAACGGCTCTTTCAACGAGGCGTCAAAATTCGGCCCGAAATTCACCGTTTCTTTATCAATATCGGCAAGCATCTCATCGGAAATTGCGGCAAGGCGAGCCTCTGTGTACCTCATCGCTGCTGCCGCGTCCCCATCAACCGATCCGAAATTGCCTTGACCGTCGACCAAGGGATAGCGTAAAGAGAAATCCTGGGCCATGCGCACTAAGGTATCATAGATAGCCACATCTCCATGCGGATGATACTTACCCATGGTTTCGCCGACGATACGCGCGCATTTCTTATAAGGCTTAGAGTGCTCGAGATTAAGCTCCTGCATAGCATACAGTATACGCCTATGCACCGGCTTAAGCCCATCGCGGACATCGGGCAAAGCACGGCCGACAATAACGCTCATGGCGTAATTTAAATACGAATCCTTTACTTCTTCTTCGATATAAACCGGGATTATTTTTTCGCCCCTTGTGTACATCTACCCTCGCTTTGCTCGGGAGAAACCAGCTTACAGTAACCAGAGATACCAGATTTTTCTGGTTTCTGGCTTCCGGCCCCTAACTTAAATATCTAAATTCTTCACTTGGTGGGCAAATTCTTCAATAAATTGCCGCCGGGGCTCAACCTGATCCCCCATTAAAACCGTAAACATTTTATCTGCCTCAACGGCATCTTCTAACACAACCTTTAAAACCGTGCGCTTTTCAGGATCCATGGTAGTATCCCAGAGCTGATGCGGGTTCATTTCGCCCAAGCCTTTATAACGCTGGATATGCATGCCCTTAGTGGCAGCCTCTTTAATATACGCCAATACTTCTTTTAAGGCAAATAAACCTTTATCGTCTTTTTCGTTGGTGATACGATATAAAGCTTTGGGTTTTTTGGCCTCAGCCTTTACCGGTTCTTTAGGCAATTCTTCTATACAATAGGTTGAAATATCTAAACCTAATTTCTCAATTCTAGTAATTATTTGCTCAACCTCATCAGCTTCAAAAAGCTCTAAAACATCCTGCTCGCCTTCCTTGCTAGCCAGCTCAGCCAGCTCTTTGTCTGAATAAACAAAATGGGTGATTCCATCCACTTTTACCCTATAAATAGGCATTTTTTTGGTCTTTGGCTGCCTAAAAGTAAGGTATTTTGCTAATACTACTCCCCTTTTCTCTAGGCTCTTACCGATTTTTTCCAATTCCGTCAAAAACTGTAAAAGTTCCTTAAATTGATTGTCAGTAAAAGTTTGCTTGTCTTTGACGCGGATAAATTTATGCCCTTCCCTGCCTAACTCCAAAAGCAATTCATTCATTTGCTGCTCGGTTTGGATATATTCCTCGCGTTGGCCGCGCTTAATCTTAAAAAGCGGCGGCTGAGCAATATAAACATGGCCACCCTCTACCAGTTTCTTCATGTGCCGATATAGAAGCGTGAGTAAAAGCGTGCGTATATGTGATCCATCAATATCGGCATCGGCCATGAGAATCAATTTATGGTAACGCAGCTTGGTAAGGTCAAATTCATCCCCTATCCCGCAGCCTAAAGCGGTAATAATGGTGCGGATCTCCTCATTGGATAAAATTTTATCTAAGCGCGCTTTCTCTACATTTAGAATCTTACCCTTAATAGGCAGGATTGCCTGAAACCTTCTGTCGCGGCCTTGTTTTGCGCTATTATGCACAAATATGCCGCTGGCCAAAGCAAAATTATGCGTGTTGGGAACTTCAATATCATAGACATCGGCTCTTTCATTTATTTTTTCTATGCGCTTAATTTTATGATTATAGTTCTTTACCGCCTCTGATAGCGATTCTTTGCCTGCATTAAAAAACCGAGTTGTTAATGTACCTAATTTAACTATATTGGGGTTGCGTTTACGCAGGGCGCTTCTTTCTCGGTCATAAAAACTAACGTCTCCATATTGCTCATAAACTTTCCGGGCAAATGCTAAGCTGTTGCTTAAATAAGTGCGGCCGTAGGCGAGTTTTCTTTTTGCCCTAAACTCTCCTGTCCACTGTTCTTTAGTTTTTTGCTTGCGCCATGCTAAAAGATTTTTATCCGACCACTCCGCTTTTGCTTTCTGCGCTAAATATTCTTTTGCCTCGGGGTGGCCGGTAAAATATTTTTTTACTCTGCCGGATTGCGTTAATCTGTTTTCTTTTTGGGCCCAGTACTTTTTCTGAACCAAATTTAAAATCTGTGTATTTTGTTTTCTGTATTCGGGATGAGTATTATAAAATTCCAGATATTTTGCCGTCATGTAGCTTTTATATTCCGGATTCTCCCATTGCTTTTTTGCTCTCTGGCTTAACATTTTTCTCATCTCTGGCGTCGACATAATTTTTCTAACTTTTTCCCTGTACGCCGTTTTTTGATGAGCTTTTCTGGATTTTTCTTTTACCTCTTGACTATGAAGCGTCTTCTCAAGAATGGTTGTATGATATAGAAGATGCTCTCTATTTTTCATTCTTACTAAATTATCTGGATTATTATTTAATTTGTTGAAATCTATATGGTGGACGGTGTCGCCGTTACCTTTTGGCGAAGCCCCTCTCTCCATATTATATCGATCAGATAATAAATGGGTAAAAATCCATTTTTCCACCTTGGAGTCAAAAACCATTTCATACCCTTCAATGCAAATTCGGCCGCCAATCTTAGAATATTGACGATAAAGCGGCATTAAAGAATCATCTGGGGTTAAATCTCTTGCCATTTTATACCCGCCATCCCTCAACATAAACTTATGGCCGGGGGTACAAATAATTTCTTCGTTATTATCAAGCACGACTTTAATAACTTCGGCTGCCTGCTTTGTCATTCTTGGATTTCTTATTTCCCAAATTGCGATTTTACCGTCGAGGCCTATGGTATAACAATAATTTTTTTTGCCAATTTTTTCTTCGTTTACCAATTCTTTAAAGGAGATACTGCGTCCGTCGGTTAAAGCAACTTTTGTATCTCCAAAAAAACATCCCCCGGCGCTGTCGCCCTCCACTATATATAATTCGCACAACGCGGCGTCTCTTTCTGAACAATCGGCTAATTTACCGGGAAGGCCCGCACCTTCTAAGGCGCCTTTTCTACGTGTTAATTCGCGCGCCTTCCGCGCTGCTTCGCGCGCGCGCGAAGCAACTATCACCTTATCAATGATTTTATTCGCAAGTGCCGGGTTTTCCTCAAAAAATACCGATAGGGCGTCTAAGCTCACCGAGGCAACCATGCCTTCAACTTCGGAATTGCCTAATTTGGTTTTGGTCTGCCCCTCAAATTGCGGGTTAGGAACCTTGACGTTAATTACCGCGGTTAATCCTTCGCGCACATCATCGCCGGTAATAGAAAGCTCGTCAGTCTTAATTAGGTTTTTGGCCTTGGCGTATTGATTAACCGCCCGTGTCAGCGCTGATTTAAACCCGGATAAATGTGTCCCGCCCTCAATAGTATTAATATTGTTGGCAAAAGAAAAAAGCGTTTCTCCATAGCCGTCATTATACTGCATAGCCACTTCGATAATGACATCGTCTTGTGTCTTTTGAAAATAAATCACCTTGGAATGCAGCGGGTTTTTGTTTTTGTTTAAATAATCCACAAAAGAAACAATCCCGCCGGCAAACTCAAACACCGCCTCTTTATCCACGCGCTCATCCTTTAATTTTATCTTTAACCCTTTGTTTAAAAAAGCAAGCTCTCTTAGGCGTTGGGAAAGCAGGTCGTAAGAAAATTCTACGGTGTTAAATATAGTTTTATCGGGCTTAAAAGTTACTTTGGTCCCGGTAGAACTGCTCTTGCCGATAACGGTGAGCTTAGTTACAGTCCTGCCTTTTTCATAACGTTGGTGGTAGATTTTATTATCCCGCTTGACCTCAACCTCGAGCCACACGGAAAGCGCGTTAACAACCGAAACCCCTACGCCGTGCAAGCCTCCGGAAACCTTATAAACACGATGGTCAAATTTTCCTCCGGCATGCAAAGTAGTAAGCGCTACTTCCACCGCCGGCTTTTTCTCGGTTTTATGAATATCCACCGGGATGCCACGGCCGTTATCGGCGGCAGAGACACTCCCGTCAGCTCGGATAACTACATCAATCGTGTCACAAAACCCCGCCAAGGACTCATCAACGCAGTTATCTACAACCTCATAAACCAAATGGTGCAGGCCGCGAGTACTGGTATCCCCGATATACATCGCCGGCCGCTTGCGCACTGCCTCGGTGCCCTCCAAAACCTGTATGGTAGTCGCGTCATATTTGGATTGCGCCGCCAACTTTTCCTTATTATCCTTTATTATTGCTTCTTTTGCTTCCGCCTTTGCCATAATAAAAACACCCCGTTTATACCCTGCCCAACCTAAATACCACTTCTTTAATGCCTAGCTCGGGCAACGCGTTATTTAATTTATCTAAAATGATTTTTTCTTCTAATTTTAACTTATACAGCCAAACCGACGAGTCCACATTAATAACCAACTTCTGATTCTGGTAATGCTGGGCCTTTATATGCCCCGAGGCCTTTCTTCCTAAAAACCTGCCCAATACCTCTACAACACCCTCTTTTTTACTTTTTTTGTCTACGCCCAACCCCTGCATTACTTCTGTAACAATATCCCTAAGCGCTATCGGGCGAGACATAAGACCAATCCTTAACCTAGCCGCATTGGCAAGACCACATACACATAGCCATTATGGCGGATTACCCCGGGTTTTTCACCGTCACTCAATTCTAGTATAATATCTTCTGTTTTTAAATTTTTCAAGACATCTATTAAATAATTCGGGTTAAACCCTACCACTATTTCTCTGCCCCCGTATTCTACGCCAATTTCTTCTCTGGATTCGCCAATATCAGGCGTGGATTTGGAAACTACGATTTTATTTTTAAATACTTCTATTTTTACCGCTTGATAATCAGGGGTATAAAGCAGGCTCGCTCTTTTCAGGGCAGCCATAAAAACATCCCTACCCACTTTTATCTTGTTATCCACAGCCTGTGGAATAACCTGTTGATAATTCGGAAATTCCCCTTCAATTAAGCGAGAAATTATTAACAGGTTAGATAAATCAAACATTACCTGGTTAAACCCCAAAACAATAGAAACCACACCCTCATCCTTAAGGTTGCGCATTAACTCTTGTATCGTTTTAACCGGTATAATCATTTTTATTTCCTGGTTTATAGAAGCGTTTAATTTTCTCTCCACCACCGCAAGCCTTCTTCCATCCGTGGCTACCATTTTTAACATATCTTGCTTTATTTCTACTAGCATACCATTCAAAACATATCTCGTTTCATCGTGAGAAATAGCAAAATAAGTTAAATTTAACAACTCTTTTAGTGTTTTCTGCTCAACACTAACTACTTTCTTATCTTTAAACTCCGGTAATTTAGGGAATTCATCCTTGGGTAACCCCATTAATTTAAACTGACATTTCTGTGAATCAATAATTACAGAATTGTTTTTCTTTACAGTAATATCAATATTACCTTCCGGTAAATCCCTAATTATTTCAAAAATTTTCTTTGCCGGCACAGTGATCGCGCCCTGTTCTTGAATATTGTTTGCGGGTATATTTATTAATATTCCTATATCCAGGTCTGTGGCGACAAGTTTGATGTTGTTATTTTCAGTTTCAATTAAAATATTAGAAAGTATCGGCAGGGTATTTTTAAGACTTACTATATTTTGCATAATCTGAAGGTTATTTAATAGGTCTTCTTTAAAAATCTGGATTTTCATTATTATTCCTCCGATGATTACTAACTATATTAAACAAATAAAATAGTAGTTGTAGTAGTAGTGGTGAATATAAACTTTGATAAGCCTGAAACTACACGGGCTTGCGCGGGTTGTAAATAAAAAAACCTGTGGATAAGGTTTTAATTAACTCTTAATATCCGTGCTTAATTTGTCAATAATATCAGAGATCTTTTTGTCTTCTTTAATTTCCCGTTTTATTTTATTACACGCATAAAGCACTGTGGTGTGGTCTTTGCCGCTAAAAGCTTCACCTATATCGGGAAGTGAGTGGTTGGTTAATTCCCGGGTTAAATACATCGCAATTTGGCGAGGTAGCACAAATTGTTTATTGCGTTTTTTGTTTTTTAGCTCTCCCACGCTCAGGCTAAAAAAGTCCGCGACAGAACGCTGTATCAATTCAATAGTGACGGTTTTTTTAGTTTCTTTTAACATGTCTTTTAAAACCTCCCGAGCTAAATGTAAAGAAATAGCCCTTTCTTCCAGTGAAGAATAAGCCACTACTCTAATCAGCGCGCCTTCCAATTCACGGATGTTGGTCTTTATGTGCTCAGCGATAAAGGAAATTACCTCGTCAGGGACCTTAAACGGTTCAAGTTCTATTTTTTTTCTTAAGATGGCTGCGCGGGTTTCAAAATCCGGCGGCTGGATATCGGTGACTAAACCCCAGCTAAAACGGCTGATAAGCCTTTCCTGTAGGTTTGGAATTTCTTTTGACGGCCTGTCGGAAGACATAATAATCTGTTTGTGGTTGTCGTATAAGGCGTTAAAAGTGTGGAAAAATTCTTCTTGCGTGGATTCTTTGCCGGCAATAAACTGGATGTCATCAATCAGCAAGATATCAACATTTCTGTATTTAGCGCGGAAGGCGTTAGTGGAATGGCCACGGATAGCCTCGATTAATTCGTTGGTAAAACATTCGGAAGTAGTGTAGGAGATTTTTATTTTGGGGTTGCGTTTAAATGAAGCCAAGCAGATTGCCTGCATTAGATGGGTTTTGCCCAACCCCACCCCGCCGTAAATAGACAAAGGATTATAGGCTTTTGCCGGCGCGTCTACTATGGCTAAAGCCGCGGCATGGGCAAACCTGTTAGATGAGCCGACGATAAAGTTTTCAAAAGAATAGCGCGGATTTATATGCGGCAAATTTATCGTTGGGGTAATAGATCTGGCTTGTGGTGGGTTTTGGGTTTGCGCCGGTTGTTGGCCGCCAGCCTCGGGAATGACAGATAGGCTTATGTTCAGGCCGGGCTCTATGCCGTTTAAGATTTCCCGCAGCAGGCTAGAATAGTGCCTTTCAAACCACCCCTTGAAAAAAACATCGGGCATTTCCAATATCAGGGTGTGCGGATGTTCTAATCTTGCTTTTATGGGGTCAAACCAAGTTTGTTTAACGACGGTCCCAACCTTTTCTTCAATGATTTTTTGGGCCCGTGACCAGATAGGATATATATCCATAAGGAAAGCTACGAATTCACAAGTTATCCACAGGTTATTTGTCAACGGATAAAAATATGTTACGGCTAAAAGCAATATGATCTACCGGACAGCATAATGTTTGTTTTTCGCCAGTTTCTGACCGGGAATTTTGACAACCTGTGTAGGTTTTTGTTGCCTGTAACAGCATAAGAATTATAACAGAGGAATATTTTTTTGCAAGAAAAATTTTCAATAAGCGTATAACTTAGGAGCGTAAAAGGGCGAGCATATTAGGCGAGCGGGTATAAGTTGTGCCGTCATTTATTTCGCTTGACTTAATAAGGCGTTGTGTTATAATTTTTCATTATGAAAAAGCATCTTAAGACACCTACGCATATAAAGGGTAAGCGTGTGCATGGTTTCCGACGGAGAATGCGCACGCGTTCGGGGGAGTTAGTTCTTAAAAGAAGAAGACAAAAAGGCAGAAAGAGGCTTACGGTCTAGTTGTCGCTGGCCGGGGCCGGAGTTGTTGAAAAATGAAAAGATTAATCCTTTGGGGGTTAGCCTTTTATAAAAATTATATATCTGTTGTTCTGCCGAAATCTTGTCGTTTCTGGCCGAGCTGTTCCTGTTATGCCCGCGAATCTATAAAGAGGTATGGCGCGCTAAAAGGCGGATTACGAGCTCTCTGGCGCATTGTCCGCTGCCAGCCTTTTTCTGCCGGTGGTTATGACCCAGTCAAGTAAAAGTAATAATTAGCTTATGGAAAAACGTACACTCTTAGCGATAGTGTTATCGGTGGTTGTTTTATTTATTTATTCTACATTTGCTTCTCGGATGTATCCAGTTGCAAACAAAGAAGATACATCTAAAAAAACAGCGCTTGTACTGCTGGAAAAACCAGTTACGCCATCTGCTGATATAGCTTTACCCCAAGAATCAACGGTCGATGAATATTTTCAATGGGAAACGGATAAGATGAAAATATTTTTCGCCAACCCCGGTGCTCGTATCAGCAGAGTAGAGTTAAAAGAGCATAATACTAGTTTTTTTCTAGAAGATTTGTTGGTTTTTAATGATGAAAAAACCAGTGATTTTAAGGTTGAAAGAACAAAAGACGCAATAATTTTTACTTTTAGGGATACAGATCAAGAGATTATTAAGCGATATTCTTTACATAACAATAGCTATTACATAGAGTTAGAGCATACAATTCGCAGATTTAATACGTCTGCGCCTTCCGCTTGTAGAGTATGGCTAAATTCAAAATTAATTAAACAGACAGATCAGGATAATCGCTTCATGGAGTTAGCGATTGCCCAGCCGAAAAATATTGTTCGTAAGGCCCTGCTGGGCTTAAAACCGAGCACCTTTCAGTCAGATAAGGTTGATTGGGTAGGCCTACGGGATAGATATTTTGCTTTTATTTTGCGTCCTGAGAGCAAGATCGAAAAGATTATAACCCAGCAAAATAATGAGCAGGTTCTGGTTGAGGTAGTGTTAGAATCTAAGGAGGTGGATAAATTTACCCTCTATTTGGGCCCGCAAGATATTAGATATCTAAATGCGGCGAACCTAGGCTTTGAAAATATCCTTTATTTCGGATTTTTTGATACCATTAGCCAGGTTTTGCTTTCGGTGTTAAAATTTCTTTTTGGCGTTACGCATAACTGGGGAGGAGCAATTCTTTTGTTTGGTTTCTTAATTTTTATCTCCATGTATCCCCTAACCCTAAAACAGATGCGTTCGATGAAAGAGATGCAGATTTTACAGCCAAAAATTAAGGAACTACAGGAACGTTATAAGGGGGATAGCCAGAGATTAAACAAGGAAATCATGCAGTTATATAGAGATCATAAAGTTAACCCGCTAGGCGGGTGTTTGCCAATGTTGCTTCAAATGCCCATCTTTTTTGCTTTATATCAAGCTTTGATGCGTTTTGTGGGTTTAAGAGGAGCGAAATTTTTATGGATAAAAGATTTATCTCAGCCGGATAGGTTCATAATGCTTCCGAATAAATTGCCCATTATCGGGAGTGAAATCAATATACTACCAATACTAATGATGGTAAGCATGTTTATGCAACAAAAGGTGAGTATGGGAGCTATGTCAGGCGGTAGCTCTGCAGAGCAGCAAAAATTAATGTTAATTCTTATGCCATTGTTATTCGGCTTTCTTTTTTATTCCATGCCGGCAGCTTTAGTTTTATATTGGTTTGTGTATGGCGTTTTGAGTGGCGCTCAACAGTGGCTATTAATGCGAAGAAGGCAGGCAGAATAAATGGAAAGCATAGAGATAGAAGGTAAGACCGTAGAAGAGGCAATTAAGAAAGCGTTGGCTCAATTAAAAGCCAAGCGTTCAGAAGTGCAGATTAAGATTATTTCTGAAGAGGTGCGCGGCTTATTTGGCATGCCGGGAGCCAAGCCGGCAAAAATAAGAGCCACGCTAATAGTAAAAAAATGACCTTCTTATGCCAAAAATTTTGACGCAGAAATAAAATGCTCCACGTGGAGCATTTTATAACTTGTTTAATTACAATGGGTAAGGTAATCGCGATTTGCAATCAGAAGGGCGGAACCGGTAAAACTACTTCGGCGGTTAATCTCGCGGCCTATTTATCCTTAGAGGGTAAAAAAGTTTTATTAATTGACTTGGATGCGCAGGCGAACGCCACTAGCGGGTTAGGCATAGATAAGTTAAAAGTAAGCCGAAGTATCTACAGCGCGCTTTTAGAGGATGCGCCGTTAACAGATTTAATTCTGCCTACGGTAATACCAAATTTATTTTTAGTTCCGGCTAATATTGATTTGAGCGGTTGCGAGATAGAGTTGGTTGGCGTAATGGCGCGGGAATACCGCCTGCAAAAAGCCATTCAGCCGGTTAAGGATGATTTTGATTTTATTTTTATTGACTGTCCGCCGTCCCTCGGTTTATCGACGATAAATGCGCTTTGCGCGGCAGATTCGGTTTGTATTCCGGTGCAGTGTGAGTATTATGCTTTAGAAGGACTGGGGCAGCTTTTAAATACTATCTCTTTAGTACGAGAGAACCTCAATTCGCATTTAAATGTAGAGGGTGTCATTTTAACCATGGCGGATTTTCGCACTAATTTAACGCGCGAGGTAATTGCTGAGACCCGTAAGTATTTTTCTTCGGATCAGTTACAGGTTAAGGTCTATAATACGATTATCCCGCGTAACATCCGCTTAAGTGAAGCGCCGGGGTTTGGAAAACCCATTGCTTTGTATGACAAAGAATCCTTGGGCGCTAAAAAATACTTAGAATTGTCTTACGAAATGCTAGGTTTAGGCGTTGAGGCATTAGATATCAATAGCCATAATTCTAAATCTAATATCGAGTTAGGAGAAAATAATGTCCAATGAGACAAGGAGAGCATTAGGTAGAGGGTTAAGCGCTTTAATCCCGGAAAAAGTTTTGGAAAAACCGGAATTAAAAGAAGAAATCAAGGGGATGGTAAATTTAAAAATTGAGCAAATTATGCCTAACCCCTATCAGCCGCGAGAAGAATTTAATGCGCAGGCCCTAGAAGAGTTGGCCGCTTCAATCAAGGAAAAAGGTTTTATTCAGCCGATAATTGTGCGTAAAAGCTTAGACGGTAAATACGAATTGATAGCTGGCGAGCGCAGGCTTCGTGCTGCTAACTTATTGCGTTGCAATGAGATACCAGCAATAATTAAAGAGGTAAACGACGAAGAGTCATTGGAGTTAGCTTTAATTGAAAACATTCAAAGAGAGGACCTAAATCCTTTAGAAGAAGCGCAGGCTTATCAGAAGCTAGTCGATCGCTTTGGTTTTACGCAGGAAAAGATTGCTCAAGTAGTGGGTAAGGCCCGGGCAACCATTAATAACGCGTTGCGTATTTTAAAATTGCCGGCGAAGATCCAGGAAAGCATTAAAAAAAATCTTTTATCTTTCAGCCATGCGCGGGCTCTCTTGGAGATAGAGAATAAAGAGGAGCAGCAGGTTTTAGCTGACAAAATCATTTCTTCGGAATTATCTGTCAGGGAGCTGGAAAATATATTAAAGCATAAGCGGCGTGAAAAAAACAAAAAGCCGAAAGCCGCCGCACTTCAGAAAGAACCCCATGCCGTGGCGGTAGAAGAAGAGTTGCAGCATATTTTATGCACCAAGGTAAGAATTATGCAGGCGAAGAAGCGCGGCCGCATAGAGATAGAATTTTATTCGCCGGAAGACTTGGAAAGAATTTTGGGCGTGCTGTTAAAGAAAAAATGAGGCCCCGTTCTTCCCGCGTTGGTTTGGCTAAGGCGTTGCCTCGAGGGGGCAGGCATATTTTGAAATAATAAATTTAAGGAGGAAGAGCGGGATGAAGAACACGCAGGCGACCTTAGTGTTGATTAAGCCGGATGGCTTAAAAAAATCTTTGACAGGCAATATTTTGGCGCGGCTTTCCGAGACGAAGCTGGAAATCATTGCGGCAAAGGTAGTGCGGGTTTCTAAGGAATTAGCCGAGCAGCATTATTACCACTTAAAAGATAAGCCATTTTTTCCCGAGTTGATTAAATACCTTCAGGGGGAGCTGCACGACAGAAAAAAAGTTTTAGCCCTTGTTTACGGCGGCGAAGATGCCATAAATAAGGTAAGGCAGCTTGCCGGCGCAACTAATCCCGAGGAGGCAGACCCGACGAGCATCAGAGGTTCTTACGGCAGAATCACCACCAAGGGTTTATATGAAAATGTAATTCATGCCTCAACCAATGAAAGCGAGGCAGAAAGAGAAATAAAACTTTGGTTTTTACCCGAAGAGATAATCGTAGATTTGTATCATGCGAAAATAAAGACTCAGGATCAATGTACGCACCGCGTCTGGGCGTAGATACAGGATTTCCGCTGAAGGCGGATTCGTCTCCGGCGCAGAGGGCGGAGAGCTTAAGAATTAACCAGGATTTCATTATTTAAGAAGAACAAAAGGATCGCGTATGCTTACAGGAATGACCGGTTTTGGCCGCGCGCAATTAAGGTATGGTAAAATACATTTTACGCTGCAGATGAGCAGTGTCAATCACCGTTTTTTCGAGGTGGTGTTCCATATTCCGGGGAGCCTGATTTACCTGGAAGATAAAATTAAACACTATCTGCACAAAAGGATAAAAAGGGGCAGGATTACGCTTAATCTTTCTGTCTCGGGGAATCTTTGCAGTAAGGCCTCTTTAGATAAAGAATTGGCCAAAGAATACTTTCGGGCGGTATGCGCATTAAAAAAAGAAGTATCTCTTTCTGGGGAAATAAGCCTTGCGCAGTTGAGCGCTATGCCGGGAGTGTTGAGCCCGCAGGAGAGCGTACTCCCTGAAGAGGTAATCTGGCCAAGAATAGAGAAGCTGTTAATTTCAGCCTGCGATAATTTATCCCGGATGCGGCTTAAGGAAGGAGAGGCGATAGAGAAAGATGTTTTGTCCCGGCTGGGTAAAATAAATACGAAGCTGTTATTTATTAATCGTAAGATACCGGTAGTTATCGCGCAGAAATGTAAGCGTTTCGGATCATCCGGTATAAGCAGCGAAGAAACAAACGCGGCAATTAGAAATTGCGATATAGCCGAAGAAGTTACGCGCCTTGCTTTTCATGGTAAAAGTTTTGCCGCGAAAATAAAAAATAACCGCAGGCGCGTTCCCCTCGGAAAAGAGTTGGACTTTATTACACAAGAGATGCAGCGTGAGGCGAATACGATGGGCGCGAAAGCACAGGATGTTCATTTAAGTGCCGCAGTTATAGAGATGAAAAGCCAGATTGAGAAAATCCGGGAACAGATACAGAATGCGGAGTAAAAAACCAGAAACCAGTCCCAAAAGTAGAAATACTACGCAGAGAAACATCGGGATCCCGAAGATTATCGTACAAAGTAACTGCATTCGGGAAAACCAGAAACCAGAAAGTAAAAAAATAGGGCTTATTTTTATTGTTTCCGGCCCTTCAGGCTCAGGCAAGACGACGCTGATAAAGCATCTGTTGGGAAAAGATGAATACAGAAATAACCTAAAAAAGGCAGTAACTTGCACGACGAGAAAACCCCGCGGCAAGGAAAAAAACGGCCAAGATTATATTTTTATAAACGAGCGGGAATTTAAAAACAGGATTAAGAGAAAAGAGTTTTTTGAATGGCAGAGGGTTTTAGGTAGTTTTTACGGTACGCCGCAAGACGAGGTAGAAAAAAATCTCCTCTCGGGCAGTGACGTCATTCTTTGTATCGATGTCAAGGGGGCCGAGTTTCTGCGGGGCAATAGAAAATGCCGTTTCGTATATATTTTTATCCTGCCTTCGGGAAAAGACTGGCGGCAAACCTTAAAAATAAGGTTAACTAAGCGTTCCAGCGAGCCGCAACGAGAGATAGAGAAACGCTTGAAACTGGCCGAAAAAGAAATATTCCGCGCAAGAGATTATGACCACGTGGTCATAAATAAAAACATTGAAGAGGCAACAGATGAGCTTGGTTCGATCATCGCTTGCGAGAGGCTGAAAGGTTAAACGAGCCCGTCTGCGGCGGAAATTCGCGCAGATTTTATTTTGTGACTTTATCCCTTGCTTAGGCGCTTGTCCCGAAGTTTCGGGACTACGCGAGCTTCGGGATTTATTTTCCCGCTGTCAGCGGAAAAATTAAGGAGAGATAATATGGAAAATGTTCCGCTGGAAAAGTTACTAAACGTAACCGGCAATTCACTGTATAAATTAGTAATTTTGGTGTCGCGCCGGGCAATAGAGATTGCTGAAGGTGCGCCCAAGTTATGCGACGTAAATTCTACGGTTAAGCCGGCAAGCATTGCCTTCCGCGAAATCTTAGAAGGCAAAGTGTCTTGTAAGAAAATCAAGAAAAGCGAATAATGAGGAGCAAAAAAATTATTTTAGGCGTAACCGGCAGTATCGCGGCCTATAAAAGCGCGGACATTATCCGGCGCCTACAGGATGAAAAAATTCAAGCCGTGGTTATTATGACCAAAGAGGCAGAGGCATTTATTACGCCCCTGACTTTAGAGGCGCTATCCGGCAATAAAGTTTATAAGGAGATGTTTGGAGGGCGCGAATACAGCGATATAGAACACATTTCTTTAGCCGATCAGGCAGATTTAATTTTAATTGCGCCGGCAACCGCGAATATCATTGCCAAAATCGCCGCGGGCATTTGCGATGATTTATTGACTGCCACGGTTTGCGCCGTCAAGGCGAAGGTTTTAATCGCTCCGGCGATGAATGAAAATATGTATTTGAATAAAATCACGCAGGAAAACATTAGGAAATTAAAAGCGCTTGGTTATAAATTTGTCGAACCGAAAAAAGGAAGGCTTGCCTGCGGGAAAGTAGGCGTTGGTTGTTTAGCTGATGTTGAGACGATAATTAAGGAAGTTAAAAAGGTTCTTTGAGATTTGGCGACGTAGCCAAGCGGCAAGGCAGTTGTCTGCAAAACAACTATACAGCGGTTCGAATCCGCTCGTCGCCTTGAATTTTGCTTCGCAAAATTCAATCCCGAGCAACCGTAGCATTAATAATTAGTTGCGAGGGATCTTAGAAAGCATAACGGGCAAGTGGTGGAATGGCATACACGAAGGACTTAAAATCCTTTGGCTGTAAGGTCGTGAGGGTTCGACTCCCTCCTTGCCCATTAAAATAGAACTAAGATTAAAGAGCTAAGAATTAAGATAAAAAATGCCCGAATTTTCTTAGATCTTAGTTCTTGGTTCTTTTGTCTGATTTTGAGGGCTCATAGCTCAGTTGGTTAGAGCGTTTCCTTGACATGGAAGAGGCCGGAGGTTCGAGTCCTCCTGGGCCCACCATATAAAATTAAAAGCTCAAAATACAAAATGAAAAATTAGTAGTTTTAAAGCATTCATGTTCGCGTATCTTAGCGCAGGCAAAGATTTGTAGTTGAGGTTAAATTAAGGATAAGAAGTGTTTTTTTACGAAGAGATATTAAGGGCGTTTCAAAGGCAAAAAGTAAAATATGTGCTTGTGGGCGGGATTGCGGTTAATCTCCTTGGTTTAATGCGTAGCACGGCAGATTTGGATATCCTTGTTGAGATGAGCGATGATAATCTTAGGAAGATTGTTGGCATTTTGACAAGCCGGGGCTATCGTGTTAAACAACCCGTAGAACCAGTGAAATTAGCAGATTAGGAAAACAAGAGAGAGTTGGATTAAAAATAAGCATATGAAAGCGTTTAATTTTTATAAAGAGGACGAGCTAAAAGAAGTTGATATAATTATAGAATCCCCCGTTTCTTTCCATGAAGCGAAAGAAGATGCTGTGCGTATCAAAATCGGCAGTTTAATTTTGCCGGTAATTTCTATAAAAAATCTGATTAAGATGAAACAAAAGACTGGGCGCGCAATTGATAAGTTAGATATAGAAGAGTTAAGGAAGATAAGAAAACTAAAAGGAAGTATATGATTTTTAAATGGGAGACAGAAAAAGAGCGGCTTTTAAGACTTATGCGGATTGATCCTAAGAAAAAATTAGAGTGGTTAAGACAGATGAATGAATTTATTCTGAAATGCTCGTCAAAACAAACCAAATTGCTGCGATGGAAATTAAGAGGGATTTAGATACTTTAAGGCATTCTTGTTCGCATATAATGGCTCAGGCGGTAAAGGAGCTGTGGCCAGATACTAAGCTGGGGATTGGGCCAGCGATCGAGGAAGGATTTTACTACGACTTTGATACTTCGACTGCGCTCAGCGCAGGTAAAAAAGAACCTTTCACCCCCGAAGATTTAGAAAAAATAGAAAAGAGGATGCGGGAAATAATAAATAAGAATTTGCCTTTTATCCGCGAGGAATTGGCTAAAGATAAGGCACAAGAGTTTTTTGCGGGCAGAAAAGAAAATTATAAAGTAGAGTTGATTAATGAATTGCCCGACGAGAGAGTTTCGATATATAAAACAGGCAGTACCTTTATCGATTTATGTAAAGGGCCGCACCTAAATTCTAGCGGCGAAATAAAAGCGTTTAAATTATTGTCTATAGCGGGAGCCTATTGGCGGGGAAGCGAAAAAAACGCCATGCTGCAGCGTATTTACGGTACGGCATTTTTTTCGCAAAAAGAACTGGATGATTATCTCATCCTTCTCGAAGAAATAAAAAAGCGCGACCATAGAAAACTCGGGGCCGATTTAGAGTATTTTAGCATTGAAGGAGAGATGGGGCCGGGCCTTGCTTTTTGGCATCCCAAGGCAGGGTTATTGCGTAAAATTATTGAAGACTTCTGGAAAAACGAACACCTCAGGCGCGGCTATGGCTTGGTGAATACCCCGCATATCGGCAGGGCCGAACTTTGGAAAACCAGCGGGCACTTGGAATTTTATAAGGACTACATGTTTCCGTTGATGAAGATCGAAAATCAGGAATATGTGTTAAAGCCGATGAACTGCCCGGGGCATATCCTGATTTATAAAAGTAAGACGCGTAGTTATCGCGAGTTGCCGCTTAAGCTCGCAGAATTAGGTACGGTTTATCGCTATGAGCGTTCAGGCGTATTGCATGGCCTTTTGCGTGTGCGGGGCTTTACTCAGGATGACGCGCATGTTTTCTGCCGCCCGAATCAACTCGAAGAAGAAATACAAAAGGTTTTGGATTTAACTTTTACATTCTTAAATAAGTTCGGTTTTTCTCAATGCGAAGTTTATGTATCTACCAAGCCCGAAAAGCACGTCGGAGGCGATGCGCATTGGGCTAGCGCGACAGAGGCACTCAAAGGTTCCTTAGATAAAAAAGGGATAATTTGGCAGGAAGATCCCGGTGAGGGCGTTTTCTATGGCCCAAAAATCGATATAAAAATAAAGGATGCGCTTGGGCGCGCGTGGCAGTGTACGACCATTCAGGTAGATTTTAATCTCCCGGAGAGATTTGATATTGCATACATAGATGAGGATGGCGGCCAGAAGCAGCCGGTTATGATCCATCGGGCGATATTCGGTTCTTTAGAGAGGTTTCTAGGGGTTTTGCTTGAGCATTACGCCGGAGACCTGCCTTTGTGGTTGGCACCTACGCAGGTAGTAATTATACCGATAAAAGATTCCTGTCTTGATTACGCCGGCAGGGTTAAAGAAAAGCTTTTAGATTCAGGCCTGCGCGCGGAATTAGATGAACGCCGCTCGACTCTAGATAAAAAAATCCGTGAAGCAGAATTACAGAAGACGCCTTATATTTTAATTATCGGCGAACGTGAAGTAAAAGCCGATAAGGTTTCGGTGCGCAAAAGATTAAAAGGAGATTTAGGGGTAATGGCGATAGAGGGATTTATTAAAAGTATCAAAGAGGGAGATGGAAAATGATGTTTCGTAAGGTTTTGTTAGGTTTCGTAATGTTTCGCGAGGTTTCAAGAGGTAACTTTACGGAATCCTATGTAACCTAACTTAACGTAACATTACGTAACTTTAAAAATAAGGAGGTGGGCTATTCGTAAGTTTATACGAGTAAATGAAAGGATTCGTGCTCCAGAAATAAGAGTGATTGGCCCAGAGGGCGAACAGCTGGGGGTAATGACCCCTAGCAAAGGTTTAGAGGTGGCTTTACAGAGCGGGTTAGATTTGGTAGAGGTTGCTCCCGGTACTCAGCCGCCAGTCTGCCGGGTTATGGATTTTAGCAAGTATAAGTATGATCAGGAAAGAAAAGAACGTGAAGCAAAAAAACATCAGAAGGCAGTACATTTAAAGGAAATCAGGTTTAAGCCTCACATTGAAGAGCATGATTATCAAACCAAGCTGCAGCATTTAATAGAATTCCTGAAAAAAGGCGACAAGGTAAAAGTGGCGCTTATATATCGAGGCCGAGAGATGAGTCATCAGGAGTTAGGTAGGCGGATAATTGATAGGCTGATTGCTGATTCCGCCAGCGCTGGGCAGATGGAAAAACCGCCCGTTTTAGAAGGCAGGATGATTATAATGGTGGTAGCGCCCAAGTAGACTGACGAAGCTTTAATATAAAACAAATATTGCTTACAGTAATAATATACAATAAGAGGAATAAAACATGCCAAAACTTAAAACTAAAAAAGGCGTAGCTAAACGTTTTCGTTTAACCAAGTCGGGGAAAATTAAACATCGGTCTTCTTTCCGCGGGCACTTATTGAGCGGGCGGGCAAAGAACAGGAAGAGAGGGCTAAGGCGCGGCAATATCTTGTCCGGCCATGCCGACATAAAATCAATTAAAAGGCAGTTACCGTATGGATAAAAAAACAGCATAGATAGGTACATACATAAGTTGTTTATCCCGAAGAGAGAAAAACCGCCCTGCTAAAATAAGGGTGGAACCGGGGTTATATGTTGCGCCGGAAGCAAAACACTCGAAAATTTGTAACAAATTTTCTCGTAGCTTTCGGCATTAATTCGCGCGTATAACTTACTCATGCTACGCATTCGTAAGTTATACGCTCATTAAGGAGTAAATCATGGCAAGAGTAAAAACTAATGTAGCAAGAAAAAGAAGGGTTAAGCGTACCTTAAAAGCGGCAAAGGGTTATTGGGGGGATAGAAGTAAGCGTTATAAGCATGCCAAGCTTACGGTAATGCGTGCTGAGAGCTATGCCTATCGTGACCGTAAGCGCAAGAAAAGAGATTTCCGTAAACTTTGGATTTCCCGTATTAATGCTGCCTGTCGCGCGGAAGGATTAACCTACAGCCGGTTTATTCAGGGCTTAAAAAAGGCGCAGGTACAATTGGATAGAAAGTCGTTGGCGGAATTAGCCGTAAACGATACGGCGGCTTTTAGTAAGCTGATCGAGATTACGAAAGGAAAGGCTTGATACTTTACACATGATACTTGATACAGGCGTATTATTTTGTGTCAAGTGTCAGGTATCAGGTGGCACGTAAAAAAGGGATTAAGATGTACGTCATAATTATCGGTTGCGGCAGGGTTGGTTCGGAATTGGCAAAACTATTGTCTAACGAAGGCCATAACGTGGTTGTTATAGATAGAAACCGCGCCGCTTTTGAACGTTTGGGTGGGACATTTAACGGCGTGACCCTGGCCGGAAACGGTTTTGATTTGGAATTATTAAAGCAGGCAGGGATTGAGCAGGCAGATGCTTTTTGCGCGGTAACCAATGGCGATAACAGCAATTTAGTTTCCGCGCAAGTTGCTAAAAAGATATTCAAAGTCCCGAAGGTTATCGCCCGCGTATACGACCCCCAGCGGGCGCATATATATTCTAGCCTTGGGCTTGATGTCTTAAGCGGGACTATTCTTTTTGCCGCGATGGTTAGGGATAAAATTATTGAAACGAGGTTTTCCGATTATTTAATCGAGACTAAAGAATTGGGTGTAATAGAAATAGATGTAAAGGGGGCGCTGGTAGGAAAGACTGTGGAGCAGGTGAATATACCGGGCGAACTGGTTGTTACCGCAATAATCAAAATGCGCGGGGTAATTATTCCAGAGCCGCAGACAGCGCTTAAAGAAAAAGAGACTTTGATGGCGGTAGTAAAGGTGGCAAGCTTAGCGAAGATAAAAGAAAAATTAGGCATAGGCGAGAGGTAAAACGTTGTGTTTGCGGCCTATGGTTAGGTTTAAGGTATGAATATTTTAATCGTCGGGGCAGGTAAGGTGGGTTATTTTTTGGCGAAGAGGCTCATCGCCGATAAGCATACAGTAAGCATCATTGATAAAGACCGCGCAACTTGCGAAGAGATAGCTAAAGAACTGGATATTTTAGTTATTCACGGCGATGGCTGTGACCCGCGTATTTTAGAAGAGGCGGGGGTTGAGCGCGCGGAGGTGGTTGCGGCAGTGACCGGCGACGATGAGGATAATCTGGTAGTTTGTCAGATCACCAAAGAAAGATTTAATGTCCGCCGCACCGTAGGCAGGATTAACGATTCAAAGAACGAAAAAATTTTTACAGAATTAGGCGTAGATGTGCCCATAGATTCTACCGCCATCATCGCCAAAATCATTAAAGGCGAAGCTGCTTTTGAAGATTTTGTAAACTTGATGAGTTTTCAGCGGGGGAAGCTCGCTATTGTGCGGCTTGATTTACCGGAAGATTCACCGGTGATTAATAAGAAAGTAATGGAAGTGGAGCTCCCGCCGGATGCGGTTTTGGTTTCAATCTTGCGCGGAGATGAAGTTATCATCCCTAAGGGCAATACTGTTTTTATGCCCAGCGACGACGTGATTGCTATTACTTCAGTTGGCAATGAAGCCCGGTTGTTGAAAATACTGGTGGGTAAATTATGAATAAAGTAATCAGGGGCCCTCTCAATGCCGCCCTGGGTATAGCGGTTGAACTTCTTTATGTTGCATGTATTATACTGGCGGGCCTCTTTATTTGCTGGTTTTTGTCTTTGCCGCATTCCGCAATTTAGTTGTGGCACCCCTATTTATGGCTTTGGCTAAGCGGAAAGCCAAACCATTGCCTTACCGGCTTATGGCTTTGGCTAAGCGGAAAGCCAAACCATTGCCTTACCGGCTTATGGCTTTGGCTAAGC
>JAUXSB010000012.1 GCA_030681595.1 Candidatus Omnitrophota bacterium
TCTCGCTAGGCATGCTTTTTAACCTACCTTCTAAATCTGCGAGCCTGCGGGTATTGTCGGCGATCTTGGCTTCTCTTGCGGCATGGCCCTGAGCCAGGCCTTTTAATTTTTCGCTGCCTGTATCCAGGGTTGGCTTGGCTAATTTATTAATTTGTCTCTGAAACTCTCCTTTTAATTGCGGCAGATTTCCTTTACTTACTAAATCATTTATCACCTTATTCGCCCTTCTATTTATAAGTTCTCCAATGCCCGCCCGTATTGACTGATTAGAATCGACCTGTTGTGAGCGCAATTTGTTAGCATCGTTTTCTAATTGTTTAATCTGGCTGCTTAAAGTATCTATTTTTTCTTTTCTATCATTGAGCCTAAGCTCCACTTTGTGCCTTTGCTCTAGCCGATTGCTTAAATTATTCCAAAACTTACTATCCTTTCTTGAATCTGCCATCTTTTTCGCAAAAGCTTCGGCTTTATTCAGTTGATTATTTAATCCGATTTCGGCCTTGTCTAAACCGGACTTAATCCCGGTGATAATCTTGTTAAAATAGCTTTTGGCTGTACCGGGCAGGGTCGTATCCGGCAGGCGGGAATTTATATAATTTTTAAATCTTGTAATTTTTCCTAATGCTTCCCTATTCTGGGAGAACATTTCTAGTCTGCGTAACTGGCCCCGTTCTTCTCTTCTTTTATTCTTTAACCCAGTTAATTCATCATTTTTCTCTTTTATCTGGCTTTCCAGATTACCTTTCTTTTGATAGCTATCTTTGATATTCTTAGAAATTACCTCAGCATCTATAGATTTTAACCTTTTTTCTATACCTTTACTAAGCTCAATATCTCCTGACTGTTTAGCAAGTTTCTTTGCGCTAACAAGAGAATTTATTTCTGTAGCTATATCGCCTAATTTTCTGTTGGTAAGGCTTAAGGCATGTAAAGACTCTGCAGTGGGGGTAAGCCTTGAAGACAGCTTAAAATATTCATGCGCCTGATTCTCCAGAATCTTAGATAAGCCTGTTTCTTTCCCCTGCGCGCTTAAGAATGTGTCACGCCCTTTGTCATAGAAATCCGCGGCTGCTACATTCCTATGATAATTTCTCATGGCGTTTGAATAATCAGCATCTTTGGCTTTAGAAGCGTATATCTTTGCGCGTAAATAATATTGCATAGATTCCATGCGTTCATTCATCCCCTCTAAAGCAAATCCCATCAGGCCTAAGGCGTGATAATAGTCGCGATTTATCTCGCCGTTCTTTGTTTTAATGGGAATTAAGCTAAGCGCCTGTTCCAAATGCTCTTTTGCTGTTTTTAAATGCGAATTTAGCGCGTTGTCGTCGGATCTATCGGTTAATTCCGGTAATTTTTGCGGTTGAGCAAAATCGCGGGCTCCTGAACCTACCGGCTGCGAGGTCACATCCTTAAGCCCCATCTCCGATTGCTCTTTTAAGCCTTGTTTTATGGAGCGCTCGCCTAATGCAAGATGGGCTATTCCTTGATTCTCCTTGGCTAACTTTCCAATCTCACCGTTAGCATCTCTTTGCGAAACATATTTAAATTTATTTAACGCCTTTTCAATGTTTCCGGCTTCGAAATACTTAACACCGGCATCATGCTGCGTAACCAGCCTGGATAAACGCGCATTTTCAGCAATCTCTCTATTTCCTGTTTTATTAGCGTATCTTTCCGCGGCGCCAAAAGACCTAATCGCGTCTCTTTCGTTACCTTGCTGCCTATATACAGTCCCCAAATTATAATGCAACTCGGGATTCCGGGGGTCAAGGCTTAAGGATTCTGTATAATGTTTTTGCGCGTTAAGAGTATCATTTTTTACGAAAGCTTCATTGCCCCTTCTCATTGCCTCATGGGATGCTGATTTAACCTGCCTGCCTGTAGCAAAAAGAATTGACCAACTTAAGAAACTACGCTCTCCTTGCCCGAATCCACCATAGCGGATACTAAAATTTTCCGGCCTTATCTGGGTAACGTCAGTGCCGGCATTAATCGCGTCTTTCATATCAATGCTTCTGCCGATTATATCGGGCGCTTCAAGCGCTTTATCAATGAGCGCGACCTTACCGGCCATAGTCACTAATCCGGGAATTTTTGCTGCTTCCCGCACGACAAAGATGCCTTTTTCTTTAAGCCAATTACTAACCCCGCCTAAACGGCTGCCTACAGCAGCGGCTTCTTCGCCTTCTGCCAAGGCTTTCCCACCTTGGCGTTGCATAAATGCGGCAATTCTATTAAGCCCGCCTTTGGCTGTTGGCATTACCCGTTCGGCTAAATTTGACAGGTTAACTTCTTTTCCTATAATACGCTGTCCTAGCGCGCGATAAAATGCCGGCTGGGTAAGCAACATTACTCTTCCATAAGGCTGGGCGCCGGCTACTCTCCATAAACTTCCAATACTTGCTATGCGATTAATCTCGGGCGCGGGTTTATTGCCGGCAAAACCTACCAAAGGCCCCATATAAAGGCCTTCTCTTAAAGAGGTGATTGCCGAAGGCACTACCTGCCCGCCGAGAATACTGGGTAAAAATCCTTTGTATCCTGTAAGAGGATGTTTATCTCCCCATTTTGCATCCAACTGCGCTAATAAGAAAATATGGTCGCCGGTATAAGTAATATTTTCTACTCGTTCAGAAAAGAACGCCGGCGCATATACAGGCCTTCCAGCTACCGTCTGGCCTACAGCCTGACGGAAAAATGTCTTAAGCGGTTTTCCGTCGCTGCCTAAGAAATCCCGGAATTCAAACCCCCAGACTGAACCATCTCTAGGAGCAAGCCGGTCAAGCGGAAGCCCTGCGGATTTATTGCCCTTGCGCTCAATAGCCACTAATACTGTATCAAATAACGGGCTTGCCGCAGACATTGTTGCCCCGACCGTCGGCCAGGTAATTGCGCCGTGGCGGGATGCGCTATAAAGCGCGTCAAAAGTTTTTGAGCTGACACTGCCATACTCCTGAATGCTCTTTGAAATATTCTGCAGATACTTAATGCCGTTTGGTGAAAGCGCATAACCAATCATTTCTCCCCAGATTGCGCCGCGGGTAAAAGCAGCCCACTTCTCACCCCTGGTTAAACCTTTTCCTTCATTTATATAACTGCTGATAGAACTCAATCCTATGCCAGCCATGCCGCCTAAACCAATCCGCAGAGTGTGCCTGCCGATAAAATTCGCGCCCCTGTTCGCCGTAATCTTGAGAGCTTCAAATGGCTGGTTCAGTCCTCTGCCTATTCTAGGGATAGCAGAAATAATGCGCGAATTTGACTGCCCCATTACGGCTAACCTGGAGGCTACAACCGGAATAGCAGTATTAAATGCCATGCCGTATAATGTCCCCTTAAGGCCTGCCTTAAGGTTATCTTCAAAACTGGCAACCTTGCCGGTTTCTAAAATGCTCATAGAATTAAGTACAAGGGTTTGCCAAGGAGCCCAATTCATACTGTTGCCCATGAAAGACAGTAATGCGCTATCTGTGGTTTTCCCTAATGAAGTCGTAAATTTAGCAGCGCCTCCGGGAACAAAACCGGAAGCAAAAAGGCCAAGCTGGCCCCAGCCACCAATATCCTTAACTCCGTTCTTTACTGAATCTATCAGCCCCTCTCCATTAGCTAAGTGCCTTCCCGTGGCTATTACATTACCTGTAGCCAAAGTAAATGTGCCCCATTTTGTACCCGCCCAAATCCCTTCCTTAATTCCCTGCTTGATTGCCTGATTTCTTAATTCCTTGCTTATGCCCTGTTTAGCGCCAAAAATCAATAATTGCTTAAAACCTTGTCCGACGACAACGCGGGCAACAAAACCGCCTATTCCTGTTATATACAACGGCGCCGTAGCAACATGTATAGAGGCGCTAACCCTATAATCTCTATCTGCGGCAATATATTCCTCTGCCAATCTCGCTAAAGCCTGATACTTAGGGTTAGACTCAAAACTATCCCAGCTATCCCCATCTTTCCACCCTTGCATTTGTCGCCTAGCCATACTCTCGATTTCCCAACCAACATACCCTAAAGGGCCATCTTGGACATCAATAGCATATACTTTTCCTTCCTTCTCAATAATGCCATATGTGTCATTATTATCCCAATTACCCATGCCAACAGACCGCCGGTTCTTATCTTCTCCGCGCTCATTTAATAATTTAGCGGCGTCTATCTTTTGGCCATCTACAAGCCAATTATCTACTGCTCTCTGTTCTGCTCTCGCATCTGCGCTCTTTAAAAGCCGGCTAAACCATGTCTCGCTGCTTTTGCTTCCCGTAGGCGCATCAGCAGGGTGTTGTAAAAAATGTTCATAGACATCATTTCCTTTTGCCCACTGGTTCTGCTTGTTGGTTAAAACATGATCGAGAACAATAAACTTTGATTCTCCGCCGTTAGAAAAATTACCATTTGCATTACCCTGAAAAATCATTGATAAAGGACGACCAAGGCTATCAGTATATCTTTCCTTGCGGATATAGTTACCTTTTAAATACGTAATCTCTGGCGAAGTGCTTGGCTTTCTATCTTTCCAATAACTTACGTTTATATCTATACCCCGATGTTCACCTCCACTGGAAAAGGAAGCATCTTCATATTTGCTCGTAAGCTTGGGTAATGTAACTCCTTCCTTAAATGTACCTAAAGGATAAATCAATGTATCTTTATTGCCGCGGAAATGATTGACGATAGTACCAGCAGGAACGTGTAACTCGAATTCTGCACCGCGGCCTTCAAAATTGGGCTTAAAAGTCTTAAGGTCCTCTTGGAGAGAAAATTCATAGCGCGGCTCAATTTTTAAGACGCTGCTATAATTATCGGAGCTGACGACTCTTGAACCGTACAAGCCTCCTGTCTTATCCGAAGCATAAATAGCCGCTAAGGAAATAGTATCCTCGCCGATTTTTACCGCGCGGAAATTTGAATGGTTGAGCGGCTGTTCAGACCCTCCTTGGGATTTATGCACAGACATAATCTGTAAATCCGGCACATAGGCGCCGCCGGCAATCTCTTTTCCTGAAAACATACCTTTACCCGCCTGCGGTGTTGCCAAAATAGTAAAGGGTTGCGATTCTCCTTGTTTTTCGCCAACTCTAAAAAGATATACTGAAGACCTTAGGTGTTCTAATTCCGTTTTTCCTTTGGGGCCACCATAGGTATTCGCCCACATTTCTACTTCTGAGCCTTTATTTGTGGTGTATTGGCCCGGTACAAATCCCTTAAGAGGCAGTTTCCCATTTTTGCTTTCCCCTTCAAGCGTGCCCAACGTGGTAACGTCAAGCTTACCTTTGCCAAAGACCGAAGCAGTAGAGGCTGCTAAAGATGCGCCTTTACCCTCGGCATCAACATAACCATTAGAATAATATTTATAATCTATGGGCGTCTGAATATCATAAAACATCTGGGTTTTTTGCTCTTTAGAATTCATCCCAAAAATCATATTGCCTTGGTCTGAAAATTTCATCTGGCCCTGCCGCAGGTCAAGAGAATTTTCATCCGAGAATTTTAACTGATAGTACTTCCCGGATTTTCGCGCCGCATCCATATAAGCGCCTACGCCTTCATATATCCCCAGCGTCTCTATTGTTCCATATCTACTCTCGCCAGGAAAAACCACAGACGGCATAGTTAACATCGGGCCGGAAAAATAATCTTTTGCGGAAAATGGGGATGAACCCTTATGCTCAATAACGCTTCCCGGAATCTCAAAAAATTCATGCCTAGCGCCCGGAGCAAAAGCAAGAGACTGTGTATTTAATTCCTGCGGGGCAGAGTAACTTAAGTTACTTAGAATATCTATTGTGCCGGTGGCAAGAGTGGAATATTCAGCGCCCGGCACCGAAGCAAAATGCTTAAGGTGGCTGCGGTTTTCTATACTTCCAGCGGATTCAACTTCTGAGCCGGGCAATTTTGCGCCTGTCTTAGGTAAAGCTCTCATATCTAACTCTACGTAAAGCGGCTTCTGTTCATTATTTTCCTGTATGAGAAAATGAATCTGCCCGGCCTTTTCATCAAAATAAGCGCCTGCAGCATGCTCTCTGGTATAGAATTTTTTATCTATATCCAAACCTTTAATAAAAGCCTTTCCGGAGTCAAACTTAAGGTCCGGCTTAAACTTATTATCTTCGGTGTAAAATCTATCTAGATTCAGATTCATATCTTTTATCGCGTATGTAGTATGCGTACCCTGTGTTCCTGAAAAATGCACGCTATTATACGCCGTAGATATCTGCGTATCCTTCTTTATAATAGTAGTTATGCCGCCTTCAGTAGTCGGTGCAATATCCCAGCCTGCCTTAATTTCATTTTTAGGATGCCAATCTTTCATCTGCCAACTAACCAAGTCAGAATAATGTGTCTTTTGTCCGCTCGTAAGCACTACCGATTTGCCCTGCGCATTTTCACCCAGAGCTATGCGGCTTCCGGCAACTGTGCCTAAGGCAGGAAGATATGCCTGGCTTTGGCCTGTGCTAATCTGATCATTAGCCATTGGCCCGGCATAAATCTCAAAGCGACCCTTAAAATCATGGATATCTAACTTCTGCCCACCCCACTCTGTTTGGCCATAGCTATTACTCACTATCCTGCCGTCAATACCCGGCTTCTTTATCTCCATACCTGCGACTTTATCTGCGCCGCCTACACCCGCAGGTCCATGTTCAGGATAAAGAACTCCTAAAGGAACTCTTTTGCCGTCTAACGTCTGTAGCCCAATGCCTAAGCCGCCTTCTTGGCCGCCGTATTTATTCCATCTTAATTCTGCCATTCCTGCCGCATCAGTAATAAACTTTGCGCGCAGTTCTGCCTTGGTATGATCTTCGCCTTTACCTACATATATACCGGGCTCAATTGTCTGCTGTTGTATCCTAAATATGCCTGACTGCGGCGCAGTCTCAACAAGCGGACCGATGATAACTTGTAAGGGTTTAATCCGGGCGACATCATTGGGCAAAAACCCTCCGCCAAAAGGCGTAAATTCAGCGCTATTTTTTATCTGAGTGCCTGCTAAATCAAAACTGGGTTCGCTAGTAGTACCTTTATCAAATCCCAGATTAAATTTAAGTCCTCTGTTCAGTTCTAACACTCCTGCAGAAAGAACGTGGTCTCCACCTATTTCTTCGATTTTCTGCGGCAATAATCCTAATTTCATAGTGTTATCAAGAGACAGCATTTTTCCCTGTTCATAACTCACCCAGAAATCGCCCGGTGTGGAGGGTGTTCCTAAAACATCCTTTTGAATTTTAAGCGCGCTCATCGTAGCCAGAGAATCCGGGCTGTTAAAATAACCGTTGATATGGAAATTATTGTTGGCATCGATATTATAGAGAAAACCTGCGCCCTGTTTCTCAATGCCATACTGGGTATGTTCGCCCTTAGAGAAAGACTTACTACCCTGATTCTGAATATTGCCCTGGACAGTCCAGGCATCTCCTGCCTTTGCTCCGGCCGCTCCCATACCACTTGCAATCATTTCCTGAGTAAGGGCAGGGCTTTGGTAATGAAGTGACATTGCCCCGTATTTACCTTCTGCAAGTGGGACAAACCTGATAAGCTGATCTTTTGCCTTTGCACTCACACTGCTGATATCGCCTGGGAGGTTTTTAACTTCAACTTCGCGCGAAGGGACTAACGATGTTTTATCTTGAAACGGAGAAATATTCTTATCTAAGACACCTCTATACTCCTGAGTTCTATCGTGTTGGGCGGTAAATTGGCTGGTGATTTCATCGCCACTGCCTGAGGCGGTAATATATCCATTTTCATCCAAAGCGAAATTTTTCAAATTAATGGTTGCTTCAGAACCGGGAATCATACTCTTATATTGAAAAGTCTCAAGATGTTCACGAATACCAGAGGCATAACCAGACCATATTTTAGCTCTATTTTCTATGTATTTAGGGGCGAAGGAGGCCTGCTCAATTTCAAAATTACGCACTGTCTTAAATACCGCGTCAGTGCCCAGAATTATATTTTTTACCTCTCTCCAGTTACCTTTATTATCCGGGCTGGACTCAACTGCCACACTCCTGCCGGTTAAATCCTCCGTGAGGAATTCTATTCCTTTGACATTTTGAGAATTATACCAACCTAATCTAAACTGTGTTTCGCCTTCATTTTGGAATCGCCCGATTTCAGGAACCTTACCAAAACCATCCCTCGCAAAAAGATAATTCGTATAACCGGGTTTCACCTCTATTAAGTTAGTTTGCACAACCTCTCCATCCTTTACCGCGAACAATCCGTGATTCATATGTAGTTCGCCGACAATAGGTATCCTGCTACCGTTTAAGGCGGCTGAACGCAGTCCTTCGCCTATGCCTAAAGAGGCATTACCCTTAGTGGCGTTAAAAGGCATCTCTAATCCGCCTGCACCGCCGGTAACCTTCGCGTAGTCCCCCTCCAGATTAATCATCGCTTTACCGGTAAAAGGCGAAGATGCAGAAGAGGTAAGATTCTCTGCCGAGCGGATAATCTGGGAATGTTCCAGGTGCGGCAGGACTTCATAGATTTGCTGGGGGAGGACGCCTAAAGCCTGGCCATCTTGTAAGCGCAGCATTAAACCCTGTCCGGGCTTTTGGCCTAACTCTAATTTCTGATCTGATAATGAGAAAAGTTCCGGCCCTAATATGCCGCTGATAAACTTTTCCACTTTTGTATCGGCAAGGATCTCTCTGCCTGAGCCGTCGGTAAACTTTACAGACTCAATCCCTGCGATAGATTTAGCGTCTTTACTCCTATAATTAATGGTAAAATCTGGATTAGCTACTTTTAATAACGTCGTTCCTTTGAGAATTTCGCCAGTGACCTTTGAACTTATCAGCTCAATTCCTACGTGCCAATTCTGCGCCTTAAGATGCAAATCCACCGCGCCTTTATAATTTGTTGTCTGCTTAGTGGCGTCATACCAAACCTTACTTCCGGGATGAAAGGTGTATTCCTGATGCGGCGTCATCGCCGGGTCTAAACCCCCGGAAACTGATACTATAGATTTCAATTCCTTAGGAAAATTAGCTACGCGGCCTAATTCTGCCTCTGTTCCTTGCCCTAATTCTAAATTTTCTTTTATCTGTGTACTGCTATAGCCAAAAAACTTAGCTAAAGCCGTAGGAGCTACGTCAAAACCAGCCAATAAGTTCTTGCCTGTTTCATAAAAATTATCTCCTGATTTTGTGAGAGTAATATCTTCTTGGTCATAGCCTAATCCTCTCAACGCGCTTAAAAGGCTGGGGGATATTTTAGGCGCTATAACTCCGCCCGCATCCGCGCCTGCGCCAGCTAAGGCATACGCTTTAAACTCTAACCCCGGGGTCCATTTTACGCTAACGCCGCCTCTGCCGATTATGCCGCCATCTTTACTTCCAAAAAGTGCCTGATAAGGCTTCTGCTGATAATTTGCCCCCAAGATAAACATATGGTTAGCGGTTATGTTTGTTTCCGCTACTGCTTGCGGCGTCTTAAAAGTAAACTGAATATCGCGCTGACCGGAAAAACCTGCCCCGTCGCCTCTGAAATCTCTTAAGATGATGGCGCCGGCTAAATCATTTGCGCTATAATTACGGCCTCCGATGGAATATGTACCACCTCCGCCGAAAAGCGAGTTAGTTATCGTGGCGCCGAAATTGTTCTTGCCAAAACCCGGGTTCACATCCAATCCGTTCGCCTCGTGGCTGAACAACGGCCTAAACCACCAATTAACCCCGCCCTCTTCTCTTGGGTTTCTTGCCTCATAAAGCGCGGCACCCGCCTTGGTCATGCCTATGCCGGTGATTCCGCCTAAGTAATCCCCTAAACTATAACTATTTTTTATGCTCCCGTCGTGGAATTGCACTACTTTTTCCCCCTCTTGATTCTTCAAAATTCTCGTTCCGTTCAGGCCATCCTGTACAAATGTATATCCTTCAGGTATAGGTGATAGATTATTATTTATAGAATATTTCATTGCCTGGTCAAAATTATCAAAAATCTTATCTTGATTATCAATTTTGAACTTACCATCTAAATAAGTAATCCCGTTTAATAATGCCGCGCTGCTGCCGGACAAATTCCCGTCAGCCTGCGGCATAATACTGTGATTCACAAGATCGGAAGCCTTGGTATTTTGTAAGCTGCTGCTCCTTTGCGGGTAGAGCTTATTCATATTCTGCCAAGAACCTTTTAGATTATCCATCTGTTGTTTATCAAGCTTATCTTTATACTTTGTTTCTAGCTCATCTACATCTTTAATCTTATCCATTTCGTCAAAAGGAAGATTGTAGCGTTGCGCAAGCGCATCAAGATATCCTTGCCTGTAATAATTTGGCTGCTGTATGTTATTTGCGCTTGAGCCTGAATAAGCCATATTGGTCTGAAGAGTATTAGTTTGTTCATAGCGTCCATTTTCAAACATAGGATTTTTAATCACGGGATTAAAAACTATGATTTTCTGATAACCCGGGCTGTTAAGATTACTAATTGTATAAATATTATTACTGCTATCCTGACGGTAACCCATTGCCGGCATGCCGAATATTTTATTGGCGTAATCGTATTTATACCCGGAAAACACATTGGAATTAATTGCTGCCTGCTGCAATAAATCCCTTGCGCCATAGTGTAAATTATCGCTTAAATACTCCATCATGGCCACGCCAAAGCCCTTAGCATGATTGGGGTCTTCTTCTGTCCCGGATGCGGCATTTTGGCCAATCATCGCTAAACCAGAAGTATAGTTATAACTTTCCCAGAGAGTAACGGGGTTTTTATCGAAATCCCTCTTCGTGTTTGCCCATGGGCTGCCAAAGCTCAAGGTATCAGTAATATATTTATCCCCGGCATCTCCCATGCTTACCAGTATCGACTGAAGGAACGAAGGATCTTTAGGTAACGAAATATCCGGAGATAATCCTTCAGTGAGTGTTGGGGAAATCTTACCTGCTCCGTAAAATGCCGCGCCTTGTATAAACGAACTAAGCATATAAGCAGTATAATTACGCCAGAAGGGATTCTCGTCTAAATTCCACTTTTTGCCAATCGAGCTATGGCTCAACCAACTGCCTATACCGGCAGTAGCTAGAGACATTACCCCTTCAGTGACGCCTGTTTTAACCCCCTCCCATAATATTTGCTTTTGAATATCTTTGTTCGTTACTTTATCAAACTCTATGTCGTATAAATCCTTAAAGGCATCAGTCTGGCCAATGGTCTTCCAATCTGCATTCTTTGCCCCTGTATCTTGCGGGTTCTTTTTTAAATACTCGTCTCTTGCCCGTTCAAAGGTAATATTTGCCTTTGCCTTATCCTCTTGCTCATACGTATTTAAACCCGCTGCCACACTATAGGCCGAACCGAAAATTGTGCCAAAGCCCATACCAACCATTGAAGAAAACGGCGAAGACTCGCTTATCCAGTTACGTTTCTTGGCATAATCCTCAATCATCCCGCCGGCAATTTTACTGACTAAATTAGGCATATTATCTACGATACCCGCCAGCCAAGCGTATTTTAGGGCACCCATCTCTCCTGCTGCCTTATGTCCCTCCATAAGTTTTTTATATTCAGCGCTTTGCGGGTTCATATTTTTCGCCCTGTTCGCTATCGCTCCCTGCTTATTAAGCTTATATTGCTGATTACTCGGACTATCTAATAGGCCTTCCATAAGGCCTTGTGCGAACATACCGCCGACTTGCCCCAAGATATTTGATTGCCATTTACTGGTATCTTCCGGCACCCAGTTGTTCCTTCTGGCATAGTTATTAATTCCTTGCGTTACTAACCCGCTAGTAAAGCCTATGGCAAAACCCTTTCCTGTTCCGGCGTTTTTACCGCCTCCGGTATACATACTTAGGCCCATACCTAAAGCCGAGCCGAACATCTGATAGGTCTGCTGATGGCCTCCGGTAAGATATGCTAAACTACCTGCCGCGCTTGCCAAATTACTGGAAATCATCCCACCGGCATAACCTACGGCAAGAGTACCGTAACCGCCAAAACTTGACATGAATGTTCCAGCTGCGAACCCCCCCCGTGCATAGTTACCTAATCCGCCCATTACATAGGCCGATACAATCGAAATAGCAATATTCGTTCCTATCTTACCCCAATTCCAGTTATCTCTGCCTCCGTTGCGCTCGCGCGCTCCCAATACAGCCTTGGCTTCCTCTTCAGGAATTAAATTAAAGGCTACTGGTTTAAGATTGGAAGTAAGAATATATCCACTAAAATTTTCTAAGAATTTTTCGCGAGGTAAGAAGGTATTGCCTTTATCATAAAAATAATAAACCTTCTCGTTATCTATTTTTGTAACCAAGACAAAATGGCCATTTTGTTCGGGGTTCGGGGAAAGGTGCGCGATAAAAGGCGTAATTGAGTTCAGGGAGTCTATTGAGCTTATTGAATTGTTGAGTGATAATTTTGCCGGATAAAGCTCTAAACCGAAATATTCGGCGGTTTTATTTAAAGAGTATAAAGAATTTAAAATGGAAAAAGAATTTGTGGGACTAATATTACCCGATAGGGCATCAATCAGAATAAGCAGAGTGGACAATTCTTCTACCTTAACTTCTTTATTTTTAGCCAGTAACAAATTATATAAAACATAGGTGGAACAAGGCACAGTCTCGGTTTCTGGTTGCTTTAACCAAGAAACAAGGGATTTTATCTCATCTTTTGTCCATTTTTTGCCTTCCGGGATAGCTATCAATAGGCCGGGCTTTAATTCAAGCTGACTTAATCTTTTATTGGCTAAGGGGGTAAGATACCGGGAAATACTCTCGGCAACCACTTTATTAAACAGCTCCGGGTAGGCAGTGATATTGGCGCCAATCTCAGCGGGCACAGAAACTCCTCCGTTTTGCCAGAGGATAGCCGGGTTATACTCTATAGCCCAGGCAACCTGCTCAGGCAAAAAAACAGCCACTACTAAAAGCGCGATGGCCTTAACCCATTTGTGCCTACGCCAGTTGGTTAACATATTCTACGTTTGCTTGTTAAATTTTTTAACACATCATACGTTCGCCCACCTAATAACTTTACATTTTAAGCAATGCTTGAAATGTAAAGTTACGGCTACTCCTCCTTCCCTAGTTATTTTATTACTGGACAACTGTCACCCCTGTCTCATATTGTTCGCCTGAGCCGAAAACATCCGCGCCTTGGCGAAGCTTGCCTTGCACGCTAAAAGAAAGATACCTAAACATTACCGTACATGCCGCAACCGTCGCGGCAATTAAAAGCGCGTATTCCATTATAGACATAGCACGCCTGTTATTTCTCATAATAATTTACCCCAATAATTACGTAACCCTCTTTACTTGGATCTTTGGTTACAGTAACCATACAGCTTTTATAATAGCCCTGAAAAGTTAAGCCTCTGTTTTCCGGATCTAAAAGGCCTTTGATATCTTTTAGCTTTGAAGAAAGTTTCTCCGGAAAGTCAGCAAAATTCATCTCATCCTTCAACTGCCAATTATAATATGGCATATTCTGGCGGTAGAAATCCAGTACCTCCTTACTATTAGCCTGCGCTGTATAAACTAACGTCGCCCTCTTTTTAGGATGTTCATTAATAACAGAATTAATCCTGACTGCCCCGCGATAGCGGGGAACTGAATCCAAGTCCTTGCCGGGGGTATCCTCTTTAAAAAGCTTACTTTCCATTAGATTATCCTTGCACCCTGCTTTAGATCCAGGGGTTATGCCTTCCGGATTATCTGCTTTAGATTTATCCGCTTTTTCTACGGCAGCCCTGGTATCTGGATAGAGCATCGATTCTTTTTCTCTTATAGTCTGGGTTACCATAATCGCCGCACCTTTCGCGGCATTCTGTATAGAGATAACGGCAACCTTATCTTTCCTGAAAAAACTCATTAGCCCATAGCCGGATTCGTTCTTAGACATAAGTTCTTCCCAGCCGGAATTAACCATTTGAGTTTTATAAAAATCAAATACCTCGTCCGGCTGAGCATTGTTTTTATAAAGAGTAACCTCTGCGGGATGTGCATTTACTTGTAACTCTTGTTTTCTCTCTATAGTGCTGCCGGGTAAAACAGGGATACTTTCCCATGCCGCCGCCTCGCTAAAAGCACCCATGGCGATTAAACTGCAAACTATAAGTCCTAAACTATAAACCAATTTTTTCATTGTCAACTCTCATTTCTTTAATTAAGCCCTTGCGCGTCTGTACTAATTAACTGCGACTCATAAGTATCGCTAAAGCTCCCCACAGAACCTCCGTCAGTTATGGCGCGGGACACAGAACGGATGCCTCCCCCGGTATTTGGGTCTGTGTAGCGCATATTCCAAATTCCTAAATCTTTGCTTGGCTGGTCGCGGGTTACCTTAACCGTTATTTCAGGTGCGTATTCGGAGTTGAAATCCAGATCTGCCATAGCGACAACAGGACAAGGAAGATAGGAGAAAGCCGTAACCCAGTTCCCGCAAGCACATACACCTGTTAGGGTACACATATTGGCGAAGCACACAACAGCACAAGCCAAACACACTCCAACAGAAATAACACAAGCCGGGGGAGGGGCAGCAACAACCCAATACCAATAAACTGGAACAAGGAGACCGGGTATCATCGGTATCATTGGCACATCAGGCGCATCTACGTCTATAGTTAGGGTATTTGTCCTTCCATCCGCAGCCTGCCAAGAATAAGGGCTAAGTGAACCGGCATCGCAATCTTCGTCTTCCAAACAAGTCTGAAGCGGGCTTTTTCTTTGCAAATATTGGGCATAGGTCTCGCCCCAGTTCCTTGCTTTACCTTCAGTTATGTTAGCGTTGCTAAAGGCCGACTTATACGCCTGATTCTCCGCCATCTCATAGCCGTCTTCCAATGTTTTTATCGCAGAAGCATAAAGCATTGCCTCTGCCGCGATAAAGGAAAGCCATAACACGTACATCATTGTAGGGTATGCACAAAGATACCAAGGAATAACGAGCATGGCGACTTGTGTTTCAACATATGATTCAGCCATCTGGGAATTGATATCCACAAGGGCGTTCAAGGTATTATTATGTATGGTAGCGCCTGCTAATGCGCCGGCATCCGCGGCATTGCCGGTATTGGTCTTGGTTAAACCGACCTTGCCCAGATTTACCGCCACCATCATCGCCATAATCAAGACCACGATTACGGCAATCATAAATGGCGTAACCTGCCCGCTTCTATAACGTAATCTTAATACTGCTGTGCCGCGCATTTATCCCTCTCTGCCTGTGCCTGAAGAAGTAAATTTGTGGCATCTGCCCTTATCGCATTGCCTTTATCTCGTTCTAACTGAGCATCTATACGTTTCTGCAGGGCCTGCTGAAGTAATTGTTGTTCAAGTGCCCGATACTTAACTTCTTCATTCAGATAGTAATCCCGTTGGCCTATCCAGTAATCCCTTTGACTAGAATAACTAGAACAGTCGCAATAACCGCAACCATTCATACAAGTAGCGTATAAACTCGCCCAGTAATTGGCTTCACTATTTGCGTTGTTTGCCTCCGCTGCGTAATAATCTGCTTGTGCTCCATACACAGCTGCCTGTTGCTCTAATAGGTATGCGTCTAAATCTAACAGCGCCGCGTTATAATCATATTTGGCAGCATCTATGTTCATTTGGCTAACCTGCGCCTCCAAAGCTGTGGCGGCCGGGCAAGGATCAGCCGCTCCACCTCCTCCGTCGCCTCTGCCGCCCCCTGTGCCTGAGCCAGGAGTATAAGTTCCGGGTGAGGGGAAATTTTTTCCTTTTAACACCCAATCTTCATTTAACTGCCTGCGTGCGTATACCGGCCACTTCCCCGGAGCAGTATTACTTCCCGCGTCCAGCCGCGAAGCAACAAACGGGGGTTCCTTCTCCACAAGTTCATTGTTATACCAGACCCCGATACGCACTGCTCCAGCAATAAAGAAAATAAGCGCTACTAAAGCAAGGGCCATTTCTAAAGTTACCTGCCCGCCAATGCTTTGTGGCGTGGCCTGCCCGCGCCTGCAGGTTGCTCTTTTGTAATCTAAATCTTTTAACTTATAATTCATAACCACCCATTATTAATGTAACGTTGCCCAGGTTCTTCCTTTGGTTATCGATGTACCTGCGGCTGACTGCCTGTATCTGCCATCCGTATCTAATCCTTGGGTATAGGTAAAAACCGAGCCGTCTTCTGCTAAAAGCCGGGTAGTAATTGTATCTCCCAGCGTTGCTTGACGATTGGTACTGCTCTGGACATTACTCTCTGTCTTTATGTCCGTAGAATTATAAGCCGTATTGGCATCTGTTTCTACATTCCATATTTTTTTATCATTAGGGATTGTGAACAGATCTTCATTTATCTGATAGAAAGTGAATTCGTTCGGCTCGCCAAAAGACCAAAGCACGCTTGCGCTAGCACTTACGCTTTGCCTATTACCCTGCTTAAAACCGCCGAATAAATTGGGGCCCCTATAATTTTTAATAATCGTATAGCTCACACTTCCGTTGTTATCGTATGCCTTTTGTAGCGCCATACGGAATGCCTGCTGCTGTAGGGTCGTCTGCTCCGTCATATTATTGGCAAAAGAAATTAAAAGCCCTAAAGCAACCATAACCATAGAGCCGAATACCGCCAACTCTGTAGCCGCCTGCCCCTTTTTTTTCATCTTATTTTTAAAATTCCTCTTTCACACCCCCGCGGTGTGAAGTTTTTTAATTTATATTGGTATCGGTAGTAGTCTCTGTAATAGGCAGCAGATCTGGAAACTGGTCATCGTTTATGGAATATTCTGTTGCCGTGCGCGTTTGCGTATCTGAAGCTGTCTTTGTCGTACTTCTGCCTGCTATGGTTTCAACCTGCGGCGGCCTGATTATATTAACTACTGCGGTAGAGGCCGTTTCCATGTTGGCATACTCATACTGTGTCGGCCCGATAAAAGACTTAGTCATATCCCTTACCCGCCCCTGTATCCCCCTTTTAATATAAAAACTCATCGCTAGCAACGCCGCGGAAACTATGCTTAAGATAATCGCGTACTCTGCTAAACTTTGCGCTTTCCTTCTTGCGATAAACATCATCTTTACCCCCCGCGCGCCCTTTTAAGGAGCAACTACCGTTTCGCTAGTGGTACGAAACTTTGTATCGGTAGTGTTAGTTGTCGTTAAACCCGAGCTGGTGGTTTCGCTAATTTGTAAATTCTGCGTATTAGTCGTGCTTGACGAAGTGCTCCCAATGGCATACTTCGGGCCTATCCGTTCGCTATAGGCCCGAAGCCTGCCCATCATGCTGCGCTTTACGTAAATCTGCATCATCACTAAAGCGGCAACAATCGCCGCTAACAGCAGACTTACTTCCAGCATATTTTGTGCCCTGCGAATATTTTTCATATCTCATATCCGCTTAAACAATTGGCCAGAAGGCCATGGTTTGGCTTTCCATATAGCCAAAGCCATAAGCCAGAAGGCCATGGTTTGGCCTCCTAATTGACCAAAGCCATTACTGGTTACCATGCGGTAGTCTTTAACACCTCACCTGATCCCCAAGCACCTAACGTTGTGTCGTCCGTCCTGATATTAGTCTCTGTTACTGTCACATTTGACCCCTGAACACCACTACCTCCGACCGAGTCACCGCTTGCCGATTCCAGAGACGAACCGCCGCTCGAATAAGTAATTGTCCCGGAATAGGCCACTGGGTCAAACTGCTCTCCGATGTCATCGGCAGAAGACTTTATCCTGCCGCCAACGCCGCGTTTAAGATATATCTGCATCATTATAAGTGCGCCGACAATCGCCGCGATAACTAAGGCATATTCCAAAGTACTCTGACCTCTTAATCTTTTAAGCATTTTTTTCACCTCCTTAAAATTAAACTCTCTAATCCTTAAATCGTTTTTCCTTCTTGCTTTTTAGTCTGCTACGATTCCGGTATACACATCCGAGCTGCCTGCGTCTCTGCCTACGTTCGTAGAAAGAGCTGTATTCTGCCTGCCGCCCCTACCGGCAAACGTGCTGCCGCCGCTAGATGAACGCGAAGTCGTAACTGCGGAAACCTGGTTACGCAGATAATAGGGCTCATATTGTTCGGTAGTGCCTATCACGGCACCATCCGCATTCGTAGCCATATACCGCGTCGCGTCGTGATACCTTCCCTGCAACCCACGTTTAATATAAACCTGCATAGCAATAAGTGCGCCTATAACTATCGCGATTACTATCGCGTATTCTGCTGTTGACTGACCTTTGATTTTTCTGAACATTTTCTTCACCTCCCTTAATTTAGATATTCCTCTCTCGCATTATCTGATAGCGATTAAAAGGTTACCCCGGCTGTCGCATTCGTTAGAGCACCAGCTGTAGCGGTCATGTTACTTTGTACCGCGGTATTGATAACCGTCTTTCCTATAACAATTGCCGCTATAATCGCTGTCAGGATAATCACGTACTCCAGCGTACTCTGACCCTTTATCCTTCTCATCTTCACTCACCCCCTTTCTTTTTTATTAAATTTACTTGACGCTTACGCCCGGCTCAGGAGATTCATATATCTCATCCTGTACCTGTTTGAGCCGCGAGTTCATAGCCCGGTAAACATATGTAGACATAGCTATCAGCGCCGCTGACACTAGCGCCACAAGAACCGTATATTCTACTATGCTCTGGGCTTTATTTTTTCTCATGACAAAAGACTCCTTACCGCGCTCTGGAAATGAGTTTCAAATATCGCGCGCGCAGCAGGGATAAACCCTACTGCCGCCGCTATTATAACCGTGAAAATAACCGCGTATTCTACTATTGTCTGAGCTCTTTTATAATTATTCATTTTACAACCCCATGCCTCCGCCGCTGCCGCGCAAGAACTGTAAAAGTACCGGGCCGCCTACAATAACCATAACCACCGGCAGGATAAACACCATCAAAGGGAATAACAGCTTTACCGGCGCCTTAAAGGCCATTGCCTCGCCTCTCTGGAAACGCCGCACGCGCAATTCTTCCGCCTGTATTTCAAGCGCCTCGCCCATGGGAGAACCCATTTTATCCGCCTGAATAAGCGTCCGGACAAAAGAGGTTGTCTCCGGCAGGTTTACTCTCCATGACAGATTCTGCAATGACTGCTTGCGGCTCCTGCCTATCTGGCTTTCCCTCCACATCTCCGATAATTCATCACGCAGCGGGCAGGGCTTAAAATCCTTCATCACGCGGCTTACCGCCAGCATAAAATCCAGGCCGGCGTTAACGCACAAATGCAAGAGATCGATAACATTAGGCAAATCCTTGATTATTTCATTCTGGCGTTTGGTAATTTTCTTTTTTAGCCACATATCCGGATAAAAAAAAGCCAGAAATCCGGCTACAATAATAAAATTCGGCTTGGTAGAAAATATAATTGAACCGAATAATAGGGCGGATAAAACACAGAGCAATTTAAAAGAAACAAAATCGAGTAAAGTCATTACTCCGCCGGCAGAAAGTAATGCCCTTTTTAGCGGTTCTTGTTTAATATAAGGCAATGCCTTTGCCGATATCGGTTCCATAAATCTCAGGGCCTTTTTAAGCAGATTACGCTGCTGCTTCTTTTTCTTGGCTACCTCAGCCGCTTCTTCCTCCGGCAGGCGCAAAAATAATTCCTCTTTTTGAGCAACAAGCTGCTGTACTACTAAAAACACGCTCCCGAAAATCAACGCCATATATACGTAATGAAATACTGATGTGTCCACCTTACACCTCAATCTTGCTTAATTTAACGATTAAAAATGCCCCTATAATCTCTGAGACCACAGAATAAACAATTAATCCCTGCCCTATTTTATCTTTAAGCATCATTTCAAAAAATTGTGGGTTAAATCCGGCGACCATCATCGCAAAAGCTATAGGCAGGAATATCATGATAATGCCTTGTAATTTTGCCTGCGTACAGAGAGACTTAACCCTGCCGATAAGTTTATTTTTCTCGCGAATCGTAAAATTTAACTGCGAAAATGTGCGCGTTAAATCGCCGCCGGTTTCACGCGCTACTAATATCGCGGTAACCACTAAATCCAGTTCTTCAATTTTAAGCCTGTCCTTAAGATGCACAAAGGTTTCTTCCAGCGGAACACCCATGCGGTTCTCCCGTACCAGCAGGTTTAATTCCTGCGATATCGGCTGCGGCATCTCCAGTACCACTTCTTCGATTGACTGAATCAAGCTTAAGCCCGCCTTCAAAGAACTGGAAAGGATCATAAGCGCGTCGGTTAATTGCGCCCTGAACATATTCCGGCGCCTTGCTTCTATCTGTTTAAGCGTAATCGCCGGCAAAACTGAAGCAATGCCTGCGCCAATAACCAAGCCTAATATAATATTGCGGCATATTATTATAAATACCAACCCTAACACAACTACCGAGATAAGATACATATGAAAGAGGCGCTGAGATGGGATTTCAATAAAAATAGCGCTTAATCTATGCGACATTTTGTCTAACGCCGCCGATTTCGGAGCAGGGATTTTATTTAAATACTCACTATAAGCGTCTAAAAAGCTTAGTGCTGTTTTCTTGGTTTCAACCGTAGGCTCGGCCTCAACCTGAGGCTGAGACTGAGGAACGTTTTTGTTTTTGTTGTAGGCGTTTTTAATATTACTAAAAATTGTGTTTATGCCTTTGTAGATATTCTCCAGTATTACAAACTTTTTAGGGGCCTTAGCATCCTCTTCTTTTTGAGGAACGTTTTTGTTTTTGTTATAGGCGTTTTTAAGATTACTAAAAATTGTGTTTATGCCTTTGGAGATATTCTCCAATATTACAGACTTTTTAGCGGCCTTAACAACCTCTTCTTTTTTAAGTACGGCTTCACCGGCAGCTGTGGGTAAAGACGCGGCCATTGGCGAAGCAGCTGGCTTCGTCATTTTAAATTTTTCAAGGCTTTTGAATAGCTTTATAAAACTCATTTTAAATACTCCAAAAAAAAATCCGGATTACTCAAAACCTGACTTTCATCGGCTTTCGGTAACCCGGTCAACAAAATCTAGAAATACACAAACAGCTTAAAAATCAGAAATTATCTGTAGCTGTTTCTGCGTTCCTAATTATTGACATCTATATTTTGTCCCGTGGCTTTGCTCACTCCGCCTAAAGCATCGGAGTTCGCCTTTATCGTTGCCGTGCTTCTAATTACAATTAAAATATACCCTAAAATCTCCCCTTTGTCAATATATTTTTTTTAGGCTTTTGCAAACGTTTTCAGGCTTTTTTTACTTTTAAAATCAACCTTTTCCCTAAAAACATTAGGCTGCTTTCATTGATTCTTTCTGCGGCATAATACAGCGATTCCAGAGCCCCTTTATCCTGCTGATCAGCGTGAGGGGACAATTCAAGCGAAATTAAGTCTCGTTCCATACTCCTTTGGCCTGCCAATTCGTATAATACCCGCTTCAGCTGTAAAAAATCCCAAGATTGACATTCGCCAGGCAAATAACGCTGTTTAACGTAAGTATTAAGATTATCCCTTGCTAAATTGAGTATTTTATCCAATTCATTAAGCCGGTAAGGCAACGGTTTGGCTTTCCATATAGCCAAAGCCATGATATTAATATAGTTATGATAAATAAATTGGGGCGGTTGGGAGAAACCATTAACTATATAGGCAAAGGAATCCCACGGTTTAAGCCAGCGCCTTAAATATAAGGCCGCCACATCCTCTTTTGATTTCTCCTGAGTAGCAAAATTGGTAGCGAGAAGCACCCCTTGCTTAACGCCAGGCCCTTCTTTTAACAGGACGCATCTTAATTTAATCTCTTGTGAAACAATGAGTTGTGGAAAAATAACTTCTCCTTCTTGAACAGAATATTCCTTTGCGTTTATAGGCGCCGTTATTGCTTTAATCGGCGGGAAAAGCTTAATTCTCAGGCGCGCCTGCTGAGTGGGAAATAAACCAAAAATAAAATTTCTTTTTACGGCCGGAATATAAACAATCTTTTTCAACTCTTGCCCCAATCCATGAATCACCATGCGAGAAATGCTTTTTGATTCCGCTCCTTGACAGGAAAGGATAAAATTCGCTGTCTCCGGCCCTATATTTTTAGCTAAAGAAAGTAAAATTATCGGCTGTTTAGCCTCTAAAATAGTATTTTTTATATAACTATCTGTAAAACAATGGCTTACGGATAAATTATCCGGGATATCAGCTGAAGGCCAAAGTGCTCTAAACTGGGGGTCAATATAAAAAATACTGCCGTCAATTAAGCCAAAATGTAAATTTTTTGCTAATTTAATCTCTAATTTTTCGGCTAATTTGGTTTTATCGCAGGACTGCATCCTTGCGTTTAAATCGTTTGCTAATTTGGCTAACGAGGCTGGATTAACTCTGCCACCAGTCACCTCCCATAATCCTTGCTTATCGTAACTACTTAATTTATCGATAGTTAAATCAAATAATGGCAGATATAACAACGTGCGTAAGCCTGGGGCAATCTTACCCATTTTTCGGCTTGGCTTTTCGCAAAATAAACCTTGGATTAATCTATCCACTAGGCCTAATTCGTTCTCCGCGGCAGCCAAAATAAATACCCCTGCACGGTCTAATATTATTTTATTATCTTTAAGAGTAAGATTTGTACCTTTCGGGCGGGATCGTGCTCTTCCTACTTTACTGCTTAAACCAGCTTGTTTTATAATCTCATTAACCCCTGATTTGGAAACATTAATTTTAAACTTTTTAAAAACAAGTTCGCTAATCTTACGGCAACTCAAAAATGAGGAAGCCTTCTTTTGTTCAAGAATAAAGCTTATAATTTTATCAGTAATTTTATATATTACGCCCATTTTAGCTTATATATAAATGGCCAAACAGATTTTTCTATTAGATTGGACATTTATATATAGTAATTCCTTGAAAAACATGTTGTTATGCTAATAGATACATTAAATTTGGACATTGATTTAATCATTATAGTTGTATTTTAATTTATTATCTTAATCTATCGCTTTAATTTTCACTGCCTCTTTCCTAAAATATACTATACGCGCATAGAGCAGCATATACCCCACATCTGTATATACCCCGCATGGAGAGCTCTTATATGTAAACCTGATAACTTTACATTTTAAGCATTGCTTAAAATGTAAAGTTATTTTGTCAAATTAAAGGCCTTACTTATGGTAACGCGGGATTGACCTAAAATAGCTGCAATTTCACCTATTTTATAACCATTAGCTCTTAATTGCTTAATCAGAAACTCCCTTGCTTTGATATCCTGCGGCGATCTCAACCGTTGCTTCCCTTCCATCTTTTCCAAATAAGCTTCTATTTCTTTATCCGCTAACATGCCTTTTGAGGCCGCGATATCTCCTTCTTCTCCTATAACAATTCTTAACGATTTAAGCAATTTAGCCCTAAAACTGACTAAATCAGCTTTCCCTCCTCTAGAAATATTTACTTCTACAGACAACATACTGCTTAATAAACGCTGGTAAATGCTCCTGGCGTTTTCTAAATCCGCGGCTAAAGGCCTTAAGAGGTATTCATATCTTACAAATGTTTCTTTATTCATATTATCCACATATAGATTTAACGACGACCATCTGTAAGGTTTCTCTGCCCCGGCTAACCCGGCTTTATAGGGGTTAAGGTGAATGTAAATTGATGCTGCTAACGCATAGCTATCATCTAAACACAAGGATTGCCTGAATGCGCCGCAAAATACATGCCCTTTTCTGCTGTATTTTTTGTTAAAATATCTCGCGTAAGACTGGAACAAGTTCTGCATTGCCTTGGGTAAATTTACCTTATTTATCCTCAAAAGTAAATGCAGATGATTTGACATCAGGCACAAAGCAAATACATCTAATTCAAATTTCTTAGCGCAGTCTTTTAACTGGCCTAAAAAATATAGATAATCACTGTCTTCTAAGAATAAGGGCTCGCTGCCGCAGGAGTGTTGAGTCAGGTGGGAAATAGCGCCGGTAAAATTTAGTTTGTTCCTTGCTAAGAAAATACGATTTATTTTATTCTGCTCGGCCAAATCTATTATGTCCATTGTGCGCATTGTACAATAACTTTACATTTTAAGCAATGCTTAAAATGTAAAGTTATTTGATAATAGAGAGCTGACCGCCGATAGAAAGGGAGAATTTCTCGATTGTGCCCGCAGGTAATTCGACAGCGCATTTTGCGCCAAAGGCAGATAAAACAAACTTAAAAGGCGTAACATTGCTGCTTAATTTTAATATCCTATTCTGGCTATCCAAGAATATAATATCTATAGAAAAGCGCATAAAAAAGGTATGCAGGGAACTGGCAGGCTTAATTATTAAAGCGGTTGAGGCATCTAAGGAGTCGCGGAATAAAAGGCCCTTCATCCTGCTAAAAAAATTATCAGCGAATTCGGCATGTTCGGCAATTATTACTTTCGTATCCGGATTAATTATTTTATACATTGCGGGGTTTTTAAGCCTGGGGGGCCTTAAATATATCTTTGGAAATTTTAATACCGCGAACAAGCATGTTGTCATAAAAAGAAGGCACGTACCCTGTAGCCTGGAAATTGCCTATTACTCTGTGTTTTTCATCGGTTCCGGTCTGCTTAAAAACAAATATATCATGCATGCCTATATGGTTTTCATCAATCATACCGGTTACTTCACTTACAGCGAGTATCTTGCGGGTACCGTCGGAGAGACGGGCTGAATGAATAATCATTTCGATAGCGGAGGCAATCATTTCTCTGATTGCGCGTACAGGAAGCTCCGCGCCGCTCATCAGTATCATTGAGTCAAGGCGCGCCAAAACATCATGCGGGGAGTTAGCATGCAAAGTCGTCATTGAGCCGTCATGGCCGGTATTCATTGCCTGAAGCATGTCCAAGCTTTCTGCGCCGCGGCATTCGCCAATGATTATACGATCCGGCCTCATTCTCAGCGTATTGCGGAATAGATCCCTGATGGTGATAGCGCCCTTGCCTTCCACGTTAGGCGCGCGGGATTCAAGGCGCGCCCAATGGTCCTGGCTTAATTTGAGTTCCGCCGCATCCTCAATGGTAATAATGCGTTCATTCTCGGGAATAAATGATGACAGGACATTTAAAACTGTAGTCTTACCGGAACCTGTACCCCCGGAGACAATAATGTTCTTACGTATACTAACACAGGCCTCTATAAAATCGGCCATCGGCTCGGTAAGCGTGCCGAATTTTATCATATCCTGCACGGTAAGCCTTTCCCTGGCAAATTTCCTTATTGTCAACATCGGCCCGTCCAAAGACAAAGGCGGGATAATCGCATTTACACGCGAGCCATCTGACAAGCGCGCATCCACCATCGGCACAGACTCATCAATACGCCTGCCCAAGGGAGCGATAATCCTCTCAATAACCTGCCTGACCTGATCATTAGAAAGAAACTTCTTATCTGTCTTTACTATTTTCCCGGAACGCTCCACGTATATATCATCCTTATTATTCACCATAATATCGGTTATGGTGGCGTCTGCTAATAATTCCTCTAGTGGCCCTAACCCCAGCGTTTCATCCATCAGCTCCTTAATTAAACGCTCGCGTATCTCGGGAGAAGAAATAAACGCCCCTGCCTCCTTAGCCAATGTATTAGCGATCGCCTTTCCTGTCTTTATTCTTAACTCTTCTTTCTTGACAGGGTCTCTTAAGTCCACTTCCATCTTTTTTAAATCTAATTCGGTTATCAAGCGCTGGTGCACCCGGCGTTTTAAATCAAGGATATCGCCGCTGATTAGGTTTTTCGACGGGCCTAAAACTTCTTTTAAACCGTGCTTATCTAAAAATATTGCCTGCGAAATGCTACCCAGTCCTTGTTTGGATAAATCGCTTAGCGTAACCGCGCTGGAAATATCTAAGTGCTCTAAGAAAATACCTTTCTCGTTGACTAAGGTTTCGCCCAGTTTTTTTATGGCGACACTCACTCTTGAAGCCGGGCTGTCTAATACTACCGGCATCCTCCTGTTTAAAGACATGCCTACTATTTTACCCTCGCTGGGAATACGGCAAATTATATCGCAGGGTAAGACTAACTTTACTTCTTGGTATGGCACTCCGCCCATGCTGTCTGCGCGGTTTAATACCGCCTTCATCATGATTAGGGGAAAATGCAAAGACTGGAGCACTTCCAAGGCCCATTTGGTCTGATATATCGATAATATATCCGGGCTGGTCAAGAGGATAACCAGATTGGCATAATTTAAAGCAGACACCAAGCTGTCCGTAAAAGTCCTGCCCGCGTCTGCGATTATATAATCATAATATGGTTTTAAATCGTTAAATATCTTCTTTACTAAAAAATCATCCACATAACCAACTTGTGCCGGCCTTAATACCGCCGGCAAAAAATCTACCCCTGACTCAGCGTGATGGCTGATATAATTCTTTATATCCTGCTTATCCCTGTCTTCCTTCTTTAAAGACACCAGTTCCACCGCCGCAACCTTGGGATTTATACTGATAGAACGGTACATATCTCCAACCGCCTCTAAGTCTAAATCTACCAAGGCTACCTTCTTTTTCCTGTCTTTAGCTAAAGAAACCGCTAAATTAACCGCCAGAAAGGTTTTGCCGGTGCCGCCCTTTGTACCGAAAACTATTATCGTCTTAGCTACGGAATCCATCTTCTATCTGAGCCCGCCTTATTAAATACCACGCTTAGGCCTAATTATTTTTAAATTCTATGGGTACATCTATCCATATATCGGAAAGCCCGCTTGCCGCAGGAAGTGGTGGGAAAGGCGCTATTGATTTTACAATATTCACGGACGCCTCGTCCAGAAGCTCGCTCCCTGAAGTTTTACCTACCAAAACATTTATCAGGCGGCCGTCGGAAAGTATATGCATGCTCAATAAAACTTCACCTTGCGCGTTATTCCTGCGCGCGATCTCGGGGTAAACGACGGCGGCGCCTATTTTTGCCTGAACACTCCGGATATAATTTAACAATGTTTTCGGAGACGACTGATTCAAGAGAGATACCTTATCTTTATCCAGGCGGCTAGCCACCGGCTGCGATATAATCCGCGGAGTCAAAGAAACAACGAGCTCTGTGTCGCCATGGGAAAAGTCCCGGGAACGAAACAATGCCCCCAATATAGGCAGCTCTCCTAGGCCTGCGACTTTACTAACATTAGTCTCATCCTTATTTTTAATTAACCCGGCAAGAAATATTGTCTGGTTATCTCTTAAATACAGTTCTGTTTCTGCGCTCCTCGTGGCAAAAGCAGGAATGCTTATTCCCGCGGCAACAACAGCATTAGCCCTGTCTATTTCACTTACCTCGGTCTTTAGCAATGCCTGGATAAAGCCATTTGGCTTAACTATAGGCTTTATATTCAAAGAAATCCCGTATTTTTTATAAGTTACATTGAGGGTGGTCCCTCCGCTGGAAACTGTAGCAGTCAATACCGGGACCTCGCCTCCAACCAGAAAAGTTGCTTCCTTGCCGCTTAGACAGACCAGCTTCGGCCTTGACAATATGCGGCCTTTGCCTTGGGTCATAATAAGATTAAGCTGGTAGCTGATAGCGCTTCTTTCCCATGTGCGGCTTAATTGAAAAACTTTATATAGCTCGTTATCGGTCTCCGGATTTTTCTCTGTCCACTTAAGCCCCGCAGAAGACTTGTCGCCCAAAGCCGTAGTCCAGTCAAATCCCAAATCCTCTAGTGCGTTCTTGGATATTTCCATAATTTCCACGTCTATCTGAACCAGCTCGCTATACGGCTTAAGCTCCACCATATCTATTGTTTTTTCCTTAAAAACCCCGAGGATAGAATCTAATTTCTTTTTTTCATCCTCGGTATCCACAGTTCCTAAAAGTATGACTTTGTCTTCTTCGTTACTCAATTTTGAGTACACATCCGGGTAACCTAATTCGGCGACTAATTTATCGATTCTTAACTTTACATCACTCAAGCCCTCCGAGACCACCCGGATAGAATACGCCTTTTGGCCGGACTTATCCCAAATCACCAACGTAGTCCTACCGGCAGACTTGGCAGTAACCACAACCTCCTTCTCAGACACTTTGGTTACATCTGCCGCCTGCGGATTACTGATTGCCACGCGGTTAGGAATAAAAACAGGAATTACCTTCATCTGAGTGACTTCTAAAACCAACTCATTGGCGTCTTCCTGGGCAAAACACAACCCTACCATTGCTATCCCTATAATAATAAATATTGTCAGGATTATATTTTTTTTCATTTTTTATTTTTGTAACGGTATTACTTCCCGCTGGGTTCCGCGGTATATTTCTACTTCCGGAGGCGGAGGTAAAGCAGGCTCTTCATCCGTTTCTCCTTGGAACTGAACCCCTTGGGGCTGAATCCCTACCTGAATTCCAGCCGCTGCCTGGCCCTGCTTCTTCTTTGTCCGTTGTTGCGCCTCAATCTGCTGCTGCATCAGGCGGTGGGCCTCAGGGAATAAATGTATAAACAAAGTATCCCAGTTTGCGGGCTGGATTGCCGGGATATCTGAATCTGCCGGTGAGCGCAGGACAAACCGCAGCTTTCCCTGTTCCTGCACAAATGCAAGCATTGTCGCTTCCTGTAAAGAAAGAGCGACGGTAATCGTGTTAGCGCTGGCCCTCTCGCTTTCCGCCCGCCCTGTCTTATCCTTACCTGTAGCTGTAGGTCCTGTGCCTAAATCCACGCCTACCGCCAAAACTAAAACTTTTTGGAATAGAGGGACAGTAGCATACTGGGTAACCTGCTTATCTTCTACCTGGGTGATCTGAGGAACTACGCCCAAAATATCCACATAATCGCCGGGCTTAATCATTCCTCCTACTGAAGAAATGCTGTCTACGGGGAGAGTGATCGCGCGCTTACCGGGCGGAGTCCGGTAGGCCAAAGAAGTAAACTCCTGAACATTAGAAGCAACCTTATTAAGCAGGATTTGTTCGCCTTTAGAAAAAGGAGCTAAGGAAAATTTTCCGACTATCCGGTCAAGGGAATTGGTGGCGCGGGGCTGAACGGATTTACCGGGTATCCTCTCGAGGCTAACCATCCGCTCCTCGATAACGACGCCCTTTTCAATTTCATCCCTTGCCACCACAACTTCTTCGGGCTTGCCTTCTTTTAAGATGCGCGCCCGCTCGGCAACTTCTTTCTCTCTCTGAGAAAGATAAGAATTACCGAATACCATCGCAACTAAACCTATAATTGCCGCGATAATGATAGGAAGTCTTTTCTGCATTACCTATTTAATCTCGCTGGTTTGGATATCTATTTTCGCCTCCCGCATCAGCTTGCCGACTAAGGCATCTATGGCTTCTTTTTGCTTATCCTGCTCCAGCTTTGCCTTAATATTATCCCAGAGTTCAGATAGAGGTTTTTCTTTACCGCCTTTTTTCTCTTCTACTTTGACGATATAATAATCATTGGCGTTGGGGTCTTTAAGTACCTGGCTGACTCCGCCTACATCCAAAGAATAAATCGCAATATCAAACTGGGGAAATTTTGTCCCCGGGATAATAAACCCTAAATCGCCGCCGTTAGATGCGCTTTTATCAACAGAATGTTTCTTGGCCGCTTCGCCAAAATCGGTTCCCTGTAAAACTTCAATAAGCGCGGCCTTTGCCTGTGATTCGCTCTTAGTCATAATCATCCGCACACGCCTTTCTTCCGCCTCGCGCATTAAATTTTTATTGTTATTATAGTAACTCTCTATGTCGGTAGATGTTACTTTTATACTCTCCACTTCTTCCTTAATCAGGCTGGCGACTAACAGGCTCATATTAAATTCACCTACGGCTTTCTTTACATCATCTTTTTTGTCTAAACCCTTATCCAGCGCCTCCTGATAAAGCAGCCTCTGCCTGACTAAATCATTTTTTAACAGCTCTATCTTTTGCTCGGTCGTCTCTATCTTTTTTATGCCGATATCTTCCTCGGGATACATTTCTTTTAAGTCATCAATTTGCTTATTATAATTTTTAACATAGCTGTCTAATTCCTCGAGGCTGATTACCATATCGTTAACCTTAGCAATAATCTTGCCTTCGGGGACAAAATATTCTCTTTTTTTAGAAGACGCCTGATTTTTATTTAATAATTTATTGATGCTATCGCAACCGGTAACCAAAAAAACTGCCGCGATTATTACCCCTAAGATTTTAACTGCGTCCTTCTTGTGCATCTTTCCCTCCTTTATGTTATATTTACCCTTCTTATTCTTGTAACACAAAATATATTATAAATCAAGTAAATTTTGAAAAGTAGCCCCAACCGGATTTGAACCGGTGTTTAAAGGCTGAGAACCTTCCGTCCTAGACCAGGCTAGACCATGGGGCCATACATAAAATTAGAAAGTAAAAATGAAAAACTGTGTTTAATATAATAGCATAATTCTTATCCGGGTCAATAAATTTAATTGACCGCACCGGCGGTTGTGATATTATGGTAACAGAAATATATCGCCGCTAAAAACAGGATTAACAATATTTAGGTTATCTTTCGGCTTTTATTACAAGTTATGGCTATTTTGGTAGGAATAGGGTTAAGCAAGAACAGGGATTCTTATCTTGCGGGAAAAGAAGCGGCGCATTCAGCCAAACAAAAAATAGATTCAAAAAATATTTCTCTTGCCTTTGTTTTTGCTACCACGCACTTTAAGCTGGAGCAATTATTGGCGGGGATAAAAGAAGTATTAGGCAACACCCCTGTTGTCGGTTCAAGCGGCGTGGGCATAATTACACCTTCAGGCATAGATTCAACCGCAGCTACGGTAATGCTGATAAGCTCCACAAAAGTAAAATTTGCTATAGCCAAAGAAACCGATTTAGATAAAAAAGACCTGCGTATCGCCGGACAGAAATTAGCCAAGGCGGCTTTACAAAATCTCGGCGCCGCCCAGCGTGAAGTTTTTATCCTATTTCTTGACGGATTAATCAAAAACGGCTCAAGCCTCATCTCCGGGATAAAAGAAACTCTCGGTATAAGCTTCCCTCTGATAGGCGGCTCATCCGGAGACGATTTAAAATTCACCAAAACCTACCAGTTCTTCCGGGATGAATGCCTGACCAATAGCGCGGTAGCAACGCTTATAGGCGGAGACGCAACTGTCAGAATAGGCATACGGCACGGCTGGAAACCACTGGGAAAACCCCGGACCGTTACAAGCTCAGCAGGCAATATTATTAAAACTATAGACGATAAACCTGCGCTAAGCCTCTACGAAGAATATTTCGGTAAAAATAACCCTGACATCAGAAGCGGCAAGCTTATGCACATTTCTGTCCGTTACCCGCTGGGGATATACCTAGAAGGCGAAGAAGAATATCTTTTACGCAACGCTCTTTGGTCGGATAAAGACGGCTCTTTAATCTGCCAAGGCGATGTCCCGCAGGGGGCAACGCTTAAATTAATGATGGGCACTAAAGAATCCGCCTTAAAAGCCGCGGCTTTGGCCGCGGAAACGATTAAAGAAATGTCAAAGAAGCACCAACCGCTTAAATTCGCCCTGATATTCGATTCCTTCTCCCGCAACAGGCTCTTAGGCAGAAATGCCCAAGACGAGATCGAATTAGTTAAAAATATTTTGGGCAATGACATTCCTTTTATAGGTTTTTATAGCTATGGGGAACAGGCGCCGTTAAGTTCTTTGGACTACCGGGGGCAGGCGCATTTTCATAATGAATCCATCGCTATTTTAGGGGTAGGAGAACAGCAATGATGAATATAAATACCGACTTCATCTTTAACCTTCTCGGCTTATCTGCTTTTATCGCCGCATTCTCTTTGGGATTTGTACTGATGCTTAAGATGGAGGAAATTAAAAGGCTGAAATTAGTCCTCGATAAGCTTAAGAAATCTTTTGACGAATTAGACGATCAGGCAAAATTAATTGTCAAAACTGACCTTGAGCTGAATAAAACCCAGGAAGAGTTGGATAAAAAAATTTCCGGCTTATACACGCTTCAGCGGCTTTCGCGCGCCATCAGCACCACCTTAGATGAAAACCAGCTATTTGAACGCATCGAAGAATCTCTGATTATAGAATTAGGGTTTGAAAAAGCCTTGGCATTTTCATTTGAGAAAACAGAGAACGGCGCTTTAGGGCTAGTGACAAAAATGCAGGCCGGATACTCCGCTGAAGAGGTAGAAAAAGCAAGGACCAGCCTGGAGAAAGAAGATATCCTTAGCGCAATCCTTAAGAAGAACGCCCCCTTCTCTTCGCTTACCGCGGCGTCGGGAAAATTAAAGCATGCTATGGAAACCATAAAAAGCGCCTGTTTATTAAACTCCTTTATCAGCTCTCCTGTCTCATCCAAAGACGGCCCTTACGGTTTAATTATCATGGGTAATGAATCCGCTCTTTCTGTGCTTACCGAGGGAGACGAAGAGATAGTAAGCATCCTGGCAACCCAGCTCGGCCAATCTATAGAAAACGCCAAGCTTTTTGAACAGACCTTCCGTTCGCATCAGGAACTGGAACGCCGCGTTACGGAAAGAACCAAAGAATTAACGGCGGCGCTGGAAGAAATTAAACAAACCAGTAAACGTAAGTCGGAATTTGTCTCGGCAGTATCGCATGAATTAAGAACCCCCCTTACTTCGATTAAAGGATACGCCTCAATTCTTGCTACCGGAAAATTAGGCGAAATACCTCCGGCGGTAAAAGAAAGAATAGAAAAAATCCACCTGCATTCCAATGAGCTTACCAATTTAATCAATAATATGCTGGATATCTCGCGTATTGAATCCGGCAGAGTTGAAATGAAGCTTTTGCCGCAGAGTTTAACGGAGATTACCGCAAAAATAGTTGATCTGCTTACGCCACAGATGAAAGAAAAACAGATCCAATGCACAACGCGCCTGCCTAAAGTTTTAAAGACGGCGTTAATAGATACGACTCAGATTGAACGGGTGTTTATCAATTTAATCAGCAACGCCATAAAATATTCGCCCGAGGGCGCAAAAATAACTGTCTCGGCAGAAGAAACCGCCGACAATTTTATCCGCGTCGATGTAGCGGATACGGGTTACGGCATACCGCAGGCAGATTTGGGGAAAATATTTCAGGAATTCTACCGCGTGGATACGGCAATTACCAAAGGGATTAAAGGCACGGGCTTAGGCTTAAGTTTAGTAAAATATATTATAGAAGCGCATAAAGGTACAATCTGGGTAAACAGCAAAGAGAATTCCGGCAGCACATTTAGTTTTACTCTGCCTATAGCAGCCTAAACTATCAAGCCAGAGGGCAGTGGTTTGGCGCGCAATTTGCCAAAGCCACAAGCCAGAGGGCAGTGGTTTGGCGCGCAATTTGCCAAAGCCACAAAGAAAGGTTAAATCATGCGTAAAGTTAGGATGTTAATCGTAGACGATGACCCGGATATCCGGGATGTGCTAAATATCACTCTTTCGGCGGAAGGCTACGAAGTAATTGAGGCCTCCGACGGAGAAGAGGCATTGAAACTAGTTAATGAAAAATCTCCCAATATGGTAATTTTAGATTACATGATGCCTAAAATAGACGGCAGGGAAGTCTGCCGGCGGATAAAAAGTGATATTCTGCTGGCGCATTTGCCGGTACTTATGCTCACCGGAAAGGGCGAAGTCGCGGATAAAGTCGGCGGCATTGAAGCCGGCGCTGATGACTACGTAGTAAAACCTTTTGAGCCGCAGGAACTGCTTGCCCGTATAAAGATGATCCTACGCCGCACAGAACGCGACTTAGAGGCAAACCCCTTAACCCGGCTTCCAGGAAACATTGCCATACTTAACGAATTGCAGGCGCGCATAGATTCGGGGGCATATTTCGCCGTCTGCTATATTGATCTGGATAAATTCAAATCCTATAATGACAAATACGGCTTTGAACACGGCGATAGCGTGATTAAAGAAACTGCGCGTATCCTTATCAAGACAGTCAAAGGATTCGGAGAAAAACTTGACTTTGTCGGGCATATCGGCGGCGACGACTTCGTTGTTATCACAACTTGCGAAAATTGCGAAAAAATTTCACAAAAAATCATTGACGATTTTAATACTTCCCTGCCGAAATTTTATACCGACAAGGACCGCCATGCCGGATTTATTATCGCGCCTAACCGTCAAGGCGTAACCCAAAAAATTCCGCTTCTTTCCCTATCTATCGGGATTGTTACCAACCAGAACCAAAAAATCACCCATGTCGCCCAGGTTGGCGAGATCGGAGCCGAACTAAAATCCTACGCCAAGAGCTTAGACGGCTCCAAATACGTAAAAGATAAACGTCAACCCAAACAAGCCTAAAAAGCATAGCTTAGTTAAATATTTCTTTTAAGGTTTCTACCGCGGTGGGTACGATGCCAAGTTTTGGCTTCTCTATTGTCCCTGTAAGTTTTACGGTGGTGAACTGATTTACTTTGCCTATTGCCGAGGATAAAATCTGCATTAAACTTGAAGAATCGCGCGCTACTTCCGGGTTAAATTCCGACTTGATGATATAATCAAGATTACCCCGGAAGTCCATCTTGCCGTAACAAAAAAGGTTTACCTGCCGGCTTTTCAATACTGCCTCGTCGCTAAATATGCCGCCGTCTTCAATTGTTAAATCCGCCTCGGCCTCGCCAAATACAATTTTCTCAAATGAAGGGATAAACAAAAACTGCCCCAATTTTTTAAACGGCGCAAATTCCCAAAGGTCGCCCTCTTTTACCGAAATAAGGCCCTTGCCAAGAAAGCTCTTTGTGTTAAACCCGTAGCCCTTTAAATTTAAGCTTACGCTTAATAATCCCGAAATGTCCTTATCTTTTAACTCCGTATCCAATTTTAATTTGGCAAGGTCCACATTCCCCGCTTCAAACTTAAGGTTAAATTCCGGATCAGGATATGCCAAATCTGCCTCTGCAATTAAATCAATTTTACCGCCATAGGCGGCTGAAGTAAGCCTGAGTTCCGATACGCGCCTGTTTTTCTGCGCCATATTCAGCTTGAAGTTTTCAAATCTAAGCTGTTGTTTGCCCATTATATAAACGGTAATAGCCTCGGATTCCAAAGCCGCATTTAAAACCATAGCCTTTGGGTCATTCAATTTTCCTCCGGCGGATAAATTTATATCACAGAAGCCATTAAAATTCACTTTATCCAATACGGCTAAATATCCGGGAAAATAGTCGGAAAATATTTTCTTGAGGTCTTGCAAAGAAAACTTAATATCGGCATCAATATCCACCTGCGGGGTAACTTCAGAAAGGACAGCACTACCGGAGGCATCAAACTCCGAATTCAGGTATTTGCCTTCGAACTCTTTTATTGTTAAAGTATGGCCCATAAGCTTCCCGGAGGCTTTTATTTTTAATTCATCCGATGCTAAATCAAGCCTTATATTGGGAGAGGCAAAATCCGAAATCCCTCCGGAAGAATTATATTTTATCTTTTTAAATTCTGCCGTAACAGCCTTCCACTCAACAGTATTATTATCAAAGTTCACCTTTCCGGATATGGCGCTGATTTCATCTTTTATTTCAGGCAAGGATAACTTATTATCCTTTAGTGCTACCTCCCCTTTTATTTTTAAAGTTTCAGGCGCAAAAACGTCCATATTTACCGCTAAGGCTAAAGCGGCATTGCCTTGCGGCGCAACCGTCAATTTGGTAAGTTTATTCTTTATTAAAAAGCCATTAATTTTTTCAAGTGCGACACTTTCTGAATTTATCCTGGCTGTTAATTGCGGGGCATTGAAATTAGACAGGCTGCCAGCGATGACAAAACCTCCTCCTAAAACCGTTGCCTTAAGATTAGCTGTTTCGATTTTATCTTTAGAAAAAGTAAGTATGCCGGATATGGCGCTGACTGCCTCATTGTTGAAATCCAATAAACTCACTTTATCATTATTTAACACGGCCTGGCCTTCTATGCGCAAGCTTTTCGCATCTTTAACCCGCATATCTATATTTAAATCAAACTTAAGCGGCCCTGCTGCGCTAAGCGGCAATTTAATAATTTTATTCTCTGCTAATAAGGCCTCTAATTTTTCCAAGAGGACACTTTCTGTCGCGATTCTTAAGTTTATGCGCGGGTCGCTAAAATCATAAATTGTGCCGCTTAGGTTAAATAAAGAACCTAGGGTATTGGCTTTAAAATCAAACAGCTCCGCTTTGTCCGCGGCAAAAGAAATCCTCCCCGAGAGGCCTTCTGCCTGCTTAATATAAGGCAGGCCGAACAAACTTATTTTATCAAACACTAAGTTGCCGGAATAATCCGGAAACGTTTTTGCCTTAATATCGTAAGAGGCTGTACCGCTGATAGTTGCGCTTCCGAATATGCCAAGCCCATCTTTTTCTGCGGCTAAATCGCTTAAGCCTGCCTTAAACGAGGCCTTAAGCAGTTCGCCTTTAAATATTAAATCGCCGTCTAATTTTTGGAGAACGCCTTTTTTAAGGCTAAAAGGGATATCTTTATAATATGCCGCAATACCGGTTAAATTTAAATTCTCTAACTTTACTGCTACGGAGCTTAGGCGTTTTTTGCTTAAATCAAAATCGCCCTTTAACTCTAAAATGATAGGCGATTTATCAGGATTTATTAAGTTTGCCGAGAGGGAATATTTTACGCTTTTGGGCAGAGAAAATGACAAGGCTATATTTAACAAGACGCTTTGGGAATAATTAGGTTTGACTGCCTCGTCGGAAAAATTAATTCTGGCGTTTTTAATATTTATTCTGTAAATAAGAAATGAAAAGCCTCTAGTGGTTTCTCCTTCCTTTTGTTTTAAAAAAGGGATGTTTAAAGCCTTATCGGCAAGCCTATTAAGATTCACTTCGGGCGAGTAAATGTTTACGAATGGGATGACAATTTGTTTCTGCTTTATCAATGGTAAAATCAACCAGCCGATAGAAATCTCGCTGACTTTTAAGAATGGCGGCTCTGCCTCCGGAGCATCTGCGGCTATAGTCAAACCCTCTAAAACCACGCCTTTTAGGATATTAAGTTTCACTGAACCAAGGGTAACCTTGCGGCCGGTGCTTGCCTCAATACTCTCGATAATCATAGCCTTTGCCTTGATCGGAAGGTATATTTTAGCTAAATATACCGCGGATACGGCAATAATCAAAACCAAGATAACAAAAACCGCCAAAATTTTCTTTACCATATGTTGTTTATTATACAGCAGGCATAATGCCCATTCAATAGACAAATTTATTTTCGCATGCTATAATTACAGTCTAATGAATTTGTGCTGGGCGTGCCCCGTTAGAAATTTCTGCCGGAATTGGTAGTTTAAGATACAAGGTGGTATTTTTAATAAGGCGCGCATAATATAAAGCCGTGTTTGAAATTTCTAACGGGGCGTGGCTCAGTTTGGCTAGAGCGTCTGCTTTGGGAGCAGAAGGTCACAGGTTCAAGTCCTGTCGCCCCGACCAAATTAAAAAATATTTGTCCCTGTAGCTCAGTTGGAGAGAGCATTTGCCTTCTAAGCAAATGGCCGCGTGTTCGAATCACGCCAGGGACGATAGCTGTTGTGTTGGCCGAATCCCTTCCTGCAGGCAGGGATTCGGCCCGGGCGCGTTAAGTAAAATCTGCCAACTGGCGTTTTCCCGCTAACGGGATCCCACTGTTGCGGGAAGAATTTTGGTAATGTCGCAAATACTTTTGCGGCGTAAATATCACGCGAGGCTAAAAAATGAAAATCCTAAAAAAAATTTTTCTGATATTCATCGCGGCCTTTATTGTAATCTTCTGCGTTGGATGTGTTTTTGTTTCTATCTTTGCCAAAAATATTATCAAGGCCGAGATAGAAAAACAGCTTAAAACCGAGGCTAGTGTCCGCTCTGTATGGCTAAGCCCGCCTCTTTCGTTAAACATTGGGGGTTTTACTTTAGGCGATTTAGCAGAAATAGAAAAAATCAGCGTTACCCCAAGCTTTATCGGGCTTCTTTCCGGAAAAATCGTCTTAAACAATATTGCGCTCATCCGTCCACAGATTAACTTAGAAAGAAAAACCGACGGTACTTTCAATCTCCCACAATTACCTCGGGGCGGGGAAAATCCGGTAATTATCACCGGGTTTTTTATAAAAGATGGTGCGGTTTCGGTGACGGATAAAAAAGTGTCAGATGAGCCGTTTTCTTTTACCATAAAGGATATCAATATTAAGGTTGAAAAAGGCAGCCCTCTCCCTTACCCACTTACCATAAAATACGCCTTAAGCGCTCTCTTGCCGGCTAGAACCGGGCTAAAAGAAGGAAAGGTTAGCGGCGCGGGGTTAATCGACTGGACGCATAAAAATATGCAGGGAGATTTTAAAATTTCCGATATTGACGTATTATTGTTTAAGCCGTATCTCGGCGATATTGTTTCGTCAGTAATACCGCCTGAGGCCGCGCAGGCGAATTTTAACGCGGATTTATCCGCGAAAAATAACGACTTATTGATAAAATGTAATTTTAAAGCAACGCCATTGACCGCGCTAAAAGAAGCCGCAGAAGCAGACCAACTGAAAGGAATTGAAGGAGCAGTGATAATGCTAGGTCTCGGCCTGGTAAAAAATAACCAAAATGAAGTCAACCTGGAGTTTGATATAAAAACCAAGCTGGATAATCCGCGTTTTGATAAAATCACCCTTAAGGGCAGCGTATTCCAGAATATTTTACAAAACGCGCTTGAAAATCCTGAAAAAGTAACGGATACCGTTAAAAGTATCGGCGAGCAGATTAAAGAGCAAGTCAAAAAAATAGACGAGGGAGATATTCAACAGTTCAAAGAAAAAGGCAAAGAATTAGAAAAGACATTCAAGGCGATTTTTAAAAACAGTGAGGAATAATTTTTTCTTGCCACTGTGAACTGTTCGCTGTAAACTGTAAACTTATACATGGTGGCTATGGTGTAATGGCAGCACTGGGGACTGTGGTTCCCTTAGAGCGGGTTCAAATCCCGTTAGCCACCCCAGCAAATTCTCTCTCCTAGCTAAATGAGAACGGCCAAAAGTCCTGATTGAGTTGAAATCAATCAGGACTTTTTCTTTGTATTGCTGACTTGCGCATAAGTAGTTGCGGCCTTATTGTAAATTCGTTGCAGGCGTGAAATTGGAGAGTATAATAACATATCATAATGATAGAGTCTTGGGATGCTTATTGAGAAACGTAAAACCAATGGAACGGTCCCCCTTTTTCGTCTAAAAAAATGTTTAGAATAGGCTTTCTTCAATGTCAGATTGTCAAGGAATTGCCTCATATGAATATGCCTCTTTTTGTTGATGATATAAAGGCTCTTGGGTGTAGTTTTGAGTGCATTTGCGCGGCCCGCAATAAATTAAGGGATTTAATCAAATACATAAAGAAAAGGCGATTTGATTTGATCGCAGTAGATTATACTTTTCCGGTATTGTTCCTTAACGAATTAAAAAAGTTATTTCCCAAAAGTAAATTTGTTATAGGAGGAAACGGATTTTTGGATACCTTTTTAAAGAGTGCAATAGATTTTGCTGTAATTGGAGCGGGGAGGGAAAGCTTTTTAAAATTAGCGGAAGCCTTAAAAAATAAAAATGATGTATCTGGAATCCCCAATTTGTTTTTTAGAATAAAGAAAAACAATAGAACGATTATAGATTACTCCGGCAAAAATGTGAATTTTGATTTAAAGAGGGAACTATTCCCGTATAGGCCATTTCTTAAATGGAAATACATCGGGTTTACAAGAAAGGACAAGGTCGTTGATCCACCCGCAATTATTGCAGAATTCGGGTGTGCCTACCGATCTAGAAAATTAAATCATAGTTATGATAATCTCTCCGAAATAGTATTGAGCAGGAATACATTTTCAGCGAAAGCAAGGAAGAGAATTATGGATTTATTTAAGGAGCGCCTGCGCGGGGGGTGCAGTTTTTGTACGTGTCCCGGCAGGCATGTTTTTTTGCCCGTTAAAGAGACGGTTGCCTGTTTGATAGAGCAGGCCAAATTTTTGCAAAAAACATATGGATTTAAAAGTTTTGTGATCGGAAGCGAGAATCCGTTTAGATTTATTGAGCAACTGATTCACAAAATAGTGAAAGAAAATATTAACCTAGAGATATTGGCTATACGCAGCAGGGTGGATTGGGTTAACAAAAACAAAAGAACATTGCTTAAAGTAGTAGGTTTAGCTAAAAAAAATAATTTTGCGATTAGCCTGCAACAATTAGGATTTGAGAGTTTTATTCAAAGCGATCTTGATGCGTATAATAAAGGATATAAGATAATTGAAAATTTTAAGGCGGTGGAATTAATACGTAAACTTAAAAGTACTGCGCCGAGAAATTTTCAAGATGGGGGGCATGGTTTCATTGGTATTAACCCTTGGATAACGCTACGGGATTTGGAAAAGTATTGTGCATCGGCGAAACATATGCAATTCCTATTTGACTTATATCATTTCGGCAATGGTTTGGTTTTATACGATAGCTGTCTGCCTATTTATCAGAAATTAAAAAAAGATGGGCTATTGATTAAGCATAAAACCGATTTAGACCGTTGGAGATTTAAAGATAAAAATATATTGCGCTTTATTAACGATTTTCATAACGAGTTTGGTGATAAAAGATAGATAAAAAATTTTATAGACATGAGTTATAACAAACTAATCCCGGCCCCCTTGCGCACATTTCGAGGATGCATGGCTTTATAAGCCTTTGCAACCGTAATAATATCGCGCCGCTTCATCTGCTCCGTCACAAAATCAGTTCCTGGCGAAAGGTACAACGGCCGGCGCTTTTTTAAAAGACGTATCCCGTAGCGAAGAGGAGCATCAGCAATATCAGTGCCAAAAAAAAGGTGGAGCTGCTGGCCGGCGGAATTCCCCATGATCTTTATCCCCAGCCGTTTTAAGAAATCCAGCGTTTTAAAACAAGACTCCGTATTCTGTCCAGGCAAACCATAGAGCGTAAAAACCTCAGGCTCTATCCCCACCTCACGTGTAAGCTTTACAATTTTCTCGAAACTATCCAGATCAATGGGTTTACGTAAAGTTTTATTAACGCAAGGATCGGCTGACTCAAGTCCATAGGCGATATATCTAACGCCTGCCTTTGCCATGATCGCTAATAGTGGCCGGTCGATAAGGTCCGCGCGAGTCTCGCACCATATCTCAACTTTCCAGCGCCTTTTGATAATGCCGCGCATGATCGAGGCAACTCGTTTTTTGTCAAAAGTAAACGAGGGATCTGCAAAGAAAAATCTCCTGATGCGCGACTCGACACAGATAGACATATCAGCAAGTACTCGCCGGGGAGAATGCATCCGGATGCGTCGTTCATACGCGCGGGGAGTATAGCAGAAAGCGCAGTTAAAACAGCAGCCTCGGGAAGTCAGAATCACTGCCGCTTCATGCTGGCGCAAATCAAATACGTTAAAGGCATACGGTGAAGGAAGAGAATCAAGATCACTCACGAGTGGCGCAGGTAAAGTTTCGATCACCGTATCACGCCGCATAAAAACAATGCCCTTAATACGGGCGGGATCGGAATTGGCAATTATACAACGCACTAACGCAGGCAATACAAATTCAGCCTCTCTGCGTATAATAATATCAACCTCGCGCATCTGCCGCAGAGCTTCTTTAGGCATGAAGCCCGCCTGAGGGCCACCAAAAACCACTACGATCGCGGGATTAATCATCTTCACAAGCCGCGCCAACTGCAGCGCAAGTTTTATATTAGCTTGATACACGGAAAAACCAACGATCAGCGGCTTGTAGGTAATTACAAAATTCGCAACTTCCTGTCCGGTACGTTTGGTAATCTGATTAACCTCGGCAACCACCGCTTCAATATCATGCGCCTTAAGACTAGCGGCAATGTAACCAAGGGAAACAGGAAAAAAGTCTCCGCCGGAAGGCGCAAGGGTGTACAACAATACTCTAGGTTTCATGAAACGCTTCACGCCTGACAGTCCCTTAAGAGAATAGGCTAATTTTTCGAAAAAATTTCTATTCTGATAATTCCTCTAAATACTCCCATCGCTCGTATGCCTTTTCAAGTTCATTTGACAAAAATTCTAACCTAGCCTTGGTTTTTGCGATTTCCGCGGAATCTTTCTGGTAAAAATTAAAATCAGCCAAAAGAGCGTATATCTCTTTCTGTTCAGCTTCTATTTTCTCAATTAGCGACGTAAAGTTATCGAGTTCGCGTTGCTCGCCAGACGTAAGCTTTCGCGCGACTATAGAAATTTTGGGCCGAATAATTTCTTTTACAGGTTTTGCTTTTACAAGCGCTGGCGTCACAGGTTTTCGCTGGCTTAACCAATCATCATAACCGCCGGTATATTCATTGATCAAGCCGTCTCCTTCAAGGACCATGGTCGAGGTCACCACATTATTAAGAAAAACCCGGTCATGACTGACCAAAAGAAGCGTGCCGGGATACTCAAGCAGTAATTCTTCCAATAGCTCAAGGGTCTCAATATCCAGATCATTGGTAGGCTCATCCATTACTAAAACATTCGAAGGCTTGGAAAAAAGCCGCGCAAGAAAAAGGCGGTTACGTTCCCCGCCCGACAGAACCTTTGCCGGTGTGCGCGCCCTGTCAGGAGTAAAAAGAAAATCCTGCAAATATCCGATTATATGTTTGGGCTTACCATTAATCAGAATAGTTTCGGATTCTCCGTTAACATTCTCGGCAACGGTTTTGTCTTCCTCCAATTGTTCGCGAAGCTGGTCATAATAAGCGATCGCAAGATTCGTCCCCATGCTTACCTTGCCTCTAAGAGGCGCAAGTGTACCCAACAAGAGACGCAACAATGTCGTCTTGCCGCTGCCGTTAGGCCCGATCACACCGATTTTGTCACCACGCATTATTTGAGTGGTTAAATCCCTGACCAAACATTTTTCTCCATACCCAAAACCAAGTTGTGAGATCTTAATAACCCGATGGCCCGAAGGGTCAACTTTCTGTGTGCGCATACGAACCTGGCCGATCGCCTTGCGCTCGGCCTTCTTTTCTTCTCTCAAGCGCTCCAGCGCCTTAACACGGCCTTCGCTACGGCACCGCCGGGCCTTGACACCTTTACGGATCCAAATCTCTTCTTGGGCTAACTTTTTATCAAAATGATCCCCGCGCGCGTCCTCGATATCGAGCGCTGCAAGTTTGCGCTCAAGGAATGTCTTATAATCACATGACCAGCTAAATATTTTTCCGCGGTCAAGTTCAAGGATTCTCGTAGCTATTCGAGTCATAAACATCCTGTCATGTGTAACAAAAAAAACAGTACCGGGGTAATTAAACAAAAATCCTTCAAGCCAGAGCATTGAGTCAATATCCAAATGGTTTGTCGGCTCATCCAGCAGTAAAACCTCCGGCTTAAGCACCAGCGCCCTGGCCAAAAGCGCCCTGCGTTTTTGGCCGCCGGATAACCGGGCAAAATCACTGTCCGGATCAAGTTTCATCTTTGTAATAACCTCTTCGACCTGATTATTCACATCCCAGCTATCGGTATGATTAAGCTTGTCTTGCAACACATCAAGCTGTCTTAATAATTCCGGAGACTGTTGCGTTTGCAGACGATGAGTAAGATGATGATGCTGGCTTAATAGTTCGGCGCGTAACCCAAGTCCCGAGAGAACTATATCAAAAACAGTTCCCGTAATATCGACGGGTACTTCCTGCGGCAGGCGGGCAACCTGAATTCCTTTTTGCACAATAACTTTGCCGCCGTCAACCTGCTGCTGGCCGCTCATCACCTTCATTAAGGTCGTTTTTCCCGCGCCATTACGGCCCAAGAGAGCGATCCGTTCCGCAGGCTCCAACTGCAAGTTTAAGCAATCGAAAATAAGCGGCCCGCTAAACGCAAGATTAATTTCCTGTAAACTGATTAACGCCATTTTGTAACAAACCTTTTTATGGCTTTGGCTATATTGAAAGCCAAACCACTGCCCTCTGGCTTATGGCTTTGGCTATATTGAAAGCCAAACCATTGCCTTACCGGCTTATTGTTATAAGGGATTAAGAAAAGCAGATCATATGGAAAGATTGCCGTGCTAAAATTTTCATTATGTGTATCATTATACCTTAAATTATGGTTTTTGTATAGGATTGAATGTCATGGCGAATTGACTCACATTAAATCTAACCCGAAATATTTTATACGGGTATCGTTGACTAATAATAAATAACTTGCAGAAAGCGGTTGTTTGAAGTAAAATCTTTAATTACGTGGTACCCGCGGTATCATAAGCGGGATTAACACCCAAACCTATGGCTTTGGCTATATTGAAAGCCAAACCACTGCCCTCTGGCTTGTGGCTTTGGCTAAAGGAAGCCAAACCATGGCCTTCTGGCCTATCGGATGGTTTGGTGTAAGCTCGTGCTTAAGGAGAATATTATGGCTAGAGATAATTATTCATTTAAAAAGCATCAGAAAGAATTGGACAGGAAAAAAAAGACAGAGGCAAAGAAACAAAAAAAACTGGAGAAAAAAGCGATGGAGGCCACGCCTGAGTCTGGGCAGATCCCCAATGACCAGGCCGCCTTAGAATAAAGAAATACTTACAATCTTTTTTAAAAGCCCTATAATCATAACTTAATGCTAAATTTTTAGCGGAGATAACACCTGGCGCTAATCGGAATTGCGCCGGTGTTGTGTCTGTACACAAGGAGGAAACATGGGATATCAGGGTGGTGGTGGTGGATTCGGCGGGCCACGGGAGATGCACAAGGCTGTTTGCTCGGAGTGCAAGAAAGAGTGCGAAGTCCCGTTTAAACCAAGAGATGATCGTCCGATATACTGCAAGGATTGTTATTCAAAGCGCAAGAACGAAGGCCGTTAAATAGCTATCAATTGCTTCAAATGCAAGCAGAAGAATGCTTGTTGCGATTTTGGGGTATGGGTCGATAGAGGCTATGCGCTATTCACAAAGTCGACTATGATTTGAAGCCGGCTCGCTGTAAAGAATTCCCGGACAAAAACGGGAAATTGTCGCCGTTTGAGGACGTATTATGTATACTAGTTAAATCAATCCTTCGACTTCGCTCAGGATTGATGGTGAGCGCAGTCGAACCATCAAAAAGAAAGACGCATATTGATGAATAGTGAATTCAGGAATTTAGATATCGGGGATTTGAGGATCGAGATCCCTATTATTCAGGGTGGTATGGGCGTACGGGTTTCCTCATTCGGCCTGGCTTCGGCAGTATCCAATGAGGGCGGGCTGGGTGTTATAGCCGCCGTAGGCCTTGGTGAAGAAGGAAATGTGGTGGGCAGTGACTACGTCGTGCGCTCACGCAGCGCTCTTGTAGACGCAATCAGAAAGACGCGCGCGCTGACCAATAAGCCTTTCGGGGTCAATATTATGTGTGCGCTTACAAATTATGAAGATCTGGTAGATGCCGCACAGGAAGAGTCGGTAGATGTGATAATTTCAGGTGCCGGGCTTCCGCTTAAACTGCCTTTTTTAGTTAAGAATAAAGAGACCAAACTCGTACCAATTGTATCTTCCGCCAGGGCAACCAAATTAATCTGTAGTGTTTGGCAGAGAAGATATAATCGTCTGCCTGATGCCATAGTGGTGGAAGGCCCTTTAGCCGGCGGCCACTTGGGGTACAGCATGGAAGAGCTGGGTGATAAGAAAAATGTTTACCTTGATAAAATCCTAAGTGAGGTATTGTTAGTTGTTAAAGACTTTGAAAGTCCCGCGCACAAAATCCCGGTAGTTGCCGCAGGAGGAATTTTTGACGGCGAAGATATTGCCAGGGTTATACGTTTAGGGGCTGGCGGCGTGCAAATGGCTACCAGATTTGTCTGCACTTATGAGTGTGACGCGGCCGATAACTATAAAAAAACGTATTTATCGGCCAAAGAAGAAGATATTGTGATTATCCAAAGCCCGGTAGGAATGCCGGGAAGGGTTATCATTAACGAATTTGTCAAAGGGATACTAAGGGGCGAGCGTGTTGATTTCGGTTGTGCATATAAATGTTTGTCTACCTGTGACCCTCTAAAGGTTAATTATTGTATTGCAAAGGCGTTGTTTAATGCCGCGCGCGGGCAGATGGATAAAGGATTTGCTATGTGCGGCAGCAATGCCTATCGCATCAATAAGATTGTTTCGGTAAAAGAGCTTTTCCTTGAGCTTGTGGAAAGAGCGCGTCTCTCATTAAAAAGGCTATGACCTCGTCGAAGGCCTGAAGAGGAACATCGGCGAATGCCGATGCGGAGGAAAAAAATCCCCTCACCCGCCCCATATTATAGTCCGTATCAAAAAATAGAAAATCCAAATTTTAGTTGACATTTTAAGAAAAGGTAGTATACTTATTTACGTAGTAAATAAAGATTAGAAATCGGAAACCGTAAGGGAAAGAAGACTAACCTTTACGGTTTTTTGTTCGGCCATTATTTACCCCGTTAGCAATATCAATGTCTAGCAGGTAATGACGGCGAAGATTTCTAACGGGATTTACTATAATTCTTCTGGAAGGAGGTAGTAAGTAATGGCAAAAGGAACAGTAAAATGGTTCAGCAATCAGAAAGGTTATGGATTCATCACCCCTGAAAACGGTAAAGATGTATTTGTGCATCATACCGCAATTCAGGGTGACGGCTATAAGTCTTTAGAGGAAGGCCAACAAGTCGAGTTTGAAATCGAAAAAGGCCCTAAAGGCGAACAAGCTACAAACGTAGTAAAATTATAACCTAAAGCAAATACAAGGCCCGGTGTCGAAGTGACACCGGGCCTTTACTTTTTCTACCCAGATTTTGCCCCTAATCCCCCTTCTTAATCTTCTCCTTCGCTTTAATTTTATTCCAGTTACGAATGATTTCGCGCGAGGATTTTACTTTAGTATTGCCGAAAACATGCGGATGCCGACGCTTTAACTTCTCTATCAGTTCCGTTATTACATCCTCGCTGTCAAATTTATTTTCTTTTGCGGCAATCTGTGAATGGAACATGACCTGAAGTAAAATATCCCCCAATTCTTCCTGCATATGAGAAAGATTGCCGCTTCTAACCGCCGCAACAAATTCCCCTGTTTCTTCTTTTAAATATTTTAAAAGCGACTTATGCGTCTGCTTCTTATCCCAAAGGCATCCCTTTGGCCCATGCAGAACCTCAAAGATTTTCTTCAACTCTATAAACTTTGTTTTTTCTTTCATTTAAATAGAGGCCCTCTCTAGCGGGGACGATTTTAACGCCGGCAAGATAACCACGAATTCTCCGCGGGGATGGCGCTTAGTAAAATGCTCAATTAAGGCGCCTGCCTTATCTTTTTTGATTTCCTCAAATTTTTTGGTGGCTTCGCGCACACAAAGCACCTCTCTTTCGCCGAAAACTTCCCGGATGTCCGCTAATAATTTTAACAGGCGATACGGCGATTCATAAAACACAATAGTGCGGTTTTCTCCGGCCAATTCCCTAAGGCGCGCCAGCCTTGCCTGGCCCTTATTGGACAAAAATCCTTCAAAGATGAATTTTTCTCCGGGGCAGCCGGAAAGCGCAAGCGCGTTAATCAAAGCGCATGGCCCGGGGATAGCAGTAATAGAGATGTTATTTTCCTGCGCCAGCTTGATAATATTATATCCCGGATCGCTTATTCCGGGGGTCCCGGCATCGGAAACCAAAGCAACATCCTTACCTTCTTTTAAAAGGCCAAGCAGGTATTGGCCCTTGGTGATTTTATTGTATTCAAAATAGCTGGTAAGCGGCGTAGAAATCTGGTAGTGGCTGGTTAAAATTTTGCTATGGCGCGTATCTTCACAGGCGATTAAATCCACGCTTTTTAAAACTTCTAGCGCGCGCAGAGTTATATCTTTGAGATTACCGATAGGCGTAGAAACAATATATAACATTTACCCCGTTAGAGATAGCCCCGAAGCTTCGGGGCGTCTGTTCTTTACAAATCTCACTGATAAAAATGTGCTTCCATAATTACCAAACCCCGCCTGCTCTAGAAATAGATGTTATCTCTAACGGGGTTTATTCTACAGTAACGGACTTGGCTAAATTGCGCGGCTGGTCCACGTCGCATCCGCGCTTGACAGAAATATCATAGGCAAGCAGCTGCATAGGAAGCACGGTTATTAATGGAGAAAATAATTCATCTACCTGCGGGATATAAATAACTTCCCGGGTGAGTTCTTTTATTTTTTCATCGCCTTCGCTGGCGATAGCAATAATTTTCCCGCGCCGTGAGTGTATTTCCTGAATATTGGAAATCATCTTCTCGTAAACCTTGGAGTGGGGTGCTACACAGACAACCGCGCGGTATTCATCAATTAAGGCAATGGGGCCGTGTTTCATCTCGCCTGCGGCATAACCTTCGGCCGGGATATAAGAAATTTCTTTAAGCTTAAGTGCTCCTTCCAGCGCGGAAGGAAAATTAATATGCCTGCCCAAAAATAAAAATGAACCGAAATGGTGATGCCGCTGAGCGATAGCCGTGATTTCTTTTTGATTCTTTAATATTTTTTCTTGCAGGCGCGGTATTGTCTTTAATGTATTTATCAGGCCTATTTTGGTATTTGTGTCCAATGTTTTTCTTATATCCGCTATATATATCGCCAGGAGATATAAAACGCTTAATTGCGCCGTATAAGCCTTGGTCGAGGCAACGCCAATCTCCGGGCCGGCATTGGTATATATAACCCCGTCGGCTTCGCGAGTCAGGCTTGAGCCTAAAACATTGCAAACCGCCAAAATCTTCGCCTCTTTTTTCTTTGCCTCTCTTACTGCCGCCAACGTATCGGCGGTCTCGCCTGACTGGCTGATGGCAATAATCAAAGTATCTTTATCCACTAAAGGATTGCGGTACCTAAATTCACTTGATAAATCTACGCTTACGGAAATTTTGCATAGCTCTTCCAGGATGTATTTACCGCAGAGGCCGGCATGATAAGCAGTGCCACAGGCAACCACGGTAATATTTTTTACCGCGAAGATTTCTTCGCGGGAAATCTTTAACTGATCAAAAAATACTTCCGGCCGGTCTTTTAAAATCCTCTGATTAAGCATATTTTCTAAAACTGCCGGCTGTTCATTTATTTCCTTAAGCATAAAGTGCGTAAATCCGCCTTTCTGCGCTTGAGAAACATCCCAGCTTACAGTTACGGGGCTCATTTTTACAGGTACTCCGGAAAAAGAGGTTATCTCAATTTTATCCTTGCTTAAGACTGCCATTTCATTTTCTTCCAGGAAAATCACTTCTTTAGTCGCATCCAGCAGTGCCGGAACATCGCTAGCCAAAAAATTTTCATCCTTGCCTACGCCGACGATCAAAGGGCTCCCGCACCTAACACCAATGAGCTTATCCGGCTCACGCCTAGAAATAACCCCGATAGCAAAAGAACCCTCTAATTTAGAAATTGCCTGCCTAACCGCATTTTCTAAAGAGCAATCCTTATAGAATTTTTCAATGAGATGAACGATTACTTCGGTATCTGTTTGGCTGATAAATTTATGCTTCTCTTTGATTAGCTGGGCTTTCAGCACGGCGTAGTTTTCGATGATGCCGTTATGCACAATAGCAATTTCATTTTTGCAATCTAGATGCGGGTGGGCGTTTACCTGGTTGGGCTCTCCGTGCGTACTCCAGCGTGTGTGAGAAATGCCGAGATTTCCTGAAAGCGGTTTTTTCTTTAAAAGAGCTTCTAACACCCTGACTTTACCCGGCAGCTTCCTGATAGACAAGGAATTCTTGACAGGCAAATAAGTAACCATTCCGGCGGAATCGTAACCGCGGTATTCAAGGCGCTTAAGGCCATTTAGAAGAATGGGCTGGGCGAGCTTGTCTCCGATATATCCGACTATTCCACACATGGTTAGCGTATGGCGTATAGCGTATAGCGCATAGAAAAAATAAACGCTACCGGCTAGGCGCTACCAACTTCTCCTTTAATGTTTGGGCCGTATCTTTATCTAGCAATACCTCGACAATTTTTAAAGCGAATGCAAGCGCTGTGCCCGGTCCGCGGCTGGTAATTATATTCCCATCCCGCACAACTTCCTCTTGAGTAAATTTGATCTCTCTTGAAAAAAGTTTTTCCATGCCGGGAAAACAGGTTGCTTTCTTGCCCTTTAAGACCCCCGCCGGCTCAAGCACCAATGCGGGAGCGGCACAGATCGCGCCAATAATCTTACCGGACTTAAACATCTTATTGATTAAACTTGCCACCTTGGGCGACTTAGCTAAATTTTCTGCTCCGGGAGAACCGCCCGGTAAAATCAAAGCGCTTGTTTCTTCCTTAAGCTCATCCAGTAAAATATCGGTGCTGACTTTAATCCCGTGCGAGCCGCGGGTTTCTCTATTGCTTAAACCGGCAACAATTACTTCTATTTGCGCCCGACGTAAAATATCTATTGCGGTTATCGCCTCTATTTCCTCAAACCCATCGGCTAATATAATCAGTGCTTTTTTTACCATAGCGCCTATCCTTTAGATATGCGTAATAATTTGGTGCGCAGGGTGGGAGATGAACTCATCATAGGGGCTTAATGCCCCTCTGATGTCGCTCGCTAAGCTCGCTCCTGTCACCCCGCAGCGAATCAGGTGAGCGATTCTTGAAGGGAACATCATCTTTTCCCTTCAAACAACTCTTTTGTTCAACTCCACGCTCTCGCGGAATAAAGTAACCTTCTAAGCTAAACTTATAATTTGGTGCGCAGGGTGGGAGTTGAACCCACACAGCCTTGCGGCCAATAGCCCCTCAAACTATCGTGTCTGCCATTTCACCACCTGCGCAAGATCATTCTAACCGCTATATTTTACCATATCAGCCTAATATGGCAAGCAGCTTAAGATTAAACAACGCCTATTTTAGCTGCGCTTTTATTTGTTTAATCTCGACCCTGACTTCAATAATCCTTTTGTCTATTGCTTGAAGGCGAAGCGTATATTCTTTAAGCGTTTCTTCCTCGCGCATAATGCGCGGGCTAGATAAAGCACGCGCTTTGGCATAGCGCTCAAGCTTAAGCCCCTCCTCTTCCTGCTGCAATTTTTTTATTTTACTGCGTAATAAGCTCGTATCGATGCGCGGCTTCGATTCTTCTCTGGCCTCCGGCTTTTCTTTTTTCTGTTCAGTCTTAATTTCCGTACCCTTCTTATGATAAGCCGCTAGCTGAAGCCTCTTTTCTTCTCCTTGCCCCTTCTCAAGCTCTTGCTTCTTTTCCAAATAATAATCAAAATTCCCGGGATATTCGCGGATACGTCCGTCTTTTACCTCAAAAACAGTATTTGCCACGGAGCGGACAAAATAAATATCATGGCTGATAAAAACAATCGTTCCGGCATAATCATTCAGCGCCTTAACCAAGGCATCAACCGCATCCACATCTAAATGCGTGGTGGGTTCGTCCAAAAGCAAAAAATTAGGTGGATTGATTAAAAGCTTAGCGAGAATCAACCGGCTTTTTTCGCCCCCGGAAAGCACTTTCACCGGCTTTTCCACGTCGTCTCCGCTAAATAAAAAAGCCCCCAGAATAGTTCTTATCGTCTCCTCCGCCGTATATCCGGGCGCAGCACTATACGCCTCCCTTAAAACTGTATTTTCCGGATTTAACACATCCATGCGCGTCTGGGAAAAATAACCAATTTCTACGTTGTGGCCGACAACACGCTCGCCGCAGTCAATATCAACCACGCCGGCTAAAATCTTTAATAAGGTAGACTTACCCGCTCCGTTTTCGCCTGCCAATACTGCTTTTTGCCCCTGCGATACCTCGAAATCCAAATCTTTATAAACGCAAATATCGCCGTATGATTTAGAAGCCCTACCTAATTTAATTACCCTCTGGCCGCTTCTTCGTGGTTGAGGAAAATGAAAATCACGGATGCTGCTGCGCGTATCCGGCGGCAGGATAACCATTTCCTCTTCCATCCTTTCTAAAGCCGTACGCTTAGACCTTACCGCTGCGGCTTTATTCGGCTGGGCATGAAAACGGCTGATAAATACTTCCAGCTGCTTGCGTTTCTTTTCCTGTTCCTTAAACTGCCTGAGCAAATAAGTATACTGCTCATCTTTTACCTGCCGGAAATGTTCGTAATTGCCGCGGATTTTGGCAATCGCCGCATTTTCTAAAATAAGCGTATAATTAGTGACTTCGGTTAAAAATGCCTTGTCATGAGAGATCATGATGAATGTACCGGGAAATTCCGCCAAATAATCTTTAAGCCAAAGAGCGGCATTTAAGTCCAGGTAATTCGTCGGCTCATCCAAAAGTAAAAGGTCATAGTGATGCGTAAGCAGCTTGGCCAATAAAACACGCATCTGCCATCCGCCGCTTAACTGTGTGATAGGGCGGGCAAAATCCCTTTCCTTAAAACCAAGGCCCATCAATACTTTTTTTGCTTTGTGCTCTAATTCAAAGTAGCCGCGCGTTTCCAGCTCGTGCAATACTTCGCCATAGCGGGATGAGGCAGCCTCATTTTTATCTTCCATTTCCTGTTTTTCCTTTTTAAGCTGCCTTATCTTCTCATCGCCCTCAACCACCTCTGTCAACACTAAATGTTCGGATTTAAAACCTGCTTCCTGCGCAAGGTATCCGATATTTGTGTTTTTATTTACCCGGATTGCTCCCTTGGAAGGTTCAATTTGCCCTAAAATTAAAGCAAAGAGTGTGGTTTTCCCGGAGCCGTTCGGCCCGATAAGCCCTACTTTTTCTCCTTTATTTATACTCAAGGAAACATTTTCAAAAAGGGCTTTCTCTCCGTAATTTTTAAAAAGGTTTGCTATGGTAATCATGGGATAAACTTATTCTATTTTTGATTACATCCTAATAAAAACCCCCCTTCCCGCTACCTCGAGAAAAGGGCTTAAAGCAATTTGGCTGCCCCCCATGGATTCGAACCATGATAGCAAGATCCAGAATCTTGAGGCCTACCATTAGCCGAGAGGGCAAAAATTAATGTTGTAGTTTTTTACCGTCCATTGCCTGACGGCTTGAAAATTATGCAGGAATTTTACGCACGCAGCAAGATAGATTCACCGCAATCAGAGGGAGATTACCACCAGTTTTCTCTCATCCATCTGTCTGCGCGGCTTAAGGCACTGTCGTCGGGCTGCCCCCTTACGCAGTTTACTATTGCCATCGCATCTTCTCCCATACCTTTTATTGTAGCGCAACCGGAAAAAAATCCCGCGCTACAGATTAACAGCGAAAGCCACAGTAAACACTTAAACCCTGCCTGCCCGGCATTCTTCCATAATTCTTTAGCCATGGTCAGCCTTTCTCTTGTCTTTTCTTTACCCAATATTGCGATGGTTTCAAACAACCCCGGCCCGATGGTTTTTCCGGATAGAGCAATCCTTACCGGATGCACGAGCTCACCTACCTTTATGCCTAATTCATTAACCAATCCGCGAAACTCTTCCTCAATGGCCGCGTGGTTAAAATCCGTGATTTTCTCAAAACGTTCTATCAAAAAGCCAAATTCTTTAGATAAATTACGCTCCAACAGTTTTTTCCTGGTTTCTTCTTCAAATTTTACTTCCCCTAAAAATATAAAATCCGACCAACTGACAAAATCCTCCAGGGTAGAGATACGCCCCTGAAATAATTTTACCACAGCCGATATTTCTTCTCTATTAAAATTTTCTTTTTTGATATAGCCTGCTTCTATTAAACGAGGAATTAAAAGCTCTACCAAGTAAACGGAATCTGCTTTTTTAATATACTGAGAATTAAGCCAATTTAATTTATCCATATCAAAAATAGCGGCAGTCTTATTGATATTTTTAATCTCAAATTTTTTAATTATTTCTTCTATGTTTACCACTTCCTGATTTCCTCCGGGCGACCAGCCTAAGAGCAAAAAATAGTTTGTCAGCGCCTCCGGCAAATAGCCCATTTTGCGGTAGTCACTAATTGCGGTAGCCCCCGTCCTTTTAGAAAGCCGGCCCCCGTCTTTTCCTAAAATTAACGGCAGGTGCGCAAAAAAAGGCACCTTGAACCCTAATGCCGCATATAATACCGTCTGTTTAGGAGTATTGGAGATATGGTCGTCTCCGCGTAAAACATGGGTTATGCCCAGCAAAGCATCGTCCACCACACAAGCGAAATTGTAAGTCGGGCTTTTATCTTCTTTGATCAAAACCTGATCTTTAATCAGTTCGGAGTCAAATTCAATTTCCCCGCGGATAATGTCGTTTATCTTTATTTTCTGCGGTTCCACCTTAAAAATTAATGCGCCGTTTTCCGCCGTATAGGCCTTGCCTTCTTTAAGGAGCTTTTCGGCATATTGACGGTAAATATCGAAACGCTGGCTTTGGTAATAAAGCTCATCCCAATTCATCTTAAGCCATGCCAGACTGTCTAAAATTTCATCAAGATATTCTTTTTTGGAGCGTTCCAAATCCGTATCTTCAATGCGCAGGATAAATTTTCCCCGCGCATGCTTAGCATACAGCCAGTTAAATAAGGCCGTGCGCGCCCCGCCTATATGTAAAAACCCCGTCGGACTAGGAGCAAATCTTACCTTTACATTACTTTCCATAAGCCATCCCTCTCTCAAATGCTTTTTTATTGACTGCGATTATCTCCCGGCTTAAGCCTTCCAGCATCTTAGCTAAAACTACATCTGTCTGTTTAGCGGAGGCGATTTTCTTATATCCCAAGTATGCCCCGAGGGCTACAGTGTTAGCGCATTTCACATTACCTGTTTCTTGCGCAATAGCGGTAAAAGGGATTTCGCTTACCTGAAGGTCGTTTCTTTTTGGTTTTATATTTATCAGCGATTTATTCAAAAATAAAGCACCGCCTTTTTTAAGGCGTCCTTCAAATTTAACCAATGACGGCGCATTCATTACTATCAAGGCGTCTACCTTGTCTATCAACGGAGAATAAATTTCTTCATCCGAAATAATTACCATGCAATGGGCGGTACCACCTCTTACCTCCGCACCGTAAGCCGGCAGATAGGTGGTAAACCTACCTGCCTCAACGGCAAGATTAGATAAAAACTTGCTCATAACCATAATTCCCTGTCCGCCGGATCCGGCAATAATAATTTTCTCAGTCATTTAAATGAGCGCGTAATCCCGGAGCTTCGGGATTATTTGCGCGAATTACTTTATTTTCCCCAACGGAAACTCTTTTGTCATTTCTTCTCTCACCCACTTAACCGCGGCTGTGGGCTTCATCCCTAAATACGTCGGACAGGCAGATAAAATTTCCACCAAAGAAAAACCTTTACCTTCTATCTGATTGATAAAGGCCTGTTTTATCGCTCTTTTTGCCGCTAAAACCTTTACCGGGGAATCAGTGCTTACGCGCTCAACATAATAAACTCCGCTAAGCTGAGCCAGTAATTCGCTGATTTTCAAAGGATATCCTGCCGATTTAGCATCCCGCCCAAATGGAGTAGTGGCGGTTTTTTGGTTTAAAAGTGTCGTCGGCGCCATCTGGCCGCCAGTCATGCCGTAGACCGCGTTATTAATAAATACGGTGGTTAAATTCTCGCCTCTGTTTGCCGCGTGTATTGTCTCGGCACACCCGATAGCCACTAAGTCTCCGTCGCCCTGATAAGTAAAAACGATTGCTTCAGGCCGGACCCTTTTTATGCCGGTTGCCACTGCCAAAGCCCTTCCGTGTGCCGCCTCACAGCAGTCAAAATCCCAATAATCATAAGCAATCACCGCGCACCCTATAGGGGCTACGCCTATAATTCTCTCCCGAATATCCAGCTCATCGACAACCTCAGAAATAAGCCGGTGCGCTATGCCGTGGCCGCAACCCGAGCAATAATGCGTGGGAATATCGCGTAATGATTTAGGACGGCCGAATATTTTATCCATCTAAAGTTATAAATTATGAATTATAAATGAGAAGTTGTTTTAAAAACTTATAACTTATCACTTATAACTTCTAGCCTTTTTATAATCTCTTCTTCCGTTGGTACCCCTCCGCCGGCACGGCCGAGAAATTCTACCTTTGCCTTCCCATTAACCGCTAATCTTACATCTTCCACCATCTGGCCATAAGACATTTCAACTACTAAGAAATATTTCACTCTGCCTAATCTGTGTTTTAAAATCTGTGTAATCTGTGTTTCGGGAAATGGCCAAAGCGTGATCGGCCGAATTAATCCGACTTTTATATTTTTTGCCTTTAGGGTTTTAATCGCTCCTTTGGCAATACGCGCCATTATGCCGTAAGCAACAATAATTATCTCTGCCTCATCGATACCAACACTTTCACACCTCTGTTCATCCGCTAAAATCTGCTTATATTTTCCCTGCAAGTGCTGATTAAGTTTTTCCGTATCTCCTAGGCACATCCGAAACGAAGCAACAAGATTAGGCAATCTATCCTTACAGCCAGTCACCGCCCATTTTTTTTCAGAAGTCAGACAACAGATGCCAGATAACAGATTTTTTCTGTCTTCTGGTATGACAATTGGCTCCATCATCTGACCTGACATCCCGTCGGATAAAATCATTACCGGATTACGGTATTTATCAGCTAAATCAAAGGCAAACATGGTCAAATCAAACGCCTCCTGCGCGCTAGATGGCGCAAGCACAATATTATGATAATCGCCGTGTCCGCCGCCTTTTACCGCTTGAAAATAATCTGACTGCGCCGGCCAGATATTGCCTAATCCCGGGCCCGCACGCATAACATTTACAATTACAGCGGGCAGTTCCGCTCCGGCAATATAAGAAATACCTTCCTGTTTAAGGCTGATACCCGGGCTTGACGAGGAAGTCATTGCGCGCGCGCCCGCGGCAGAGGCTCCCATTACCATGCTTATCGCGGCCAACTCCGATTCTGACTGGATAAATACCCCGCCTATACCAGGCATTCTTTTTGCCATATATGCCGGTATTTCATTCTGCGGCGTAATGGGGTATCCCGCATAAAAACGGCACCCTGCCTGTACTGCCGCCTCGGCAATTGCTTCATTACCTGAAATTAATATCTTCTGGTTTCTGGTTTTCCCGAATGCAGTTACTTTGTAAGATGATCTTCGGGATCCTGATGTTTCTCTGTGTAGTATTTCTACTTTTGGGACTAGTTTCTGGTTTCTCATTTATACACTTCTATTGCCGCATCCGGGCAAATAATAGCGCAAAATTTACACCCGCTGCAATCGCCTCCTAAAAATACAACGGGCTGTATTCCTTTTTTATTCAGGTTTTTATCCGGCCTTATCTGCCCCTTAGGGCAATAAAGGATACAAAGCTGGCAGCCCTTGCAACGCTCTTTGTCTATGGTTATTTTAGGCATATTCTTTCGCTACATTCAGGAGTTATAAATTAGAAGTGATAAGTTATAATTTTACTTCTCACTTATAACTTGTAACTCATAACTTCTCTTGCCGTATTAGCTATTCCCTCTTTGTCCAAACCGTATTTCGCTAAAATATCACGCCTTTTGCCCTGTTTAATAAACTCGCAGGGCAAGCCGATTTGTTTGATATATGTTTTGTTATTTAAAATTTCTTTTACCGCCGAGCCAAAGCCGCCTTCGGCTATACCTTCTTCAATAACGATTATTTTACCGAACCTCAAAGCGACATCCCGCAATAATTCTTTATCAAGAGGCTTTGCAAAACGCGCATTGACCACCTCAACATTAATATCTTCTTTGCTTAAAATCTCCGCTGCTTCCAGGGCCGGATACACCATGCTGCCCAAAGCGATGATAGCCAAATCCTTTCCGCGTCTTAATACCTCTGCTCTACCCAATTCTATATTTCTGGTTTCTGGCCTGTGCCCGACAGGGTACAACTGGTTTCTGGCAACTGGCACTCTATCCTTGGGATACCTAATAGCGGTTGGCCCATTATGATTAAACGCAAACTCAAGCATTGCCTCAAATTCCTCGCCGTCTTTAGGCGCTAAAATTACCAAATCAGGAATTGTACGTAAATAACTGATGTCAAAAATCCCCTGGTGGGTTGCTCCGTCTTCCCCAACGATGCCGGCGCGGTCAACAGCAAAAACTACAGGCAGATTTTGCAGGGAAACCTCTTCCATGATTTGATCATAGGAGCGCTGTAAAAATGTTGAATATATAGCGACGACTGGCCTGAAAGCTCCTTGGGCAAGCCCTGCGGCAAACCCTACGGCGTGCTCTTCGGCAATCCCCACATCAAAAAATCTCTCCGGATAAAGGCTGGCAAATTTATCTAACCCTGTGCCCTGCGGCATAGCCGCGCTGATCGCCACAATTTTTTTATTGCGGCCGGCCAACTCTGCTATTTTTTTACTAAATATCTCCGTATAAGCTATCCCCTCTTGCGGCTTAACCGGCGCTCCCGTCGCCAAATCAAATTTACCGGTACCGTGAAAATTTTCCGGGTTGTCTTCAGCGGGCTTATAGCCTTTGCCCTTTTTTGTCACCACATGCAAAAGTATCGGCCCTTTAAAAACAAGCAGGTGTTTTAAAGTATTCACCAACAACTCTACATTATGTCCATCGATAGGGCCGAAGTACCTGAATCCCATCTCTTCAAATAAAATCCCGGGAACAAGAATGTTTTTTAACCCTTCCTCGAATTTCTTGGCTAACCCCAAGAGCCGCTTGCCGCGTGGGACTCTTTTGGCCACAAAATCCTGTAAAGCATCGCGGAAACGGTTGTATATAGGCAACGAAATTATTTTATTCAGGTAATTACTTAATGCCCCTACCGAAGGAGCAATGCTCATCTCATTTGTATTAAACACGACCAGCAAATCTTTCTGCAGGTGGCCGGTGTTATTCAGCGCCTCAAGGCACATCCCTCCGGTTAAAGAGCCGTCTCCGATAACCGCAACAACTTTCTGCTTCTTTTCTGTTTTTGATAAATCCTGCGCGCAGGCAATGCCTAATGCTAAAGATAAAGCGGTTGAGGCGTGGCCAGTAGTAAAAACATCATAGCCGGATTCTGTCCGGGAAGGAAAACCTGAAACACCGCCTGCCTGCCTTAAGGTAGAAAAATTTTTTGCCCTGCCGGTAAGAATTTTATGCGCATAGGCTTGATGGCCGACATCCCAGATCAAAATGTCTTCCGGCGTATTCAGGCAGTAATGCAGGCTTACCGCCAGCTCTACTGCCCCTAAACTTGAAGCTAAATGCCCGCCGGTATTAGAAACCGTCTCTAGGATTAATTTCCTAATTTCGGCGCACAAAGGCGTAAGCGCAGCGATAGAAAGCGTTTTTAATTCTTTCGGGTTGTTTACTTTCTCAAGCAACATTATTTCGCATCCTTATCCAGCTCCACATCTTCAAATTCTTTGGCCTCAAACTGTGCTTGCCCGACTTCAGTGTGGCGGGTATTACCCAAAGAATTATCTTTCTTCATTAAAACCTCTACTTTGCGCTTGGCTGTCTCCAGCGTCTTAGAACAGATTAAAGAAAGCTTGATGCCTTCCTCATAGCGCTTTACCGCTTCTTCCAAAGTTAATTTTCCGCTTTCAAGCTCCGCGACTATCTTTTCTAAACGCTTTAGCGCATCCTCAAATTTTATGCTTTCCGCCATTTTATCTCCTACTTATAAAAATTTTCGTCTGCCCAGCCTGCGTCACATCTCGCAGGCGCGCTAAACAGCGCTCCTTATTCGTCGCGCCAGCGCCCTCAAATTTTATGCTTTCCGCCATTTCCCCTCCCTTTAGCCGGGAATTATAAATTAGAAATTATAAGTTGTGAATTTTACTTAAGTTATAACTCATAACTCCCAACTTATAACTTAATTTTCTATTATACTCTCTACCGTGCTAACAAACTCACCCCTAGCTAATCTTGTCCTTACCTGCTCGCCCACCCGTAACTCGCCTGTATCTTTTATCACTGCCCCATCTATCTTTGTAGAAAGGCTATAGCCCCGCGATAGAATTGCCAGCGGATTAAGCGCGTTCAGACGAAAGGTATAGGCGCGCGTTTTCTCCTGATTAGTTATCAAAATATGGCTGATTTTTACGCTCAATATTTTTTCCGCGTGTTCTATTTGCTTTAACTTTTCTAAAACGATGGCGCGCGGGCTTAAAAGACGGATTCTGTTCTCTAAATTTTTAAACTTATGCCGGTTAATCTCCTGAAAATGCTTAAACTCTGAATGTAGATTTCCTTTTTCTTCGTCAAGTTTCTGCTGACAGTCTTCTAATTTTGACTCAAGATAATTACGGATAAAATTTAAATTATTTCTTATTTCGGAAACTATTTCTTCTTTATGTTTAACCACTATCTCGGCAGCAGCCGAAGGTGTCGCGGCGCGTAAGTCTGCGGTAAAGTCAGAAATCGTGTAATCCACTTCGTGCCCGACTGCCGAAATCACGGGAATTTTTGAGCTATAAATCGCGCGGGCAACTATTTCTTCATTAAAAGCCCAGAGGTCTTCAATGGAGCCTCCGCCGCGGCCGACAATTAAAACATCGACCCGCCCTCCGGCATCCCTATATTCATTAAAATCATTTATTGCGTCTCTGATTTCTTCTTTAGCGCCTTCTCCTTGCACTTTAACCGGCCGGATTAAGACAGAAACAAACGGGGCTCTTCTTTTTAGAACCGTGAGAATATCTCTTAACGCCGCCCCCTGCGCTGAAGTGACTATCCCGATATTTAAAGGAAAAGCGGGGATTGGCTTTTTATGTCTTTCGTCAAAAAGCCCTTCTTTAAATAATTTTTCTTTTAGCTGCTCAAAGGCAAGCTGTAATTGGCCCAGCCCTTTAGGCTCAACTCGCTGCACGTATAGCTGATATTGGCCTTGCGGGCCGTATACGCTTATCCTGCCAAAAGTTATGATACTTAAACCGTCTTTAAGGTTAAATTTTACTGATTTATTTGCATTATAAAAAAAGGCGCATTTCAACTGCGCATTGGCATCTTTTAAAGTAAAATAAATATGCCCGGCGCTGGATTTGGAAAAATTGGAAATCTCGCCCTCTACCCAGGCCTCGGCGAAATTATTTTCCAAAATTATTTTTATGTCGTAAGTAAGCTCGCTTACACTGAGGATTTTGCGTTTTTCAAATAAATCTTCTTTTAAAACAGGCATTCTTTTATTCTTTTGATTGTCTTTGCCTTACCGGTATGATCGTCTATTTCCACAGCAACGCCCTGTAACTCCACGCCCGCGCTTGCCACTTCAAAACGCGTGGGCATACCGGTTAAAAATTTCTCAATCACCTGTTCTTTACGCCTGCCGATAACCGAATCGCACGGCCCGGCCATCCCTACGTCGCTAATATAAGCTGTCCCGCCGGGTAAAATCTTTTCATCCGCGGTCTGCACATGAGTATGGGTCCCTGCCACCAAAGAAACTTCACCATCTAAGAAAAACCCCAAGGCAATTTTCTCGCTTGTGGCCTCGGCATGGATATCAACAATGATTATACGGGTTTCCTTTCTGATTTTTTCCACCACTTCCTGCGCTGTGCGGAATGGGCAATCTATCGGGTGCATAAAAACCCTGCCTTGAAGGTTGAGCACGCCTATTTTTACGCCCTTTTTCTCGATAACACAATGGCCCTTTCCCAATGCCCGCGGAGATAAATTCGCCGGCCGCAATAGATAGGGATGGTCAATAATAGAAATTACTTCTTGGCGTTTAAAAATATGGTCGCCGCTAGTCAAAACATCAATACCGCAACCAAATAATTCTTCGGCACATTTAGGATTAATCCCTGAACCACCGGCAACGTTCTCGGCGTTAGCCACCGTCAAATCTATTTTCTCCCGCTCAATGAGCTTAGGCAGAAGCGCTTTCACCGCTTCCCTGCCGGGCTTACCTACAATGTCACCGATGAATAGAATATTCATATTAAATGAGTGCACAATTTACGTCACTCTAGGAACTCCGTAAATTATTTGCACGAATTTAACCCCACACCCAGTTGCTTCGTAGTATCTCTTCGTAGTAGCTGGGTGTGGGGTAAGTTCAGCCAACAAACTTATGTCCGCTTACGCTCCATAAGTTTGGGCTTCACTTACTTAGCGTAATCAATCGCGCGCATTTCCCGGATAACTGTAATCTTAACCTGCCCGGGATACTCCATTTCCTCTTCTATCTTTTTACGCAGGTCGTGGGCTAAATTTACGGCGTCATTATCCGAGAGTTTATCCGGCTGTACGATCACCCTTACTTCCCTGCCTGCTTGTATAGCATAGGCCTTATCTACGCCTTTAAATAATGTCGCTATGGACTCTAATTTTTCCAGCCGCTTAACGTAAATCTCAAGTGTCTCACGCCGCGCTCCCGGCCGGGAAGCGCTGATGGCATCAGCAGCGATAGCCAATACCGCATAAGGGCTTTTTATTTCTGCTTCTTCGTGGTGCGCCTCAACCGCATCTGCTACTTCCTGGGACTCCCCGTATTTTCTTATCAGGCTTGCTCCGATTTTGGCATGCGTTCCTTCGGCCTGCTGAGTTAAAGCTTTACCTATATCATGCAAAAGCCCGATACGGCGCGCTAATTTAAAATCCAGCCCTATTTCTGTAGCCATAAGCCCCATTAAAAAAGACGCTTCCTTGGAATGCTGCAGGGCATTCTGCCCATAGCTTGTCCGGTATTTCAAACGCCCCAGCAATTTAACCAATTCCGGATGCAGATTATGCGCATCCACGTCGAATGCGGCACGCTCTCCCTCCTCACGGATTTTTTCTTCCATTTGACGCTTTACCTTTTCTACCACCTCTTCAATTCTTCCCGGATGAATACGCCCATCGGAAATCAAACTCTCCAAGGCGATTCTGGCAATCTCGCGCCGGACGGGATCAAAACCGGAAAGCGTAACCGCCTCGGGAGTATCGTCAATAATTACATCTATTCCGGTTGCCATCTCTAAAGCCCGGATATTCCTTCCTTCCCTGCCGATAATGCGGCCCTTCATTTCATCAGAAGGAAGGTTTACCACCGACACAGTAGACTCCACTGTATGCTCTACCGCGCATCTTTGTATAGCCGAAGTAACTACTTCCTGAGCTCTTTTTTCTGCCGACTGTTTAATCTCCTCGTCCATTTTTTTAATTAAAACGGCTTTTTCATTGGTCAGCTCCTGCTCTACGCGCATCAGAAGAAGGTTTTTTGCCTCTTCCTGTGAAAGCGAAGAAATTTTCTGTAACCTGTCTTTTTCTTCAAGCAGTAACGCCGAGAGCTCTTTATCTTTATGCTTTAAATTTTCTTCGTACCTACGCGCATTTTCCGAGCGCGCCTCAAGGTCTTTTTCTTTCCTTTCCAGCAATTCAAGGCGCCTGTCTATATTTGACTCCTTCTGCTCTAGGCGCCTCTCTAATACTGTCAACTCTTCCCGTTTGTCCTTATTTTCTTTATCAAAATCCTGCCGTAATTTATAAAGCGTATCCTTGGCCTCTAAATCTATTTCACGCTTGCGGTTTTCCGCTTCTTTTTGCGCTAGCTCAATAATCTGCTTGGCAGTGAATTTTGCCGAATCTATTTTTTTCTCGTATAGAAATTTCCTTAAAGCAAACCCAAAAAAAACAAACCCTGTACCTAAAAACAAAAATAAAATTATGCTCAAGCCTATATTCATTGCTTATACCCCCACATTATTTCCGTAACTCGTAATGCGTAACTTGCCTACCTGCCTGTCGGCAGACAGGTAAAGCATAATTCAAAAACATAAATACAAAATTACTAGTTACGGGTTACTGACTTACTAGTTGCTAGATTATTAGGCGCTGATTACTTGTTCAACCGGATAATCATGCGGGCTTTGCGGCAGGTCTTCGACGATTTGGCATTTAAAGGCAAGGCCGACTGTACGGGTTTTTTCTCTTTTAGTCTCAAGAAGTCTGTCGTAATAGCCCTTACCGCGGCCCAGGCGTTTTCCGCCAGAGCTAAAGGCTACCCCCGGAACCACTATTAAATCTATTTTCTCTATGGAAACGGGCCTGAGATACTCGGCCTTTGGTTGTTTTATGCCGTAAGGGCCGATTTCCAATTCCGAGTCAACTCCTGAAACCAAAGATATGGCCATCTTGCGATTATTGTCTTTAAGTCTCGGTACTGCGACCTTCTTGCCTAATTTAATTGCCTCTTTTATCATATTTAAAGTGTCTACCTCGAAGCCACATGATATATAAAACATTATTACTTGCGCCTGTTTAAAAGCAGAAAGGCTAAAAAGCTTCTTTCGTATCTTTCTGCTTCTTTCTGTTCTCTCTTCCTCCTTTTGTGTTTTTAACTTAAGTAGCATTTTGCGGCGTAGCTCTTGTTTTGCCTGTACTAACTTCTGGTCGTTACCCATCTAATAATGCTCGTCATGTTCATGCACATCCGGCTTTGGCGCAAATGCGCTGGGATCCTTACCGATTTTTTTATAATAATCGGCTAAGGCCGCCCTCAGTGCCTGCTCGGCTAAAACCGAACAATGCATTTTTATCGGCGGAAGCCCTCCCAGCGCCTCCGCAACGGCCCTATTGGAAATCGTAAGGGCCTCTTCTATAGACTTACCTTTGACTAAATCCGTAACCATGGAACTGGTGGCAACTGCCGCGCCACAGCCAAAGGTTTTAAATTTAACATCTATTATTATACCATCTTTTATCTTTATGTACAATTTCATTACGTCGCCGCAGTTATGCAAAGTTACGGCATTAGACACATAGGAATGCGCGCCTTCTACTTCTAAATTATAAACTAACCCGTCATATTTAAGGGGGGTTATTTTCCTGATAGTCGTATAATAAAAGTTATCATCCACCCAAGATTTATGCCTAATTTGCTGGTTTTCCCTTATCTTCAAATCTAACCCCATAATTTTTATTATTTTTTCTAAAGAATTATCTTCTTGAATATAAAACAAGAAGCTCTTTTTATGGATTCCGTAAGCCTTGCCTTGAGAAAAATTGCTTATAATCTTCTGCCTTAATAAGAGCAGCCTTAATTGATAGGCAAGATTCCGGGATATAGTCACATACTTTGCCCGCTGACGTTTTAAATCTATACATCCGTCGCCTCTGAACATGCCGCATAATAAAGCCTTTTGTTTCCCCAACGGCAACTCCAGCATCCATTGAGGCAGATGCTTATTTATCGCGCCTTTACCGAATTGAGCCTCAAAAAATCTTGCCAAGCGCGCTGAATAAAACGGCAAATCTAGCGCTGTGCCGCGCCTATTGTGCATCAACTTGCCCGGCGTAACATTAAAAACTTTCTTCATAAGCGCTAATACATCATCTATATAGGATTTTTCCTTTGAATTAAATACAAACCCTATCGTTCCTTTGCAATCATCTGTGCGCACATACCCCTCAGCTATGTAATAACCTACGAGGCGGCAGAAATTATTATTTATTTTTATCTCTTCGGGCAATGCCCTGCTTTTAAAATCCCATTTTGGTATATCTATCCCAAATTTAATATTCTTTTGGTCGTTATCCTGACGAGGAATGGGGTACAAAATTATATCGCCCTTTCTTAATTCTTCCGCCGCGTACCAATCAGGAGTTTGCCCCGTATGCAGCTTAAATTTATCCCGCCTGCCTGCCTTTAAAGCCAAAATCTTATGCTCCGGAGTCAGCTCTGAAATACCAAGATTGTTCACGGTAAAACGATAAATTTCTCCTTTGTACGGCCGACTGTGAATAATCTCAATCTCATGGTACTTCCCGTCGTGCCCCAAAACCCGCCTACCCTTTAAAAGGCTGCTAATTTCTTCTACATTTGGATTGGTAAAAATCAGGGTGTCAGGAGTGACACATATCGGATTACCCACGGTCCCTACGCCATCGGCATCTGGGATTTCGCCCACGTTATGCGGGTTCTGGAAATGCTGCATTACTTTTTCGCTATATTGCTCCATTTTCCTCTTCCTCCAAACTATACAATATAGATTATAAGACTATTTTAGTATAATATGCTGATGTTTCAAGAGTTTTTTCAAGTAAAATTTTCCGGCTGGCGTTTAAATTTTGCTTGATGCCCCGCCACAAAGCGTTGGCGGGCAGGCTGCAAATGCTTTTGCGGCGCAAAGATTAAATGATCTGTTAACGAATAAAAACCCATATTTAAGGCTTGCTCCTCTTTAGGCTCCCCCCAGTTTCTCCAGCCTCTCTTTTATTATTTTCTCATAGCCTAAACCTATCGGCTGGTAATATTTTTTCTTTTTAGAGAGATACTCCTGTTTCACAAAATGCCCGGGGTAATCGTGAGCATACTTATAATCTTTGCCTCTGCCTAATTTTTCCGCTGATTTATATGAAGCATCCTTTAAATGATCCGGCACTTCTTGGGTGCGCTCGCGTTCTACGTCATTATATGCCGCCTCTATGGCAACATAGCTTGCGTTAGATTTTGGAGCGCTTGCCACATAAATTGCCGCCTGCGCTAAAGGGATACGCGCCTCGGGCATCCCGATAAATTCACAGACCTGATAAGCGGCATTAGCCAAAACCAGCGCTTGCGGGTCGGCATTGCCCACATCTTCGGCAGCACAAATACAGATTCTGCGCGCGATAAAACGGGGGTCTTCTCCGGCGTAAAGCATCTTTGCCAACCAGTAAACTGCCGCGTCTGGGTCAGAGCCGCGCATGGACTTAATAAATACCGATACCGTATCATAATGAGCATCGCCCTTTTTATCGTATAGAACCGCTTTTCTCTGTACCGATTCCTCTATGGCTTTTAAAGTGATGTTTATTTTCTTATCGGGCCCTTCTTCACAGGTAGCGGCGGCGATCTCTAGGGCGTTAAGTGCGCGCCTGGCATCGCCTCCGCATATTTTAGCTAAAAAGCTTGCCGCGTCCTCGCCCATAACCGCTTTCATGCTTCCCAGGCCGCGCTCACTATCTGTCAATGCGCGCAGGATAATCTTTTTTAAGCCTGTTTCCTCTAGCGGCTTTAATTCAAAAACCAAGGAACGCGAAACTAAAGGCGGGATAATATAAAAGAACGGATTCTCTATTGTTGCGCCGATTAAAATAACATTGCCTTCTTCAACATCTTCCAGTAATACATCCTGCTGGGCCTTATTAAAACGGTGTGCCTCATCAATAAAAAGTATGGTTTTAGTTTTGGTGTCTCTTTTACGCAGCTTTGCCTTAAAGATTGCCTTGCGCAGCTCATCGACATTGGAACTTACCGCATTAATGTGCTCAAAATAAGACCGGGTAATCTTGCTGATGCAATAGGCAAGGCTGGTTTTGCCGCATCCGGCAGGGCCGTAAAAAATAAGTGATGATAATTTGTCTGCTTCAATGGCGCGGCGAAGAAGTTTTCCTTTGGCTAAAATATGCTCCTGGCCGGCAAAGTCTTCTAGCGTTTCAGGCCGCATCCGTACGGCAAGAGGCAAATCTTTATTATCGACTGAAACGGGCTCTTTTTGGAATAAATCTATTTTCTCTTTATCGGCGTTTTCCATAACCATCCCCGCCACAATGTATCGGCGGATTTTTTCGCGCCTATAGCTTATGTGCTTAAAACCCCGTTAGCGATAAGCCGCCGCAGGCGGCTGTCTCTCTGGCTGCAGGTTGATTTTTAGCTATCGCTTCCATAAGAAACAATTAGCTTTTAACTCGCTACATCCGTCATCTCTAACGGGGTAAAAAAAATCCCCGCTTATGCCGTTGCTGCCGTGATAAACCTGAACCCATTCTCCAGGTGGGCGCCTTTTTAAGCCGCCCTCGGGCGGCGCATATAACAGCGCCCTTAAAAATTGTGTTGGTTCAACTTTTTCACGGTGCAGACGAACACTGCAGGGAATCTTATCTTCTATAAAAAAGTATAGCACAGAAAAAATAAAAATCAATACTCTTCGCGCTATGCCCGGATTTAAAAACTGCCTTATTCATCCGTAAAACTGAACACCTTGCCATCAAGCAATAACATTTTAATGGCGGCATTGCCAGATTTATCGATAGATACTTTCACGCCAAGATTTTTCCCCCGCGCACTTTCTATCCTTTTTCCCTTTCCTTCAGGCACGAAATAACTTTCAATGCCGTATTCTACATTTAAAATCCCGCCATTAATATTTTTTACTATCCCGCGGATAAATAAAGCTTCGTTTTTCGGGCGGCTGCTATAAATCATCTGCGGAATTGCGTATTCAGTTTTTGTATCAAGGGATACATAGACCCTGTCTTTAACGCCGAAACCTACGCGATCCGCTAAAATATTATCCAAATTGAGTGTGCTGATATCATAGGTTAAAATAACATAGTCTCCCCTAAATAAATCCCTTGGGTCAACCGGTGCTGTTTTTAATAAAACCTCCCTGCCTGTTCGAAGCGTAAATTCTTTTACGGATATGAAGCCGAAAATTATGATTAGCCAAAAGACCCCTATGATAAAAAATGAATTTTTCTTTACCATATTAAACCCTAAATCTTTCCTTTAATTGCCTGCGCTTTTTCTCAAAGGCGATTCCGCCCAATATAAGAATAAGCCCGCCGGACATAAAGAAAACCGATCTGGGAAGCAAATTCCAGAAAAAATCAAAATATCGCACGATAATAAGCGACGCAAGATAAGACATCCCGATATTTATTAGTTTTATGTCTTCTCTTTGATAGCCTACAAGAATGAGAATAAAGATAACGCCTGCCAAGATAAGATTAAATAATATGGTAAAGAAATTCGAAGGCGGCCGAGAAAAGAAAAATATTATGGCTGTTATCAACAGGCCTATGCTGATAGAGCCTTCGAGGATCGCCGTATCTGAATTAGCAGGATTAAAAATGAGATTAACGACTGCAAAGATTACAGAAAGAAATGAAAAAATAATTAGTCCCGCCATAAATTGTTCGGATATTTGCGTAATCGACCTGATATTAAAGCCTTCCTGATGCCCGGAAAAAAATCTGAACGTAAGAAGGAATAGCGTAAGAGTAACTACTTTAATGCCGGCAATTCTATATGTGCGGGCGACTGCTTTTAAATCACCCGAGATATAATGTAACCCGCCTGCGCCAAAAAGTAAGATGCCCGTAATCAAATACAAAACAGGCAAATAAAAAATGTCGCCAAACGATTTCTCAAAACCTACGTTTCTGCAAACAAATAATCCTACCCAGAGATAAAATAAAAACGCTGACAGTCCCGCGATAGGCAAAGACTTAAGTGCATACACCAAGGGGATAATCCCTATCAACCAGATTAAAACCAGCGTATGGCTATTGGCATTAATATTATACATCTGCGCAATCAGGAATATGGTCGCGCCAAATAAAAGCGCGCCCAAAAATAATAAAGCGGCTCCTGCTTTTGGCAAATTTTCTTTTTGATACCTAAAAATATACCCTAAGTAATGAGATACAAAGGTAGAGCCTAAAAGAAGCAAGATCTTTATAACGCGCGGGATTACCACCCAATTAGAAGCAACGAATAAAATAGCTCCTATGCCCAGAAGCAACGCTCCGATAGTCGAAATCGTGGTAATTAATTTATTGGATATTTGCTCTTCTTTATACTGGATGGTATCGGAAAGCATCTTTTTGGCTTGTTCTTGAGTAATGGTTCCGTCGCGTAACCAACTTTCAATCTGCTCTTTGCCTACCATAATTTGACCTCCGGCTCTTTGGAAATCCAGATCAACGTATTTTTATTCCTAGCCTCTCTACCAGATTATCCAAAATCTGCTTATGTAAAACATCCACTTCCTCATCTTTTAAGGTACGTTCGGACGAAATATATTCCAGTGAAATCAAAAGATTCTTAACGCCTTCTGCTACCTGCTTGCCGCAGTATTCTTCAAGCAGGCTTACTTCCGAAACTGCCCCCCCGGCAGAGGCTAAAGCTATTTCGCGAACGTCGCTAAATGGTGTATCTTTTTTTATAACTAAACTAATATCCCTCCTTATCGAAGGATACTGCGAATAAGGCTTAAAGGCTTTGATAGCGCTAAAACGCCGTGCAACTCCCTGCAGAGAAACCTGCGCAATAAATATATTCTTCTGTTTTATGTCGTAATTTTCTAATATAGCGGCATCCACTTCTCCGATTAAGCCTATTTTTTCCGCGTCAAGCATAATAGCAAAAGAAACTCCTTGTTTGAATAAAGGAGACTCCTCGGCAATAAATCTGTATCCATCTATCCCTAACTTTGAAAACATCTGCTCCAGACAGCCTTTTAAATCAAAAAAACCAGCCTCGCGCCTGCCCGGGCTCTGCCAATCTAAATCTAACTTGCCGTGCATGGCTAAACCCAAGGCTAAACTCTCCGAAGGGCAACTATTATTTTTAGCGCCGAATACCCTGCCTAATTCAAAAATTCTGATACGGCTATTTTTACGGTTAAGGTTATAGGCTGTGCTAGCCAATAGAGAGGAGAAAAGATCCGGCCTTAAAATTTCTTGATCTTTACTTAAGGGGTTTTCTATTTCTACCGGCTGGATTAACCCTTCGGCCCTGTTCTTCCTAAGCGCATCGCGTGAAGCTAAACTATAATTAATCACTTCGCTAAAACCCGAGGCAGTCAAAATATTTTTAATTTCCCGTGTTAATCGGGCGTCTACGCTATGCCCTGCCAAATGTTTCAATTTTAACGCCTCGATAATCCGCGGCTGGATATACGGCAATGTGCTTGGGGTTTTATCGTATCCGTAAACGCGGGCGACTTCCTCGATTAAATCTTCTTCAATGCTTACATCTTGGCGGAAAGAAGGGACGTAAACAGCTGCAAGCTGCAAGCTGCAAGCTGCAAGCTTAAAACCTAAGGCGGAAAGGATTTGTTTAATTTTTGCTGCAGATAGAGCTATGCCGAGTATTCGCTCGCATTTTTCTATAGATAGTTTTATTTTTTTCTTCTTAAGCCTTGGCTTTTTAATGCCTTGCGTCTGACAAGAAATAATTTCTCCGCCGCATAATTCTGTGATTAATTCAACTGCTCTTTGCGTGGCAATACCTACGCCTTCAGTGTCAACTTTGCGCTCAAATCGATAAGATGAATCACTAGAAATTCCCAGCGCTCTTACGCCGCGGCGCACCACTAACGGGTCAAACTGCGCGCTTTCTAAAAGGATGTTTTTAGTCTCTTCGCTTACTTCTGTGTTTTTGCCGCCGGTAATACCGGCAACTGCTATCGGCTTATTGGCATCGGCTATAACTAAAATATTTTCATTTAATACCTTCTTTAATCCATCTATTGTAACAATCTCTTCGCCTTTTTTCGCCCTTCTTATAATTATCTCCGGCTTGCAGCTTGTAAGCTTATCCAAATCAAACGCATGCAGAGGCTGTCCTGTTTCATATAAAATATAATTCGTGATATCCACGACATTATTTATCGGACGCAGGCCGACTGCCCGAAGCCGCTTTTGCATCCATTCCGGGGAAGGCGTAACTTTTACGCCCTCAATTATAGTTGCCGTGTATAGCGGGCAATCTTTCCTGTTCTCAATTTGAACAGAGAACAGCTTCAGGCCGCAGGCTTCAGGCCGCAGGCTTTTTTTTGCTTGGGGCTTGGGGCTTGCAGCTTGCAGCTTTTTGCCCGTAATCGCTGCTACCTCTCTGGCAATACCTATTACGTTCAACCAATCCGGCCGGTTTGAAGTAATCTCGACTTCAAATACAAAATCCCCGTCCTTCGGCTCAATGGCTTTTACTTCTAAGCCAGCCATAGTCAACTTCTCTGCCAGCGCTTGCGGCGATAGTTTAATCTCTACAAAATCCTTTAGCCAATTGTAAGTTGTTTTCATTAGAATTGTTTCAAAAACCTTAAATCATTCTCAAAAAACATCCGGATATCGCTTATCCCGTATTTAAGCATGGCGATGCGTTCAACTCCCATGCCAAAGGCAAAACCAGTGTAAGTTTCGGGGTCATATCCGACGTGCTTAAAAACATTGGGGTGGATCATCCCGCTGCCTAAAATCTCTAACCACCCCTTTCCCCCGCATACACTGCATTTTTTTTCTTTATTCTCTGGTGACTGGTGACTGGTGACTGGTGACTTGCAGATTATGCACGAAACATCTACCTCTGCTGACGGCTCGGTAAAAGGAAAAAAGTGCGGGCGAAAACGCGTCTTCACCTCATCGCCAAATAAGTTTTTGGCAAAAACATCCAAGACGCCCTTTAAATCAGAAAATCTTATATTTTTATCCACTAGAAAACCTTCGACTTGATGGAACATAAATGAATGCGAAGCATCAGTAGCATCGGGGCGGTAAACCTTACCCGGCACAACCACAGCCAATGGCGGCTTAAGTGATTTCATTACCCGTATCTGCGCAGGCGAGGTATGGCTACGTAGCAGTCGCCTGTCGCCTGCCTGTGCCCGTAAGGGTATCGCCTGTCGCCTGTTTTGACCGGAGACCGGAGACCGGAGACCGGAGACATCTTTTATGTAGAATGTATCAAACGCATCGCGTGAGGGATGGTCCGGGGGGATGTTTAAACCGGTAAAGTTATTTTCCTCGGTCTCAATCTCCGGGCCCTCCACCACAGAAAACCCCATCCGGATAAAGATCGCGCAGATCTCTCTAAGTATCTGTGTCAATGGATGCAGCTGGCCGATTTCCGTGATAACCCCGGGCAAGGTTACATCAAACATTTCGTATTCAGCGCCTGCCTGCTTAAGAAAACTTTCTTTATCCCTGATTAATTCATCAAGCTTCTGCTTTAAAGTATTAAGCTGGCGCCCGAAAACCGCCTTTTCTTCTTTGGAAAGAGCGGTGATTTCGGCAAAAAGCCCGGAAATTATCCCTTGCCTACCCAGATATTTTACCCGGGCCTGCCCTAACGAAGTTAAATCCGCAACAGAATTTATTTCCTGCTCGGCTTCTTTCTGGACATGATTAATATCAACCATAGGCATAGCAAAACCCCTGCTAAATAAATTACTAAATTTTGTTTATATTTTGGCCAGGCGCGCTCTTTTAATTCTCCTGATTTTATTTTGACTATCTCTTCAGCGTGAATATCTAAATCTCCGCCATGAATAAGGCAGGCGCGGTTAAACCCGCCCTTTACTTTTAACCAGTCTCCTGTAGCGGCATAGCTTCCGGAAAAATTTATCATATTTAAAAAATCTCTCGCTGCCCATACACCGATTGCGTTTTCCCCGTCATTAACATTTACCCAGCCGTAATCTCCGCGCCGCATTACTTCACCGACTGCCTCGCCTTCATATTCAACAACCTTCCCGTCATATTGCTTAGCGTTCTCAATCAGCTCTTTGCTGGAGATAGGCTCAGCAAAACAAGAGGGATAAGGGATAAGGGATAAGCTAATAACATAAAAAACAATAAACCCGTAACCCTTAACCCTCATTACCATTTCCCCTTCACCGCCGCCACAAAAAATCCTAAAAGCACAAAGATAGACATAAATTCTAATCTTCCCGCCCACATTTGTAATATATAAGTAACTTTTAAAGCTGCGGGCATGCCGATGTTAGTAATCCCGCAGGAAAGCCCCACATTTGCCCCTGCAGAGGTCGATTCAAAAAGTGCGTACAAAAATGTATTGCCGTAAAACATCCCCACAATAGCGCCCGCCCAATATAAAAATAAATAAATAAGAGTAATTATCAACGCTGGCCTCACCTGTGAATCTTGCAAGAATATATTCTGAATATGGTGGAACTTCTGCACTATTATGGCTTTTTCCGGCAATATAATACGCTTGATATCCTGCACCAACGCCTTAAAAATAATGCCGAGGCGTAACATTTTTATCCCGCCTGTTGTAGAACAAACCGCTCCCCCTAAAGCCATAGCGCAGATTAACCCCGCCAAAGAAAGACTCCCCCACTCTTGCGTAAATTGCGACGGATATACCGTTTGATAACCCGTCCCCGTATGCGCGGAAATCAACTGATAAAATCCCTTGCGGAATAACATAAGGACCTTTGGATATACGCCTAATTGCGCAAGGCCAACGGCCGTAATCAAAAAAGTAACCGTCACCGTAATGAACAATGCTTTTGTTTCTATGTTTTTAAATATTTCACGCCGGCCGCCCATCCAGAGATGATAGTGAAGCTTAAAATTAATTGCGCCAAAAATCATGATAATTATCGTGATTATCTCGTACGGTAGGCTGTGATAATAAAGCATATTCTGTGACTGCGGCGCAAATCCCCCGGTGTCAAAAGCAGCCATAAATATGCAGACGCCGTGAAAAAATGCGTTTTGCGGCTTCATCCCATTAAGCATGCCGGTTATACCTAAAGCAAGTGTCCCTAAAATAAGGTACACCGCGCTTACCAGCCAGATAAAACGCGCGGTTTCAATAACATTAGGCATAATCTTCTCGTCACGCGCCTCTCCCACATACATCCGAAATGCCCCGGAAAGCCCCTTGACGAAAAAAGACAACACAACTACCACAACGCCTTGCCCGCCGATAAACATAATTAAATGCCGCCATAAATTATGCGCGTAAGAAAAATGGTCTATATCCTGCGCAAGAGTTAAGCCGGTGGTCGCAAAGCCGCTCATGGCATCAAAACAGGCATCTAAATACGAATTAAAATGTCCGCTTAAATACAGGGGCAGCGCGCCTAAAAACATAGCGACAAGCCAAGAGAGGCTGACCACAATCATCCCTTGCATCCAGTTTAAATCTTTATCTGTGCGGCAGAATAGAATCAGGACGCTACCCAATATAAAAGTTAATTCCGCGCTGATGATAAAATCTAAGGCGGGGCTTGGCTCGCTAAAAAGCACGGCGATAACAACAGGTACTACCATCGTCAAGCCTAAACCAATCATAACCTTACCTAAATAATAAGCGATATTTTTTACGTCTGAGGGATGGGGCTTGAGGATCATAATCGACGCCTCTTAACTAAGCGGATAAGCCGGTAAGGCAATGGTTTGGCTTTCCGCTTAGCCAAAGCCATAAGCCGGTAAGGCAATGGTTTGGCTTTCCGCTTAGCCAAAGCCATAAGCCGGTAAGGCAATGGTTTGGCTTTCCGCTTAGCCAAAGCCATAAGCCGGTAAGGCAATGGTTTGGCTTTCCGCTTAGCCAAAGC
>JAUXSB010000039.1 GCA_030681595.1 Candidatus Omnitrophota bacterium
CAGCAACCTCCCCTTCCTGCAGGCTTCGCTGGGCTACGACACCAACAATGTCTACCTGACGCTGAAGCCCGGCGGTTTCGCGGCCGGCGCGCAGACCGCCAACCAGGCCGCCGTGGGCGGCGTGCTGGACCAGAGCGTCGCGGGCTCGAGCGGCGACTTCGCCACCGTGATCGGCACCATGGCGACGCTGAGCCTGGCCCAGGGCCAGGCCGCGATGGACGCCATCAGCGGCCAGAACTACGCGGGCTTCAGCACCGCAAACCTCGGCAGCAGCCTGCTGTTCATGAGCGTGCTCGGCCAGCAGATGAGCCTGGCCCGCGGCGGCAGCGGCGCCGGCACCCGCCAGGCGCTGGCCCAGGCCTGCGATGTTACCTGTGACGGCGAGCAGCCCAGCCCCTTCAGCGTCTGGGGCAGTGCGCTCGGTGGCACCGGCAGCGTCGCCGGCACCGGCAGCGCCTCGACGCTCACCTACAACGCCGGCGGCATGGCCACCGGCATCGACTATCGCTTCAACCCGAACCTCCTGATGGGCGTGGGCCTGGGCTTCGCCAGCGGCAACCAGTGGCTGGGCGGTTTCTCCGGCCGCGGCACCAGCGACAGCTACCAAGCCAGCCTCTATGCCTCCTTTACCCAGTCGGCCTTCTACCTCGATGCGCTGGCGGGCTACGGCTTCAACAACAACAACATGACGCGGCAGATCTTCATCGCCGGGCTGCAGCCGCGCACCGCGATGGGCCAGACCACGGCCAGCCAGTTCGTCGGCCAGGCCGAGGCCGGCTACAGGGTCGGCCTCTCCGAGCGCGCCGCCGCGTCGCTGACGCCGTTCGTCCGGCTGCAAGGCATCAGCAACAACCAGGCGGGATTCAGCGAAACCGGCGCCAGCTCCTTGAACCTCACCGTGGCGCAGCAGACCACCACCTCGCTGCGCAGCACGCTGGGCGCCGAGCTCGCCGGCGCCTTTGACCTGGGCTGGCGCGACAAGCTCGCGCTGCAGCTCCGGCTGGGCTGGGCGCATGAATATGCCGATGTCTCGCGGCCAGTGACGGCCTCGTTCGCCGGCGCGCCGGGCGCCGCCTTCACGGTGTTCGGCGCCGCGCCGCTGCGCGATGGCGCCACCATCGGCCTCGCCGCCAATACCAACATCGCCGAGCGCACTTCCCTCTATCTCCGCTACGACGGCGAGGTCGCGACCGGCAGCGACAGCCATGCGATATCCGCAGGCCTGCGGATGACGTGGTAGCCGAAGGGCTTTCCGCGCGAATTCACTTCGCCGGACCAAGCTGCTAACAAATCACCCGCAACGCTTGCGCAACCTGCTCTCGCGGAAGGAAGCCATGGCAGCTCCATTCGACCTCGTGGTGCGCGGCGGCACCGTGATCGACGGCACCGGCGGCGAGCCGCGCGAGGCGGACGTCGCGGTGAAGGACGGCCGCATCGCCGCCGTCGGCAAGATCGCCGGCGCGGGCCGCGAGGAGATCGACGCCAGGGGGCTCGCGGTGACGCCGGGCTTCGTCGACATCCACACGCACTATGACGGCCAGGCGACCTGGGACGATCGCTTCACGCCCTCCTCCGGCCATGGCGTGACCACGGTGCTGATGGGCAATTGCGGCGTCGGCTTCGCGCCCTGCCGGCCGCAGGACCGCGACACGCTGATCAAGGTCATGGAGGGCGTCGAAGACATCCCCGAGATCGTGATGCGCGAAGGCGTGCCGTGGAACTGGCAGAGCTTCCCCGACTATCTCGACGCGCTGGCCGCGAGGCGCTGCGACATCGATTTCGCGACCCAGGTGCCGCACGCGCCGCTCCGCGTCTTCGTCATGGGCCAGCGCGGCGTCGACCGCGAGCCCGCGACGGCCGAGGACATGGCGTCGATGAGCGCGCTCGTCGAGGAGGGCGTGAACGCAGGGGCGCTCGGCTTCTCGACCTCGCGCTCGCTGTTCCATCGCACCTCCGAGGGCGCGTTGACGCCGACCATCACCGCAGCGGAAGAGGAACTGACGGCGATCGCGCGCGGCCTCGGCCGGGCGGGCAAGGGCGTGATCCAGCTGCTCGACGACTTCGCCGACACCACGACCGAGGGTTCTACCGAGTTCGCCATGCTGCGCCGGCTGGTCGAGGCGTCGGGCCGGCCGCTCTCCTTCACCCTGCTCGACATCTCGATCTATCCCAACCGCTGGCAGACCCTGCTGCGCGAGATCGATCGCGCCAACCGCGACGGCCTCGTGATCCGCGGCCAGGTGGCGGCGCGGCCGGTGGCGCTGCTCTACGGGCTCGAACTGTCGTTCCATCCCTTCTCGACCTGCCCTAGCTATCGCGCGGTCGAAGGGCTGCCGCTCGCCGGGAAGCTCGCGCGGCTGCGCGAGTCCCCGATGAAGGCGCGGCTTCTCGCCGAGGAGCCGGTCTATCGCAATCCGCAGATGCTGGCCTTCATGCGCAGCGTCGCCAACATGTTCGTGCTGGGCGA
>JAUXSB010000048.1 GCA_030681595.1 Candidatus Omnitrophota bacterium
CAGTTCGGTCACAAACAGGCCACGGCCGAGCTTGCGCAGCATGGCGTCCAGGTCGTCGCCCGGACGCGTGCGGCGGCTGGTCAGCACGAGGTTGTGCGAGCCGCCGGCATTGCCCGTGGTACGCATGCCCAGCTTGCGGGCCGAATAGGTGCTTAAAAAGTAGCCCTCCACGCGGCCGCCATTGACCACCTGCCGCGCGCTGGTTTTCACGCCCTCCTCGTCAAACGGTGCGCTGCCCTTGCCTTTGCGCAGGTGCGGGTCCTCGGCAATATCGATGTGTTTCGGAAAAGCCGGTTTGCCCAGGCTGTCAAGCAGAAACGTGCTCTTGCGGTACAGCGCGCCGCCGCTGACGGCCTGCACAAAGCCGCCCAGCAAGCCTGCCGCCAGCGGCGATTCGAACAACACCGGGCATTGCGTGGTGGGAATCTTGCGGCTTTTCAGCCGTGCCAGCGCCCGCTCGGCGGCGTAGCGGCCCACCGCTTCGGGCCGCGCCAATTCGGTAGCGTCCCGCATCGAGCTGTACCAGGCGTCACGCTGCATGTGGTTGCCCTTGCCGGCAATCGGCGCCACCGAGATGCTGTGGCGCGAACTGGCATAGCCACCGCGAAAGCCCTTGCTGTGGGCGCTGAAAAAATGGCTTTGCTGGGCCGAAACCCCAGCGCCTTCGCTGTTGGTGATCAACCGGCTGGTCCCCATGGCGGCAGCTTCGCATTGAAGTGCGAGCTGCGCGGCCTCGGCCGACGTGATGGCCCAGGGGTGAAATAGATCGAGCGCGGGGTGGTCGCGCGAAATATCGCGGTCGTCGGGCAGGCCGGAGGTGTCATCGTCGGCCGTGAAACGGGCGATGTCATAGGCGGCGCGCACGGTCTGCTCGATGGCCGCCGTTGAAAAGTCGCTGGTGGCTGCGTTGCCGCGTTTTTTACCGATGTACACCGTGATGCCCAGTGATTTGTCGCGGTTGCGCTCGACGTTTTCAAGCTCGCCCTTGCGCACGCTGACCGACAGGCCGCAGCCTTCGGACGCTTCGGCTGCCGCATCGGTGGCACCGAGTTTTTTGGCGTGATTCAAGGCCGTGTCGACCAGATCCTCGAAAAAATCGCGGTGGTAGCTGAAGCCGGATTCGGCAGGACGGGCTTCATGCGATTTCTGACGGCCGGAGGCCGCCGTTTTAGGGCTGGAGCGGGAAGAATCGGTCTTGGGGGTCGTGGTCTTGTCGGTCATATGGGTAGCTATGATACTGACTGCTATGAACACCAAGACTATCAAGGCCAAAAACGCCAAGGCCAGCCCGCCGAAAGGCTATTGGTCGAACGGCCGCTTTGTCAAACCCGAAGAAATCGCGCTGGAGGAAGTCGGCCCGCCGAGCAAGACGCAACTCAAGGCCGAAGCCGACGAAAAGCAGGCATTGGGCGAATCGCTGCTCACGCTGCGCGCCGACCT
>JAUXSB010000008.1 GCA_030681595.1 Candidatus Omnitrophota bacterium
TAAAGGGTTTTAGATATTTATCTCCACTTGAAGGAGTAATTATTAAAGACAAAAAATACGGCAATGATATGTTATACATACATTCGCCTTCCGATAAATATTCCGAATTAGAGATTACAGTGGAATTTACGGTATTGCGTAAAGAATATGATTATTACCGTTATGCTTCGCAGGATGAAACAAATATTTCTGGTTTTTTAAAACCCGATCGGATTGTTTTTGTAGATAAAGATACGCGTAAGCTTGCGGCAGATATAGTTAAAGACAAAAAAACCGAAGTGGAAAAAGCCAAAGCAATATACGATTATATTATTGATGAATTTACCTACACAAAAGATGACCCAAGGGTATGCAAAATAGGGAATAGCCGATTGAGCCTTGTTTTTAAAAAAGGCCAGTGCAGCGAGTATCACTCGGCATTTATTTCTCTTATGCGTTCTTTGAAAATCCCGGTAAAATTTGAAGTTGGTTTTAGTGTTCCAGCTGATAAAGAAAAGGGGGTAATCGGCGGTTATCACTGCTGGGCAAAATTCTATACGCAAGATAAGGGATGGTTCCCTGTAGATATTTCTGAGGCGGATAAGTATCCTGAAAAAAAGGATTACTTTTTCGGCCGCATCAATGAGAACAGAGTACATTTGACTACAGGAAGAGATGTAACCTTGCCTTACGCAAGGGATAAAGAGGCAATGCCGCTTAATTATTTTATTTATCCTTATGTTGAAATAGATGGGCAGGAATTTTTTGATGCCAAGACAGAAGTATCTTTTGTAAATAAATAAAATTTAATTTGTGATTTCTTTAAAAGAGTCTTCAGTGAAGCAGGAGGTGTGCATGCAAACAATAAAACGCAGGCTAATAATACCGGTAGCATTAACTTGCCTGTTTATCCTGGCATGGACATCTGGGTTATTTGCCCAAGCCGGCAATAAGGGTGGCGTTGTCTGGGTCGTAGATTTCAAAGATGGCACTAACGCTGAAGTCATAAAATTTAACGCTGATAGCGGAATTGAACTTTCCCGTAAGGGCGGATTTAAACAATCTAAAGATTTAACAAGGGATCCCCGTGATGGCTCTATTTGGGTTATTGATACCGGCAATAATCAGATTGTCAGGCTTTCCTCTGACGGCTCAACTGAACTGGCGCGCCTTTCCGGTTTTGCTTATCCGCATCACGGTTCATTAAATATTGCTGATGAATCTTTTTGGGTTGCCGATGAAAAACATTCAGAAGTGGTTAAGCTATCTGCTGACGGGAAAAGTGAATTATTGAGGATATCCGGTTTTAACCTTCCGCATGATATAGAGGTTAGCTCGTATGATGGTTCTGTCTGGGTTTTGGATTTAAAAAGCGTTATTAAACTTTCTCCATCAGGCGAGATTTTAGGGCGCCTAGATGGGTTAGAACAATTAAGGCATTTTGCCATAAGCCCATTTGACGGCAGCTGTTGGGTGCTAAAAAGCTCTGAGGGAATGGTAAAAATTTCCCCTGATGGAACGAAGATGCTCACGGATAATCCGGATATATCCGGGCTTGAACTTTCCGTAAATCCTATAGACGGTTCCTGCTGGGTGGCAGATTCAAAAAGCGGCATATTGTATAATATTGCCAGTGATGGAAAAACGCGATTGCTAAAATTAGATAGTTTGTTTAAAGCACCCATTGCTATCTCGGCTATTAATCCGCTGGATGGTTCATTTTGGGTGGGCGATAGCGGCCGAGGTGAGATAATCAAAATTTCCGGAACCGGTAAGGAACTAAAAAAGATAACCGGCCTTGTTACTCCCGATGATATTATTGAAGCAGACTAGCTTTTAAAGAGACAGGATGATGCTTCTACGTTTAAGCAGTAAGCGAAATGCGCTATTGTTCTTTAATATTTGTATAATTTTTTCTGGATTTATTTTTCTGACGGGTAGTTGGGCTAATCCTGTTTCTGAAGAGGAGTTCATTAAGGAAAAAGAAGAAATACTTAATTCTCTTACTTTAGATTATGGCATAAGTGATAAAAAAGTCCTTCAGGCGATAGAAAAAGTTGATAGGCGTAAATTTGTTCCAGAGGGTTTTGTAAATCAGGCGTATGAAGATACAAGGGTGCCTATTGGCCCCGGGCATGGGCAACGTATAACATTAGTACGAATCCTGGCTCAAACCTTACAGCTTTTAAAATTAAGCGGCGATGAGAAGGTATTGGAGATTGGCACGGGTTCGGGTTATCAAGCAGCGGTTATAGCCCAGATAGCAAAAGAAGTCTATACTATTGAAATTGATGGGGGGTTGGCTAAAAAAGCAGAAGCGTTATTTGATGAATTAGGCTATAGTAATATAAAAGTCAAAAGCGGCGATGGGTTTAGCGGCTGGGAAGAATTCACCCCTTATGATATAATAATAGTCGGTGCCGAGTTAAATGAAGCAGAAATACCGCCTGTTCTAATTCAGCAGCTTGTTAAAGAGGGAAGAATAGTGGTCCCTCTTATTACCGGAGAACATGAAGAAATTACGCTAAGAATAATAAAGAAAGTTAATGGTAAGGTTGTTGAGGAGTGGATTAGCCGAAAAGATAGAGGATAAAAATGCGCAGGTTCTCTAAAACGTTATTTTTGTTTGGTATGGAGTTGTTGGCGGTTTTTATGCTTTTTACTTCTCTGGGGCATGCTGTTGATTTAAGCGATGATTCTTTTAGGCTTATTGTAAGTAGTTCTTCACAATTTATCGCTAAGGATGCATTTCTGCCGGGAAAAGATTTAATCTTTTTGCAGTTAACGGCTCAAGGTGAAAATAAAGATAAATATAGCCCGGATAGCATTAGATTAAAACTGAAATCCGTTTCTACTTTAGACATAGAAGAGATTACGCTGGTAGAGACAGGTAACGATACGGGAGTTTTTCAGAATGCCCAAGGCTTAAGATTTGCCTCAGGCCATGCTATGCTAGGAAATGATATCTTGCAGGTTTCTCCCACGCAGGATACGATTGCGGTTATCTATATTGAAGGCGATAAAGAGAAGGAAATCGCGGCAGTAAAGACAATTAAAGAAGTTGAGAGGTTTAGTGTTGTCGCTAACCCCATCCAAACATCCGGTAAGCCATTTTACGCGGAAATTATCGCTTGCGATAGCAAGGGTAATACGTTAGCCGGCTATAGCGGCAAAGTAAGCCTGGAGGTAGAAGCAATATTTCATAAAGAGGAGGCTTACGAGATATCCCCAAAAAAGATATCTTCTTTTATTAATGGCAAGAATAGTATTTACGCAACTTATTTTGGCACAGGTAAGATTAGGATAGTCGCCAGGGATAAAGATAATCATATAGTGGGAAAGAGCGATGAGATAAGTTTTCTCCCCGCGAAATTTAGAGTAAAAGTATCTACGCCCCAAATAGCAGGGGAAAGTTTTGACATGGAGGTTATTGCCTTAAACTTTAATAATGAGGTTATTCCTGATTATACAGGAGATGTTTTTGTAAAATCGGTTAATAACGACAGTATTATTAAAAAAAATATGCGGTTTAGCGGCGGCATAGCTAAAACGGATATTGTAATGAATAGTTGCGGAGAAGAGCAATTTATTGTATGTGATGCAAATTATCCTGATATTTGCGGTTTAAGCGAGAGTATATTTTTTAGGCCTTACGGGTTTAAGCTAAAGATTGATTCTCCCGCGTCAAAAAGAAAAAAGTTTTATTTTGATGAAGTATTTAAGGGGAGAATTGTTACCTTAGATTATAAAGGCAGGGAAGTCTCCGGCTATGGGGGTAGTGCTGAACTTAAGCCCATTCAAGGTGTGGATATGCCTAAAAAATATTATTTTGATAAAAATTCTCCGGGTGGGCCTGAATTTTCTATAAGCGGGATAACCGATACCCCTTTTCGAATTGAAGCATACGATATTAAGTTTAGCGAGGTAAAAGGAGAGAGCGAGTCAATAGCCCTTATGCCTGCTAAGGTAAAAACCGAATTGCTAGAGAATAAAGATAATAAAGCGGTCTTACAAATAAAAATAGTAGATGATAAAGGCGAAGTAGTCAAAGAAGATAATTCCACAATACTTACTGTTTATGTTGCTGAAAGCATTCCCGATAAAAGCGCGTTTTTAGCCGATCCTAAAAAAATTAAAACAAAAAATGGTATGGCTACATTTACTATAATAGATGGGCAAAGAGAAACCGTTAGCGTAACTCCTATTTCGGAATATTATTATTTAGAAACAGGGCCTTTTGATGTGGATTTTAAATAAGAAGCGGTGACATATTATGAATAAAAAAAATTATAGTTATTCCTGGGTTAAACTGTTTTGTTTTTTCCTTTTATTTGTTAATATGCGCACGGTTTATGCTCAGGGTTCGCATTCTGCCGACGCTATTTGGGTAATTGACCAGTCTGTTGATAATGCCGTTATAAAATTATCCGGCGATGGGAGAAAAACTTTGGCCCGTATTAAAGAGTTAAAGCCTCCCACGGATATTGAGATAGATCAAAGAGACGGGGCTATCTGGGTAACTTACAAAGCCGATAGCAGTTTAGTGAAGTATTCCGCGGATGGAAAAGATAAATTATTGGAGGTAAAGAAGACTTTTTGTACCCCAAGGCATAGTTCTTTAAGCCTTAAAGAAAACGCTATCTGGATAGGTTCATGGACTCAAGGCGAGTTGATAAAGTTTTCCCTAGAAGGAAAACAGCTGTTGCGTATACAGAATTTAGGAAATATTTATGAGGTTTTAGTCAGCCCATTTGACGATGCTGTCTGGGTGGGGGATCAAAAACTAAATAAATTTATCCATTTTTCTTCAAGTGGAAAGATGCTGGGATTTACCCAGCGAAGACTGGGAAAACCTTTTAATTTGGCCATAGACGCCAATAACGGCAGCCTCTGGGCAATATTCCATGATTCTGGCAAGGTGGTAAAGTTTTCTCATCAAGGAAAATTTATTTTCCTCGTAGAAGATTTTAATTTGCCGGAGGCAATAACCATAGACCCTCAAGATGGCTCTGTTTGGGTAACCGATGTTTCGCGCGGAGAGCTTACTCATATTTCATCCGAAGGGAAAGTCTTAAAAAAAATAGGCGGATTTACGGGTTGTAGCGGCTTATCTTTAATTGATCCTGAAGAGAAAACATTCTGGATGGCAAATACAGCCCAGGGAGAAATTATCAAGTTTTCAACTACGGGTGAGATCTTGGATAGGGTAAGAGTAGGTGGAAATCCTAAATCCGTGATAGTATATAAGCGAAGTAAGTAACCCCGGTTAAAAAACTTCGTTTTCTAGCGTGGTAAATAGTGACTCAGTATTTTTTTCTACCCCCACCTTTTTTATCAAATTCTTGTCATATTATTTTCAGCTAGAATCTAAAATGGAAAGGAATTTTATACGTGCAATCCCGGTTATTTTATGAAATAGTGGGTAGTTTTGCGGCGCTTGCTTCAGCCGTTGCCTGGGCGTTTAGTTCAATTTTATTCCGAAGAATCGGAGATAAAGTTCCTGCGCTTAGCATGAATTTTGGCAAGTGTATCATCGGAATTTTATTACTCGGGCTAATGGTTTTAATAGCCGGCATAGAAACTATTTCTCTCCGCGCTTTTCTAATTTTAGGCGCCAGCGGTTTACTGGGGATTGCTTTAGGAGATACCTTATTTTTTAAGGCCCTGATATGTTTAGGCCCGAGATTAGCGGTGTTATTAGGGGCAACGGTTGGGCCGGTAGTCACGGTTATTCTGGCGATGGTTTTTCTTGGCGAGAGTCTTTCTTCCTTGGGATGGACGGGACTTTTTCTTACTCTCGGAGGAGTTGCTTATGTTTTGCGTGAGCAATTTGTTTTAGATAAGGTAGAAGAAAAAGCAGAAAAAAAATTGAATTCCGGCATCAAATACATCTCATTATCTATTCTCTGTACGTCTGTCGGGATAATTTTGGCAAAGATAGGGGTAATTTCAGTCTCTCCGTTACAGGCGACTTTCTTGCGTTTTCTTTGGGCGTTTATTGGGTTAGCCGTCTGGGGCGCTGTCAATGGCAAGATAAAAACATGGTTAACCCCTTTTAAAAAAGACCGTGCGTTATTAAGGCTTATTTTTCTTGCTGTGTGCGTGGCGGTTTTCGGAGGATTCTGGCTTTTTATAGTTTCCCTTAAATACGTTGAGGCATCCATTGCTACCATCCTTAATTGTACGGAACCCATTTTTATACTTCCTATAGCGGCAGTTATGTTAAAAGAAAAAATAACATTAAAAGCAATTTTAGGCGCTCTTGTAGCCGTGGGCGGGATTATATTGATATTTATAAGGTAAAATAAATGATAAATAGGACTATATTGCAATCACTGACTGAAGGTAATTTCAAAAAAGATTTTATTCGCAAAGCGCTTTTATTTAAGGGCCTCCAACAAAAACAATTATTTAAGCTGGCGCGCGATAAGCGTAAAGAATACTTTCTCTCGCGAGTTGTTGAGGTAAGAAGTGTTATTGAAATATCCAATATCTGCCGGAGAAAATGTAATTTTTGTAATATTAATTTTCATGCAAAGATTCCTCAAAGATACACCCTCAAATATACAGAGATCATAAAAATAATTGAATATATCTATTATAAAAAGAACAGAAGAGTTGTTTTATTGCAATCAGGAGAAAATAGGTCGCAAGCTTATATCGATTTTGTTGCCAAGTGTGTCCGTAATATAAAACGAAAGTTTAATGATATAATAATCATACTTTCTTTAGGTAATTTAGCTCGTAATCAATATACTCAATTGCGAGATTCCGGCGCAGATAGGTATATCCTTAAGTTTGAAACCTCAACCCCTAAGCTTTACAAACAAATAAAACCTGATGATTCCTTAGAAGAGCGTGTCAGGTGTATTCGGCAATTAAGTGAGTTGGGTTTTGAGGTTGGAATTGGTAATATAATAGGCCCGCCGGGCCAAACTATAGATGATGTTGTCAATGATTTGTTTTTTATGGGTAATTTCAAATTAACAATGGCGAGTTGCTCTGTGTTTTTCCCGGGAGAAAATTCAAATTATCAAAATAAGCCGGTAGGCGATATAGATATCGCTTTGAATTATATGGCTTTAATGAGGATAATGTATCCGGGGATGCTGATTCCCTCTACCAGTTCTTTGGAAAGAGTCAAGAAAGGCGGCCAATATTTAGGCCTCGCGGCAGGGGCGAACGCGGTTACTATCCACGACGGGACTCCGCGAGAGCTCAAGAAAAACTTCCCGATTTACTCAGTTAAGCGTTTTACGCCTTGCGAGAAATTTATAAAAAATATAATAACAAAGGCGCGCTTGCGTTTTAGATAGTTATTACTAAAAATCTAGTAATGACTTGATTACACGGATTTTTAAAATGATTACACGGATGCATAATCAAAGTTATTCGAATCGGCGCAAGATGAGGCCGGAATGGGTTAAATCTGTCAACGAGAGACTTAAAGATTTTAAAGAATTGCAAAGCCAAGGGTTTATCGCGCTTGGCGGCCAATTTTATCCTGCGGTGCATTATCCCGGGATTACTATGTATCCTCCTGTCGGCGAAGAGACGTTGTTTAAAGGATATTCTAGGCCTTCGGATCAGTTATTTAGCGTTTATGCCCATATCCCATTTTGCGCGAAATATTGCTCTTTTTGTCATTATCCGGTTAAGATTACGAATTCATCGGTAGAGAAAGATTATTATCTGGATACGCTCAACAAAGAGATGGATATTTATATAAAGCGCTTAGGCCTTAAAACTATTAAGGCCAGTTCAATCCTTGTCGGAGGCGGTACCCCTACCTATTTAACCCCTACGCAGTTAAAGAGATTTCTTGATTTTTTTACATCCCGGATTAATTTCACTAATCATTCTCAATTTTCTTACGACGTTGACCCTGCGACACTTCTTGGAAAAGAGGGGAGGGAAAGGTTAAAATTAATGAAGTCTTATGGCGTCGGACGCCTTACTATAGGAGTACAGTCTCTAGATGACAGGGTATTAAAAAAGATGAACCGCCCGCATAACGCAAAAGAGGCGCTTTGCGCGATTGAAGAGGCAAAAAAAGCCGGTTTTAAACTTAATATTGAATTCATTTATGGCTTTCCCGGCCAAACAATAGAGAGCTGGATTGATACTATAAAGAAAGCGGCTACCCTTGAAGCAGATGAGATTCAGCTCTACCGCATTAAGATTATTCCTTATGGTGACTATAAGAGCACGATGACGAGGCTGTTTAGTCAAAAGCCGCGAGGTTTTAATTCCATTGAAGAAATAATCACGATGAAGCAGTTGGCAATTTTAATCTTATCTAAAAACGGATATCATGAGAATCTAGGAAGAGTTTTTACAAAGGAGACAGAAGATTTTTCCCGCTACGCGGATGACCAATGTTGTAAGCTTTCTGATCAAATAGGGTTTGGCCTTACCGCGTTTAGCAGTTTGAGGGATAGGTTTATTTTAAACACCCAGGATTTTAAATTATATTACTCTTTGATAAAACAGGGCAAATTACCTATTAATCGGGGATTAGTAAGAAGTAAAGACGATCAATTACGCTGGGCGCTTATATTGCCTTTGAAAAATAGAGAGGTTTATAAACCTTATTATCAAAAGATAACCGGCGTATCCTTAAATGATGTTTTTAGAAAAAAAATCAAAACCTTAAAGAGTTTTAATTTATTGCGCGAAGATGACAAGGTGCTTGCTTTGACTTCGCTCGGGCGATTTTTTGCTGACGAAGTATGTCAGCAGTTTTATCACCCTAAATATATGCCTTTTCCGGCAACAGCATACGCGCGGGGAAAATTACATCCCTACAATGATTGACAATCTTAATTTTTATTGCATTTTTTATTGCCGGTAGTATACTGGATAGAAGATAAGTAAATATATTAGCTCCTTGCTTAAGCGCTTGTAAATTTCTGCGAAATTTACTACGTAAGCTTCGGAGTTAATCCCGCTACTCGCGGGATTAAGGAGGACGCAATGGCGAAAAACCTTAAGATTTTTATTTTGGGGATTTGTTTTTTGCTTGGGCTAACGCATTTCTCATTTGCCAGCACCAATTGTATTATCGAGAATTCTTCTAATACCGAGGTTTCTACTTTTACTCTGGACACAAGCCCGAGTGGGAGCACAACCTCATTCTATGTGCAATTACAACAGACAGGAGTTTGGGATTCCTGCGGGTATTGTGATAGTGCTGGGACGTGTGCTTGTTCTACAACCCAGGCGGTTACAGTTACCTCCACCAGTTCTGCCGGCGTAACCGATTCGATAACTGCAAATTTGGCTGTAATTGGGTCAGTAATCAATGGTGTAAATAAATACCGTAATTCTACAGCTTTTAATTTGGGCTTAGCTACTAGCAGCTCGCCGAGTACTTCAGATACTACTCTTAGCTTGGTAATTGATGCCGGGACTCAAATAAGTTTTGCCTTTACCTGTGGCGGGACTACTGATACCGCGACAGCCACTGTAACTGCTGTTCCTACCACTGGTGCGGTGATTTTGAGTAATTCCTCTGCCCTTAGCTCCAACACTGCTACCTTTACCCCAAATACGGATAAGGCCTATGTGCAGGTTACTGATTATGATCAAAATAAGAATGCCTATACTGCTGAAACAGTAAGCGTTACATTAAGCGCCGCCTCAACCGGAGATAGTATCGCCGTAACTTTGACTGAGACCGGCGCTAATACAGGGGTATTTCAATATACTACCGGTGTATCTGTAGTTACAACCGGTGATACATCTAGTACTCTTTTGGTTACTTCTACCGGAGGCGCAAGCGAGATTACCGCAACATATACCGATGGCACTCAAAGCTCGGGCACTAATGCCATTGCCAGCGATTTTTCTCTGACTGCCTCAAGCCCGCAGACCGCAGGTACGGCATTTGCTTTAACTATTACCGCTCGTGATGCTAACGGTAGCACGGTTACCACTTACTCCGGTACCGCGACTTTAACCACTAACTATGTTTCCCCTGCTTCAGGCTTATATACTATTTCACCAACTTCTACCTCAAGCTTTACCAGCGGCGTGGCTACTGTAAATGTCACATATGCTGATGCCGGGACTATCACGATTACTGCTACTGATACTAACAGTAAAACAGGGACTTCCAATCAAATCTTAGTTTTACCGGCTAACTTTTTAGTGGAATCAACTGGTGGCTTAAGCCAGGTAGTCGGCAAGGCTTTTAACCTAAAGGTAACCGCCCGGAATTCCAGCAATAACACTACTCCAAATTACAACCGTGACGTAAACCTCACGGCAAGTAATGTCACACCCACAGGAACAAGCCCGACCATCAGCCCAACGTCTATCACCGGATCAAACTTTTCTTCCGGCGCAAAAACAGTAAGCATGACTTACAATAAATGGGGCACAGCAAAAATTACCGCTACAGACTCCGGGTATTCTACGGTTACCGGAAGCACTTCCAGCGCGATTAACTTCTATCCGAATAGTTTCTCCATAGATGTTGCCGCACCTCCTGCGTCGCGTAGCAAGTTTTACATTGATGAAACATTTGATATAACAGTAAAACCCTTAGATTATTCCGGTAATACAATCACGAACTATGCCGGTACTGTGACATTTCCCACGGTTTCAGATGTTGATATGCCTGATGACTATGCCTTTTTAAGCGCTGACAGCGGCCAGCATGCCTTTAGCCTATCCTGCGATAAAGAAAAAACCTTTAAGCTGGAAGTCAGCGATAAATCCTATACTACAGCCACAGGCGAATCGAGCGACGTAGACGTTATCTATGGAAAAATTAAAGTCAACGATGCCTCTGGTCCCATAGGCACAATCTCTACTGCTGTTGAAATCGTGGATAAAAAAGGTAAAGTTATTGACTCGGATGATTCCACTACTTTTGTAGTTACCCTTTCAGAAAGCAAGAAAAACAGTTCAGCCACAGCCGCAACCGCCGACTTAACCGTATCAGCCGGTAAAGGCACTGTCAGTGTCACCGATAGTGAATTAGAATCAGTTACCGTTACCCCTGATTCTACTCCTAAGCTTGCCATAGAGTCAGGCATTGTTACCTTTAGCGAAACCGCTGTAGGCGGAGGCGGGGCCCAGCGCATCGGTTCTGGTGCCAGGATATTATTCTGGAGGGAGTTAAGGAGTGACGAGGCGAAGTAAAAAGAGCTAAGGAATTTTTTAAAAAAGATGAGGGCGCTTTTATAAAAATAAGCGCCCTTTTTATTGCACTTTTCAGTATCTCTGTTATAATTAATTAGCTGAATTTTATGTTTCTATCGATAACTATACGCTTCGTAATAATGTATCTTGTTTCGCTATATATGCCAAAATTCTATCCTACAATTTTGACACACTCAGCAAGACGAATTTTATAAAATAAAATTCGGGAGAGGTCGCGTAGTTGGTTGAGCGCGCGCGCCTGGAGAGCGCGTGACCCGAAAGGGTCCGAGGGTTCGAATCCCTCCCTCTCCGCCAACAAGGATAGGGCGCTGCTTCAAACAAGGGACGGAAGCTTGCTTCCGTCGAAAAATTGAGGCGGCGCTCTTTTAAAATAAAGTTCGAACCAATCTTTTCCAGAAATTCTTTCTGGGATTCTAAATTTCCCTCTTCCATGGCGGAATGTGCTGAATTTAAAGAAGTTACGAATTCCTTCGCCGGTTCGAACCAATTATTTGCCCCAGCAGCAAAATCCCTCACAGAGTCTTGTAGTTTCTTCTTTTCATTGATAAAAGTTTCCTTCTTGGACTGATATTCTTCAAGAGTTAAAGACTCTGCAAGGTAAACATCAATAAGTTTACTAATTCGGGCATCAACTTCTTTAATCTTAATTTCTAGATTTTGCTGCTGGGGCAACGAGGATTGGACACTGCTATTATTGTCTTTTTCTAACTGTTCTAAAATCTTCTTTGTCCAATCATCGCACAAAGAAACTTTTTGAATGAAGGATTTGATTTGCGCGGCAAGCTCTTCTTCACGGACATACTTTTGCTTACAATTTGTTAGTCGTTTAGTACAGCGGTAATAAACATGGTTTTTCTGAAGCTCCGCGGTAATCATCCGACCGCACTCACCGCAGCGCATTAACCCTCTAAGAATAAACTTATTGGTTTCCTTCTTAGGCTTGCCGCGCTGGAACATTACTTCCTGACACTTATCAAAAAGTTTCTTTGTGATAATTGGTTCGTGTGTACCTTCGTACATTTCACTTTTATACCGAAATACGCCGTAGTAGAGGGGGTTGCTTAACATGTATTGATAGTCGCTAACCGACAAGGGTTTATCTTTTCTACCGGTCATACCTAGAGCATTAACCTTTTCGCGTATTTCGGCTAGGGAGTAACTTCTTTTAGAGTAGAGCTCAAATACTTTCTTGATGAAAGGAGCTTTGCCCGCATCTAATATTATTGTGCGTGTCTTACGGTCGTTAAGGTAGCCGATGGGCGCCCACTGCGGCCAGATACCTTTGCTTAACTTTAACCTTATTCCTCTGCGAATATTCTCAGAAAGAGCGTCTATGTAGTATTTGCTCTGGCCGAAGATGATAGAGAGCATAAACTTGCCTTGAGCGTTGTTATCAAAACGAAGTGTAGGGAAGCGCAGATCCTTAATAACCTTTTGATCAACAAGGTAGATAATCTGGCCGCCATCAACACTGTTTCTTGCCAAGCGGTCAGGGTGCCAGGCAAGAATACCGTCTGCAAGTCCACGCTCAATATCAATAAGCATATCATTAAATAGTGGGCGCCCAGGCTTCTTAGCGGTCTTAGCTTCAATAATCTCCTTAACGACAAAAAGATTCTCACGCTGAGCGTATTCTCTTACTTCCTTAATCTGCGCTTCAATAGAGAGGACTTGTCTATCTTCGTCATCTGTGGATTTACGCGCATAGATAAAATATCTCATAGGGCAAAGCTCCTTTCTTGGTAGAGAAGAGGGAAATTTAGAATCCCAGAAAGAATTTCTGGAAAAGATTGGTTCGAACTTTATTTTAAAAGAGCGCCGCCTCAATTTTTCGACGGAAGCAAGCTTCCGTCCCTTATTTGAAGCAGCGCCCTATCCTTGTTGGCGGTGGTTCTTTGATACTGTTCGAACGATCTTTGTTTAATCCACCGCGCCTGTCGGCGCTCCCACATCTCCCGTGCACCGTTCCCCCTCGCTGGGGCTCGGGGTCACTTGGCGCCAGCCTGGGCCGGCCGGCTTCTTGCTAATGTAATGCGTGTGCGGCTCGGCGCAGACTGGCGGCTGGGTGGGGGCAGCCGCCAGTCTGCGCGTCCTCACCAAGCAGTTATAGCAGCAAAAAACAAAAATTTATAAGGGTTCGTCCGCTTGCCACTACTACTTCCTAAAATCTATACAAACGCGGCAATGCCGCGCCTCTGGCGAACAACACTTTAAAGCCGACTGGCAAAATTTTGGTGCGGGCAAAATTTTGCCTGACCTATCCTTTTAGGCCAAAGCATAGAAGAGAAGAGAAAACGGAAATTGGTTTGAAAAGAGCGTTTTTAGTGTTAGAATACGTCTATTGGTATCCTTAAATTAGCTATCATTATATTAATACTATTATATTCTATAGTCAAGAGAAAATATGCTAGCAAAAAGAGTAAAAGAGTTTCGAAAAAAGAAAGGTTGGACTCAGCAGAAATTAGCTGAGAAAACAGGCCTCTCTTTTAATACGATTACTAAGATTGAGCAAGGGATTGGAGATTCTCCGACTCTCAAAACATTGATTAAGTTAGCAGATGCTTTAGGTGTTGGTTTAGACGATTTAGCCGGTCGTTCTTAAAATATATTTGTTAGAAAATGCCTCTTCATACGTCTATTGTATTAGGAGGATGCATGGAGAAGATACTTTCTAATACAAAGAGTATCAAAAATTGGCCTGAAGAGGATAGGCCAAGAGAAAAGTTGCTAAAAAATGGCGAACATACTTTAAGTAATTCTGAGTTGTTAGCAATTCTCTTGAGGAGCGGCGTAAAGGGTCAAAGTGCCATTGACTTGGCAAGAAAAATTCTACAGAAGTTCAAAACATTTCGTAATCTGTCGCATACAGATTTGGTCCAATGGAAGGAATTTAAGGGTTTAGGTATCGCAAAAATTGCTCAGATAAAGGCGGCTATTGAAATTGGGAGAAGATTTAGAGAAGATGAAGTTAAAGAAAATCAACTCAAAATAGAATCCTCAAAAGACGTGGTAGATATTTTAATGCCCAGAATGCGGGATTTAAAGAAAGAAGTCTTTAAAATTGTGTTTTTAAATTCACAAAATAGAATTATTGATATTTTTGACACTGGAGAAGGAACTGTTAATAAAGCAAATCCAATAATTCGAGAGATTTTCCAGAAGGCGCTACAAAATTACGCGACTTCTTTAATATGCGTTCACAATCACCCGTCAGGCAAAACTGAGCCGAGCAAAGAAGACAGAGATTTCACCGAAGAACTATTTAAAGCAGGCAAAATTATGCAGGTAGGTGTGTTAGATCATGTTATAATTGGAGATAATGAATATTATAGTTTTGCGGATGACGGTATATTAGTCCATTAAGTTTCGAAAAACAGGTTATTAATATGGCAAAGAGAAATTACGATAATTGGAGTAAGGAAGAGCTGTAGGAGAAGTTGAGAGATTAGAAAAAAAACTAAAAAAGAACTATGGCTTAGTTTGGGAAGACAAGCTAGAAGATGTAGCTACATTATGTAAGGAAAAACTGCCAATCCTTGAAGAAGACGCTAAGAAAGAAATTAAAACCGATAGCAATAAACCCGTAAATATTCTGATAGAAGGTGATAATTATCATGCATTATCAGTCTTGAATTATACGCATAAAGGTAGGATAGATGCGATTTATATTGATCCACCTTTTAACACAGGCGCAAAAGACTGGAAGTATAACAATAATTATGTTGATGTAAATGATCAATGGAGACATAGTAAGTGGCTTAGTATGATGTCGAAACGTTTGCAACTTGCTAAAAGTTTACTTAAGCGTGATGGTGTTTTAATCTGTGCCATTGATGATAATGAATTTCATCATCTAGGATGTTTATTAGAAGATATATTTAATGGTTGGGAGATGCACTGTGTAACTATAGTACATAATCCGCGAGGGATACAGGGCAGTAATTTTTCTTACACGCACGAATATGCCTATTTTGTTTTCAGAAAGGGCTTGAAAGTAATCGGTGCAAGAAGAATTAAGGCTGAGGACATTGATTGGCGAAGTCTTCGTGATAACGGTGGCGAATCATTGCGAACGGATGCTCGCAACTGTTTTTATCCAATTATTGTTGAGGATGAAAAGGTTGTTGGATTTGGAGATGTATTAAAGAACGATGAGCATCCTTTGAAGCAAACAGTCAAAAAAGGAAATTCCTTTTACGTCTATCCTATCGACAAACAAGCAATTGAGCGAAAATGGCGCTATGCTCGTCAATCGGTTGAGTCGATTCAACATCTTTTAAGAGTTAAAAAGACGGCAAAAGGATATGAAATTGAAATCGGAAAAGATTTTGGGACAGTGAGAACAGTTTGGCAGGATAGCCGATATGACTCGAATGAAAATGGCACAAAGTTAGTCCACGCATTGGTTCCAGATTCTACTTTTGACTTCCCGAAGTCTGTTTTTAATACTTATGATTGCATTGCCCCTATACTTTATGAAAGAAAAAATGCCCTCGTTCTGGATTATTTTGCTGGTTCAGGCACCACTGGACATGCTGTATTAATGTTGAATAAAGAAGATGGAGATAGTGGGAAAAGAAAGTTTATTCTTTGTACTAACAGTGAAAACAAAATTGCCGAAGAGGTTTGTTACCCGAGAATAAATAAGGTAATAAAAGGACATAAAGATTACCCAGACATCACAGGAATTCCTGCTAATTTAAAATACTTTAAAACTGACTTTGTAGATGCAAAGCCCACAGATAGAAATAAGAAAAAGCTTGTTGATAAATCTACAGAAATGCTTTGTTTGAAAGAAGACTGTTTTGACGAAGTAGAAAAGGGGAGTGACTTCAAGATATTCAAAAATAGCAATAATAAATACATAGGGATTATTTACGATGACGACGGCATTGAGTCATTTAAAAAAGAAGCAAAGAAGATGAAAAAGAAGTTTGTGGTTTATGTGTTTTCTCTTGATGAAAGCGCAAGAGAGGAAGAATTTGAGGATATGTCTGATATGGTGCAATTAAAGCCAATACCAGCAGTCATATTGAACGTATATAAGAGGATATTCAAATGATAGAGTTACGAGATTATCAAAAACAGGCAATAAAAAGTCTGTACGGCAAAGTTGAAAAAGCATTGATGACTCTGGAGAATAAAGTTGTTATATTTCAGGCGCCTACAGGTTCTGGTAAGACTCTAATGGTTTCTGAAACGCTTAAAAAGCTTGTAAGAGACAGAAAGAACGATAAGATATTTTCTTTTGTCTGGGTTTCAGTAAGAATGTTGCACGAACAAAGCAAAGAAAAGTTAGAAAAGTATTATGAAGATGACAGATTAATTCAATGTTCTTATTTTGAGGATTTAGAAGACAGAAAAATAGGTGAGAATGAGATTCTTTTCATAAACTGGCACAGCATAAATAAAAAGGACATTAATATCTTCGTGAGAGAAAATGAACAGGATAACAATCTAAATAGCGTAATCCGAAATACTAAAGACGAAGGCAGGGATATTATATTGATTATAGACGAGAGTCATCATACTGCCAAATCAGAGAAATCAAGAGAATTGATAGAGGTGATTTCTCCAAAAGTTACTTTGGAAGTTTCTGCTACTCCTCATCTAGCAGAGAATGTTTTTGAGATTGAGAGGATTCCCTTGTCAAGTGTCAAGGACGAAGAGATGATTAAATCAGAAATCTCCGTTAATCCGGAATTTAGCAAGAAGAAAATTGGAGATAAGAGCGCAGATGAATTGGTTATAGAATCTGCTTTGTTAAAACGAAAATGGCTGCAGTTAAAATTAAAAGAAGAAAACGCAAATATTAACCCTCTCGTTCTTATCCAGCTTCCTGATAAAAGAGAAGGAATGGATGATAAGAAAATAAGCGTTATTAATATTTTAGAAGAAAAGTTTGATATTACAGAAAAAAATGAAAGATTAGCCATTTGGCTTTCTGAGCAACATTCAGATGCTCTCGCCAATATAGAAAAAGATGATAACAAAGTTGAAGTGTTGATATTTAAACAAGCAATAGCATTGGGTTGGGATTGTCCAAGGGCTTCTATCCTGGTAATTTTCAGAGAATCAAAGAGCTTTACTTTCACCATTCAGACAATCGGCAGGATAATGCGGATGCCCGAATTGAAATATTATAATGAATCAGAATTAAATAAAGGATTTGTGTTTACTAACCTGTCGAATATAGAGATTACAGAAGATTATGCAAAGGATTATATCACGATATATGAAGGAAAGAGAGATGATAAGTTATATAGCGACGTATCCATTCCCTCAATTTACCTAAAGCGACAAAGAGAGAGGACGAGACTCTCGGGTAAATTTGTCAATATATTCTTTGAAGTCGCAGAAGAATATGGGTTAGACGATAAAATAGATGTAAAGTCTTCGCGTATTATTAATCCGGTCATGAGCGATGGAAGGATTACAGATGTTGATAAAGCTGGCGAAATAGAGCATAAAGGAATAATAGATATTGAATTAAACGAGAAGGAGTTATCAGATAGATTTGATCGGTTTATAGCTCAAGCCTGTTCTCCTTATGCCCCGGTTGATTCAGGCGACAGAATGAAGACGGCAATTTACTTATACATTAAGCAAAAATTTAAAATTGATAAATATGATCCAAAAGCTCAAGTGATTGTTTTAGGCAAAGAAAACTACCAGACTTTTATTAATGTTATAAACCTGGCGAAAGAGAGATTTAGGACGGATGTAATTGAGACACTGGGTGAAACACGGGAAGTGCAGCAAGTTGAGAAGTGGGAAGTGCCACAATTGATTAGTTATAATAGTAGATATGAGAAGACAGAGAAAGACAAGTCAATTATGAAACCATTCTATGCTGCGCAATTAAGCGAACCAGAACAAAGTTTCATAGAATTAATTGAGAATTCTGATAAGGTAAAATGGTGGTTTAGGAATGGCCAAGGGGAAATCAAGTATTTTGCTGTTCCTTATAAAGATAAAGATGGTTTTGAGAGAGCTTTTTATATCGATTTTATTGTAATGATGAAGGATGAGCGGATAGGTTTATTCGATACTAAGAGCGGATTTACTGCAGAATTGGCAAAAGAAAGAGCAGAAGCATTGGTGCGATATATCAAAGAACAAAATAAAAAGAGGGAAAAGAAGCTTTGGGGTGGGATAGTGACATTTAAAGATGGAAGTTGTAGGTATAACGATTCTGAGAGCTATGGTGGCGCTATTTCAGAAAGCCAAGCCCCGTATTGGAAAGTTTTATCATTTAAATAGAACCAGGAGACGCTTCGGGTTTTTAAAAGATAAGAGAAACGGTTCCTAGTTTCCTCTTCGCCATACCTTTGCGAATCATTTTGTCATGAGCGGAGTAGATTTGCCTACTGTAAAGAAGCTTATTGGGCATTCAGATATAGAGACCGCGATGATTTATTCTCACCTTGTAGATGAGCATGTGGATAAGGCGGTAGAGAAATTGGTTTTTTAAGGATACTATGAAAGAAAATATTCTAAAAGGTAGGTATTTAATTAAAAAGATCATTATGAATTTAGCTGATAGACTTACTCTTCAGCAAGAAGGATATAAAGAACTAGATGAAGTTGGGGTTACTCAACTTTTAAAGTTAGCTAATAATTTAAAAGCATCTGTTGCCATAGACGAATCTTCATTTAAGTTTGTCGCTAATGTTGGGCATAGAGATGCCCGCTCATTTTACATTTATTCCGTAATTAGTGAAGTAGCGAAGGTGGCTATCGTAAATATGAGGATGTTGGAATTTTTGCGAGATTCAGAAGAGGAAGAAAGATTTAAGCTTACTAAAATCAAACTTGTTGGCAATACTTCTAAAGAAGATGCAGATTTATTTATGCGAGTAATATTGGAGGGACTCGTAGATGAACAAAATTTTTGGGAAAGGAAATTAACAGAATGTCTATGTGATTTAATTTCCTTTTCCAAATATAATGAGGAACAATGCTTCAAACTGTTTATTGCTGCTAATGAATTGTCTGATGCTTTGTATGCGAATAGTGATTTCCTAGAATTTTTTAATTGCTGCCCCGAAAATTTTGAAAGAACGGCCTTAGATTTATTAAAGATTACGAATGAGGCTTTTAAAAAAACCGATAAAGATAAGAGGTGGTTTTTAAATGACAATGTTTTATTTGATAAGTTACCAAAGCATCCTAGTTTTATAAGATCTTACCGAGACAGATTTAAGGAAGCTATTTTATTGGCTAATAATGGGGAGAAAGTTGTTCTTGGTTTTACTTATCAGGTCGGCTATGGAGGTAGAAGTGAATCTATGCATTTTGGAATTAAGGGACCTTCTTATTGGAATCTCAATTTCGAGTATTTAAAAGATGGTATATTTATAATAAGCATGTTGGGGTTACATATTCTTAATCGTGCTTATAGCATAATTGGAGTTAAACCGACAAAAGCCGGTGAAGGCATATTTGATACTATTGTTAATGGTTCTGGAGCATCTCAAGCTTTATTTATGTCTGTAATTAAAGACCACGATATTGGTGATTTGGTAAGCATCGGAGGTGAAGATTTATCTGAAATATTAGATATTAAAACTTCCAAATACGGTTACAAAGCATATCGCGTTAAGTATTTAGTCAATCCTTTGTTGCCCACTGTTTTAGAAGAATGGTGGCCAGCTCGTTATATTCAGAAGAGAATTATTAAGAAGAATAAAGCTAGGCAGTATTTCGAGGAAATGCTTAAAAGGGATTCTAGTAAAAAAGAAATAAAAGTAATATTGGAAATGCCAGATGAACTTATTTTTAATTCTATGAAAAAAGTGTTTATTGATTTAGCAAGACGCGGTATTTTACAGAAAGATTTTATAAAAAAATCTGTGCTAAGAAAAAAGTCTCGTTTTGGGCACAAACCCAAAGATATTTAATCGTAACTATCTTGAATACAGATAGTAATAGTTCTTAGGTCGGTGTAGAGCGAGGTGTTCTAATTTGTCTAATCTAGCAGATAATAGCTATAGTCTTATTAGATGAGGTTATAATTATTTTTAGTTTGAGTAGTTATAATAAAATGTGCGGTACTTATAGGAATGCTACGAGATTAAAACTTAAAAAATGGCAAGCTATGATCAAATAATAAAAGTAAAATCCACTTATCGCTCAGAAGCCAGGAATTTCTTTTTTTTCTTGCAGGCTATTGGGAGAAAATATACACGCCCAGTTAAAATTAAATATCGCTATTTAAAAAGGGGACGTTTTCACGTTATTATTAACGGCGGTCCAGGTGGCATCGATGCTATTTTACAAGAATTAGTCCTTAATCGCGGCCTTTATTATTACAGTTGTTCACTTCCACATAAATCAGAAATCATCTCATGTGTAGTGTTGCCTATATTTAAGCAACTTATTGATTATCGATTTCTTAATCCCCAATCTAGATTTCTAAGAAAACACATATTGGGCAAGAGAGCGCAAACTGATTTTGTCCCTACCGATATGAAAAATGAATTTAGCTATCGTTTTGAAGTACTTTTTCGAAAATGGGACATTGGCGTTACATTAGATAAAGATTATTTAATAGAACTAGATGCAATGTTGCATAATTTTTTGCTAAATAAGCTAGGACATATAAAAGGCGAAAGAAGTGAAGTTTTTTATAAACTTCTTAAAAGATTAAAGAAAATTTTTATGCTTGATGCCGAGACAGAATCAAGTTTTATAAAGACTCACGACATGAGAACTGATATTTTGCATCGTCTCGGATCACCAAAAGGAAAAGATGAGCTTCATGAAATTTCAAATAATCTTTATAGATATTTCCAATATATAGATGAATTTGAGGAATCTCAAAAAGAAAAGACAATCAAAATAAGAGGAAAAAGATATAAAAGAATTAAATATGGTAATGAAAGCGCATTAGATGAAAATGGAAAGCCTTATTTAGATGAGAATGGAGAACCTATTGATTGGGATAAAGTCACTGAAGAGCATGATTGTCATGATTGCTGTGTAAAAAAAGGGCAATATCATGTTGAAGGATGTGATGCGGAAGTTTGTCCTAAATGTGGTGGCCAATTTATTAGTTTTGATTGTGGATTGCCATCTGAATAATTTATAGATTAAAGTGTAATTTATGAGTTAAGTAGAAGAACTTAGGCGCGATTTGGGTGCAAGCCGACATACGATTTTATGACTTATTGTAACCAAGGCCTATACAGAAAGATATTTAGAACAGTATAATCTAATAACTAAGATATGGAAGAATATATAAACAAAGGCATTAGATATATAAGGGTTATAAAGAAATTATATGCTTAGACCAGGAGTGAGTTTTATTGTTCCATTCCGCGTGTATATGCCGGAGGATTTTTATACGGTAAAGATTGATGATAGGCAAGTTAAGATCAAACCCCAAGCTCTTTCCCCAATAGAAATTACTCAAGGCCCACAAGTTCATGGAGCTAATATTGAATTTTCCCATGATATTTTTGGATATGCTGGACGAACGTTATTCAATATATTGCTTGATCAGCAAGTAGATGTCTCTACAGAAGAAGGTAAAAGTGATTTTGCCGCGAAAGATAAAACATTTATTCGGGATGCTGTTATTGCCGTAAATCGATTTTTAGAAGTCTATAGAGACCAAGACCAAAATAGCTTAGGAGAAAAATCTTTTCATATAATTCCTATTGTTATGGCAGAGGTTTCCGATGTTAGAATCGTTTTAGTTAGAGATGATGATTCAGAAGAACAGGGTATATGCATACGTAGGCCGACATTGCGTCCTATTGGTTTTGGAAACGCAACACAGAGATCACTAGAAATAATAAGCTCAATTACAGATCTACTTAGAGATGGTACAAAAATTCCAATTTATAGAGAACTATTACATTCATCAATGAATGCAATATGGCGTAGCCAGTATAGACTTTGTCCAATTGAATCAAATACAGCTTTTGAGAGTTTTCTTTCCGAAATCACTTTGCTGTTAGAGCCATTGGCAGTAGTACCAGAGAATCTGTTTGATAAATTAGTATTGCTGGAATCAGTCTTAAATCAGAAACTTTTATCAAAATCGTTAGCGGTTATTTCTTGGTTTATGCCTCGAAGGAATGGCTGGGGGTCTCTTTTGGATCAAATTTTGGTTGATTGGAAAGTGAAATGCTATGAACTGAGAGGAAAGGTAATCCATGAAGGTTATTCACAGGTGACATTAAGGGAAGCACAAGATTCGTATAGATCTTCTTTAGGGGCTATAAATTATATTCAGGTTATCGTCCAGAAAATTCTTTAATAGATATCTTATGTATCAATGTGATTGCGTTTTTTAAAAGAAGTAAGAATTAAGCATTAAAATAGGCACATTTTAGGCACAACTTAAACGAAAGTTGGTTGGAACCCCTTGTTATATAATAAGTAATTGCTATTTGGTTTAGAACAGATAGTTCTTAGCATAGCAAATGAATAAAAAACAATTAATAGTTGCTTGGGTGAGTGCAATAATAATTTGTATTTCTTGGCTTAGTTGGTCAGATCAACATAATCGCTCAACACGCACACTTGGATATCGTAACCCCGAATCAGATTTAATTGCCACTAATGTTATCGTCCTAGTCATCGGCGGTCTATTAACCTATACTTTAAGAGATAAGAAGAAATGAAACAGCTTTTTCTGTCAACTCTAAGATTATTCCTCTTGTTTGTTGCTGTAAAAACTAACAAAATGCTATCAAAAAGATAACAAAAGGTTGGTGAAATTTTATAAAAATAGGTTCATAAGACAGTTTAAAAGCCTAATAAAATTTCATAAAACCTGATGTTTTGTTTATTCAAAAAACCTATAAAACCTTATATGTTAAAAGTTGCAGATAAACCTTACAAAACCTTACATATAAAACGAGGGGTAAATGTGGGATAAAACTATACAAAACTTAACATAGCAGGTTATGATAAACTAAGATTTTGAAGATGTGAGGGAGAAGTGTGGAAAGAAGAATTTTATAAGGTTAATAAAGAAGAGTTTTTTGTTGCAAAATATAGGTGGGAGTTTCTAAGAAGAAATAAATTTTATCTACAAGATTATAAGAATATTTGGTTACCTGTTGTAGGAAAGAACAAGTCGAGGGAAATTATTAAGATTATGTATTATTTTAAGAAAAAATATGGGCTTATGGAACCACGACCCCCTCATTTGCCTTCCCCTGAATATAAAAAAGGGGGCAGTGATAAATTTGTGGTGCCATTTTTGCCGTGGATTGTTATCTGTAAAGAATTACTATTATGCGAAGCAATCTTAAGGGATAGGAAGCGTATTAAAAAGGGGTTCGATAAAATTCACCTCGAAATTGATTTGAAGTTTCCTAAAAAAAGCATAATGAAAAATGTAGAAGAGGTTATTGACAATTCTTTAGCCATTCTTCCCAAAAAGTATGAGAATGTTGATTCAAGAAAAAGATTCGCTCATTATGAAGGCTACCTTAAAATATTCGATCTGAAAAATAAAGGCTGGACTTGGAACAAGTTAGCAAAAAAGTTTTACAAAAATGATGTAGATAGAAATGAATTAAATTATGCTAAACGAAAGGTAAAAAGAGATTATGAGAGATGTGTAAAGCTGGTTGAAGGTGGTTTTAGACAAATAAGGTAACCCTCTTATCTGTCTTTGCAAGCATAAGTTTTTTGGTTTAAACTCGTTTGTATAAATACAGACGAGTTTTTTGTTTATATGAATACCGATATGCTAACTCCAATTTGGGAATATGAACAAAGCGAAGACTCCGATTTTAGATTAGAGAAGGTATTTGAATTTTTATTTGAAGACGTTCAGGAGACGTTAGACGATGGAAAAAATAATAATTACAGAGCCAACCTTTATTCCTCTAAAACCTAACGATAAAGGACTCATAGGCATAGCCTCAGTTGTTTACAATAACTCCCTTTCCTTAAATTGTATTTCAGTTTATTCAAGACCAAACGGAGATTTAAGATTAGTGTTTCCCATTAAAGTTTTACCTAACTCAAAAGAGATAAATGTATATTATCCCATTAACAAAGAGACCTACGAAGCTATTAGAAAGGCAATCGTTGATAAATATTTAGAAATAACGGTAAGCATTGCAGACTCTTAAAGTTATATAATTTTAAAATGTGTTTGAAACTGTTAGGAGAATGTAAAGATGAGCAGAAAGAAACATAAAGCACCCCCTTTTGTGATGGTAAGGCGGGATTTACTGAAAGATCCTGAATGGCGGAAGTTGTCAAGTTCAGCAAAAGTCCTCTATATCTATTTAAGAGCAAAATTTAACCACAAAACACTTAGTGAGGTAACCTTAGCTTATTCTGAGATGAAAGGCGTGATGAGCTCTAAAACAATGAGCAGGGCATTTAAGGAATTAATGGACGGGAAATGGATTGAGAAAGTTAAGTATGGCGGATTATTTGGGGGAGTAAGCTCCTATAAATTCACGGGCCAATACAAAGATTTCTGCTATATGGGCTTTAAGGTTTAATGATGGGTACTGGTATAATATATATCTCTGTAGAAAGTAAAGAACTAATCCAAACGCATTTAAGCACAAAGATATGGAGAAAGTAAAGAATTCAGAGCTAAGACTAATCAATAATGGCAAAAGATATGGAGAAAGTAAAGTGGAGATATGGAGAAAGTAAAGTTGACGTTAGGGTTTTTCTTGCACCCCAAAAAGGTTTTTTAGGGAAATTTTAGGCAATTTTTAGGAAATTTGAGGCAAATTTGAGGGAATTTGAGGTAAATTTGAAGTAATTTTCCGACCCTTATAAAAAGGGGGAAGAGGGAGGATAAATGCAAAGTAATAAAGTTACTCCGGTGAAAGCGCATAGGGCTCGGTGCCTTGAGTGCCAAGGCAATAGGCCGTCTCTGGTAAGAAGATGCGAAGATCAGAATTGCCATTCTTTTCCTTACCGGATGGGAAAAAACCCAAACAGGAAAGGCATAGGTGGTAAATTTTCAAATCCTACGCAAAAAAGCGATAGTTGAGTTAAGATTTTTGAATGTAGGTAAGATGAGACAAGGATAGCCATCTTTTTGGAAAAAACGAACTTGAGCCGAGTTTTCTGAACCCTATAAAAAGGGGCAGAAAAAGATGCTTTTGGGCATTTCATGGGCACAAAATTAGTGGGCTATGATAGTGCCTCTATATAAATCAATAAGTTGTGATAAAAAGGCGGAGAATAAGGAGTTCTACCCATCATTAGAATGAGGTAATCTAATATAGTGGAAAAGCTGCTAACTGTATATCAAGTCTGTGATATGTTGCAGGTAAAACCAGCCCTTATCTACAAATGGGTGCATTATGGTTTTGTGCCTTATTTAAAGTTGGGGGTTTCTTTGCGTTTTAGAGAATCTGAATTGGCTAAATGGCTCAGAATGCGAGAGAGGAAAGGGCGGGGGTCCTACAAGCTGAGGATATAGCCATTGTTCTTATTGCGCTTAATGTCTTTTAGAGTTAAAATATCCTTAAGTTGATAATATGTTTTAACAGGGAGGTTGCATGATAAGTCCTACTCCACAAACACTCGAGACGCTTTTTACATCTTCTAAGTTATTAAAAGTACCCAAGAATCAAAGACAATTTGCTTGGGGGAAGAATGAGGCGTTAGAATTTATTGAAGATTTAAAAAGTTATGCTGGGACTGGGCAGGGGGATCTTTTTTTAGGCACCATGATTTTTTGTAGTGCAGATGGAAGAGATGACTTTGTTAAGATTGTTGATGGACAGCAACGAATTACAACAGCATTATTACTCTTAATCGCATGCAGGAATTTGGCAAAAGCAATAAATTCTATCGGAATTGCAAATATTATTCAGCAAAGAATTACTTTTGTAGATTCTACAACGGCCCAGTCTCTGGGAACGCGTCTGATTTCATCCGAATCCATTAAAGATGTTTTTGAATATATGGCTAACTTTGATTGGAATGGAGATTTTCCAAATCGGATAGGTAATAGATCAGTGAAGAGGCAGGTCAATCGCGTCAAATCCATCTTTACTTTCTTTTATGAACAGATACATACATTTGACCAAGATACGCTAAGCAGATTTTTGAAAGCTATTTATAATGCGTATATAGCTCGGATTGATATTCAAGATGAAGCGGAAGCATTTAGCATTTTCGAGAGGACAAATGCTAGAGGAATTGATTTGGAGGCATCCGATCTTTTGAAGAATTTTCTTTTCGCGCAAGAAGTTGAAAATTTAGAGGAAGCTTGGCGACAGATAGTTGATAATTCAGAAGGAACAATGTTGCGAATGTTAAAATATTTTTATGTTGCAAAAAAAGGGCCTGTGCTTAGGTCTGAGCTTTATAGAAAGATTAAATCATATAGCCAAACCATAGGAGCTCCGCAGCTTGTTAATGAGTTGGATAAATTCGCGAAATATTATTCTTTTGTTCAAGCTTCCGTTGAAGTTGAGACGCATGACTACTTTGAATTTAATGATTGTGGTTTTATTTCTAATCACGAAGATCAATATGCAGCAATCCATTTAACGCTGGAAGGATTACGCTTGTTTAATATCTCGCAAATTTATCCACTAATTTATTCTGCTATAGAGAGCTTAAGGAGATTAAATGGGAGCAATAATTCTGGCATGTCTAAAAAGCTAGTTCAGTTGTTTGTTACATTAGAAAAATATCATTTTATTAATAATGCAATATGTGATCGAGTTGGTAATGAGATTGAGAAGCTATATGCAGATTTTTGTGTAAATTACTCTGAGTGTGATGACTTTGTACGAACGACTGATGAATTGATTAATATCTTAAAAGGCCAATTGGCATCCGAACAAGAATTTATGGCTCGTTTTGTTGATATTTCTTATTCTGCTGAAACGATACCATTAATTGTGTATATTTTTGATAGAATGGATAATATATGGTTGCATCCAGGAGAGAGAGTGCGTATTTTTAATCCAGATCGTAAGATTTTGCGTAGAAATCATAACATTGAGCATTTTTATCCTCAGACGCCCCAAGGGGGCGTAGAATTATTAACTGAGATGGTTGATGCTATCGATAATATTGGTAATTTGCTGGTTGTGAGTTTTAGGACTAACTCAAAACTTGGGAATGTAACACCAGTTGAAAAAATCAAACTGTTAAAGAGTGATCTTAGAAGAGAAATTCAAAATCATATTTCCGTTCAGGAGTTTGTAGAAAAATATGAAGGAGTCGCTACCAATTGGGGAGCGGAGCAGATAAATAAGAGAGCAAATGAGCTCGCTCAATTAGCATATCGTTCTGTATGGAATATGATTTAGTTGATTTTGTTTGTGCCCAAAATGTGCCCATCTAAAGGGAAAACCTTGTAAAATATTGTAAAGAGTTGTATAACAGGTAGAATCGTTAATTCATTGTCATTTCAGCGAGTTATGCTATAATACTTTGAAAGTAAGAGAGTTAGGGAATTGTTCTTAATGGACTCCCTCCCTCTCCGCCAATTTAAAAAATATGACTCTATAGTGGGATTCGAAGCCGACCCGAGCGCCACTGGTACAAGCGAGGGCGGCCGGCTTCGGAGGAGTCTCGACGAATGTCGAGACGGAGGAGAAGGAATCCCTCCCTCTCCGCCAGTTTTAAATTTATATTGTCTGGAACTTTATTCGGTATATAATACTTAAAAGGAGGTGGTAGAAGATGCTTTATATTAGCCTGATAGGTTTATTCATCTTAGCACTATTGTTTGATATATCATTTAATTTGAGGCGGCTAAATAGAAAAATCACGGAATTTGTAAAGAAGTAGTGAGAATAAAAAAGTAGCCCGCTGTTGTTGCTAAATAAATTTTTGTTTTTTTCATCAAAATAATGTATGCCGCAATCGTAAGGATACGCGTTTCGGCATTGCGTCATTTTTTATTTTTCAATATTTAACTTAAGCCTATCCGTTAAATATCTCACCTGCAAACTAAAGTATCGTAGTTAAAAGTTTCGATTATAGACAAAACAAACCCGGCATGGTATTATTTATCAGAGGGTTAATGTTTTATCCTAAGATGTGGCTAAATTTATTATAGGCGATGTATGGCAAAGCGTGCGTATGGCTGCTTAATTATCAATTTGCTTTCTTCGGAGCAGTAAAGGAAATTTCGTGTATCGGGTAGAAATTTTAAATCAGGATGGTGCTTCGTTTAAAGTGCGCTCCGAAGGCTGCGAATTTATTATCAGTTCTGGCGGCAAGGCGATAACTCCGCCGGCGGCATTATTAGCAAGCCTGGGAAGCTGTATTGGGGTTTATGCGCGTAAATACTTAGAGGGGGCCGGTATTGCGTCCTCCGGATTTAATATAGCTATTGAGGCGGAATTCTCTAAAGAAAAACCTGTCTGTTTTGCGGTTATTGATGTAACAGTTGATTTAAAGGGTGTTTTGTTTGACGAACGCAGGAAAGATGCGTTCCTATCTTTTGTAAAAAATTGCCCTGTGCATAATACCCTGCGGGCTAATCCCGAAATAAAGATTAAAATTATTTAAGATTTTGTTATAAGGAGGCGTTATGGAGCCAGAAATGATTGCTGTGGAAAATGAGATATTGGATAAACTTGCCGGAAAAGTTACCCTGATGCAGAACATGGAAGCCAAAAAAGACGCTATGTTTAAGGTATTTTTAGACGTTTACAACAGCGAAAAAGGCAAAGCACTCTTAAAACAGGTAAAAGGCATAGAGATAGAAAGTTTCTTTAATAGTTTTCTTTCTTATGGTTTAATTGAAGACCTGTTAAATGACCAGCAGGTGGAAGATATAATGATTAATTCTTTAGGCCCTATTTTCGTGCATAAGACCAATACGGGCCTGGTTAAGTTAGACAAAAGATTTACTTCTTCTGAAGAATTAAATTTATTCATCAAGAAGCTTATTATTTTTTCCGGCAAGACCCAAGTCAGGAAGATAAATAACATAGTATTGTATAATATTAAAGGCAGAGGCAATATAGTATTTTCTCCATTTGGCCCGCAGGTTACTATTACGCGCGCCAAAGAAAAGCCTTTGAGTATTATAGAATTAATCGCAAATCGCACATTATCATTTGAGATCGCTGCACAGTTATGGCTTTACGTTGAAGGATTAGGAATTAAGCCGGCAAACCTTATTATCTCGGGAGGGCCGGGTACAGGGAAAACTACATTATTAAATGCCTTGCTCGCCTTTATGCCTAGCGAAGACAGGTTGGTTGTTATTGAGGATACATTAGAGTTAAATACAGAATTAGAAGAAAATTGTTCGCGTCTTGAGAGCGACGAGGAAGTAACCTTGGCAGATTTGGTAAAGAATAGCCTGAGGATGCGCCCGGATAGAGTTATCGTTGGCGAGGTAAGAGGCGCTGAGGCGGCCGACCTTATGACCGCGATGAATATCGGTAAATATTGCATGGGCACAATGCATGCTTCTACCGCGCGTGAAACAATAATGAGGCTGGAAAATGAGCCGATGAATGTTCCGGAAGTATTGGTAAATTTAATCGATGTTTTTGTGATTACGAGGCGTTTTAATATTGACGGCAAAATTGTAAGGGCCATAGGCGAAGTTGTTGAGACTGCCGGGATGGAAAAGAAGCTGGTTTTGCTTTCTCCGGTTTGGACATTTGATTATAGTAAAAGAAAATTTGTTGAAGCGGGGGTAAGCAGTGTTTATAGGGATAAGCTTGCGGAAGTAAGCGGTGTTAGCCCGAGAGATATTATTGAGGAAATAAAATTAAGGATCGCGGTTTTAAAGTTTCTGCATGAGAAAAACATAATGGATAATAAAGACGTAACTTTGTTCTGCCGTAAGTATCACACCAGCCGTAAAGAAGCCTTGGACGGGATAGGTTTTAAATATGGTGAATAAATAGTCAAATTGCCCGGATTATTACGGAGAGCATCATCAAGCTGATCTAGAATTTTATGCTGAAGACATATATGATGTTAGCGTTAGATTTATTGTCGTCGAATTTCATGCGGCCCTTCATGTTAAAAAGCCTTACCTTAAATTTTTCACTTACCCAGTCTTCTATTTCTTTAGCCTTAAAGTAGGGGTAGAACACATCAACTCCTGTTAATTCTTCCCATTTTTCCCTGAGTTTTTTCTTATCTTCTTTGTCTTCTACGGGATCGGCATAAGCCTTTTTATTGATAAAATCAAAAAAAGAACAGGTTTCGTTCTTTCTGTTGTCAGGCACAGGGGTAGATAAGTTTTTGCCATCGTTTGTAGATTCTTGAGAAGGCGCTAACGCACTTTTCTTATTACCGGAATTATCATTTTCGGCGCAACCAAGAGAGGCAACTAACGTTATGGCGCAACCTAATATAATCATGGTTGTTATAGTAAATATACGCATTCTTTACCTCCACGCTTGCCCCCCAAAGCTTATGCCTCTCCTACTTTAAGTATAGCATTTTTTGCTTAATTTTGCCAAAAAATGGGTAAATTTGTTTCACGTAACTCTTTGTTAGTTAATAAGTTATAAAATGTTAACAATTTGTTAACAAAAAATGTTGATTAAAATATTAAAAATACTTACTATTTAAAATTGCGAACCGCATGATTGATATAAAAATAGAAGGGTTTATATTGTTTTTTCTTAAATAATCGGGTTCTTTATTTTTAAATCCGGCTTAATTTACTGAAATGGACACGCGTAAAAGTTTTTATTCAATAATCTTCTTGAATAAAACTACTGTTTAGGTATAATATAGTTTTAAACTTTGCGCCCATAGCTCAACTGGATAGAGCATCAGCCTACGAAGCTGGTTGTTGCAGGTTCGATTCCTGCTGGGCGCGCAATAATTCAGAACTAAGAATTAAGAGCTAAGAGTTAAGAAAAAACCAAAAGAGAAAACGAAAATTTGGGAAAAATTGACGAGATTTATATGTCTGAAGCCATAAAGGAAGCAATAAAGGCTTCAGAGGAAGATGAGGTTCCTGTCGGGTGTGTGATTGTACGCGATGGCAAAATTATCGCCCGTGCGCATAATCAGGTAGAGCGCCTAAAAGATCCCACCGCGCATGCCGAAATGATTGCCATAACTTCTGCGGCAAATTTTTTAGGCAGTAAATGGTTGAGTGAAGCCTCGCTCTATGTTACAATTGAACCTTGCAGTATGTGCGCAGGGGCTTTGGTGCTTTCTCGTATAAAAGAGGTTGTTTATGGAGCGCCCGACCCGAAAGCCGGCGCCTGTGGTTCGATAATAAATATTGCCAACGATAAAAAATTAAATCATCGCATAAAAGTTAAAAGTGGAATTTTAGAAGATAAATGTGGTTCTTTGTTAAGTGAGTTTTTTAAGAAAAAAAGAAAATAAGAAGTTTGTGAAATTTTGGAGAGATGGCTGAGTGGCCGAAAGCAGCTTCCTGCTAAGAAGTTGACCTGGGAAACTGGGTCCCTGGGTTCGAATCCCAGTCTCTCCGCCATTGCAACCAATTCGAACCTTTTTGCTTTTTGGTTAACTCTTGCTGCTGGTAAACAGAAATATATTAAGAAGGAGGATATGGTGGTTCCTTTAGAAGTGCTTCAAATTGCGCTTGGAAAAGAAAAAGAGGCTTATAAGTTTTATGAGGAGATGCTTGCTAAACACAGCTCATCCGTAATCAAGGATATTTTAATAAGTTTAAAAGACGCGGAATATAAACACGAGAAGATTATTGAAGAAAAAATTTCCGAGATAAATAAATCATTTTAAGGAGCTATTTCTGAAAAGAGCGTATTTTTTTACTCTTGTTTTGTTAATCTGCTACAATGCCGCGGCTTTTGCTGAATGGGAAAAACCCAAAGTAGAGTTTTCTAATTCTTACAGGTATTTATTCCGCGAGAGGCACAGTATTTATATTCAACGCGGCGAGTTCAAATTTTCTTACGATAGGGGCACGGATAATTTTGCCAAAATAAAGCTTTCGCCGTTTATTGAATTAAGAAATAATTTACAGAAAGACAAGTTGGAGTATAAAGAGATTGGTTTTGAATTTGGAACAGATATTTTTCCTTGGTTTTACGCGGGGGAGAGTTTTCAGTATAGCCGCTATAATTATGATTGGGTAAATTGGCTTTGGCATCCGCGTATTAAATACGCCGCCGAAGCGGAAACACGCCTTAAGTTTATGCTTCCGGTTTACCAGCTTAGCGAAGAGAGAAAAATTATAGCCTATGTATTAAACGAATTTACCTATAGTTTTAAACTGGCCGAAGGCACAAGAAATGAGGTGGTATTGGGGATAACTATCCCCGTTACAAAATATACGGAAATCGGCTTTGACTGGCGGCATATTGACAGAATTCATGATTTTGATTCGGATGCCCTTGAAGCAAACGTAAGCTTAATTTTTTAATTTTTTATTTTTTCCGCCTAAGGCGGATCAGCCTCCGGCTGAAACCTTTAATTTTTAAAGATATGTCTTATTTAGTTTTTGCGCGTAAATACCGCCCGCAAAATTTCGATGAAATAATCGGGCAGGAATCCGTTACGAAAAGCTTAAAAAACGCTGTTTCTTCCGGTAAGGTTGCGCATGCCTATATATTTTCCGGCCCGCGCGGCGTGGGGAAAACTTCTTGCGCGAGGGTGTTAGCCAAAGCGCTGAATTGTCAAAAAGGCCCCACGCTTGAGCCTTGCGGTAAATGCCCTGTCTGTATTGAAATTTCCGAAGGCAGAAGCATGGATGTTATAGAAATTGACGGGGCGTCAAACCGTGGCATAGAAGACATAAGAAGCCTGCGCGAGAATGTAAAATTTGCCTCCAGTTACGGAAAGAGCAAAGTTTATATAATCGATGAAGTCCATCAGATAACTCCCGACGGATTTAACGCGCTCCTTAAAACCCTGGAGGAACCCCCCGCGCATGTGGTATTTGTTTTTGCTACTACCGCAATACACAAAGTCCCTCCCACGATACTTTCCCGCTGCCAGAAGTTTGAGTTTAAGCCTATCACTATCCCTAAAATAATAGAGACGTTGGAACAATTGGCAAAAAGGGAAAATATTAAGATAGACGATAATGCCCTGTTGGCTATAGCCCGTGCTTCTGATGGGAGCTTAAGGGATGCCGAGTCATTATTAGACCAGCTTGGTTCGTTTGGCCAGGGTAAAATCAGCCTAAGCGATATTTCTTCGCTCTTAGGCATTGTTGAGGATGAATTACTTGTTTCTTTGATCAGCCGGATAATTAAGAAAGACGCGGATGGCGCTTTGGAAATGGTAGATAATTTTATAAACCAGGGCAAAGATGCCGCGGTGCTTATTATCAGCCTTATTGAATATTTCAGGAATTTAATGGTTGCAAAGGTGGCAAAAACACAATTAGATAAACTTTTAAATGTTCCATCCAACATAAAAGAGGAAATAGTTAAACAAACCCAGGGTATTCCGCTTGCCGATATTTTGCACAATATAAATACTCTCGTTGACGCTCAGGAAATGTTTAGGCGGATAGATTCACCGAGGATAGTCTTGGAGATAGCGATAGTTAATATGTTCGGCGCGGCAAGAGATAGCCAAGCATTCGAGGAGCCTTTAGGCAAGGATAATTCCCCTATCGGCAGTAGCCCTTTGTTAAAGAAAGACTCAGAAGGCCGTGCCGTTAAAAATACTGGCGGGTATGTTTCTTCGGCATCTTTGGATTCATTATCTGTAAAAGTCGAGACGGGAATTCGCGCCGCCAAGGAATTAGACGCACCATGCCAGAAACAAGAAACGGTTGCGTTTGAGCGCATTAGAGGTGTTTGGCAGTCGGTCATTGACAAGATTAGTAAAACAAAAATGTCAATTGCCACATATCTGAATGAAGGCTCGCCTTTAAAGGCCGAAAATAATATTTTATTTATCAGCTTTCCTAGAAAGTTAAAATTCCATAAGGATGTTTTAGAAAAAAGAGAGAATAGCGAATTTATAGAGCAGAATTTAAAAGATGTGTTAGGATCAAGAGTTAGAATAAGTTTTATCCTCTCAGATGAGCTTTCGGATAGGCAAGAGGCTGATATGGAGCCGGGCATTAAGTCAACTATCGCGGCGTTCAAAGGAAAAATTATTAACAGGGCTGATTAAACTAGCCTTTCTAAAAGTAGGCTTAAAGAAAGAATAATGGCGAGTACTTTTCCTTTATCTTTTCAGGTGTTGATTGATAAACTGGTAAAATTTCCCGGCATAGGCAGGCGAAGTGCAGAGAGAATAGTGCATTTTATCCTGAATAAACTTTCTTTAGAAGAGATAAAATCTTTATCGGAGGCGATGGTTAAGCTTAAGGAAAGCATAAGGTTTTGTTCTGTCTGCCACAATATAAGCGAAGATGAGCTTTGTAATGTTTGTAAAGATACACAACGCGACAAAGGCATAGTTTGTATTGTTGAAGAGCCTAAAGACGTTATCGCGATTGAAAAGACCGGCATCTTCAGGGGCGTCTATCATGTTTTAATGGGTTCGCTTTCTCCGCTTGATGGAAGAGGGCCGGAAGATCTAAGCATAAATGAACTTATCAGCCGCCTGAATAAAAATAGCATCAGCGAAATAATTATTGCCACAGATTCAGATACCGAAGGAGAGACTACGGCTTTATATCTTGCTCAGCTGCTTAAGCCCAAAGGTATAAAAGTAACGAGAATCGGTATGGGTATTCCTCTGGGTAGTAATATTGACTATTTGGATAACGGCACAATTATAAAGGCATTGGAGGCAAGGCGAGCGATATAGTTTTTTAACGGCGTGTAGATAAAATGAGGCCCGGCTTTTGAATTACGCCGGGCCTCATTTTTTGCTTAGGTTATAACTTGACTACTTTTACAGCTTGGTCGCCTTTTTGGCCTTTTTCAATTTCGAATTCAACTTCCTGGCCTTCTTCTAATGTTTTGTAACCTTCTCCTTGGATTGTGCTATGGTGGACAAATACATCAGTGCCTGACTCAGTAGTGATAAATCCGTAACCTTTTTGGTTCGAGAACCATTTAACTTTGCCTTTCGCCATTACTTACTACCCCCCTTTCTCTAATAAACAGAATTAGATAGTAAATAATGGCAGAAAAAAACCACAGGATGAGTATTGTCGCTCCTGTGGCATCTTGTTTCTTGACCTTTATTTACTTCTAAATTCATAACTAAGTAAAATATATACCAAGACTAATAATATGTCAAGGGAAATTATTTAAGAATTTTAAGCATTTTATTATGAATTTTGCCGTTAGAGGCGGCAATAAAAGATTTTTCCATTTTTACTTTTTTCCCGTATCTGTCGGTCACTTTTCCGCCTGCCTCATTAACGATTAGAATTCCTGCGGCAAAGTCCCAAGGGCTGAGTTTAAATTCCCAGAATCCGCAGGCGCGGCCCGCGGCAACGTAGCAAAGGTCTAGGGCAGCCGAGCCTAGGCGCCTTATGCCAATGATGCGGCGGATAAGGAATTGCCTGATTTTTTTTAAGTTTTCATCCATTTCTTTGCCGCGGTCATAATAGAAACCTGTGATGAAAAGTGATTGTTTCAAGTCGGATATCCTTGAGACGTGTATCTTTTTTCCGTTTAAATAGGCGCCTTTACCCTTTTCGGCATAAAAAAGTTCGTCGCGCGTTACGTCATATATGGCACCTACGATCGGTTCATTATTTTTTAGAATGGCTATTGAGGAGCAGAAAATAGGTAGCCCGGAATAAAAATTATTCGTTCCGTCTAAAGGGTCAATAACCCACATATATTCCGAGGCAGTTTTTTTATACTTGTTTTCTTCGGCCAGAAAGTTATGATCAGGAAAATATTTTTTAATAACGGATACGGCGGTTTTTTCCGCCTCAATGTCTGCGGCAGTCACCAAGTCAAATGAGCTGGATTTGGTTTTGACTTTAAATTTGGTATTGAAGTATTTTTTATGGATTTTTCCCGCTTCTTTCGCCGCTAAAATTGCGATCTTTAAAAAGTCCACTTTATTCATAATGGCTTAATTATAGCATAAAATTAGTTGGCAGGGCATCAAAAAGCACATTGTAAATTTGATTGACGATAGGTTAGGGTTATGATATATTTAAAGGGCTGTATATAGCATATCTTGATGTAGAATGTCTCGCCGTTTTTGAAATTATTACAGGAGAAGCCAATGATTGAGCGCTATAGCCTGCCTAAAATGGCATATGTATGGTCTGAAGAGAGTAAGTTTTCTAAACTCCTTGATGTTGAAATAGTTGCGTTAGAAGCTCAGGTAAAGTTAGGTAATGTCCCCCCAAAATCCCTGATTAATATTAAGAATAAGGCTAAGTTTAACCTCGCCAGCATAAAAAAAATAGAAGAAAAAACCCAGCATGATGTTGTGGCTTTTATCACCGAGATTTCTAGGTTTATAGGAAAAGATGCGCAGTATTTCCATTTGGGGCTTACTTCTTCGGATGTCTTGGACACGGCGCTTGCCCTTCAATGTAGGGAGGCCATAGATATAATCCTTTGCGATATTAAAAAGCTTGCGACAGCGGTCCGTAGCAAGGCTAAAAAATACAAAAATACGGTTTGTATCGGCAGGACGCACGGCGTGCATGCCGAGCCCACTACTTTTGGGCTAAAACTTGCTTCTTGGTATGCGGAAATTTTGCGCCTTCAAGATTTAATTGAACAGGCAAAAGAATATATAAGTTTTGCCAAATTTTCCGGCCCAGTGGGGACATATTCTAATATTGACCCCCGTATCGAACAATATGCGGCCAAAAAGCTTGGTTTAAAAGTAGAGCCGGTTTCTACCCAGATTATCCCCCGTGACCGCCATGCTGTGTATATGGCGCGCCTAGCTATTGTGGCTTCTAGCCTTGAGAGATTTGCTTTGGAGGTTCGCCATTTACAAAAGACAGAAGTTTTAGAGGTGGAAGAGCCGTTTGGGAAGGGCCAAAAGGGTTCATCGGCTATGCCACATAAGCGTAACCCGGTAATCTGTGAGCGGATTTGCGGTTTAGCGCGCCTTTTACGCTCCAACGCGCAGGCGGCGTTGGAAAATGTGGCGGTATGGCATGAACGCGATATCAGCCATTCTTCGGTTGAACGTATAATTCTGCCGGATTCGACAATCCTGCTTGATTATATGCTTAATAAAATGACCAGTGTTGTTGAGGGGCTGGTAGTTTATCCGGAGAATATGCTTAAAAATTTGGTAAAAACCGGAGGTTTGATATTTTCTCAAGCCGTGCTTACAAAATTAATGGAAAAGGGCTTGGAACGGATGGCTGCCTACGAGATAGTGCAGAGGAATGCCTTAAAGACTTGGAATGAAGGTTCAAATTTTCAGTCTAACCTTGCTCAAGATTCCGCATTAAGAAACGTCCTCGGGGATAATGAGTTAAAAAATTGTTTTAATCTGGATTATTACCTGCGTAATATCAATACCATTTTTAAGCGGATAGGGATTTAGCGGGATGCTATTAATTCTATTCTGTACGACCGTTGGGTTCTTGGCTGGGCTTTTTTATGTTATGTATAAGCGTAGGATTAAGCTAAATGCCGTTCTTTCAACCGTTTTTTTAGGGCTGTTATCCGGGGCGATTCTAAAGATATTTAAAGATAGCTATCAGTCAAAATACAAGAAACGCTATTTTAAATGAGGAGAGTTTATTTGTCCTTTGGAGGTGCGTTATGGGTTTATTAGTAATTCTTGCTTTGGGTTTTATTATCGGCGTTGTATTTGTAAACACGGCTAAAACCGGTTCAATAAAGCCGATAGTAGTTACTACATTTATTGGTTTATTTATCGGGATTATTCTTGCTTCAGTAAGGGTTGTCCCTGCCGGTTATGTAGGAGTAGTAGATTTCTTTGGCCACGTATCAGAGCGTCACTTAAATAGCGGGATTAGTTTTATTAATCCCTTGGCAAAGGTAATTAACCTTTCAGTGCGCACGCAAGAAGATAAAGAAACGATGAATGTACCTTCTAAGGAAGGGATGAATGTTGCTTTGGATGTTTCAATCCTCTATAGGCTTGAACCGGCTAAAGCGGTGGATGTTTATAAAACCATAGGCCCGTATTATCAGGATGTAATTTTAGTCCCTCAATACCGGGCAGCGGCCAGAGGGGTCACGGTCGCGCATGAATCAAAGGCGTTATATACTTCTGAGCGTGAAATGCTCGCCCAAGCCATACTCGATTCCTTAAGAAACCTTATCGGTGATAGGGGTGTTATTATTGAAAGGGTTTTACTTAGGGCGATAACGCTTCCGGTGATAGTAAGCGGAGCAATAGAACAAAAGCTGAAAGCTGAGCAGGAAGCCGAAAGAATGAAATTTATTTTACAGCGTGAAACGCAGGAAGCCGAAAGGAAACGCGTTGAGGCGGCAGGTATCCGTGACGCGCAGACGATAATTAACCAGAGTTTAACTGCGCAGTATTTACATTATCTTTGGATAAGTACGCTCAATCAGAACCCGAATGTAATTTATGTGGCAACCGAGGCAAATATGCCTCTTGTTAGGGCGATAAATCCGGATGAAGAAAATTTGCGCAAGAAACCTCTTACGTTAAGAGAACAGAAAGAATAAAATAACCGCTTTTAAAACCATCATTAACCCCGTTAGAGATAACAGCTATTACTAATAAGCAGGGCTTGGTAAATTACGGAAGCATAAATTTTATCAGTGAGATTTGTAAAGAACAGACGCCCCGAAGCTTCGGGGCTATCCCCGCCAGACAGAAGTCGGGCTGGTCTAACGGGGTAAATCCTGCCTAAAATTATGTTTTGGCATATTGAAGTAAAAGAAAAACGCGGCATCTTTGATGCAGTCGGCGAAGGTGTCAAAAAAGATATCTTTGACTTAGGAATCAAATCCGTCCGTAAAGTTAGCTTTATCCAAGTTTATTCTATTGAAGGCGATTTAGCTCAAGCGGAAATCAGACGGATCTGCGAAGAATTATTAACCGACAAAATTACCCAGGAATATTTTATTAACCGGCCAACCGGCAGGCCACAAGGCCGTGGTTTGGCCTCCGATGGCCAAAGCCACAAACCGGCCAACCGGTCAACCGAATTCGTGATTGAAGTCGCTTATAACCCCGGAGTAATGGATCCTGTGGAGGGTTCAGTAAAAAAGGCGATTTTGGATTTGGGAATAAACAGAATAAGTAGCCTGCATACGGCGAAGAAGTACGTTATTTACGGCAGGCTTTCCAATGCTCAAATTAAAACTATCCGCGGTAAATTATTAGTAAATAAAGTAATACAACATGCCGTAACCGGCGCATCTAAAGGAGCTGAGGGAAGTGATTCGGGATATAAATTTCAGTTAGTGAGTGTTGATTTATTAAGCGCATCGGATAAAAAATTGCAAAAAATCAGCCGGGATGGGCAGTTATTTTTAAATCTTACCGAGATGCGCGCGATAAAAAAATATTTCAGCCGCCTTAAGAGGAACCCGACAGATGTGGAGCTGGAAACTTTAGCACAGACTTGGTCAGAACATTGCGTGCATAAGACGTTTAGGGGAAAGATAGATTATAAAAGAGTCACCAGTCACCCCCGCCAGAACGAAGTCGGGCTGGAGTCATCAGTCACCAGAAGAAAAATTAATAACTTGCTTAAATCCACGATAATGAAGGCAACAAAAGAGCTGAATAAGCCGTGGTGCGTTTCGGTGTTTAGTGACAATTCCGGCGTCATTGAATTTGACGAAAATTTTGATGTCTGTTTTAAAGTAGAGACGCATAACCATCCATCAGCCCTTGAGCCGTTCGGCGGAGCAAATACCGGAATAGGCGGAGTAATCAGGGATCCGTTAGGCACAGGCTTGGGGGCAAAGCCAATTTTTAATACCGATATATTTTGTTTTGGGCCGCCGGATTATCCTGTTTCAAAGCTGCCTAAGGGCAGCCTTCATCCAAAAAGGATTGCAAAGGGTGTAGTCAGCGGCGTGCGTGATTATGGCAACAAAATGGGCATTCCTACCATAAACGGCGCTGTTTTGTTTAGCGAGGGTTATATAGCAAATCCTTTAGTCTATTGCGGGACCGCCGGCTTAATCCCGAAGGACAAAGTTTTTAAAAAGGTAAATTCCGGAGATTTGATTGTAGTCATAGGCGGAAGGACCGGCAGGGACGGTATCCATGGCGCAACTTTTTCTTCCGGCGAGTTAACTCATGAATCCGAAAGCGTTTCCGGAACAGCTGTGCAAATAGGCAATCCGATTACCGAAAAAAAGATGTTGGATACCCTGCTTAAGGCGCGCGATAAAAATTTATATAATGCGATTACTGACTGCGGCGCGGGGGGGCTTTCCAGCGCGGTAGGAGAGATGGGTAAAGATTTGGGGGCAGTGGTTTATTTAGATAAAGTACCCCTAAAATATAGCGGCCTTGCTTATGATGAGATATGGATTTCAGAAGCACAGGAAAGGATGGTCCTGGCGGTAGATAAAAAAAACATAGGCGAATTACTTGATATTTTTGCTTCCGAAAATACAGAAGCAACTGTAATAGGCGAGTTTGGGCAGGATAAAATGCTCAAGCTTTTCTATCAGGATAATTTAGCCGGGGAATTGGAGATGGGTTTTCTGCATGAAGGGGTTCCTCTTTCTGTCAAGAAAGCCATAAGTGCAAAGCGTAATTTAAAAGAGCCGTATTTAGCGGAGAAAAAAGATTTAACAGTAACTTTAAAAAAAGTGCTTTCTGATTACAACGTTGCCAGTAAAGAATGGGTGGTGCGCCAGTATGACCATGAAGTGCAGGGTTCGTCCGTTTTAAAACCGCTGGTAGGTATAAATAATGATGGCCCGTCGGATGCGGGGGTTGTGCGGCCCGTTTACTCGTCTAAAAAAGGCTTGGCTGTTTCCTGCGGCATAAACCCGCGCTATGGAGAGATATCTGCCTATTGGATGGCGGCATCCGCTATTGATGAGGCGCTGAGAAATATCGTCTCTGCCGGAGGCAATTTAGAGCGCACAGCGATTTTAGATAATTTCTGCTGGGGCAATCCGGATAAGCCGAACCGGTTAGGAACGCTCGTTGATGCGGCTTTTGCCTGCTATGATTTTGCCAAATATTTTGGAGTGCCGTTTATTTCCGGGAAAGACAGCTTATATAACGAATATAACGTAAAAGGAAAAAGTATCGCCATACCGGGGACGCTTTTGATCTCGGCAATTTCTGTAATGGAGGATGTAACAAAGGCCGTTTCAATGGATATCAAAAAGCCCGGAAATCTGATTTATATCGCAGGAGAGACCAAAAATGAATTAGGTGGTTCGGTTTATTATAAATTGTATGATTATTTGGGCGCTAATGTGCCGCAGGTGGATAGAAAAAAATCCAAGGGAATTATGCAAGCATTGAGCCGTGTAATAGCCGAAGGTTTAGTAAGGTCAGCCCATGATTGTTCGGAGGGCGGATTAGCGGTTAGTTTAGCAGAGATGTGTTTTGCCGGAGGATTTGGCGCCGAAGTATTTTTGAGCGAAGTGCCGTATCAAGCCGCAAGCTTCAAGCTTCAAGCTTCAAGCTTCAAAGCCTGCAGCCTGCAGCCTGCAGCTGTTCGCAATGACATAATTTTGTTTTCGGAGTCAAACACGCGGTTTGTGGTAGAGATAGAAAAGAAAAATCAGAAGGTGTTTGAGAAGGCAATGCAGGATGTACCGTTGGGCCTTATCGGCTGCGTGTCTGGCGGCAAAGTGTTAGATATTTATGGGCTTGACCGCAAAATATGCGTCAGGGCGGATATCAACGAGTTGAAAGAGGTATGGCAGGCGCCATTGAGGTGGTAAATGGATAAAGAAAAACTAATCAAAAAAGATGACTTTACTTCGGAAGAAACGTGGCGGATTTTCCGCATCATGGGAGAGTTTGTCGACGGTTTTGAGGTTTTATCCAAGGTGGGTAAGGCTGTTTCTATATTCGGTTCAGCCCGCCTTACTCCTACGGATAAATATTATAAGTTAGCCGAAGAAACAGCTTATTTATTGGCTAAGGCCGGTTATGCCGTGATTACCGGCGGCGGGCCGGGGATCATGGAAGCAGGCAATAGCGGTGCAAAAAGAGCGGGTGGCCATTCTATTGGCTTGAATATCCAGATTCCTACGGAGCAAAAAGCGAATGAATATATCGATACGCTTCTGGACTTTCGTTACTTCTTTGTACGCAAAGTTATGTTTGTAAAATATGCCAAGGCGTTTGTGATCTTTCCCGGCGGATACGGCACGTTAGATGAATTGTTTGAGTCACTAAATTTAATCCAGACCCAGCGGATAGATAACTTTCCGGTAGTCTTGGTAGGCAGTGATTACTGGCAGGGGTTGATTAGCTGGATTAAAGATACGGTGTTGGCGCGGTACTGTATATCGCCTTCGGATTTGAATATTTTTAAAATAGTGGATAAGTCCGAAGACGTAGTTAGGATAATTAAAAAGTTTTACGCAAACAGTAAAAAATGACCAAGCCTAAAGCCTTAATTCTGCGTACCGCAGGGACAAATTGCGACAAGGAGACAAAGTTTGCCTTTGAGTTGGCGGGTGCCGCGGCAGAGCTTGTGCACATAAATGAAATTATAAAAGGCAGCGTTAAATTGTCTGATTATCAGATTTTGGCTCTGCCGGGAGGTTTTTCTTACGGCGATGATGTCGCCGCAGGAAAAATTTTGGCAAATGAGCTAAGGTTTAAAATGAGGGAAGATTTGAGCGGGTTCATCAAAGAGGGCAAACTTATTATCGGCATCTGTAACGGTTTTCAAATTTTAGTCAAGGCAGGAATTTTACCGGGGAACGATGGTTTTGAGCAGGAGGCAAGCCTGATTATTAATGATTCAGGAAAGTTTGAAGACCGCTGGGTGTATTTACGGGTTACGGGTTATGGGTTACGGGATACGAACTGCGTATGGACAAAGGACTTAGCGGAGATAGTATACCTTCCGGTGGCGCATGGGGAAGGAAAATTTATTACAAAAGATAAGGCGGTTTTAGAAGGGTTGAAAAAGAATGGACAAATTGTTTTTCAGTATTGCGATAGGCAAGGGAGCTTAACCGGATACCCGGACAATCCTAATGGTTCAGTGGATAATATTGCGGCAATTTCTGATAAGGCTGGCAGGATTTTTGGGCTTATGCCGCATCCCGAGCGCCACATTCTTGGGACACAGCACCCGCGCTGGACGCGCCAAGGTTTAAAAAAATATGGCGATGGATTAGCAATTTTCCGTAACGGAGTAGAATATGCGAAGAAAAATCTCTAAGAAAAAGAGGACAGGTTACTTTTTAAATGATGATAAACCTAAAGAATCCTGTGGTTTATTCGGTATTTATGATAATAATGAGGCGCCGTGGCTGACTTATTTAGGGCTTTATGCGCTTCAACATAGAGGAGAGGAAGCCTGCGGTATAGTCGCCAGCGACGGAAAGCATCTTTCCATACACAAAGGTACGGGCTTGGTTGCTGATGTTTTTAACGAAGACGCGTTTAAGAATTTATCAGGATTTATCAGTATCGGGCATCTGCGTTATTCAACTACCGGCTCCAGTATTTTAAAAAATGCCCAGCCGCTTTTAGTTGATTACCTTAAGGGTTCCTTAGCTGTAGGCCATAACGGCAATTTAGTAAATACGTTAGAGTTGCGCCGTAAATTAGAAAACAGCGGTTCCACCTTTCAAACTACTGCTGACTCTGAGATTATAGTTCAACTTATGGCGCGCTGCAAGAACTCGGATGTAATTAAGAGATTGATTTATGCGCTTAAAAAAATAAAAGGCGCTTATTCTTTGGTGATGATGACGAAAGACAGGCTTATCGGAGCGCGCGACCCGTTAGGTTTTAGGCCGTTAGTGATGGGCAGGTTAGGCACAAGTTTATGCCTTGCTTCCGAAACTTGCGCGTTGGATCTAATCGGGGCAAAGTTAGTCCGCGAGGTTGAACCCGGAGAAGTAGTAATTATTACCAAGGATGGTATAAAGTCCGTGCGCGCTTTCCCGAAACAGAAGCATCACGCCTATTGTATTTTTGAACATGTTTATTTTGCCCGCCCGGATTCTTTTATCTTCGGTGATACGGTTTATTCGGTGAGGAAAAAATTAGGCGCGCATCTTGCCAAAGAACACCCTGTAGATGCGGATTTTGTGATACCGGTTCCGGATTCAGGCACATCTGCGGCAGTGGGATATTCGCAAGAATCGGGGATACCGTTAGAAATGGCGATTATCCGTAATCATTATATCGGCCGTACGTTTATACAGCCCTCTCAGCATGTGCGTGATTTGGGCGTGCGGGTGAAGTTTAATATACTGCGCGACGTAATTAAAGGAAAACGTATTGTGATTGTTGATGATTCTATTGTGCGCGGTACGACTTCCAAGAAGCGCGTCAAGGCGTTCAGGGCGCTGGGCGCTAAAGAAGTGCATTTTCGGATAAGCTGTCCACCGCATAAGTTTCCCTGTTTTTACGGGATAGATTTTCATACGCAGAAAGAACTCATTGCCGCGCGTATGACGCTCGAGCAGATAAGAAAATATTTAAACGTAGATACGCTTGGGTATTTAAGCTTGGAAGGGATGTTAAAAAGTGTCAGCTGTCCCAAAGAGAATTATTGCACTGCCTGCTGGATAGGTAAATACCCTATAAAATGCGAAGGTAGGGTAACAAAGAAGGTCTTGGAGAAAAAGTGCTGCGGAGTTTAAAACGATTTAATTATGGCAAAAATAACTTATAAAAAATCCGGCGTAGATATTGGAGAAGCAGGTATTTTTAAGAATAAAATAAAGTCTTTGGTTCGGGAATCTTTCCGGCCTGAGGTCTTAAAGGATATCGGCGGATTCGGCAGTTTTTTTAGTTTCCCTAAAGATAAATACAAAGAACCGGTTTTGGTTTCATCTTCTGACGGTGTAGGCACAAAGCTAAAGATTGCTAGTTTAGTAAATAAACACGATACCATCGGTATTGATGCCGTAGCAATGAATGTAAATGATATTCTTTGTGTGGGCGCTGAGCCGTTGTTTTTTTTGGATTATATCTCCTATAGCAAGGTAGATTCCGGTGTGCTTATCGATATAGTAAAAGGCCTAAACCGCGGATGTATTGAGGCGGGTTGTTCTTTGGTGGGAGGCGAGACCGCTCAAATGCCCGGTATGTATAAGCAGGATGAATATGATGTAGCCGGTTTTTGCGTCGGGGTAGTCGAGCGGAAGAATGTAATTGACGGCGCTAAAATTTCAGCCCGTGACGTTGTTATCGGTATAGAATCAAGCGGCCTGCATTCCAACGGCTATTCTTTAGTGCGTAAAGTTTTCTCTAAATCCGAGCTCATCCGTTATTCAGGGGAACTACTTATGCCTACCCGTATCTACGTTAAGCCTATTTTATCTTTGTTAAGGGTTAAGGGTTACGGGTTAAGGGTTAAGGGTATCGCGCATATCACCGGTGGAGCGTTCTACGATAAAATCGCGCGTATCCTGCCGGATAATGTAAATGTCCGAATTAATAAGGATTCCTGGCCTGTGCCGAAAATCTTTAAACTTATCCAGAATAAAGGCGGGATCGCTGAGAAAGAAATGTACCATACCTTGAATATGGGCATTGGTTTGGTTTTGATAGTTGAGCCGAAAGCAAAAGAAGCCGTAATCTCGAAATTGGCTGAATTTAAGCTTAAGTCTTGGGCTATCGGTGAGGTCACCAAAGGTAAAAAAGAGGTTGAGATAGTTTAACCTAAAGGAGGCAGAGATGAACATTGTGTTTGTAGTTATTGCGGCGGTAATTTTTATTTTCTTATCCGGTATCAAAATTGTCAGGCCCACCCATCGGGGCTTAGTGGAAAGATTGGGAAAATACAACCGTTTTGCCGAGCCGGGATTTAACTGGATTATCCCTGTCATAGAAAATATTTATCTGGTTAACATAACCGAGCAGATGGTTGATGCCGAACCGCAGGAAATCATCACCAACGATAATCTTAATGCCAAGGTAGACGCGCAGGTTTATTTTAAGGTAAAGACAGACGCTGATAGCGTAAAAAATTGCATTTATAATGTGAATAATTATCAGTGGCAGATTGTAAATTTAGCGCGTACGACTTTAAGAAATATTATAGGTACGCTTACCTTAAAGTCGGCAAACAGCGAGCGCGGCAGGATTAATGATGAATTACATAAAACCCTGATGAATGAAACTGGCAGTTGGGGCATAGAAATTGTCCGTACCGAATTAAAGGAAATTGACCCGCCCAAAGACGTGCAGGAGACAATGAATAAAGTAGTCAAGGCGGAAAACGAAAAAATCGCCGCGATTGACTTTGCCACCGCTACCGAAACCGTCGCAGACGGCCAGAAAAGAGCCGAGATTAAGAAAGCTGAAGGTATTAAGCAGGCAAGGATCTTAGAGGCAGAGGGGGAGGCAGCGGCGATTAAGCTGGTAAATGAAGCAGCGGAGCATTATTTTGTGGGTAATGCCCAGGTTTTAAGGAAGCTTGAAGCAGTGGAAAAATCCTTGGCAAATAATGCGAAAATCGTCATCCCATCAAATACCGAATTGGTCAATGTCATCGGCGAGATGGCAGGTTTCTTACCGATTAAGAAAGAAGATAAGCCGGCAAAATAGTTTTTTATGCACGATAAACCTGGGAAATCACCGGTTGGGCTTTTAGTTGGCACTATTGTAAGCATCGTTTTTCTTTATTGTTTAGACATTTTTACTGTTGGGCGTATTGCGCGGCCGGTTCCTTTCCCGTTTACCGATAACGAATGCTTAAACTATGAAATAAGCTATCCAAATAGCAATAATCCCGGCACGAATTCAAAAGTTTGTTTTAGGAAGAAAGGTGATAATTTTATTGAGCGTGTTAGCGGTGTGCCTTGGCTTTCAGAAGTGCTTACTACGACGTTTAACTTAGATGGATTCTCTATTCTTTCCAAAGAAGATATTGAGTATAGGATGAAGGCATTTTCACGCGATAAAAATCTCCCGTTATTTTTACAACAAGAAGAAAAAAGGGTAATGAAGGGCATGAAAGAACATTGCAGATATTTCGGCCCTCTCGACCTAGAGGCCGGGGACTTATTTTATAATAAATTTCCGGTGAAAGAATTTAGCGAATATAACAATGAGCCGGTTTATCTTGTAGAAGTTTATCCGTGGAGAGATACGCAGTATGCGGATAAGGGTTTAGTTTCAAAATTTATTCAGAAGTTATGGTTGTTTAGTATCCGCCGCAGGCAGCAGTTTATAATGGGTTATCCTAAAAGGACAAAATCAAGCTCGGATGTTATGGAGCGCCTATATTATAGCCGAAAGAGCGGGGTATTAATGGGGAGTGAGCGTCTTTGGGTAGTTAGGGATGTTAAGGGAAATGTTGTTTCGGAGGATTCATCCAAAAAAGAGCGCGATGTTAAGACGCGTCTTATTCGGCAAAAATGAGAATTTTAGTTATTGGTTCCGGCGGCAGGGAGCATGCGCTGGTTTGGAAAATAGCGCAGTCGAAGTTGGTAGATAAGATTTTTTGTGCGCCGGGAAATGCCGGGATTTCCGATTTGGCGGAGTGTGTTGATATAAGGCCTGAAGATATCCCGGCACTGATAGATTTTGTGCGCCGGGAAAAAATTGATTTAACCGTTGTCGGCCCGGAGGCACCGCTTTCTTTGGGCATAGTTGACGAGTTTAACAATTATAAGCTAAAAATATTCGGCCCAAATAAAAAGGCAGCGAAGCTCGAGGCAAGCAAGGTATTTGCCAAGCAAATGATGGCAAAATATAAAGTGCCGACCGCGGATTTTAAAATCTTTACCGATGCCGAAGAGGCAAAAAAATATATCGATAAAATTGGCCCGTCTTGCGTAGTTAAGGCAGACGGTTTGGCTAGCGGCAAGGGAGTAGTGGTAGCTAAAACTATTAATGAGGCAAAAGACGCAGTTACCTCAATGATAGAAGAGAAGATTTTTGGCGATGCCGGTAATAGAATTATTATTGAGGAATGTTTAGAAGGCGCGGAGGCATCGATATTAGTTTTAACTGATTCGAAAGAAGTTATCCCTCTTGCGTCAGCCCAGGACCATAAAAGAATTTTTGATAAGGATCAAGGCCCGAATACCGGCGGGATGGGGGCTTATTCGCCCGCGCCCGTAGTAACAAATGAATTATTCAACGAAATTTTAGATAAGGTTGTATATCGTATAATCGACGGTTTGATAAAAGAAGGGATAGATTATCGCGGCGTATTATACGCCGGGATTATACTGACTAAAGAAGGACCGAAAGTATTAGAGTTTAATGTGCGTTTTGGCGATCCCGAGACGGAAGCGATATTGCCGCGCCTATCGTCTGATTTAGTAGAGGCAATGTTGGCAACAGCCGATGGCAAATTGACTAAGTTCAAAAAATTCGGCGGCCTTAATTGGGATAGCCGCGCCTGCGTTTGTGTTGTCTGCGCTTCCGGAGGATACCCGGGAAAGTATGAAAATGGAAAAGAAATTTTTGGTTTGGATGAAGCGGCAAAGATGAAAGATGTGGTAGTCTTTCATGCGGGAACTAAAAAGTCACCAGTCACCAGTCATACCCTTACGGGCACAGGCCAGTCACCAGTAAAATATTTTACGAATGGCGGAAGGGTTTTGGGGGTGACGGGGTTAGGTAATATTATAAAAGAGGCAGTAGATAAAACCTATAAGGCTGTAGATAAAATTAGCTTTGAGGGGATGAATTACAGGAAAGATATAGGATATAAAGCGATAGCAAATATTAAAAATCAAATATCAAAATAAAATTTCACGCAAGGGGGTATTTTTATGAGTATCGAAGTAGCGATAGTAATGGGCAGTGAGTCGGATTTAGAAATAATGAAAGAGGCGGCGAGCGCTTTGGGTGAATTTGGTATCGGTTATAGAGCAATGGTGATGTCGGCGCATAGAAGCCCTAAGGTAGTAGTGGGGTTTGCTCTTTGCGCAAAAGAAAAAGGCATTAAGGTAATAATAGCAGGCGCCGGAGGCGCGGCGCATTTAGCCGGAATAATTGCCGCGCATACAACTTTGCCTGTAGTAGGCGTTCCGATTGAAACAAAGAGTCTAAAAGGATTAGATTCGCTTCTGTCTACGGTGCAGATGCCGAAAAATGTGCCGGTGGCAACTTTAGCAATAGGCAAAGCAGGAGCAAGAAATGCCGGGATATTGGCGGCGCAAATTTTAGCGCTATCCGATAAAAAAATTGCCGATAAGTTAGCTAATTTTAAAAAACAATTGGTAAAATCGGCGAAGAATATCAAGCTTTAACGATGAAAACCCAGGTAATTAAAATTGATCCAATAAATCCTGACCCGGATAAGATTAAAGATGCCGCATTAGTATTGGCAAACGGCGGTCTGGTAGCTTTTCCGACGGAAACAGTTTACGGCTTAGGCGCGAATATGCGCGATGAAAAGGCGCTGGCGCGCCTTTATGAGGTAAAGAAAAGGCCGCAAGATAAACCTTTTTCTATTCATATTGCCAGGAAAGAAGAGATAGAAAATTTTGCCGTAGATATCGCGCCTTTTGCCTGGCGGATAGTTGACAGGTTTTTACCCGGTCCATTGACTTTAGTCTTAAAAGGAAAAGATAAACATAAAGTCGGCTTTAGAATGCCGAATAACCGCCTGGCGTTAAGCCTTATTTTAGAGGCAAGGGTGCCGGTAGTGGCTCCGTCGGCGAATATCTCGGGAAATCCGCCCCCTAAAAACGCAGAAGATGTATTAAAGGATCTAGGCGGCCATATTGAAGTCGTAATTGACGGCGGGCCGGTGGAATTAGGTATTGAGTCAACCGTAGCGGATCTAACGAGCCTGCCTATTAAAATCCTTCGGGATGGAGCCATAAGTAAGGAAGCGCTGGAAAAAATTTCAGAGTCAAAAGAGGTGCTTTTTGTCTGCACGGGCAATTCATGCCGCTCGGTGATGGCAAAATATCTCTTGGAAAAGGAGTTAAGCCTTTTAAATAAAAATAATGTTTCCGTTCTTTCCTGCGGGGTAAGCGCCATAGAGGGGATGTCGGCCACGCCTTTTACCCTGAATTTAATAAGAGCTGACGGTATTGAGATAAAAAAACACGAAGCCATAAGATTAAAGAAACAGCTGGTAAGGCGCGCGGATATAATCTTGGTTATGGAGAACTTGCATAAAGAAGAGGTGCTTCGGCTTTATCCCGAGGCAAAGGAAAAAAATTATCTTTTGGGGGAGTTTGCCGACAATTTAATCGCGGATATTCATGATCCGATAGGGAAATCAGAAGAGGAGTATGGGAAATGTTTTCTCCAGATAAAGGAACTTGTGAAAAAGGCGGCCGCAAAGATTTAAAGATCGGCTTTGCCTCTGACCATGGCGGGCTTGAGCTAAAAGAAAACCTAAAAACCGCATTAGAGCATAAGGGCTATAATGTTTTAGATTTCGGCACATATAGCCGCCAATCCTGTGATTACCCAAAATTTGGGATAAAATTAATCAGGGCAATTTTAGAGAGGAAGTTAGCTCGCGGTGTGCTTCTCTGCCGCTCCGGCATAGGCTTTTCTATTTTGGCAAACAGATTTAATGGTATAAGGGCGGCGCTTTGCTATAATGTTAAAGCTGCTGCGCGTTCACGGGCGCATAATGACTCCAACATCTTAATTTTAGGCGGTGATTTTGTAAAGAAAAGAGAAGCCGCAAAGATTCTGGATGTATGGTTGAATACCGAGTTTGAGGGCGGGAGGCATTTACGAAGATTAAGGCAAATTGAGAAATTTTGTAAAAATCTTTAACTCCTTGCTTAGGCACTTGAAAATTTCTGCGAAATTTTCTGCGTAAGCTTCGGAGTCAATTCGCACTTATAAGTTACATCTCCGCCTGCGGCAGGTTCTGTAACTTATGTGCTCATTGAGGAGTTAGGAAAGAATGAATTACTTAAAAAAGACAGACCCGGAAGTTTATCGGATTATACAGAAAGAGTGCAAGCGCGAGGAAGAAAGCTTAGAATTAATTGCTTCGGAAAACTTTACTTCGCCTGCGGTGCTTGAGGCTCAAGGCTCATGCCTGACCAATAAATATGCTGAAGGATATCCAGGCAGGCGTTGGTATGGCGGATGCGAATTTGTCGATGAAGTGGAGGCGTTAGCAATTGAGCGGGCAAAAAAGATATTCGGCGGCGACCATATCAATGTACAGCCGCATTCAGGCTCACAGGCGAATATGGCGGTTTTTTTTGCGAGTTTAGAGCCTAACGATACTATTTTAGCGATGGGCCTCGCCTGTGGCGGGCACTTAACGCATGGCCATCGGCATAATTTTTCCGGCAGGCTGTATAAAGTAGTTTGCTATGGGGTAAACCCTAAAACAGAAATGCTTGATTACGATGAAATTTTAAAATTGGCCCAAGCGCATAAGCCAAAAATGATTTTAGCCGGGGCATCTGCCTATTCGCGCGTAATTGATTTTAAAAAATTCCGTCAAATCTGCGATAAGACAGGCGCTTATTTATTTGTGGATATGGCGCATATCGCGGGGCTTGTCGCGGCGGGGCTGCATCCTTCGCCGGTTCCCTACGCGGAATTCGTCACTTCGACTACGCATAAAACTTTACGCGGCCCGCGGGCGGGATTTATCATTTGTAGGCACGAATTTGCCAGAAAAATCGATATGCAGGTTTTCCCGGGCATTCAGGGTGGGCCTTTAATGCATGTGATTGCCGCAAAGGCAGTGGCATTCAGAGAGGCGTTAACACCCGGTTTTAAAAAATATCAGGCGCAGGTGATAAAGAATGCCAAGGCCTTGGGGGCAGCACTTGAGAAAAAAGGCCTGCGGATTGTTTCCGGAGGAACGGATAATCATTTGTTTCTGGTAGATTTAAGGGCAAAAAATATTTCCGGGCGTGACGCGGCGGAATTTTTAGACCGTGCCAATATCACCGTAAATAAAAACCTTATTCCGTTTGACCCGACGTCTGCTACGATAACCAGCGGGATACGTTTGGGTACGCCGGCAGTTACCACGCGCGGAATGAGAGAAAAAGAAATGGGGAGAATTGCCGAATTTATTGATAGCGTATTGACATCAGGCGGAGATGAGAAGGCTTGTTTAAGGGTTAAAAAAGAAGTTTTGAAATTGGTAAAGAAATTTCCACTCTATAAATAGGTGATGTGATGATACAAAAAAAACGCTTTCGCCCAAGTTGGGATGAGTATTTTTTAGAAATGGCAAAGTTGGTAGCTAAACGTTCTACTTGTTTACGCCGTCAGGTAGGGGCGGTATTAGTTAAAAATAAGCGTATCCTTGCGACAGGGTATAATGGCGCGCCGAGCGGTTTAGGCCATTGCCTGGATATCGGTTGTTTACGCGAAAAATTAAAAATTCCTTCTGGCGAGCGCCATGAGCTTTGCCGCGGCTTACACGCGGAACAAAATGCGCTTATACAGGCATCGTTATACGGTATCAGCGTAAAAGACAGCGTATTTTACCTTACCAATCAGCCTTGTATTATCTGTGCAAAGATGCTGATTAATGCCGGAATAAAAGAAATTGTTATTGCCGACGGTTATCCGGATAAGATGGCGCAGGATTTTTTCAAAGAGGCGAAGATAAAGGTAAGAAAATTTGTAAAATCGAAATGATTTTTATATCGTTTTGCCTGTCTACCGATAGGTAGGCATTTTACATTTTGAATTTTAAATTTTAGGAGCGAAGCTACGATGAAGTGCCAATTCTGCGGTTATCATGAAGATAAGGTGGTGGATTCGCGTTCAAGCTCTGAAGGCGCTTCTGTGCGCAGGAGGCGTGAATGTATTAAATGCGGCCGGCGTTTTACGACTTATGAATATATTGAAGAAATGCCTTTGATGGTGATTAAGAAAGACGGCCGCCGGGAACCTCTTGACCGCAAGAAAATCCAGGCAGGTATCATAAAGGCTTGCGAAAAACGGCCGATAAGCACAGAAAAGATAGATGATGTGGTGGTAGGTGTAGAAAGAGCGATTTTGAAAAAATTTGACCGCGAAGTGCCTTCTGTATTTATCGGCGAGTTAATTATGCAGAAATTGGCAGATTTAGATGAGGTTGCTTATGTGAGGTTCGCTTCGGTGTATCGGCAGTTTAAAGATGTCAACCAATTCATGAAAGAATTAAAGACTATTTTAGATAAGGAAAGCTTAATTGCTAAATTGGTAAAGCCAAGGCGTAAGAAAAAGAAAGGCATTTAATATGGTTGAGATGGAGCTAAGCAAAATTATCATCGACGAGAAAAGGCATGATCAGGTGATTGTTTTGAAAGAAAAGTCCGGCGGCCGCCTTCTCCCTATTGTTATCGGGATAACCGAAGCAGCAGCCATAAAAATGCAGCTTGCCGGAGTCTATCCTCCGCGGCCGATGACTCACGATTTGCTTAAGACAATACTAGAAGATTTAGACGCGCACGTAGATAAAATTATTATTGATAAATTAGAAGAGAATACTTTTCACGCAAAAATTGTAATCACTTTAGAGGGTAAGGTTAAAATAATTGATTCTCGTCCTTCTGACAGTATTGCTCTTGCGGTAAGGACAAAATCGCCCATATTTGTAGAAGACGAAGTGTTGAATAAGGCTAATCCTTTTGGTGAAGTGGACATTCACGATGATCCCTCTTCATGAAATGAAAAAAAATCCTTTTTTTGGCGTTATTTTAAAGCTTGCGGAATTAAACAGGCGCAAGGTTTATCTTGTCGGAGGGTACCTGCGTGATTTGTTTTTAAAGCGCAAAAGTTTTGATTTTGATTTTGCGGTGGATAAGGGAGCTATAAAATTTTCGCGCTCTATCGCCGAAAGGCTCAAAGGCGATTTTGTTGTTTTGGATAAAGAGCATGGTTCAGCGCGGGTTATTGTAAAAAAAGAAAATACGAGTTACACTCTTGATTTTACAGATTTCCGCGGCAGGGATATAAACGAAGATCTATCGCTGCGTGATTTTACTATTAATGCGATGGCGCTAGATTTAAGTTGCCTGAAAAATGCCGCTAGCGAAGAGTTTATTGACCCTTATTCGGGAAAAAGCGATATAAAAAAAGGGCTGATTAAGGTAATTAACAACAGGGCGTTTTGCGATGACCCTTTGAGGATATTGCGTGTATTCAGCTTATCCGCAGTATTAAAATTTAAAATAGACGGCGAGACGCTTAAGCTCGCCCAGGAAAATAAAGATGGGATTTTTTCGGTTTCTTCTGAAAGGATAAGGGAGGAACTGTTTAAAATTTTAGCCGTGCCGAATGCGGCCGATTTTTTTAAAAAGATGGATAGTTTGTCTATACTGGAAAAAATTATCCCGGAAGTAAATATAATGCGTGATATTCAGCAGGGGCCGTATCACCATTTAGATGTTTTAGAGCATTCTTTTGAGGCGATGAGCCAGATTGAAAAATTATTTTCTGAATTAAAGCGCAATAAAAAAGTATCGGTTTATTTAGACGAAATTATCGCTGCGGAGCATTCACGCAGGCAAGTTTTAAAACTTGCCGTTTTTTTACACGATATAGGCAAACCCGATGCCATAACCTTTGAAGAGGGCAAAACAAAATTTCACGGACATGAACATATCGGCAGGCGCCTTGCATCCGCAGTTTGCGATAGGCTTAAGCTTTCCGGTAAAGAAAAAGATGCGATAAAGGCGATGATATTGTGGCATCTTCGCCCCGGTTATTTAGCCGATAACCCCGATATAAGCGAGCGGGCGATATTCAGGTATTTTCGCGACACGGATAGCGAAGGTGTGAGTATCCTGCTTTTGTCTATGGCAGACCAACGATCAACCCGCGGCCCTTTAACTGTCAAGGCAAGCAGAATAAGGCATGAAAAGACCTGTCTCTGGTTGATAAAAGAGTATTTCCGGCGTAAAGAAGAGAAGAAATTGCCTAAGATAATTACCGGCGATGATTTGATGGAAAAGCTTAAGCTTGTTCCCGGCCCGGTGTTTGGAAAAATTTTAGATAAGGTGGAAGAAGAGCAGGCGGCAGGGGAAATAACTACTAAAAAGGAAGCTTTGGAATTAGCCCGCCAAATAGCAGCCGGGCATGTAAAGAAAATAGTAAAAACATAAAGAATATTTTATGCTGTCTTCGCTCAAATTGCAATTTTATACGCTAGCTTCTCGGCATTTTAAGGCGCCTGCGGAACTCGTTCTTCGGCGGCTATGCCGCCAGGAATGAACTCAAACAGTCCTCGGCGTCCCGCTCTGCGAGCGTGAAACCTTAAAATGCTGCGACTCCTAGCTAAATTGCAAAATCGCTCAAACAGCACAAAATATTGTTTATGTTTTCTTAAACTGGAATAAGATATGCTAATTAAGGGAATTGATATTAAAGTAATTAAAGGCGATATTACGGATTTAAAGATTGAAGCAATAGTTAATGCCGCCAATAACGAGTTGGTGATGGGGGGTGGAGTGGCAGGGGCGATAAAGCGAAAAGGCGGCCAGGCAATAGAGGATGAGGCAATGAAATTAGGCCCCATAGAAATAGGTAAATCAGTTATAACTTCCGCGGGAAAGCTGCCGGCGCAATATGTGATACATTCTGCTGTGATGGGGTTAGATTTTAAAACAGATGAAATAAAAATAAGAAGTGCCGCAAACAGCGCTCTAGCCCTTGCTGAGGCTAAGGGTATTAGGAGTATTGCTTTTTGCGCTTTGGGCTGCGGAACAGGGGGTTTTGATTACGCGGCTTCTGCCAAGATCATGTCGCAGGAAGTATTCCGCCTGATGCGGGAAAACAAAAATTCTAAAATTAAAGAAATAGTTTTTGTGCTCCGCGATGATGAGGCAAGGAATATCTTTGAGAAAACGGTTTTCAGTTATATCGGCTATATCAGCAAAAAATTAGAAGAAGGCCCTTTTATTACCGTAGATATAATTATTGACCTTGTCGAAGAGCAAAAAACCGCTATCCCTAAAGTAGTAATAATTGAACGTAGCAATCCGCCTTTTGGCTGGGCGCTTCCCGGAGGATTCTTAGATTACGGCGAAAGCTTGGAAGATACGGCAGTGCGCGAGGCAAAGGAAGAGACCTCGTTGGATATTTTTGATTTTAAACAATTCCATACTTATTCAAAATACGGACGCGATCCGCGCTTTCATACGGTTACAACTGTTTTTACCGCAAAAAGCAAAGGTGTGCCTTACGCCGCATCTGACGCGCAGAATATAAAAATAATCGGCGAAAAAGATTTAGAGCATATAAGCTTCGCCTTTGACCATAAAGAGATTCTAAGGGAATATTTCGGCATGAGGGGTCTTAAAAGTAGCGTTTAGGGGAAGGAGGGGTAAAACTATGGCAGTTTTAAAATTTGCAAAAAAGAAGGTTATAAAGAAAAAGGTAAAAACAAAACCAGCAAGGAAAGTAATTAAAAAATCTATAGTAAAAAAGCCTCTAAAGAAGAAAAATAATATCAAGGTTGGTTTAAAGAAACAAAATATGGTTGCAAAGAGTAAAAAAGCGCTTAAAGTTAAGAAGGCGGTTTTGCCTAAACCCGAAGCTGGCATTGGCGAAGAATTTATCGGAGCTGTTACGCATTATTTCCCAAAGGTAAAGGCCGCAGTCGTTGTGCTTAAGGCTACTCTTAATATAGGCGATAAGATTCACATAAAGGGGCATACTTCTGATTTTATCCAGGTTGTTAATTCGATGCAGATAGAGCATCTGCCTATAACCAGCGCCAAAAAAGGCGATGAGATAGGCATGGGTGTTATTTCGCGTGTACGCCGTGACGACAGGGTCTATAGGGTAACGGTATAAATGGCTGATTGCCGGAGAATTGAATTATAAACAATTCCCGATTTTTTAATCCGGCAGCGCCAATTTTATTGAATATTGAATATGGGATTAGAAACAGTAAGTAAGGAGTTGATTGTGCCTCATCCGGTACATAATAAAAAGGCTAAGCCGGCAAAACAGGCATTCTTTCTTTCTAAGAAAGTAGGCAAAGCGATCCACGATTACCGGATGATTGAAGATGGCGACCGGATTGCCGTCGGGGTTTCAGGGGGCAAGGACAGCATTTCTTTATTAAAAATACTTAAAGACAGGCAAAGTTTTGTCCCTGTAAGGTATGATTTAGTTGCCGTACATATTGATTTTGGCTACCATTGTATGCCGCCGAAAACGCTCCTGGACTATTTTGAGCGTAACGGATATAATTATCATATAAAGAAAATAAAGATATTGAAAGAAGGCCAGAGCCGTTCAGATATAACTTGTTTTTGGTGCTCATGGAACAGGAGAAAAGCGATATTTGAGGCTGCACAAGAATTAAATTGCAATAAAGTTGCTTTGGGGCACCATAGAGATGATATTATCCAGACAATATTGCTTAATATGTTTTATCAGGGTCAAATCAGCGCAATGAAACCACGGCAGGAGTTATTTGAGGGTAAAATTACTATTATCCGCCCGCTTGCCTACGTAGAGGAAAAACAAATCCAGAAATTTGCCCAGACCTTGGATTTTCCTATACCGCATTGTAAATGCCCGAATACGCAGATATCTAAAAGGACGTTTGTAGAAAAGATGATCAGCGAAATTGAAAAAGAATGCCCTGATGTAAGGACGAATATTTTTAATTCGCTAAAAAGAATAAAAAATGATTATTTATTATGAGCCCCGCTTTTTGCGGCGGATGCCTAGATGGCGGTGGTTTTAGGAAGGATAGAGGGCTAAGTTGAGAAAAGGCGAGGTGAAGAAATGGCGCGTTTTTTAATAAGTTTATTATTGCTTGTGTTTGTAGCTTCCGGCTGCGCAAGCTATAAGTATGGCTCAGACATAAAGCCTTACGGTAAAGGTTATGTGGTTTTACGCAATAATACAGTTATTCCCGAATATACTCTTGGCGGCGACAATAAAGCGCCTCTGGATTTAGATTTAGCAAAAGAACGATTTAAGTCAAGGCGGTCCAAGGTTGAATACTATTATAAAAAATTGAATATAATCTATAGTATTTATAGTTCTTTTATAACTTATCCTGCCGCTATTGTAGGCATGGTGGGAGGGGTATTCAAACTACCCTTTATATTTGTTTCAGATTACCGTTATGAACATAACCCTGAATACAGAAAAAAAATCGATGCGAAAGAACTGGAAAGGCGGATAAAAGAGGCAAGGGAGCGTAAAGGGTTAAAAGAAAAGTTAAGTAATTATATAGCGCAGGAATTAGAAAAAGAAGGAAAAACAGAATAATGTTTATCTGGATAGCTTTAGCGGTTTTGGCGGCGGCTTTTATATTTCTCGTTATAACGCTTAATATCCTTTTCCGCAATTTAAGCCGAGAGTTGTCTTTATTGAGCGGGCAATTTAATCTGCAGCTGAAAGATAACCTTAATGCGCTTTTAGACACGCATAAAACAGTTGGTGAGCGCATAGACAACGTTACTAATGTAATCAGTAAGGTGCACACCAGCCTTGGTGAATTAAGCCGGACATCTGATATGATTTTTGGCGTAGGTAAGGATATTTCAAGTTTACAGCAGCTCTTACGCGCGCCGAAATTCCGCGGAGAGTTCGCTGAAACGCTATTGGAAAACTTATTAACGCAGGTTTTACCGCGCGATTATTTCCACATGCAGCATAAATTCAGAAACGGCGAAATAGCCGATGCCGTGGTGGTCTTGGGTGAAAATATTGTTCCGGTTGATGCCAAGTTTCCGCTGGAAAATTTTAAGCGCATGCTTGAGGCCGTTGTAGATACGGAAAAAGCGCAATTCCGTAAGTTATTTGTCCGCGACGTAAAAAACCGCATTTCCGAAGTATCCTCTAAATATATCCTTCCAGATGAGAAGACTTACGATTTTGCCTTAATGTATATCCCTGCCGAAAACGTTTACTATGAAACGATAATCAAGGAAACCGAAATAATGCCGTATAGTATTTCTAAAAAAGTAATTCCTGTTTCTCCCAATACTTTTTACGCCTACTTACAGGTAATCTGTCTGGGGCTAAAAGGGATGCAGATTGAGAAGAATGCTAAAGAAGTAATGGCTAATCTTTCACGCCTAAATACCGATATCGACAGGTTTAAGGAAGATTTTGATTTAGTGGGGGTGCATTTGACTAACGCTAAAACAAAGTATGCGGATGCGCAAGTACGGCTGGATAAATTTTCGGATAAGTTAATAAGCAGTACGCAGGTAAACCAAAACTCTATCGCGGGAGGGGAAAATGGCAAATGAAATTAGCGGAAATCCGGGAGTCGCGGCGGTGCTTTCTTTTTTCTTTTCCGGGTTGGGCCAGATTTATAACGGAGAAATCAAGAAGGGGCTTCTTGTTATGTTTTTTTCCTGCCTGGGTTTGTTGATGTTGTTGGTAGGGGCAGTATTCTTTGGTTATTATATTTTAGGGGAAGTATTTTTTAAAGGGCAGTTTATCGGGGGCCTGATTTTATTTTTAGGAGGTATTTTTTTAGTTGCGATTTTGGGAACCCGCAGCATTTTTGATGCTTACAGCCGCGCTAAAGAAAAATAGTCGAATCTTAAAAAGAAAAAAGTAATGAAATTAAACGTACGGGTTGTAGCTAATGCCAAAAGAGATGAAATTTTAAAAGACGGCGAAACCTTTAAGGCCTATCTGAATGCCCCTGCCGTCGAAGGCAAAGCGAATAAAGCGTTGGTAAGAGTGTTGGCAGATTATTTTAGCGTGAAAAAATCGCAGATTAATATTATTAAGGGTGAGAAGTCGCGCAATAAGATAGTCGAGGTTTATGATAAGTAATCTTTTAGATAAGGTGGGTGTCTTTAGGATATTTTCCGGCTATCCTGTTATCGCAAGTTTTAGCGATAGGAATTTGGATTTAGGGTTTGATTGCCCGGATTATAAAAAAAACCGTAAAGAGTTTCTTCGGCTTCTAGATATAGATTATGACAATCTTGTCTGCGCAAAACAAATACATAGCGCAAATGTAGTTGAGGTATGCAAAAAAGATGCGGGCGGAGTAATTCCCGATACTGATGCTTTAATTACGAAAGCAGAACATTTAGCGCTTGCAGTGTTTACCGCAGACTGTCCCTCCGTTTTTATTTATGATTCTAGAAATAACGCTATCGGTTTAGTGCATGCCGGATGGAGGGGGAGCAAAGATAAAATTTTACAGAAAGCACTAATGTTGATGCGCCAGAAATTCGGCACAGAGCCAAAAGATTTATTTTGCGCCTTTGGCCCGGCAATACACGCCTGTTGTTATGAAATCGGGCCTGATGTAGCCGCGTATTTCCCGGAAGGAGTCACGATTCGTAATAATAAACGATATTTAGATTTAGCACTGGTGAACCAAAATCAGCTTTTAGGATTAGGGGTCAAAAAAAGCCAGATTGAAGATAGCGCTATCTGTACTGTTTGTTCTAACGTGCGATATTTTTCTTACCGTAAAGAGAAAGAAGAATCCGGCAGAATGATGTCGGTGATGGTATTGAAATAGGGGAGTGTTATTATGGCTAAAGTATTGGTTGTTTATTATTCGCGTTCAGGAACAACGGAGAAAATGGCAAGGATAATTTCGGAAAATATCTCAAAAGAAGGTATTGAGGTTAACCTGAAAAACGTTACAGGACTAGACGCAGATGAATTATTGAAATATGACGGCGTACTTATCGGTTCTCCTACCTACTATGGCACGATGAGTTGCGAAATTAAGAAGTTACTTGACGAAAGCGTGAAATTCCATGGAAAATTAGACGGTAAGGCAGGTGGCGCATTTTCGTCAAGTGCTAATGTTGCCGGCGGCAACGAGACTACAATAGTAGATATTCTCTGTGCTTTATTAATCCATGGTTGCATTGTTCAAGGGGATCCTAGGGGCGATCATTACGGGCCGGTGGCAGTAGGCTCTGTGGATGAGCGTTCAACCAAGGAATGCGCAAGATTCGGACAGCGTTTTGCCCGGCTGGTCAAGAAAATAGGCCCTAAATAGATTAAATTTTTTTTAAGGAGGACAGATGGCAATTACCAGGCAGGATGTGCACACTATTAATAATTTGTTAAACAAAATAACCATAACTTGCGGCGGAATAAAGGATATGCTAGAGACTGAAGCGTTAGATAAGTTACCAGCCGAAAAGTTAAGGCAGTTAAGTGTTGAATTAATTAAGGGGTTTTCTGATATAGAGCAGGCGGCAATGGATATATCTAATATTGCATTTAAGATATAGGGGGCGGGGATGTTTATTGTTGTTCTTGTGACGGCAAGAGATAAAACGGAGGCAGAGCTTATCGCTAGGCATTTAGTTGAGCGTAAGCTTTGTGCCTGCGTAAATATAGTAGCCCCGGTTAATTCTTTATTCCGGTGGGATAATAAATTAGATAGTTCAGAAGAGGCAATGCTTATAATCAAAACAAGGAAGGCACTGTTTAAGAAGCTGGAGGAAGCGGTAAAATCCGTGCATAGTTATGAAGTTCCGGAAATAATTGCTTTACCGGTGGTGCTGGGCAGTAAAAAATATTTAGATTGGGTTAAAACATCGACAGTCTAAGGGGTTAGATGGATAATTTGTTGGTTTTATTATCGCAAAAATTGGATTTTTCTTCGGGTTTTTCTTTCGTGATTGCTTTCTTTGGCGGGTTGTTAGTGAGCTTTACTCCCTGCGTTTATCCGCTCCTACCGGTAACTATAGGCTTCATTAGCGCAAAAAGCAACGGCTCTAAATTGAGAGGATTTTTATTAAGCGCAGCGTATGTTTTTGGAATGGCAGTGATTTATTCTGTGTTAGGCGGGCTTGCCAGCCTTTATGGGCAGTCTTTTGGCAGTATAAGCAATACGCCTTTAGTTTATTTTATTGTCGGAAACATTTTTTTGTTATTCGGGCTTTCTATGTTTGGCGTTTTTAATATCAGCCTGCCTCAATTACGTTTAAATCCGGGCCTTAAAAAAAAGGGTGGGGTTATACAGGCTTTGCTGTTAGGCTTGGCCTCGGGTTTGGTAATCAGCCCGTGCGTTAGCCCTGTCTTAGGCGCGTTGTTAGTTTTTGTCGCTTCTAAGCAAAATATTTTGTACGGTGCTGCTCTTCTTTTCGTCTTTGCCTACGGAATGGGTACATTATTAATTCTAGCAGGGACATTTACGGCTTTACTTACAGCAATCCCTAAATCCGGCGTATGGCTTGCAAGAATCAAGAAGGCCGGCGGTTTTATATTAATCCTATTTGCAGAATATTTATTTATAAAAATGGGGGGGTTATTATGAGAAGAGTGATTGCGTTTCTGGCGGTTTTTCTGTTTTGTTTTTTTTCGCCTTTAGTATCAGCTGAAGATCACTTAGGTGAACAAATAGAAGGTGAAGAGCCTTGCCCCTGTCCTGTTTCGTTAGGAAAGGCACCGAATTTTACCTTAAAAGACTTAAAGGGTAATGAAGTAAAACTTTCGGATTTTAACGGCAAGGGCATAATTTTATATTTTTGGGCTACAACATGCCCGATATGCGTAGAGCACACGGATGCGTTAAATAAAATGTATACCATACTTAAAGAAAAAAATATAGAATTTATCGCTATAGGCATGGGGGAGACCAAGAACCGCGTGAATCGTTTTATGAAAAGGAAACCCATAGATTTTCCTGTTCTCCTTGATACAAACGGCAAGGTAAGCCAATCGTATGTGATATTAGGCCCGCCTTCATTTGTAATCATTAATAAAACCGGGTATATCCGTTTCCAAAATTTTTTCTGGCCGCTTGACTACGAAAAATACATTTGTGAATAAACCCCGTTAGAGATGATGTTTATCACTGTAAGGCGGAATTTGACAATTACTGAAATGCAGAGTTTATTAGTAGGCTTACAATTATTAGATGGTCACCTGCGGTGGCCTATCTCTAACAGGGTAAAAAATCGTTGCATAATTTTTTAATTATGGTATAATTTTTACTTCGCGTGCTTTAATTTTTTAAAATGAGGAAAAGATGAACCCCATTAGACCTCTGTGAGGTTAGCGGGATTTTGAAATATGGCGTTTGTGAGGTTGTAAATAGACAATTTAGAAAAAGATACTTATTTTAGGGAGGTCTAACGGGGTGAAGGAAATCCGTATTCATGCCCGCGCAGGGCAGGGGGCGATAACAACAGCCGAGATTCTTGGGCAGGCTTATTTTCAGGAAAATAAGTTTGCCTATGCCTTTCCGCATTTTGGCGCAGCACGTATGGGCGCTCCGATGAATGCCTTTGTGCGCGTGGATGAAAATCCGATAAGGCTAAGAAGCCAGGTGACCCAGCCTGATTATTTAATAGTTGCTGATCCTACCTTAATAATGCGCGGTTTTGATTGTTATTCTGGTTTTAAGGCGGATGGTATCGCGGTAATCAATACCAAAGAGGGTTTGGATATTCCGCAGCCTAAAGGAAAGCAAAAGATTTATCTAGTTCCAGCCAATGATATTGCGATGAAGACAATCGGCAGGCCATTAGGCAACACGGTCTTGCTAGGTGCTTTTTCCGCGGCAACCAAAGAGATAAAATTGGAATCGCTTAATCAATCAATAAAAGAAAGATTTTCCGGTAAAACCGCAGATTTAAATATTGAAGCGGCAAAACAGGGCTACGATTACATAAAGTCCGGTAAAACCTAAGGATTCAAATGGCAAAAGTTAAGCATGATATAGGAATAGCAAAGCCGCGCTCGAGCCTGAACAATAAGACCGGCTCTTGGCGCACAGAGGCAAGGCCGAAATTTTTACAGAAGAATTGCATTGGCTGTAAGATATGCCTGTTGATTTGCCCCGAGGGTTGTATTACAGGCGAGGCTAAGAATACCTATAATTGCGATTACTTGTATTGCAAAGGCTGCGGCGAATGCGCGGTGATTTGCCCTAAAAAAGATATTGAGATGGTGAAAGAATGAAACAGTTTATTGAAGGCTCAAAGGCAGTAGCATTGGCGGTTAAGCTAGCTCGTCCGGGAGTAATTTCGGCCTATCCAATTACTCCGCAGACACATATTGTGGAAGAATTAGCGCAGTTAATTGCTGATGGGGAAATGAAAGCCGAATTTGTAAATGTTGAGAGCGAACATTCAGCGGCATCGGTAGTTTTGGGCTCAACTGCAACTGGCGTGCGTTCATTTACCGCGACCAGTTCTCAAGGGTTTCTCCTGATGATCGAAGTCTTGTTTAATATTGCCGGCATGCGCCTGCCGCTGGTGATGACCTGCGCAAACCGCGCTATTTCCGCTCCCTTAAACATCTGGAATGACCAGCAGGATTCAATGACGGCACGTGACAGCGGCTGGATTCAGCTTTATGCCGAGAATAATCAGGAAGTAGTGGATTTGCACATTCAGGCTTATAAGATTGCCGAGAATAAAGAAATAATGTTGCCGGTAATGGTTTGTATGGACGGGTTTATCTTAACCCACGGAGCAGAGGTAGTAGATATTCCGGATCAAACTTTGGTGGATAAATTTCTTCCCGCTTTTGAGTTGAGCGACAAATTAGATATAAATAACCCTAAGACTTTAGGCGCCTTTGCCGACCCCGATCATTATACCGAGGCAAGGTATGCGATGCAGGTAGCTAATGATAACGCTTTGAAAATTATCCCGCAGGTTGCGGATGAATTTAAGAAAATTTTCGGCAGGGTTTCCGGAGGATTAATTGAGGGGTATAGAATAGAAGATGCCGAGCAGGTAATTGTTGCGATGGGTTCTGTGGTAGGCACAATCAAGGACGTTGTAGATGAGTTACGCGCCGAAGGCAAAAAGGCCGGTGTTTTAAAGATTGTTACTTATCGTCCGTTTCCTGCGGAGGTAGTTTATCGCGCGCTTAAGGACATCCCTCAGATTGCGGTATTAGAGAAGGCTGTTTCTTTAGGCGCTTCCGGGCCGTTGCATATTGATTTAAAATCAGTGCTATGCGGCAGGGAAGGAAAGATTTCCAGGGTAAGCGGTTTTGTGATCGGATTAGGCGGACGCGATATTACCAAAAATTCTATCCGTGAAGTATTTGATTCGTTATCTAAAGAAGAAGTTAGCTGCAAATTTGTGGGTTTAAAACTAGGATAAGTTATGGCAGAAGCTTTTAAAACATTATTTAGCCCCGGGCATACGGCTTGCGCAGGGTGCGGGCAGGCAATCGCCGCGCGTCTAGTGGTGGATACCGCGGGAGCCAACACTATCATTGCCAATAACACCGGATGCCTTGAAGTTTTTTCTGCTAAATATCCTGAGACTGCATGGGGAGTCCCCTGGATACATTCTTTGTTTGAGAATGCCGCGGCAGTTGCTTCAGGGATAGAGGCAGCACTTAAGTATTTAGGGCTAAAAGATAAGATAAATATAATTGCCCAGGCCGGAGACGGCGGCACCGCCGATATAGGGCTGCAGGCGCTTTCCGGGATGTGGGAGAGGGGGCACGATATACTATATGTCTGTTACGATAACGAGGCCTACATGAATACCGGCGTGCAGCGTAGTGGGCTTACGCCTTTTGAAGCTAATACTTCTACCAGTCCGATAGGAAAAATATTGGCTACGGGGAATTTGCGCCCCAAAAAACCGATGCCGGAGATTGCTTTTGCCCACGGTATTCCTTATGTAGCTACGGCTTCGGTGGGGTATCCTCAGGATATACAGCGAAAAGTAAAAAAAGCTTTGGCTATAAAAGGACCAAAATATATCCAGATACATGTTTCTTGCCCCTTAGGCTGGCGGCATGCGCCAAATTTAACCCTTGATGTAAGTAAGCTTGCTGTTGAGACCGGGCTTTACCCTTTGATAGAGTATGAAAACGGAAAGCTCACACAGGTCAGAAAGCTTACTAAAGTTAAGCCTGTGGAAGAATATTTGAAGTCGCAAGGCAGGTTTAAACATATCTTAAATTCTCCGGATGCAATAAAATTAATTCAGGCGATAGCCGATAGCAATATTGAAAAATACGGCCTTATTGAAAAAAAGGCATGATTTGGTATGCTTGATAAAAAAAATATTCTTATTGTAGAAGATGAAAAGGATATGGTTGGCCTTCTCACGGTGCGGCTTGCAAATTTGGGCTACGAGGTAATGGCAGGCTACGACGGACAGGCGGGTTTAGCTTTGGCACAAAAGTATAGCCCGGATTTAATCGTTTTAGATTTAATGCTTCCCAAGCTAAACGGTTATAAGGTCTGCCGCATGCTTAAATTTGATGAAAAATACAAGAATATCTTCATTGTTATTTATTCGGCCCGTTCACAGGAAAGGGATAAACAGTTGGCCGATGAATGCGGCGCGGATGCTTATATTGCTAAAACTTCGGGACAGGAAATATTAGTAGACCAGATTAAAAAATTACTTAGTTTACAATAGGGGGTAAAAAAAATGGCAAAGGTAACAGTAGATGTGTCAACATGCGTAGGATGTGGTTTGTGTGAACAGAACTGCCCCGATGTGTTTTACGTAAAAGATGACGGTATAGCCTATGTTAAGGCCAATAGTTGTTCGTCTTGCGATTTAAAAGAAGTGGCAGAGCAGTGCCCGGTTGCGGCAATAAAACTAGAATAATTCTATCGATATAGATTTGGATTGTAGTCTTGGCTGATGAAGTTTACAAGTTTAGCCTTGCCTTTTAATTCCTGCATAAATTTCATAAAAGCTTCTTCTTTCTTTTGCGAAAGTAATTTATCCGTAACATCTTGGCGTTCTTTCGCGAATTTTTCTTTATCAATCCCGATGAATTCTTTAATTCCTAAAATAATATAGAAGTTTTTATTTATTTCGATAATATCGTTGATGTTATTGTTGACATTGCTAATGGCGGAAGCGTCGGCCACCTCCGGTATGCCTTGCGTAAGATTAAAAGCAGAAGCCGCAAATTCTTCAGACACGCCTATTCCTTCAATAGGGCTATTTCTTTTAAAAAGCGGGCTCTCCTTTATCTTTAAGCCTAAATCTTTAGCTATTATAGGGAAGGTTCCTTTAGGTTTCTTGGCATATCCGTCTTTGAGTTGGGTTAATATTTCTGTCGCTTTATCCTGGGCCATCAAATAGCATTTTTTATCGCGCAAGGCGTTAATTATCAAATCTCTTACTTCGTTGGTTTCAGGCAGATAAGCCTCTTTTTTGCTTTTTAACCTTAAAATATATACTCCGTTAGGAGCTTCTAAAGGCGGGCTTATTTCATCTAACGAAAGGCCGAAACAAAGCTTGTTTATTTCAACAGAGTCTCCGATGCCGGGGATGAAGCCGTCTTGCAAGAAGAATCCGGTTTCCCGGATACTTAAAGACTGTTCTTTGGCTATCCTTGCAAAATCATCGGGGTTTTTAATATTCGTTTTTAATTGCTGAAGTTTTTCTTTGATTTTGTCTTTATCCTGCTCATTTGCGGAATAATCAATACCTAAATATTCTATATTTACGCTGGCAGGCCGCAGGAATGAGCTTTTTTCTTTATCGAAATATTCTTTTATTTCCTCATCTTTTATTTTAATTTCTCCCGCATAATCTGTAGGAGAAATTAAAAGATATTCTACTTTTATCTCTTCATTTTCCTTTTTGTATTCTGCTTCTATTTCCTGGCCGCTTATGTTTATGCCTTCAGTAAGTTCTTCGTAGAGCTTGGATATTCTCAAAGAATCGCGCAGGTTTTCTTCAAAGGCGCGCGCAGAAGTCTTTAAAACGTAGCGCATGGCATAATCATAAATTTTTTGATCAAATGAATTATTTTTTTGGAAGATAGGCATTTTTCCGATAGTATTAATTATTTTGCTATCTTCAATTTTTATCCTTCTTTTATCTGATTCATAGAGTAAAATTAGCCTGTCCCATGCCTGTTGCGGCAGATTCAGGTATTTTTCTAATCTTTCCGCATTTTCGCCCAATTGCATCAGCATCTGCGTCTTTACAGCCAAAAAAGAATTATTATATTCGCTAAATCCGATTTTCCTGCCGAAAATCTTTCCGGCATAATTAACTTTTCCTTTTTTTTCTCTGATCAGGCCGCCCGCCCCCCAGAAAATAAAAGGCGGTATAATAATAATTGCCAATGTCCATAATATTCTTTTTGCGGTTTTTCTTTTACGTAATTGTTTTAACATAATCTTGCTCCTTTTTGAGAGGTATGCATTTTAGAATACATAGTATAAAAGTTATTCTAAGGCAGGTCAATATTTTTCTTTACAAAGGAAGGTCTAAAATGTATAATATCTATCTGTTTTAGACAGTATCTGTAAAATCTATTTTTCTAACGGGAGCTATAACTATATTATGAAACTAAAGCTTGGTATACCCAAAGGGAGCTTGCAGCAGGCGACCGTCAATGTTTTTAAAAAGGCCGGTTTTGAGATCAGGGTCAGCGAGCGGTCTTATACGCCGTCAATAGACGATCTCGAAATCGAACCTTTCTTAATCAGGGCGCAAGAAATTTCCCGCTATGTAGAAGAAGGTGTGTTGGACTGCGGTATTACAGGCAATGACTGGATTCTGGAAAATAAATCTAAGGTTTTGAGGATTCTCGACCTTGCTTACGCAAAACAGACGACAAATCCTGTGCGCTGGGTTTTAGCTGTGTCTGATGATTCTCGAATCAGAAAAGCGCAAGACCTTAACGGTAAGAGAGTGGCAACGGAATTGGTTGGTGTAACCAAGGATTATTTAAAGAAGCATAAAGTAAATGCCCATGTTGAATTTAGTTGGGGAGCAACTGAGGTAAAAGTCAAGACGGGTTTAGTCGATGCAATTGTGGAATTAACCGAAACAGGTTCGAGTCTCCGGGCAAATAACCTCAGGATTATTGATACCGTATGCGTTTCTACTACACAATTTATTGCCAATAAGAACGCCTATCAAAATAAATGGAAGAAGGAAAAAATGTCGCAGCTGGCATTGTTGTTGTCAGGGGCGATTGCGGCAGAAGGCAAGGTCGGCATTAAGATGAATGTCGGCAAGAAAAACATTAAAAGAATTATTTCGCTTCTCCCTGCTTTAAAGAATCCTACGGTTTCTTCTTTAAGCCGCGGGGAATGGTATGCGGTTGAAACAGTAGTGGAGGAGAAGATAGTGCGTTCTCTTGTCCCGCGCCTGAAAAATGCCGGTGCCGAAGATATTATTGAATATCCGTTAAATAAAGTGATATACTAAGTAATTAGAAACCAGTAATACCCTGTTGGGTACAGGCCAGAAACCAGAGTTATTTTTTCGGCAACTAGTATTTGGTTTCTATTGAACGAAGTGAGGGTTAGATGCCTTGTGGAAGGAAAAGGAAGTTAAGGAAAATAAAGACGCATAAAAGAAAAAAAATGCGTAAGAAACTCAGACATTTGAAGAAGAGAGCCTGGGGATAAAAAATAGGCCTTGCTAAGCGGGCGGAATTTAAATGTCTCTGTTTTCTGGTAAAATAGCTAAAACATCACTCCTTGCCGTTTTAGGGATTGTGTTTTTTGTGAGTTGTCTTAGTGCTTCTTCCGAAAAAGATAAGCAGGCTTACCTGCATTATCTTTTAGGCGCTATTTCCGATAGGTCAAATAATACAGGTCAAGCGATAGAGCATTACAAGTCCGCAAGTAGATCAGATTCCGCTTCGGCGAAGATCCATTTTAATTTAGGTAACGAGTATTTAAAGCTAAATAAACTGGATTTAGCTCTCCTGGAGTTGAATTCCGCAATTACTTTAGACCCGGATAATTTAGAGGCCAGGTTTGTTCTTGCCTTAGTCTATTTATCCCTCCAGAAAAATAATGAAGCGGCAGAGCAGTACGAGTATATATTAAAGAAGCAATCAGAGCTAGAGCCTGATAACATAGAAATAATTGCGTCTTTAGCTCAGCTTTATTATCGGCAGAAAAAGGTTGATGAAGCTATAACGCAATACAGGCATTTGATAAAAGTTGCCCCGGATAAAGCGGAAGCCTATTTGTTTTTGGGAGAATTACTAAGCGGTTCAGGCAATATCGATGCCGGTATCAATAATGTTAAAAAGGCGCTTGAACTTAAACCGGATTATCCCCAGGCAAAAAATTCTTTAGGGTATTTATATGCCCAAAAAGGCGAGAAATTAGACGAAGCCCTTGTTTTAGTTAAAGAGGCCCTAGAGAAAGACGCGGATAATGCCGCGTATATTGACAGTTTAGGATGGGTATATTTTAAGAAAAACTTGTTAGATGAGGCGATAAAGCATTTAGAGAGAGCGGCAATGATTTTGGAAGATGTTGTAATTTATGACCATTTAGGCGATGCTTATTCTGCCAAGGGCCTATATGAAAAGGCCGAAGAAATATGGCAGAAAGCTTTAGTTGCAGATCCTGCTCAAGAAAAAATTAGAGAAAAATTGAATGCCTTACAGCGAAAAACGAATTAAAGAATTAGAGCATATTGCTAAGAGAATCCGTTATAAAATAGTACAGATGATTTCTTGCGCGGGAAGCGGGCATCCCGGAGGAAGCTTATCGGCGACGGACTTGGTAACTGCGCTCTTTTTTAATGTGTTAAAATATAACCCTAAAGATCCGAATTGGCCGGACCGGGACAGGTTTCATATGTCTAAGGGGCATTGTTGCCCGCTCTGGTATGCGGCGCTGGCTGAGGTAGGTTATTTTTCCGCCGATACTTTAAATACTTTAAGAAAATTGGGAAGTTGTTTTCAGGGGCACCCCGACAGGCGCACCCCCGGTATAGAGGTGCCTTCAGGGTCTCTGGGGCAAGGCTTATCTGTAGCTTTAGGAATGAGCCTAGCGGCAAGAATAGACAAAAAGGCTTACCGGGTTTATTGCCTTTTGGGTGACGGTGAGATACAGGAGGGCAATATCTGGGAAGCGGCAATGGCGAGCGCCCATTATTGCTGTGACAATATCTGCGCGATCCTCGACTATAACGGCTTTCAGATCGATGGCTGTATAAAAGACGTGATGAACCTGGAGCCATTGGTAGATAAATGGCGGGCCTTTGGATGGCATACGATAGGTATAAACGGCCATAATATGAATGAGATTTTAGAAGCCTATGATGAGGCAAAGACAATCAAAGGAAAGCCGACTATTATTATTGCCCGAACCATAAAAGGCAAGGGTGTATCATTTATGGAAAACGTAGTTGATTTTCACGGCAGGGCCCCGACAAAAGAAGAGACGGAGATAGCGTTGAGGGAATTGTCATCATAAAATGACTAATGTCGAAATCCGAATGACGAATAAATTTGTAAATGCTATAATATTCAATTTGAATTAGATAATTAATTCGACATTCGTCATTAGGAATTCGGAATTTTATTATGGAACTATTATACCAGCGCGACGTATACGGCAAAGCTTTAGTTGAATTAGGCAAAACGAATCCGGATATTGTAGTTTTAGATGCGGATTTATCCAGTTCAACCCGCACTAAAATGTTTGCTAAGGCGTATCCGGAAAGATTTTTTAATTTCGGAGTTGCCGAGCAGAATATGATGGCAGCCGCCGCAGGCCTTGCCAGTTGCAATAAGACAGTCTTTGTTTCTACTTTTGCTGTGTTTGCTACCGGAAGAGCCTGGGATCAAGTGAGGACATCTATTGCCTACCCGAAGTTTAATGTAAAAATTGTCGCTACTCACAGCGGCGTTACCGTGGGTCCGGACGGAGCAACACACCAGGCTTTAGAGGATATTTCTTTAATGCGTGTTTTACCGGGTATGACTGTAGTTGTCCCATGCGACGGGCCGGAAACTTATGATGCGGTACTGGCAAGCGTAAAACATCCCGGGCCGTTTTATATCAGGTTAGGCAGGGATAAAGTGCCAACCATAGAGAATAAAGGCGAATTTAAGCTAGCTAAAGCGTCCAAGATTTGCGATGGCAATGATGTGGCCATTATTGCCTGCGGGGCAATGGTGAATATAGCCTGCCAGGCTATAAAATCCGAAGCGCTTAAAAAAGTTTCATGCCGCCTTTTAAACATGCATACCATTAAACCTATAGATAGGGAAGCGATCATTTGTGCCGCTAAAGAAACCAGAGCAATTGTGGTTGTTGAGGAACACTCTGTAATCGGCGGCCTCGCCTCTGCAGTAGATGAAGTGGTTTCAGAGAATTATCCTACCAGAGTCGTTAGGTTGGGGATAAAAGATAGATTTGGCCAGTCGGGTCAACCGCAGGAATTACTCAAAGAGTATAATTTAACAGAGGCGGATATTATCGCTAGCGTAAAAAAAGCCCTTGTTTAGCCGGATCCGATGAAGAAAATAATCATCAAGTCTCCTGCCAAAATCAATCTGTACTTAGAAATAATCAATAAAAGGCCGGATGGTTACCATAACATAAAGACTGTATTCGAAAGGATAAGCCTTTGCGATAGGGTAACAATTAGTATTATACCAGAAAACAAAATAGAAGTTTTATGTAGTAACCCTGATGTCCCATCCGACAAAACCAACCTTGCTTTTAAGGCAGCCCAGCTTTTAAAAGAAGGTTTATCCATTCGATCCGGCATAAGGATCAAAATAGAAAAAAATATTCCTGTGGCGGCAGGGTTAGGCGGCGGTTCAAGCAATGCCGCGAGTGTGCTTTTGGGGTTAAACCGCCTGCTGCAGCTTAAGTTAGATAAAAAAAGTATGGTGAAATATGCCTCTAGACTGGGTGCCGATGTAGCCTTTTTCGTAAATGAAGAGCCCTTTGCGTTAGGTACAAAACGGGGCGATGTCATTAAGCCTTTGCAAATAAAAAATTCATTCTGGCATGTCTTGGCGGTTCCGAAGATAACGGTTTCTACCAGAGAGATTTATGAATCATACAGAAAAGATTTAAGATTGACAAAACAACAATTTAATATTAAAATACTATCTTCTGCTTTAACCAGAGGCGATATACCCCTGCTTGGCCGTTTAATCTATAATGACCTTGAGGCGGTTACTACAAAAAGATACAAGCGGGTGGCTAAAATTTTAGGCATTTTAAAGCAATTTGGTGTCGCTTCATGCATGTCCGGGAGCGGGCCGTCTGTATTTGTTGTTGCCGCAGATAGAGATGAGGCAGAAAGAATAGCAGGCAGTCTTTACCGGCTTAAAGATATAAATATTTTTGTAGTACGTACTTATTGATACGAGGAGCATATTCACGCTTCATAATCTATTTAAAAATTATCGTGGGTAATTTTTAAGTATTCGGCGGGATCAACTCGGCGCCATTGGCGTGGTCATTGCCCCGATAGATAAGCACTGCGCAGATTTCAAATAAATCTGCTTGTATCTATCGGGATCAATTCCGGCATATAATTTACGTCAACACCGTTTCCGTAAATTATGCCGTCATTGAGGAGGCGTATATGGAGATAACTGAGGTAAGGGTTTTCTTAAAAGATGACGAGGATAAAAAGCTAAAGGCATATGTTACCGTTACGTTTGACAATGCCTTCGTAGTGAGGAATATTAAAGTGATTGAGGGCTCCAGCGGTTTATTTATCGCCATGCCTTCAAGAAGGATTAAACAGCCTTGTTCTAAGTGTAATTTTAAGAATGAACTGCGCAGTAAATTCTGCAATCAATGCGGCGGGCAGTTATCGGTAAATACCCAGCCCGTTTCTTCAGAGGATAATAGGCAGGCAGAGCATAAAGATATCGCCCATCCCATTACCCAAGGTTTCCGGGAGCAGCTTCAAAAGAAAATATTGGATGCATACCAAAAAGAAAAAGCAGGTTCGGGTACAGGTTCAAGCTTGCATAACTTAGGTTAGGGCCGATATATTTTGGCTATATATTGACTCTAAAGAGTGTTTTTTGTTTTTAGGGAAGCCGGCAGATTGATAGGACTAGCATTAAGTTATCAAATTATCAAGCCATGGTTTCTTAAGTATATTATTGGGATGTCGTCCAATGGTAGGACACGAGAATTTGGGTCTTGGTATCATGGTTCGAATCCATGCGTCCCAGTTGAATTCGCTAGAATTTTTCGATTGAGACAAATTTACTTGAGGCATAACATATGCATAATGGATTAACGGCGATAATACTGGCAGCAGGAAAAAGCACTCGGATGAATTCTGCCAAGCCTAAAGTTCTGCATGAACTTTGCGGCAAGCCCCTGATTTCCTATGTATTAGATTTATGCCTCTCGCTTAAAGTTCATCACATCATCGTTGTTACGGGTTGGGGGAAAGAAAAGATATTAGATTATATCCAAACAAATTACCGGGGCAAAAATATTGATGTTGTCATACAAGAAAAAATGTTGGGTACGGCTGATGCAATTTTAAGCGCAAGACCTAAAATAAAAAAAGAAGATACGGACTTATTAATCCTTTATGGCGACCAGCCGTTATTCGGTCTGGGCGCGGCAAGAAAGCTGGTGAACGAATATTTTAAAAAGAATGCCGCTTGCGTATTGTTTACCGCGGACTTGGAGAATCCTCGCGGGTACGGTAGGATTATCCGCGGCAGTAAAGGAGAAATCTTAGGTATCCGCGAAGATAAAAATTTAAACAGGGCTCAGGAAAGTATAAAAGAAGTTAATGCCGGAAGCTGTATTTTTAAAAAAGAAAAATTATTCGGTGTGATAAACAGGATTAAATCAGGCAATAAGAAACATGAATATTATCTTACCGATGCGGTAAAATTACTTCGTCATGAAGGAGAAAACGTATTTTCCGTAAAATCAAAAAATGAGCTAGAGGTTTTAGGTGTAAATTCGCGCTTTGATTTGATACAGATGGAAAGAATCCTACGGAAGAGGTTAATTGAAAAATTTATTGCGCAAGGAGTAACAGTTAAAAGCCCCGAGACAACTTTTATTAATCATGGAGCAAAAATCGGCCGTGATACAGTGATTAACCCTTTTGTATACATTGATTCTAACGTTAAAATCGGTAAGAATTGCACAATCGGCCCGTTTTCACATATCCGCGGCGAAAGCGAGATTAAAGATAATGTAATCGTGGGCAGTTTTGGCGAATTAAACCGTACCTCGGTTGGTAGCAACAGCCGCATTAAGCATTTTTCTTATTTAGGCGATGCCGAAATAGGCAGAAATGTGAATATTGGGGCTGGGACTGTTACCGCAAATTATGATGGTAAATCCAAACATAAAACCTGTATAAAAGACGGGGCGTTTATCGGCTCAGATACGGTGTTGGTTGCCCCTTTAATAGTGGGAAAACATGCCATAACAGGCGCCGGATGCGTGGTGCCTAAATGTAAAAATGTACCGGATGGCGCAGTGGTTGCCGGGGTGCCGGCACGGCCGCTTAGGAAGTAATCATAATTTAGCAAGATAATAAAATTCTTCTGGCCTGTGCCCGGCAGGGTATTACTGTAATCTGGTTTCTCCCGAACGACTGAAAGGAGTAAGGGTAAGATGGATAAACTGATGATTGTGAGCGGAAATGCCAACCCGCAACTTGCCAAAGATATCTGCGTAGAATTGAAGATAAAACTCGGAGAGGTTTTGGTCGGGCGTTTCAGTGAGGGTGAAATTAGGATTAAGGTAAGTGATAATGTGCGCGGTAAAGATGTATTTGTGATACAGCCGACGTGCCCGCCGGTTAATGAAAACTTAATGGAGTTGCTTATTCTTATTGATGCTTTAAAGCGTGCGTCAGCACATCGGATTACCGCAGTTATTCCTTATTATGGCTATGCCCGCCAGGACAGAAAAGACCAGCCGCGCGTTCCTATCACAGCGAAATTAGTAGCAAATCTTTTGACTATTGCCGGTGCGGATAGAATTTTGACCATGGATTTGCATGCAGGCCAAATTCAAGGGTTTTTTGATATTCCTTTGGATCATTTATTTGCGATTAATGTTTTTGTCGACTATATCTCAAAGTTAAAGCTAGATAATTTAGTAGTGGTTTCTCCGGATGTCGGCGGGATTAAGACGGCCAGGGCTTATGCCAAGCGGCTGTCCGCAGGTCTGGCTATAGTTGATAAGCGCCGTATTTCTCCGGAAAAATCCGAAGTAATGCATATACTCGGCGAGGTGAACGGCAGGGATGCCTTAATTGTTGATGATTTGACGGCTACAGGTAGCTCTCTTATTGAAGCTGCCGCTGTAATCAAAAAAGCCGGGGCAAAGAATATTTATGCCGCGGTTACCCACGGAATATTATCAGGTAATGCAATAGAGAATGTTCAAAATTCGGAGATAAAAAAACTTTTAATTACAGATACAATTCCTTTGGATGGTTCTAAGAAAGCTTCAAGGATATCCGTACTTTCGGTTGCTTCTTTATTGGCTGATGCAATAAAGCGTATTCACAATGAAGAATCAGTGAGTTCGTTGTTTGATATGCTTGCCTAAAGCGTAAAAATTAACTCACATTTATGATAAGGGGGAAAAGTTAAAATGAAAGAAGTCGTTTTAAACGTTGATCTAAGAGAAGACACAGGTACGGGAAAGTCAAGGTCATTAAGAAAAGCGGGTTTTATTCCTTGTGTAGTTTACGGTGGGAAGAAGTCCCGGGCGCTTAAAATTACGCGTTCCGAGTTGCTAAAGTTCCTTCGTGAGCACAAAGGCGAAAATGTGATTATAGATTTAAAAATATCCGGGGACAGCAAGGCGGAAAAAGAAAATACCGTCATGATTAAAGAGATGCAGCAGGACCCGGTAAGCGAAGAGGTAATCCATATTGATTTTAACCGTATATCGCTTACCAAAACTATTTCGGTAAAAGTTCCTGTCAGTGCAAAGGGCGAAGCGGTGGGCGTAAAGTCGGATGGCGGCATATTGGAACATGTTTTATGGGAAATAGAAATAGAGTGTTTGCCTAAAGATCTGCCAAAATCTATCGAAGTGGATGTGGCAAATATGAAGATAGGCGATGCCATACATGTAAAAGATATAAAGCTTCCTGAAAAAATTAAAGTAAAACATGATCCCGATACAATAGTTTTATCTGTGGCCCCTCCGTCAAAGGAGGAAGCTGCGGCTCCCGAAGCAGCTTTAGGCGCTACTGCCGCGGCAGAGCCGGAGGTTATTAAAGAAAAGAAGAAAGAAGAGGCCGAAGATAAAGAGGCTAAGCCAAAGGCTCAAGGTTCACCCGGCAAGGAAGAAAAGGCCTAACGGTAATACCGCGCCTTTGCCAAGGCAGAGAAGAAAAGTAGGTTGATATATGCGGGGCTTACCCCGTTAGAGATAGCCCCGAAACCTCGGGGCGTCTATAGCAGCAATGTCTTAAATAATAGTTTATGTTTCTTAAGGGTAGTTCAGGTAAAATAAAGACAAGAGAAGTTATCTCGAGCGCGGTGAAGCTGATTGTGGGTTTGGGCAACCCAGGCGGCAAATATAAAAATAGCCGGCATAATTTTGGGTTTAAGGTAGTTGAGGCTTTAGCCGAAGAATTAAAATGTTCTTTTAAAAAAAGACTGTCTTTAGAGAGTTTTATGGCCGAGGCTGATATCGGCGGCATAAGCGTGTTACTGGCGCTGCCATTTACATTTATGAATTTATCGGGCAGGGCGGTAGAGGCGATAATAACAAGGCGAAAAATAGCTATTTTTGATTTGATTGTTGTTTGTGATGATGTTAATCTTGAATTTAGTGTAATCAGGTTAAGGCCTAAGGGTTCAAGCGGCGGCCATAACGGCCTTGCAAATATAATTGATAGGCTGGGGTCTTCTGAATTTGCGCGTTTGCGTATGGGCATAAGAGGTGGTTCTTTAGGGGAGCTTGATTTAAGCGGTTATGTTTTATCTGATTTTAACAAAAAGGAAAAAATACTGCTTGAAGACATAATAGGTGAAGCAGTAGGTTGTTTAAAAATGTGGGTTGAGGAAGGCATAACAGGGGCAATGAACAAATTTAGCCAAAGGAGTGACTAGATGAGAAAGTATGAAGCAATGTTTATTTTGAAGCCGGATTTAAAAGAAGATGAAATAAGCTCAATAGCAAAGCATATTACTGAGCCTATAGTGAAAAACCAGGGAACAATAAGCATAAACGAAGTCTGGTCGCCTAAGCGCAGGCTCTGTTTTCCCATCAAGAAATACAAAGATGGTATTTACTACCGTGTAAATTTTTCTATTGAGCCTAAAGCGATAGAGATCTTAAGGCAGAATTACCATTTAAATGAGAATATTTTAAGGCTTTTGATTTCAAGCTTGGAGAGTAATTAAAAGGAGAGGCAGCCATGGCTAATTTAAACAAGGTATTGATTATCGGTAATTTAACCAAGGATCCGGAGCTGCGCTATACACCTGGCGGCATGGCCGTGGTTAACTTAAGAGTTGCTACCAACAGGCGCTTCAAGGATAAAAATGGGGAACAAAAAGAAGAGGTTTGTTTTATTACGGCAGTTGTTTGGGATAAGCAGGCAGAGGCGTGCAATCAGTATTTAAGGAAGGGAAATCCTCTGTTTATTGAGGGTAGGCTGCAGTCGCGTTCTTGGGATGCCCAGGATGGTTCAAAGCGCAATGTTATTGAAATTAGGGCTGAACGGGTACAGTTTTTAAATGTTCAAAAACAACAGGGCAAGGCATCTGATGAAACCGATAAGCCGGAGGGCGATGGTTTGACCTCCGATAGCCAAAGCCATGATTTTTCAGAAGAAGCAAAAGAACCTGAAGGGAATACGGGCGATAGCGCTACAACCGCGCCTTGGCCCGGAAGCGAATAATTAATTTTTTGCGGGGGAGAATCCCCCTTGACGAAAGAGGAGGTAATAACCTTGAGACAGGAAGGATTTAGCAGGAAAACAATTAAGGAAAGAAAAGCAAAAGAACAATTAGGGGTAGTCAAGAAAAGATTTTGCCGTTTTTGCAGGGAAGGCGGAGTAAATTTTGATTACAAGGAAGTAAAACGGTTTGAGAAATTTATGAGTGAAAGAGGTAAAATTTTATCCCGCCGTTTTACCGGTAATTGCGCCAAACATCAGAGAAAGATTGCCGCCTTGATAAAACGGGCAAGATTTTTAGCTCTCATGGTTTATACAAAGTAGAAAAAGCAGCTTCTTATTAGTTAAAAGAACATTGATTTTTTGATTTAACTAGAAGCGCTTAAGAGTTCGGTTAAATTTTAAGAGGTGGACAGAAAATGAAAATAATACTACAGGAAGATTTAAGAGGGGTTGGTAAAAAAGGAGCGGCAGTCAAGGTAAAAGACGGTTTTGCCCGTAATTTTTTATTGCCTAACGGTTTAGCGCTCAAGGTAACCCCGGCTAATTTAGCATTCATTGAACGGAAGATAAAAACCGAGGCAGGGCGTTCTTACGATGAAAAAAAGAAGGCAGAGGAACTTGCCGCGAGGTTTTTAAGTGTATCTTGTACTGTTTCCGTGGATACGCACGATGATGATAAATTATACGGCAGTATTACAGCTGCGCATATTGCCGGAGCGCTTGAAGCGGAGGGCATTATTTTAGATAAAAAACAAATCCTATTAGGCGAACCGCTGAAGGCATTGGGTATATATAATATTGAAGTAAAGCTGCATCCGGAAGTTAAAGCAATGCTGAAGGTCTGGGTAGTTAAGGGGAAATAGTTACTTATGGCAAACGACTTAATTTTAGCTAAGGTTCCTCCGCAGAATATTGAAGCGGAAATGGCTGTTTTAGGGTCTATACTTTTAGAAGAAGAAGCCATTAATGAAGCCCTGGAGATTCTTGACGAGAGCCAATTTTATAAAGAGGCCCACCGTAAAATTTTTTCTTGTATAATTAATCTTTTCCATAGCAGTAAACCCGTTGATTTAATTACCTTGACAGATGAATTAAAGAGAATTAACGCTATTGACACTATCGGAGGAGTAAGTTATTTAACGACCTTGGTTAATGCGGTGCCTACCGCCGCCAATGTGCGTAACTATGCCCGCATTGTCAGGGAAAAGGGTATGCTGAGAAACCTGATAAACAAGTCTACCCAGATTATCAGCGAAAGTTACGAGGCAGAGAGTAATGTAGATGAACTTCTGGATAAGGCAGAGAAGGCGATTTTCGAAATTACGGATAAAAAAATAGAAGGCAGTGTTATTTCAATGAGGGATCTCGTAAGCGATGCGGTGGAGAGGATAGATAAGCTTTATCAAAACAAGTCGCAAGTTACGGGCCTTGCGTCTGGATTTACGGATTTTGACAGGAAAACCGCGGGGCTGCAGCCTTCGGATTTAATTATCGTTGCCGGCCGCCCATCAATGGGCAAGAGTGCATTCTCCCTTTGCATTGCTAACAATATCGGAGTGGTAGATAAAATTCCCATTGCTTTTTTTAGCTTGGAAATGTCTAAAGAACAGTTGGTTCAGCGGCTTCTCTGTCTGCATGCCAGGGTTGACGCGCATAGCGTAAGGACCGGCTTTCTATCTGCTTCGGATTGGCCGAAGATTACTGCTGCCGCGGGGAAGCTTTCCGAATCAGCGATTTTCATAGATGATACGCCGGCGATTTCAGCTTTGGAATTGCGCGCTAAGGCACGCAGGTTAAAATCACAACATAATATCCAAATGATAGTAGTGGATTATTTACAGCTGATGCGCGGCGCAGGGAAGAGTCAGGAATCAAGGCAGCAAGAAATCTCCGATATATCCCGTTCGCTTAAGGCGCTTGCCCGTGAATTAAATGTCAGCGTTATCGCGATAAGCCAGCTTTCGCGCGCGGTTGAATCGCGCCAGGGCAATAGGCCGCAGCTTTCCGATTTAAGAGAATCCGGCGCAATAGAGCAGGATGCCGATGTGGTAGTTTTTTTGTTTCGCGAAGAATACTATAATCCTACAGAATCTAATAAAGGCGTAGCAGAAATAATCATTGCCAAGCAGAGAAACGGCCCGGTTGGTTCGCTTAACCTCACGTTTTTAAAAGAATATACAAGATTTGAGGATAGCGCGCGTGCTTTTGAATAAAAACTTATTATTTAATTGACTATGGATGTTTAATTATCTATAATAGAAAAATATGGAAAAAAAATTAACTACCGGAAAATATAATTACTGTTATATGGTAAATTATCGATTGAGGTATTTGATCTTTGGTTTCATTTTTAGTTTTGCCTTAGTTTCTTCCCTTTATGCTCAAGGTTCGCAAACGGATGCGTCCTCTTCCAAGGGGTCTATCATTGAAGACGAGCTTAAGAAACAAGAGGAAGAGGCTTTGGGCCTGGATACAGGGGCTGTTTTATTGCAGGAAGCGGATTCCCGGGAAGCCTCCGGCAAAGAAGAAGAGAAAAAAGTGGTTCTCTTGGACATCAAAGGCAATAAAACAATTGCTACGAGCGTTATCCTTTCTAAAATAAAATTACGCGTCAGTCAGGATTATTCGGCAAATATCGTGCGTGATGATATAAAGAGGCTTTACGGCACCGGGTATTTTAGCGATATTAAAGTTAATCTGGAAGACGCCGCCGGCGGTTTAAAAGTTGTTTTTGTTTTGAAAGAGAAGCCCTTGATTGAAAAAGTAAATTTTAAGGGTTTTAAGTCTCTAAGCCTTGAGAAAGTGCGCAGCGTAATTAATACTAAGCAGGGCCAGTACCTGGATTATTCTAAAATAAAGCAAGATATTAAAGAAATAAAAGCCTTGTATGAAAAAAAAGGATTTAGCAGTGTTTCTATAGAAGAAAACGTTAAATTGGATACAAACGAAGAAAAAGCGGAAGTAGAGTTTACGGCTGGCGAAGGCAGGCGGCTTAAGGTAAGAAAAATTACTATTCTGGGTTTAAGGAGCTACAAAGAAAAAAGGATACTAAAGCTAATAAAGACAAAAAAGAAAAAATTCTTTAGCGCCGGCTTGCTTAAAGAGGATGTATTAGAAGAGGATATGCAGAGGATACTTTCTTTTTATAAAAGTAACGGGTTTATAGATGTCAAGGTAGATAAAAACGTAGAACGCGGCACAGAATTAGGAAATATTTATATTGCTATTACTATTGATGAGGGGCGGCAGTATAAGCTGGGTACTATTCAAATTAAAGGCAATAAAGTTGCTTCCGTCAAGGATTTGGAAGGGGAAAATAAGCTGATGGCAGGAGATATTTATACTGAAGAAAGCGTGCGGGATAATGCCGCCGCAATCCAGTCATATTATTTTGAAAAAGGCTATATATTTGCCAGGATTGATATCGGCACATCTTTAAATTCTGATACCGGGGAAGTGGATATAGTTTATAATATTACGGAAAATGAGTTGGCTTATGTTAACCGCATTAATATCCGCGGCAATATAAAAACCAGGGATAAAATCATCCGGAGAGAATTAAGGATTAATCCCGGGGAGCAGCTTGATGGGGTAAAACTTAAGAGGAGCAGGGAAAGGCTTAATAATTTAGGTTTTTTTGAAGAGGGCAGCGTTAATTTTGATATAGCAGATACTTCCGAACCGGATAAAAAAGATTTAATCGTAGAAGTAAAAGAGGCGAAAACAGGCGAATTCAGTTTTGGCGGAGGGTATAGTTCCGTAGATCAATTTATCGGCTTTGTAGAGATTGCCCAGAGAAATTTTGATTTTAAAAATTTTAATACTTTTACCGGAGCGGGGCAGGATTTAAGGCTGAAAACACAGTTAGGTTCCGTAAGCAGCAGTTTTGAATTAAGTTTTACCGAGCCATGGATTTTTGACTATCCGTTGTCTTTCGGGTTTGATGCTTACAACACAGGGCATAAGCGTGAAAGTAGCACAGGCTACGGTTACGATGAAACCAGGACAGGCGGGGATTTAAGGCTTTCAAAAGAATTGAGCGAATTTTTGAAGGGGGGGTTGGTTTATAGGATTGAGAGCGTAGAGATAGGCGATGTAGCATCAGACTCTACCAATGATTTGAAGCAGGAAGAGGGTGTTAATTTAATCAGCAGCTTAGGCATGAATTTAACTAGGGATAGCCGTGATAATATTTTTAGCCCCACTAAGGGTACAGTTTTAAGCGGTTCAGTTGAGTTGGCCGGAGGCCCTTTTGCCGGAGATAAAGATTTTTACAGGCTGGCCGGTTCTTTTATATATGACCACCCTCTTTTTAAAGTTGGCAAGGTAAAGAGAGGCGAAGATGCCAGGTATTCCGTCTTAGAGCTCAGAGCGCGCGTAGGAATTGTCGATGAATTCAGCGATTCAGACAGCGTGCCGATATATGAAAGATTTTATTTGGGTGGGTCAAATTCCGTAAGGGGTTATAACGAGAGGAAAATAGGCCCGATAGATGCGGCTACTGAGGATCCCTTAGGTGGAGAGGCAATGATTTTAGGTAACATAGAATACACTTATCCTTTGCTTGATTTCATTAAGGGCGCGGCTTTTTACGATATAGGTAATGTCTGGGTAAAATCCAACGATTTGGGGGGAAGTGGTTTTAAGGCAGGTGTTGGGTTAGGCTTAAGGATTCGTACGCCACTGGGCCCGGTAAAATTAGATTACGGTATTCCTTTAAATGAAGAACCCGGAGAAGACAGCAAAACCGGAAAGTTCCATTTTAGTATTAGCAGAGGCTTCTAGTTAAAAGTATTCTTGGTGTTTGTGGCGCCAATTGGTCAGTTTGCCCTGTCGAAATTGGGGCTTATTAAAGGAGTATTAAAAAAATGAAAAAAATAATAATTGCAAGTTTAATAGCGGTGTTATTAGGGGTGTTTTCAGGAAGTGATTTGTTTGCTGCGGATAAATTTGGCTATGTAAATTTAGGCAGAATTTTTGATGAATATAATAAAACAAAAGATTACGATAAGATTTTAGAAAAAAAGCAAAAAGATTTTGAAACTGAGCGTGAAACAAAAATTAATGAAATAAAAAGCCTGCAGGATAAGCTGAGTTTGGTAGATGAAAAGCAAAAGGCGGCCAAAAAAACCGAATTAGAAGAAAAAGTAAAAGCTTTTCAGGATTACGAGCGTAAAAAGGTGGAAGCCTTAAAAAAAGAAAGGGATGAAATCCTTAAGGAGGTATTAAAAGACATAGAAAAAGCCGTGCATCAGCAGGCGGAATCCGAAAGCTATACTTTGGTATTTAACGATAGGGTTTTGGTTTATCAGACAAAAGATGGCGATTTGACCGATAAGGTTATAGCGATAGTGAATAAAAATTATCAGCCGGCAAAATAAACAAAAATATGGAGCAGTTTAGGAAAACATTAACGGAAATAGCTAAAATTATTGACGGACAGGTTATCGGTAACAAGGATACTATTATTACGGGTATCTGCGGTATAAAAGAAGCAAAAAAAGGCGATTTGACTTTCGTGGCAAATCCTAAGTACTTGCCTTTGATTAAGCATACGCATGCCTCGGCTATTATTACTTCAAAAGAAATAGATTCGCTTTCTATGCCGATTATTCGGACCGAAAATCCATCGTTAGCGTTTGCTAAAATGGTATCCTTGTTGTCTCCTAATCATGTAATGCACCCTTCGGGCATACATTCTACGGTTATCTTGGGTAAAAATGTAAAATTAGGCAAAGGTGTCGCTGTCGGCCCTTATGTGGTAATAGAGGATAATGTTGAAATAAGAGACAATACGATTATATATTCCGGCTGCTATATTGGGCATCATTCGCTAGTCGGTAAAGATACCCTTATTTATCCTAATGTATCTATACGCGAGAGGATAGTTATCGGTAACCATGTAATAATTCATAGCGGTACAGTTATTGGATCTGATGGTTTTGGTTTTGCGACTGTTAGAGGTATGCATGAAAAAATACCCCAGATAGGCATAGTAGTAATTGAGGATAATGTTGAAATAGGCGCTAATGTTACAATTGACAGGGCGCGTTTTGATAAAACAATTATAGGTAAGGGTACTAAGATAGATAATCTAGTGCAGATTGCCCATAATGTGGTAGTTGGCGAGAATTCTATTATCGTAGCTCAAGCAGGAATTTCAGGCAGTACTGCTATAGGAAACGGCGTTATTCTGGCAGGGCAATCCGGTATAGTCGGCCATGTTACTATCGGCGATGGCGCGGTAGTTGCGGCTCAGGCAGGGGTGACAAAATCAGTGCCGGCAAACACAAAAGTTTCAGGTTATCCTGCCAAGCCTCACAATATCGCCAAGCGTGTAAACGCGTGTGTGCAAAATTTGCCGAATCTCCTTAAGACAGTTAATGAACTAAAACAAAGAATTGCTAGTTTAGAAGCCCGTCAGAATGGAGCCGGGTAGGCCCGCCTGACTCCCGCCCGACCGAACGTCGTTCGGGCGCGGTCATTCGGGCAGGCCCCGTCAAAATGAGGCTGGGCAGGGAGAGCTGAATGTCAGAAAGTCAACAGACGATAAAAAAAGAAGTAAGCATTAAAGGCGTAGGCCTGCATACCGGAAATAAGGTTAATATTAAGTTTAAGCCCGCGTCGATGAATCTGGGGATAAATTTTGTCAGGATCGATTTGCCTGATAAGCCGGTGATAAAGGCAGATCTTACTAATCTTTTGGATTATAATAGAAGCCCGCGGCGCAGCTCGATAGGGGTTGGTAATGCCGAAGTGCATACAATAGAGCATATCATGGCGGTATTCGCCGGGCTATCTATCGATAATATTTTTGTAGAAATTGATAATAATGAAGTGCCGGGACTAGACGGAAGCGGGGCAACATTTTTAGATATCTTAAGCGAGGCCGGCTTAGAAGAACAGAATGCCGCGCGCAAATATTTCCTGATTAAGGAGCCTGTATGGGCGGAAGAAGAAGGCGCTTCGTTAGTGATAGTGCCGGCGTTAGATTACCGCATATCCTATACTTTAAGCTATAACCATTGTTTACTAGGCGACCAATATTTTGATGCCGTAGTTAATCCCGATACTTTTAAGTCAAGCATTGCTTCGGCTAGGACATTTTGCCTGGAAGAGGAATCTGAAATGCTCCGCGCGCAAGGCTTAGGCCGGGGTGCAAATTACGACAATACGTTAGTAGTCGGTAAGAAAGGAATAATTAAAAACCGCCTGCGTTTTGATGACGAATTTGTCAGGCATAAAGTGCTGGATTTAATCGGCGATTTATATTTACTGGGTGTACCTATAAAAGGCCATGTGATTGCTTTAAAAAGCGGCCATCCCCTGAATATAAAGCTGCTTAAAAAAGTATATCAGCAGAAAGAAAGATATAATACTGCGGCAATAAAGGCTGTCAGCGAATTTAAGTATACTGAAGGTCAAATGTTGGATGCGGAAGCGATAATGCGTATCCTGCCGCATAGGTATCCATTTTTATTTGTGGACAGGGTAGTATCTTTGGTGCCGGGTAAAAGTGTAACGGGTTTAAAGAATGTAACCATAAACGATAATTTTTTTAACGGGCATTTTCCGGGAAGGCCGGTTATGCCCGGAGTATTAATCGTGGAAGCAATGGCGCAAATCGGCGGCGTGATGATGCTTGCTTCAGAAGACAATAAAGGTAAACTTGCCTATTTTCTTGCCGCTGATAATGTCAGGTTTAGAAAGACAGTCCTGCCGGGAGATCAACTTGTTTTAGAGGCAGAGGCAATTAAGATAAAGTCTAGAACCGGCCAGGTTAGAGCAAAGGCCTTTGTAGGCGGCAAAGTAGTAGCTGAGGCAAATTTAATGTTTGCTTTGGTGGATTAGCCTTATTTTTTTTGCAATAGTATGAATATACATCCTACCGCGATAGTTTCCAAGAGAACCAATCTTCATGAATCGGTTAAAGTAGGCCCGTACAGCATTATTGAGGATAGTGTAAGCATCGGTAAGGATAGCCAGATAGGCGCGCATTGCCATATTTCGGGTAATACTGTGATTGGTGAAAGATGCAATGTTTTTACCGGCGCTGTTATTGGCAGCATCCCGCAGGACTTAAAATTTAAAGGCGAGAAAAGTTCTTTGATTATTGGTAACGATAATATTATCCGCGAATATACAACTATTAATTTAGGCACGGGCGATGGCGGCAAGACCGTTGTTGGTTCCGGTAACCTGATTATGGCCTATTCGCACGTTGCCCATGATTGCAATGTGGGGAGTGAATGCGTCATTGCAAATTGCGGCACATTAGCAGGGCATGTTACTGTTGAAGATATGGCTGTGATTGGCGGATTTGGAGCTATACATCAATTTTGCCGCGTAGGCAAGCTTTCTATCGTAGGCGGATGCTCCAAAGTAGTGCAGGATATCCCGCCTTATTCGACCTGTGATGGCCATCCTGCCAGAGTATACGGTTTGAATTTGATAGGTTTAAAACGGGCAGGCTTAGACAGTAAAGTTCTTCTGGAGTTAAGGAGAGCTTTTAAAATCCTCTTTTTCTCCCGCCTTGTTACTTCGACCGCTATAGAAAAGGTCAAAGATGAAATCCCCGAGTCAAATTATCTCACCCACTTGATAGAATTTATTACCGGTTCCCAGAGGGGCGTCTGTAAAAATAAATAATACGATGGCAAAAATTGGTCTTATTGCTGGTTCAGGCAAGTTTCCTATCTTATTTGCTCAGGAAGCAGGCAAGTTGGGCGTAGAAGTTACAGCTGTAGCCGTTAAGGGGGATACTTCATTCAAATTACGCCATTTTGTTAAAAAGATAACCTGGCTTAACATTTCCGAATTTGAGAGGATTCCCGTAATTTTTAAAAATGATTCCGTGGATAAAGCAGTAATGGCAGGCCAGATTAATCCCCGGCGCCTGTTTAATAAAAATAATAAATTTGGGCCGGAACTGGACGGGTTGTTGGCCGGGATAAGCGATAAAAAAGCCGATACTATTTTCTTGGCAATCGCCGATAAGTTAAAGGAAAAAGGCGTAGAATTGGTAAGTTCGCTGACTTTTCTTTCTGCGTATCTTCCGTCGAAGTCGGTGCTCACGAAACGAGAGCCTTCTAAGGAAGAGTGGCAGGATATATATTTCGGTTTGGATATGGCAAAAAAAATAGCGGGTTTGGATATTGGGCAGACTGTAGTAGTTAAGCAAAAAGCGGTATTAGCGGTAGAAGCCCTTGAGGGGACCGATGTAGCTCTTTTAAGAGGGGGATTTATCGGGCGCGGGAATGCTACGGCGGTTAAGGTAAGCAAGCCTAAGCAGGATATACGCTTTGATGTGCCGGTTGTAGGTATTAGGACAATCCGTACTTTAATTAAAGCAAGGATAAGTTGTTTGGCTATTGAGGCGGAAAAAACACTCTTCTTGGATAAGGTGGATTCATTGCGCCTTGCGGATAAAAAAGGCATAGCTATCGCGGTAGTTTGAACAGGCCCCCGTTTGTCCCTGCACAGGAAAGCATAAAAATACTTTCCTGTCTCCGCCTGCTTTGCTACGCAAAGCAAAACGGCTGGGGCTGAAAATCGCCTATAGCCGGCGATAAAAGTCATCGCCGAAGGCAATTTTCTTGCAAAATAGTAATGGCTATATGGGGAAGAGCGGGGTTTGTGATAATTCGGAGGAAAATGAAGTATATTTACGGTCCGGTACAGTCGCGCAGGCTGGGTTTTTCTTTAGGCATTTCTCTTACGCCTTATAAGGTGTGTAATTTTGATTGCATCTATTGCCAGCTAGGCCGCACTACGGTTAAAACATCGCTAAGAAAAGAATATGTGAATATAAAAGATGTATTGCGGGAGTTAAGGGAATTTATCTTAAACCCTGGCTCTGATAATTCGCGTATTGACTATATATCGCTTTCCGGGGCAGGGGAACCGCTACTTAATTCAGGAATCTCAAGTTTAATCCGCGGAATAAGAGCGATTACCGATATCCCCATCGCTTTAATTACTAATGCTTCCTTGCTTAAGAATAAAACTGTGAGGCAGGAAATATCGGGCGTGGATGTGATTTTGCCTTCTTTAGACGCAATAGATAAAGAGGCGTTTGAAATCATAGATCGTCCCGGGCCCAATCTTAAAATTGAAAATATTATTAATGGGCTTATCGAATTAAGGAAGGGGTTTAAGGGTAAGATTTATTTAGAAGTAATGATAATTGCCGGTGTAAATGATAAGCTGGATGTGTTTAGCCGTTTTAAACAGGTAATTTCCAAGATTAACCCTGATAAAATTCATCTTAATACGCCTAAGAGGCATACTTCAGAAAGAGGGGTTTTGGCACCGCCAGAGAAAATTCTTAATAAGATAAAAGAACTGCTGGGACCGAAATGTGAAATTATCTAATCCTACTAGGGATAGACCATCCTAAACCTTTACCCAGCAGGGTAGACTTTCTACTCCTTTGAAGGAAAGGTCTAAAAGGATGGGCCTAACATTTCTTAAAGATGCGGTTGGTTACTAGAAGCGTAAGCGAAACAAAAGAATTAGGCGCAATGATTGCCCGGAGCCTTAAGCCTTCGGATATAGTTGCGCTTTTTGGAGAATTGGGTTCCGGCAAGACCGTATTGGTTAAAGGCATCGCCGAAGCCTTAGGCATAAAATCAGACCGCGTAGTAAGCCCCACCTTTGTTTTAATCAGGGAATATAAAGCCAAGATACCGCTTTATCACTTCGACCTCTATCGCCTTAAAAAAATTAATATTCAGTCCCTTGGTTTTGACGAATACTTTTATGGTAATGGAATAAGCGTAATCGAATGGGCCGACCGCATAGAATGGCAATTGCCGAAAGGATCTTTAAGGATTAAAATTTCAATTATAGATAAAAATAAGCGCCTCTTCACTATAAAAAAACCTGCCCTTTCCGGTTTTAGCCGGTATCGGCGGAATAATCAGGCAGGGAATAAGTTAGGCGATGTGAAACAATAATGAACACGGGGCATAATAGTGAAAATACTGGGCATTGATACTTCCACAAGAATGTTAAGCCTTGCTTTAACGGATAAGGATAAAGTTATCTTTAGCTATAAGAAGGAAGCAGGTAGGAAACATTGCGTTGTTTTGCTTAAGGTATTAAATGATTTGCTGGATAAATACAGGATAAAAAAAGAAGACATCGGATTATTCGCTGTAGGTTTAGGGCCCGGATCATTTACTGGATTAAGGATTTCTTTATCTATTCTGAAGGGGCTCGTTTTAAGCTTAGAGAAAAAAGCAATTGGTATATCAAGCCTTGATGTTATCGCCGGTAATATAAACCAAGACGGGTATTTATCGGTAGTATTAGATGCAAGGCGTGGTAATGTTTATACTGCTTCATATGAATATAAAAGTGACAAGCTTAAAAGAATAACGCCCTATCTACTAATAAATTTTAATGATTGGCTTAAAGGTATAAAGAAGAAAACGTTTGTCTTGGGTGATGGAATATCCGTATATAATAGAGAATTATTAAAGGAAGAAAATATTATTTGTCTTCCGGAAAAATTTTGGTATCCGGATGCAAAAAACCTATGCGCCTTAGCCCGCGAGAAGTTTAAAAAACATGGCCCGGATAATGTGGAGAGATTGCTGCCGTTATATCTTTATCCAAAAGAATGCCAAATCAAAAGAGTTGGTTAGTTGGATAGTTTGTTAGTTAGTTCCAACCAACCAACCAACCAACCAACCAACCATTATGTTTTACCGTCCTACTTGGGTAGAGGTTAATTTAGGCAATATTGCTTATAATATAAATTCTATCCGCAGGCTTATTTCGCCTTATACCGAGATATTGGCTACAGTTAAGGCTGATGCTTACGGCCACGGCATAATCCCGGTTTCTAAAAAGCTTGTTTCTTTAGGTATAAATTACTTGGGTGTAGCTACCCTTGATGAGGCAATCGTATTACGTAATGCCGGGATAAAATGCCGTATTCTTATCCTCGGAGGAATTTTTCCTAAAGATGCGGATGCGGTTATTCGCTATAATTTGACGCAATCCGTATTTACAAAAGATGTGGCATATGCATTAAATTTAGCCGCAGAAAAAAATAAAAAGAAAGTACCCATACATATAAAAGTAGATACAGGTATGGGCAGATTGGGCGTATGGCATAGTGATGTTTTTTCTTTTGTTTCTCAGATAAAAAGGTTTAAATCCCTTGACATCGAAGGGATATTTACGCATTTATCCAGCGCTGATGTTGATGAGAATTTTAGTAAGAGGCAGATTAGCGATTTCAAGGTTTTATTAGCCCGGTTAGAAAAAAGCGGGATATTCATACCATTAAGGCATGTGGCAAACAGCCTGGGAATTCTTAAGTTTAAAGACAGTCATTTTAATCTTGTCAGGCCGGGGATTATTATTTATGGTCTTTATCCGAAAGACAACCTTAACATAAAACTTAAATCCGCCATGTCCCTAAAAACCAAGATAGTATACTTAAAAAAACTTCCTAAAGGCAGGAGCGTAAGCTATGGTCATACATATATTGCAGATAAAAGTACTATTATCGCGACACTTCCTATTGGTTACGGTGACGGCTACCCGCGGCTTTTATCTAACAGGGCGCCTGTCTTAGTCAAAGGCAGGCGGGCGAAGGTAGCCGGCAGGGTTTGTATGGATCAGGTAATGGTCGATGTCGGTCATATTAAAAATATTAAGGTGGGCGATACGGTTATTTTGATCGGTAAAAAAGGCGGTTGCGCTGTCACTGCGGAAGAGCTGGCAGGATTATCCGGAACTATTTGCTATGAGATAGTATGCGGTATCGGCTCAAGAGTGCCAAGGGTTTATATTTAAGGAAGATTTTTAATAGCTATAACGCTGAAAATAATAAAAAAGGCATGGCTTAAGATAGCAGAAATAACCGGAGGTATTACTCCAAGCTTACCGAAGGCGATAGAGGTTTGATTAAAGACATAGTAAAGAAAACTAATTCCGATACATAATCCTAAAGAAGCAACTGCTTGGTCTCTTTTACTTTTTCCCAAAGCAAAAGGGATACCCACCAAAATTATCACAAGGCTGGTAAAAGGTAAAGTAAACCTATTGTATAAGTCAACTTTTAGATTTCTTAATACCGCGGTGGCCCCGCTATTAGACAGCCTTTTTATGTAATCGTTAAGCTGCGGAATATTCATAAACATAGCTTTCTGCTGCTGATTTACGAAATCCCGGGGCCTATCATTGAGGTACATTATTTTGTTTTTGAAATAAAACGGTTCCCCTAAAGGCCTGCCGTCTTTGTCGTAATAAGACATAATGCAATCCCTGAATAACCAGCGGTTCTTTTTAAAGTACGCTTCTTTGGCGGTAGTTTTTGAAATAACATTTTGATTTTCGTCGTGTTCAAGTATAACCACATTTTGCATCATCTGTTCTTTGGAGTGGTAAATATCAATAAAAAATTGCTTGTTGTCTTGTCCGTACACGGCAAGATTATATATGAACTTATTTTCAGGTGAACTACTTTTTTTAAACATCTCGTTTTTCAGCTGATAATTAATGCTTTGTGCTTTCGGTAAAAAACGCTCATTGAGCATAAATACAAATGAGCTTACAATTAAACCGAACGCAAGCGCCGGCAGCGATATCCGCCAGATGCTTAGGCCGCTTGAACGCATGGCGATAATTTCATTGGATTTAGATAAATTGCCGATAGAATAAAGCAGGCTGAGAAGACAAGCCATAGGAGCAACTTGTATGAACATAAGCGGCAGGAATGAGAGGTAATAATTCAGGAGTGCCGCGATAACCACCTTTTCTTTTAATACGTCATCTAAATGCGAGAATAAATCTACGATTACATATAGGAATAAGAAAATAAATATGCAGCCTAGAAACGTAAAAACCATTGATTTGGTTACATATCTGTCTAAAATACGCATATCGATAAGGTAAAAATTAGCCCCAGCAAACCGAATACAATGTTGGGCAGCCACATAGCCAATTGCGGTGGAATAGCGCCTTCAAGGCTTAAGGCATTTGCCCCCAGCATAAGAAGATAATATACGCCAAATATTACCAAAGCTAAGCCCAGATTTACTGATTTTAATCTTTGCTTGGTGATAATGCTTAAGGGGCATCCAATAAGGATTAGGACAAGGCAGGCAAAGGCAAGGGATATTTTTTTATGTATTTCCGTAATTAACGGGTTGGGGTCAACGCCGTCGCGTTTAACGCGCTTAATTTCTGTTTTGAGTTCTTCTATGGTCATATCTTTTGGTTTTTTGCTGATTTGGCCTTGCTGGGCTTTGGCAATATTTAAATTGATAAAATTAGTCTTGAAGTTTAATTTATAGAATACATTGGGATTGCTTGGATTAGGCTCGTCAGACGAGCCGTCCATGAGCTTCAGTTTAACCATTCCTTTATCCGGAATGGAAATAAATTCTCCCCTTTTGGCAATTGTTGTGCGCGCCGGCCTTCCCGGTCCAAGCGGCTCGTATATGCGTATATTGGTGAGTTTATTCCCTTCTATTTTGTAAATAAAAATAATATATTTCTGGAAGGTATCAATAAATGTACCTGCCTCAAGCGTTGCCGTGGGGTTATTTATGCCGATATCCACCAAGGCCTTTCTTCTTTCAAAATTTGCCCCGGGCATGAGCTTGTTATTGAATATCACCATAAACAGGCTTGCGATTAATCCCAGGGTAAGAAGGGGCATAATTAAATGGATTATATTTGTGCCTGTCGCTTTTATAGCGGCTATCTCATTATCTGATGAAATTCTGCCTAATGACCAGAGCGTGCTGGTGAATATCGCTAAAGGCAGGATATAACTGAAAGGATAAAATAAGGAATAGAAAAATAATTTTATTACCATGCCAACCCCGACACCTTTATTAATAATTAAGCTGGTATATTGGGTTAAAAAGACAAGAGAAAATATGAATATCAGAACCGCCATTGATAGTATAAATGGCGTTATAAATTCGGTTAGTACATATTTACGTAAAATCTTCATAAATGAAGCCTTAACTTAGCGAGCCTAAAAGCGAAGCTAAGTTATTTGGCTGAATTTATCCCATTGAGCGTATCAAAATTATAGCATAGAATTTTGATACATCTTGCCCTCTGCAATTCGAAGAATTGCGAGGACTTAGTCCCTGAAATTACTTCGCAATTTCTAGGGGCGAAACGGGATGAAGTTGGTTTATTGCTCATTTAGCTGGCAAAGGTTAATACGGAAACACTCTTTGCTCCCGATTCTTTTAAGATGCGCGCAGCCTCGGAACAGGTTGCGCCTGTCGTTAAAACATCGTCTATTAGCAAGACATTTTGTCCGTAAAATTCATCGTTATGCTTTACCGCGAACGCGCCTTGTATATTTTTAAAGCGCGATTGCGCCTTTAATCTTACCTGCGCTTTATTATTAGAGAGGCGTATTAAGTTTCCGGCTGAATGCCGTATCTTGAATTTTTCTGCAATAGGTAAAGAAATAAGCTCAGATTGATTAAATTCCCTTTCTCTTAATTTTGAGCTCGACAGGGGGACAGGCACGATCACCGCTATTTTATCCATAGCGATATGAAAGCCGGTAATGAATTTTATTAAGATTTCCGTCAGAATGCCTGAAATTTTAATTTTGCCTTTATATTTTAAGAGATGAATAAGTTCCGCGCTTGTGCCTACGTAACGGCATGGGCTAAAGGCCCGGTCAAAATATAATCTTATATTTCGGCAGTATGGGCAATTGCCCTCTTTTAAATTCCTGCCGCAACGCCGACAAAATGGCGGTACGTTTATTTTGATGCTACTAAGGCAATCCCGGCAGACAATAATTTCCTGCTCGACTAACTTTTTGCAAACCAAGCATTGTACAGGATAGATTATATTGATTAGGCCGGCTAAAATATCCCTCAACATAAATAACTATGATACAGTACTAAATATGAATTGTCAACGTTGACATAGCCGGAATTGGATAGTAAAATATATACCATGGAAAAGCAAGAAAATATGCAAGATTTAAGAGGGCAGTTATTTGGGCTTTTAAAAGAATATGCCTATAAAGAAGGCAGGATAGTTTTATCCAGCGGCAAGATCGGCAGTTATTACATTGATGCCCGCGTGGTGACTTTAAGTTCTAAAGGGGCATATCTTGTTGCCGCGTTAATTTTGGATTTAACTAAAGGAAAGAAAATTTCTGCCATCGGCGGGCCTACGCTGGGTGCTGATCCTTTCTTGGGGGCAATTGCAACCCTGTCTCTTTTGGATAAAAACCCTATCAATACCTTTATTATCAGAAAAACCCCAAAAGAACACGGCACCAAAAAAAGAATAGAAGGGCCGGCATTAAAAAAAGGCGACAGGGTCATTATCGTGGATGATGTCGCAACCTCAGGTAGCTCGCTTATTGATTGCGTATCTGTCTTGCGTGATGAAGGCGTGGTTATAGAAAGCGCCGTAGTCATTATTGACCGCGAAGAGGGTGCAGCGGAGAATCTTGCCCGGGTTAATTGCCCGCTTATCTCGATTTTCAAAGCCTCGGATTTTAAGAAATAATCTTATCCCTTTTTAATTATGTATCGGCAAATAATTTTAGCCTCTAACTCAAAAGCCCGTGCGGGATTATTAAAGAAAAGCGGCTTCAGGTTTAAGGTAAGGGCATCGGGTGTTAAAGAGGTAAAATACCGCCCCGGAATGTCCGTCAGGCGTTTGGTGATTTATAATTCCTGCCTAAAAGCCAAAAAGGTTATGGCGTCTTATAAAAATGAAATAATTATCGCGGCTGATACAGTGGTATTACAGAACAAAATGGTATTTGGTAAGCCACGGGATAAAAAAGAGGCATTCCGGATTATTAAAAGATTATCTTCACAGCCGTCTTTTGTTTATACCGGCCTTGCTGTCGCAGATTGTAAAAATAATAAAATATACACCGACTGCGAAGTTACTAAAGTATGGATGTTAAAATTATCAGATAGCGAGATAAATGAATACCTTTCCATCGCGGATACAAAACACCTTAGTTTTGCCGGCGGTTTTGATATACAAGGGCGGGGGAGTTTATTTATTGAAAGGATCGACGGCTGTTTTTATAATGTAGTCGGCCTGCCTTTAGCTAAATTGCATAAACTTCTTAAAAAATGCGCGATAGGCTTATAGTTTTTTTATTTTTCATTTTTCACTTTTCATTTTTGCTTTTATTTTCTGGCTGCGCCTCAGAATATAATCTGGCGACTAGGCGCGAAGAAACACTCTTTTACTCTTCAGACAAAGAAATAAATTTAGGCCGCTCAATCGCAAAACAGGTTGAGGCAAAGTATAAGTTAGCAGAAGACGTTTCTCTGCAGGAGAGGGCGGATGTGATTGGGCAGAAGATCGCCGTTGTCTGTGACCGCAAAGATCTGGTTTATTATTTTAAGGTTATTGATGAAAAAGAAGTAAATGCCGTTTCTCTCCCCGGAGGATTTATTTATATAAATAAAGGTCTTATGGATATAGCTAGCGATGATGAGCTTGCCTGTGTTATTGCTCACGAAGTAGGCCATATTGCTGCCCGCCATAGCATCAAGAAACTGCAGGCTTCAATGGGGTATATGCTGGCAAGGATTTTAACCGCTACTGCGACCAGTTCTGCCGAGGCGGTTTACGGCGCAGATTTAGCATTTAGCGAAATTATGATGGGCTATTCGCGCGATGACGAGCTCTTGGCAGACAAGGTAGGCATACGTTACGCCCAAAAAGCGGGCTTTGACCCCTATGCAATGATTAGTTTCCTGGGTAAGCTAAAAGAGGCTAAACGTAAAGAACCGGCCGCTCCCCTATCATATGGCCGCACCCACCCTTATATGGCCGATAGAGTTGCTATTGTAAAGCAGGAATTAGGCGAAAATATCAGTTTTACGGATTATATTAACCGCGAAGAAAAATAGAAAATGGCCTCAAAGGTTGCGATTAAAAAATGCCTGGATTACCAGGCGCAGAATGTTGAGCGGGCATTAAGAGAAGCGCTGAATTTAATCGGTGGCATAACCAGTTTTATCAAACCGAATTCGCGCGTATTGCTTAAGCCGAATCTGCTGATGGCTATTGAACCTGACCGGGCGATTACCACCCATCCTGAAATAGTCAGGGCCGTAGTCCACATTTTAAAAGAAATCAATGCTGAAATTTATCTGGGGGATACGCCGAGCGTTTTTGGCAAATCGGAAGATTTAGCGATAGAAGAGATCTATAAGAAAACGGGTATATATAAAATTGCTTCAGAAGAAGGGATAAAATTAGTTGAATTAAGGCAGAAGAATTTTAAGAAAGGCCTGCCGTTAACCGGTTTTTTGGATAATGTGGATGCGGTAGTAAACATTCCAAAATTTAAGACACACGGGCTTATGATTTTAACCGGCGCGGTAAAGAATCTTTTCGGCCTGATTCCCGGCCTGTCAAAAAGCGAGATGCATAAAAAATATTTTAAGGCGCATGAATTTGCCGCAATGCTGGTTGATGTCTATCAGGCAGTTTTGCCGGCTATTAATATTGTAGATGCCGTAGAGGTTATTGAGGGGGATGGGCCCGCCACCAGCGGAGAGAAGCGGCGCGCAGGTTTGATTGTTGCCGGCGCTGATGCCGTAGCAGTTGACAGCGTATTGGCCCGTCTGATGAATTTAATGCCGGGTGATATTCCGGTGATTAACGAGGCGCAAAAACGCGATTTGGGCAATAGTAGTTTAGCTTCTCTGGAAGTTTTAGGCGAAAGCTTAGATGACGTTATCATCCCGGGTTTTAAACTGCCGAAAACGTCTTTAGTGTATAAAATTCCCAAGCCGGCATTTAACCTGATAAAAAGGTTGTTGGATTACCGGCCGCAAATTAATCCTAAAATCTGTATTCGCTGTAAAAAATGCCAGACGATTTGCCCTAAGCAGGTAATTACTATTGAGCCGAAAATAAAGATAGATTATTCCGGATGTATCCGTTGTTTTTGTTGCCAGGAGGTATGCCCGGTTAACGCGATTTCAGTAAAGAGAAGTTTAGCGGCAAGAATCTTAGGAATGAGAGGATAAAATGGCTATTGAGACGATAAAGTGGGAGAATGGTAAGGTAAAACTAATAGATCAGACCAAGCTTCCTCTATCTTTAGAGTATATTATCTGTTCTGATGTAAAGACGCTTTGGCAGGCCATAAAGATGCTGAAAGTAAGAGGCGCTCCGGCTATCGGTATTGCAGCAGCCTTCGGGGTAGTTTTAGGGATAAGAAATTCCAAGGCAAAAACTTTTACTCAATTTGAAAAGGATTTATCAAGAGTAATTAAATATTTGGCTTCTTCGCGCCCGACGGCAGTTAACCTTTTTTGGGCGCTGGAAAGAATGAAAAAGGTTGCATTAAGCCACTCCAGCCATTCAATAAGCCGGATAAAAAAATTATTATATCAGGAATCCGTAAAAATTTTAAGCGAAGATAAAAATATCTGCCGCGCGATGGGTCACTACGGGGCCGGGTTAATTAAGGACAATGATAGAGTTTTGACTATTTGCAATGCCGGGGCCCTTGCCACAGGAGACTTTGGGACTGCCTTAGGCGTATTTTATCAGGCAAAGACAGAAGGTAAAAAATTTAAGGTTTATTCCTCTGAGACGCGGCCTTTGCTGCAGGGGGCGCGCCTGACGACGTGGGAACTGCTGCAGGAAGGCATAGACGTAACCCTAATCTGTGATAATATGGCGGCAAGCCTAATGGAAAAAGGTTTAATAGGCAAGGTTTTTGTCGGGGCTGACAGGATTGCCGCAAACGGCGATACCGCCAATAAAATCGGGACTTACAGTTTGGCTGTGCTGGCGCATTATCATAAAATTCCTTTTTATGTGGTTGCGCCTAAATCCAGCTTTGATTTAAAGATTAAAAGCGGCAGAGATATTCCTATTGAAGAGCGCTCCGAAGATGAGGTCGTTGAAATTTATGGAAAGCGCATCGCGCCTATAGGCGTTAAAGTTTATAATCCGGCTTTTGATGTAACCCCTCATGGTTTAATTTCCTCCATTATTACTGAAAAGGGCGTTGTGAAGCCAGTATATAAAACAAATATCAGAAAGATGCTTGGGGCATAAATTATGCTTTTAAATAAAATTGGCGAGTTTGGCTTAATTGAACGGTTTAAGAAAATAATAAAAACAGATTCATCGGTTATTGAAGGAGTGGGGGATGATTGCGCTGTCTTAGAGTTTGATAGGCGTAACTACCAGCTTTTTACCTGTGATATGATAGTGGAGGGTGTAGATTTTCTGCCGCAAACAGACCCTTACCTTATCGGTAGAAAGGCCGTAGCCATTTCTCTAAGCGATATTGCCGCCTGCGGCGGGCTGCCAAAGCATTGCCTCGTGTCCTTAGGTATACCTAAGAAAACATCAGTTGAATTTGTGGATAGATTTTTTAGGGGTATGCGTGATCTAGCCAAAAAATACAAAATAAATATCGTTGGAGGGGATTTAAGTAAGTCTCGGCAGTTGACCGTTGATGTGAGCATGCTGGGTTTAGTGGAGAAGAAAAATCTGGTATTACGCAGCGGCGCACAAAAGGGGCAATTAATTTTCGTAACCGGAAAGTTAGGCGGGTCATTAAATTCAGGCAGGCATTTGAAATTTATCCCAAGGATAATTGAGTCGCGCTATTTGGTAAATAACTTTAAGCCCGGAAGTATGATTGATATCTCTGACGGCTTAGCCGCAGACTTGGGTCATATATTGGAGAGAAGTAAAAAAGGGGCAATTCTTTATGAAACGCTTATCCCTAAAAATAATAATGTTACGCTTGGCGAAGCTTTATTCTCCGGTGAAGATTTTGAACTATTGTTTACTTTACCTTTAAAGCAGGCAATAAATTTTAATAAGGTAAGGCATCCGCAAAATATGCGGTTTTTTTTAATTGGAGAGATATCGGATTATCCCGGAATAACCCTTGTTGATAGAAAGTTTTGCTGCCGCAAGGTAAAAGATAGCGGGTTTCGGCATTTTTAGCGATGGCATAAGTTACCCGGATAAATTAATAGTTTTGCGCTCGTAGCTCAACTGGATAGAGCGTCAGTCTTCGGAACTGAATGTTGGGAGTTCGACTCTCCCCGAGCGCGGTAGATAATTTCTGCCCTTGGACAGTGGCTTTGGCAAATTGCGCGCCAAACCACTGCCTTCTGGCTTGGAGTTTTAAATTATATCTTGACAGGGAAGTTTGATAAGGAATAAAATAATTATATGAGCGAGCGGCGCCAGTGTATCAGGATAAGCAAGTCTTTAGAAATAGAGTACCGCACCGTAAACAGGTTAATGGGTAGCAGGTCGCGCAGTACTGATATTTCAAGGGCGGGAATACGTTTGCCTATCATAGAGAAGTTTGACCCGGGAACACTTTTAAAGTTGGATATCCGTTTTGTGGGCCTTAAGCCTATAAGCGTAGTCGGTGAAGTGGTCTGGATGAATGAAAAGAAAGACGGTGACTTCAGGTTTGAAATAGGGGTAAGGTTTATTAATATTACTCATTATGACCGTGAAGCCCTAAACAGCGTTATTCAAAAATTGGAAGATAAGGGCTCTGGAGAAGTGCGTTGGCTTTAATGATCCCGAAGCCAGACTTTGTTTTTTTAAAGGCTTTGAGGGAAGAGCTACAATAATATTGAGAAACGCAAAACTAATGGAACTTCTTCGCACACGAAATTTTTTGCCGTCTATTTCGGTTTACGCCTTTAGGTGTTACGCTCCATAGAAGATTGTCGCTACACCTTCGCCGTAATTCCTCGTAGACTTTTGCCAAAAAATTTCTTATTGTGTGCTTTCAGGAATTCCATTAGTTTTGCATACCTCTATAGGGTAGCGTTTGTTTATGAATATAAAACAGATATTAGTTATATGCGGTTTAATTGGAATAATAGCATTGAGTTTATTGTTCCCGCCTAAGGTGTTGAAACGCGACGGAAGGGTAATAATGCGCTTTGCTCCACTTGAGACAAAAAAATTCCAAAGCCGCGGAATATTAATCCAGGCAGGTTACCGTGACCCGAATCTGGAATGCGACTGGCAAAGATTAGCGCTTTTTATCGTTTTAGTTATTTTAGCCGGCGGGACAGCAGCTTATATATTTAGAGATAAGCGAAAAATAGAAAGTAGTTAGTTTCTGGGGCTATCAATAATAGAATAGCCCGTTTCTTTGCCCGATTAAATCTTTCCTTTAAGCCTTTAAGGTATTTCTTGATTTTACATAATGATACTCTTTCAAAATTAAGGATTTGTGGTATAATTATTTTTACCTTTCTTTTTCTTTCTTCTTATCAGTTTTAATTTTGGGCCATTAGCTCATCTGGTAGAGCAGGACACTCTTAATGTCAAGGTGGCAGGTTCGAGTCCTGCATGGCCCATTAATGACGCATCGTTTGCCACGATTAAACTGCCGTAAGCGATAGGACTGAATTAATCCCCAGTGAAAAATTACGAATTAATCGAGCATACAGCAGATATCGGCATCAGGTTAAAAGCTAAAAGCCTTAATGAATTATTTAAAAATGCTGCCTTAGCGATGTTTGAGATTATGGCTGAAGACAAGTCGCCTGTCGCCTGTCACCGGTCGCCTGTAAAAATTGATATTGAACAAAAAGCGGATAATATAGAAGAGTTATTTATAAATTGGCTAAACGAGCTTCTTTCATTATCAGCGGTAAAAGAGCTGATATTCTCGGATTTTGCAATAAAAAAACTTACCGAAAAATCCATAGAAGCAGTAGCATTAGGCGAAGATGCCTCGGATTATAAAGTAAACGTTGAAATCAAGGCCGCAACATACCATCAGTTAAAATTAGAGCAGTCTAAAGCTGGTTGGTTGGGAGAGGTAATTTTTGATGTCTAATCCACTAGAGAAAATTGATGACTATCGCTGGCGCATACCTAAATCATATAAGCCGGGTATGCGTGTTGACGGAATTATCTATGCGGATGAGTTGCTCTTAAAGGATATTTACCGGGACAAGGCGTTGGAACAGGTGGCGAATGTGGCATTTTTGCCGGGGATTGTCAACGCCTCTTTAGCCATGCCGGATATACATTGGGGTTTTGGTTTTCCGATTGGAGGAGTTGCTGCTACTGATATCGAAAATGGGGGAGTAATTGCGCCTGGAGGAATTGGGTATGACATAAATTGCGGAGTGCGATTATTAAAAACAAATTTACAATATGAAGACGTAAAAGATAAAATTAAGGATTTGACTTGTGCCTTATTTTCAAATGTGCCCAGCGGGGTGGGTTCAAAAGGCGATATCAGAGTTTCAGTTAAAGAAGAAAGGGACATTTTGCTTAAGGGCGCTAAATGGGCGGTGGAAAAAGGCTATGGAACGCAGGATGATTTAGAGTGTTGCGAAGAATACGGCGCAATAGCCGGGGCAGACCCGGAGGCTGTTTCTGAAAGGGCGTACGAGAGAGGTAAAGCGCAGTCAGGAACCCTAGGTTCAGGCAATCATTTCTTGGAAGTGCAGGTGATTGACCAACTTTATGATCAGGAACTCTCTGATGCTTTTGGTTTGGATTTGGGGCGGGTTTTAGTGATGATACATTCCGGCTCGCGCGGTTTCGGCTATCAGATCTGCGACGATTATGTAAGGCAGATGGTGCATTGCCTGCAAAAATACAATATAAATGTCCCTGACCGGCAGCTTGTTTGTTCCCCGGTAAATTCGCCTGAAGCCAAAGCTTATCTGGGGGCGATGAGGTGTGCTGCAAATTACGCCTGGGCAAACAGGCAGTGTTTGACGCACCTTGCGCGGATGAGTTTTGAAAAAATCTTTAATAGTTCCTGGCAAAAGCTTGGGATGCAACTTATATACGACGTAGCGCACAATATCGCGAAAATAGAAAAATATAATATTAACGGCAAGGAAAAGAATTTGTGCGTGCATCGTAAAGGGGCGACCCGCGCCTTTGGGCCGAATCATCCGGCTTTGCCTGACCGGTATAAAAAAACCGGCCAGCCCGTGATTATTCCCGGAGATATGGGGAGGAATTCATACTTGCTCGTTGGAACTAAAAAAGCTGAAGAAGAAACATTTGGTTCAACTTGTCACGGTGCAGGCCGCCTTAAGTCGCGCACCGCAGCCAGTCATTCCATAAATCTTAATGCCTTGCTGAAGCAGTTGGAAGCAAAGGGGATTACCGTTATGGCTTCCGGAAAAGGCACTATTGTTGAAGAAGCGCCGGAAGCTTATAAAGACGTGAATGAAGTCGTGGATGTGGTACATAATGCGGGGATATCCAAAAGAGTCGCCCGGATGCGGCCATTAGGAGTGATTAAAGGCTAGGGCAGCCCCGGGCTTGTCGAAGGGGCGCCGCTGGGAGCAATAAAGGGATAGAAATGGAAAAAAAAGATATTAATATTAAAATAATCGAAGGAAAACAGGCTGATATAAAGCTGGTGAAATTGGAAGGGGTTTTGGATACAATAACTGTGCCTAAACTCGATAGTTTTATGTCGAGCTTAACACACCGGGAAAATATTTGCGTAATTATTGACTGCACGGCATTGACTTATATTAATAGTACAGGGCTTGCAACTTTGATATTATATTATATCCAGACAAAGAGGCGTAACGGGGCATTAAAATTAGTTACGCGTTCCGAGTTTGTGGATGAGCTTATGAGCGTTTCAGGAGCAAGGAAGCTTTTAGATACATACGAAACAATAGAGGCGGCAATAAAAGATTGGGAATTGCATAAAAAATCTGTATAATATATTATATTTGGGGGGGGCGTTTGTATGAACAAGTTAAAAATAGAAATACCTAATGAATTCAGTTTTGTCAGAGGGGTTAGGGTCTGCGTGTCTAATATCGCTTCCAATTTTGGTTTTAGTGACAGGGAGGCATATCAGATAGAGACGATAGTAGACGAGTTGTGCAATAATGCCATAGAACATGGCGGAGGCCGGAATAAAGTCTTAAAAGAGAAAGACGCTATAAAAATCGAATGCGGTTTTAAGCCGGGGGAATTAGAGTTTTGTGTTAACGACAGCGGTGGAGAGGGTTTTAACCTTAAGGACGTATTGAAGCGCAATAAGCAACTAATTCAAAAAAATAGGCTTTTGGATAATTTGGATAAAAGAGGCAGGGGATTACTCATTATCCAGCGTTTCGTGGATGAGCTAAAGGTTGATACGAGCAAAGGCGGCACCGCGGTTAAAATTATCAAGAAAGCAAAGAATCTTAAAGAGTAGGCGGGGTGATCTTATGTTTAGTATAAACATAAAAGATGTAAAGGATGATTTAAAGCGGAAAGTTAGCCTCGTGGAATTGAAGGGAAAATTAGATATGGTCAGCAGCCCTTCTCTAAGCAGCGAAATAATTGCCCTTGTTGACCAGGGAGAGATATATTTTGTTTTAGATATGGATAATTTGGAGTATATCGATAGCGCAGGAATCTATGCTTTATTGCAATGTTATACGCGGCTTAAAGAAAAGAAGGGTTTTTTAAAGTTAGTGAAGCTGAATAAGAACGTCGGTGATATACTGAGTTCTATAGGAGTGACTAAAATCCTGCTTACCTATAATACAATCGAAGAGGCATTAAACCCCGTTAGAGATAATGAGAAAGACTAATTTAGGTTGATAGCGAACTATGGAAGCACAAGTTTGTCAGCGAGATTTGTAAAGAACAGACGCCCCGAAGCTTCGGGGCTATCTCTAACGGGGTAAAAGTATAAAGGAATTATTCTAAAATTTGGGATGATATGTTAGACATAAAATTTATCCGGGAAAATGCCGATAAAGTTACCGCAGCTTTAAAAGACCGCGGCCTGAATTTTGATTTAGCCGAATTATTAAAAAATGATGCGAGGCGGCGCGAGCTTACCGCGAGGTTAGATGAACTGAGGGCTAAAAAAAACGCCGCTAACCAGCGCATAACGCAGGCCTTAAAAGAAAAGAAAGACCTTATGCCGGAAATAGCGGCAATGAAAGAAACCGCCGCCCAAATCGACAGTTTAGAAAAAGATGCCGGTGAATTTGAAGAGAAAATCGCAAAAATCATCCTAACCATTCCTAATATTCCGCATGAGAGTATTCCCCGGGGGGCACCCTCTGCCAATAAGGTTGTGCGTACTTGGGGGAGCCAGCGCGCTTTTGATTTTAAGCCGCTTAGTCATATTGAGCTATGCGCGCATTTAGACCTCATCGATTTTGCCCGCGCTTCCAAGATTACCGGTTCAAACTTTATTTTATTTAAGGGGCAAGGCGCGCGCTTAGAACGCGCACTTTATAATTTTATGCTGGATCTGCATACTAAAGAACACGGTTATACTGAGATTTTTCCGCCGTTTTTAGTTAACCGTGCCTCAATGATTGGGACAGGACAGCTCCCAAAATTAGAAGAGGATATGTATCGCCTGAAAGATGACGACTTATTCCTTATCCCTACTGCGGAGGTTCCGGTTACCAATATATTCCGCGATGATATTTTGGATGAGGGGCAGCTACCGGTATACTATACTGCCTATACTGCTTGTTTCCGGCGCGAGGCCGGCTCTTACGGTAAAGAAACTCGCGGCCTAATGCGCGTACACCAGTTTGATAAGGTGGAATTGGTAAAATTTGTGCGCCCGGATACTTCTTACGACGAACTTGAGAAATTAGTTGCTAATGCTGAGAGAGTCTTGCAATTATTACGCCTGCCTTACCGGGTGGTAATGCTTGCTACCGGCGATATCAGTTTTTCTGCCGCCAAATGCTATGATTTAGAGGCATATGCTCCGGGGATGGATAAATGGCTTGAGGTTTCCAGCTGCAGTAATTTTGAAAGTTTTCAGGCCAGAAGGGCGAATATTAAATATAAACCGGCAAACCGGCAAACCGGCAAACCGGCAACTGAATATGTCCATACCTTAAACGGTTCAGGCGTGGCTTTAGCCCGTACCTACGCCGCGATCTTAGAAAACTATCAGCGTCCGGATGGAAGTATGGAAATCCCTGAAGTTTTAGTGCCGTATATGGGTGGTTCGACTTTGCTCGCTACAAGAAAATCCTGAGCGTAGTCGAAGGAATGGACGGAAAGAGTAGGATAGGTTAACCTATGGCAAAGAATAGCGCAGATGCAGAAAGATTCCTGCCTAAAGGCGGAGGCGGTGGAGTAGCCGTTTCGGTAAAAAGCAATAAACTTGTCTCTATTTTAAAACTCCTAATTTTTCTTTCTATTCTTCCGGTAGCAGCGGGAGTTTCTTATGGGTTTCTTAATACCTTTTCTGTCTTTGATAAGCAGATTACTGATGTATTCTGGGCAGGCGTGGCGGCATTTTTCTTGGTAGATTTAGTTATTCTTAGGCTGGCATCTCTATATAAAAAAGGGCAGCGGATTATTGAGATAATCTTCCATTTCGTAGCACCTTTGGTAAAATTTGCTCCGTATGTCCTGCCGATTTATACTATTTTGATTTTAGTTTTTGCCGTTACCTTTAGTTTTTTTAAGGATATTTCTCCTTACCGGGATACGCTTTTATTTTTGACCGGCTTTAGCATCATTTTACATTTTGTCTATACCGCGGATGCTATGCGCGCAAAACAATCGGATTTTTTAAAGGCTAGTTATTTCTTTTCCATCGTACTTGTTTTTCTTTTTAATGTGATTATCCTTGCCGCGACGCTCAATAGATTCCTCCCTGAATTTTCCTTTATGCAATTCTTCCAGAACGCCTGTACTTCCACCAAAGATGCCTATAAGGTCATTTTTGACCAGTTCTTTGCGGTGAAAAACAGTTAAATTGACACCCTTAAGTTTCGGTGTTATTATTAATTTTGTCTGTCTGTTATTTTAGGAGAGGTCGCATAGTTGGTTGAGTGCACCGGTCTTGAAAACCGGAAGGGGCCTAGTGTCCCTCGCGAGTTCGAATCTCGCCCTCTCCGAAAAATTTTTATCTAAATAGTTAAGCAGTTCTGACACCGAGTGTCTGCGGAATAGGGAATTATGCAGAAACGACACGGTTTTTTCCGGGTCTAGATTATGAAACTACGAGACGTTCCCAGGTTTCAAGGGGTGTTTTTATGGTGGCACGTATGGATTTTAAACTAAAAACTGAGTTTATTGAGCTGGATAATCTGCTTAAGGTGCTGAATTTTGTTGCAAGCGGAGCTGAGGCCAAGCAATACATACAATCTAATTCGATCAAAGTCAATGGGCAAGGCGAAGCTCGTATTCGTCGAAAACTGCGAGCGGGAGATTTCATAGAATTTGGTCAGCAACAAATTAGTATTGTTGCGTAATCTTCCGGACCGGTATTTCACTGGAGCTAAAAATTCGGTGTTAGAACTCAGAATTTATTTATAATTTTAATATTACCAAATAGGTAAGCAGTTCTGACACCGAGTTTTTTTAGAGATAAAAAGTTTAGAATTGAAAACCTTAACTGATGAAGCAGAAGTGATAAGCTAGAGAGCAATGGTTTGGCCTCCGATAGCCAAAGCCATAAAAGCAGAATAAATTTAAAAAGGCAGGGCATGGGAAAAAGAAATAGACTTTATAATGAAGCAAATGTTCTTCCTGATAATTTGGAATTAAATGATGAATTCGTAGGCACCTTTAATTTAATAGAAAATACGACTGACAACATTTTTATTACCGGCAAGGCAGGTTCTGGTAAATCAACCCTCCTTAAATATTTTAAAAAAAATACCTCAAAAAATGTTGCCGTTTTAGCTCCGACCGGTGTTGCGGCAGTAAACATTGGCGGCCAGACAGTACACTCTTTTTTCAGATTTCCTCCTCGCTTAATTCAAAAGGGCAATATCCGTAGAAGACGTAACAGCGAAGTTATTCAAAAACTCGATACAGTAATAATCGATGAGGTTTCTATGGTGCGCGCTGACCTCATGGACGGAATTGACCATGCGCTTAGAATAAATCGGGACGAAATGAAGCTGCCATTCGGTGGCGTCCAAATGGTATTTTTTGGAGATTTGTTTCAACTTTCTCCTGTAGTAGAGAAGGAAGCGCGAGATATTTTGGAACAGCGATATGGTAGTCCGTATTTTTTTAGCGCAAAGGTTTTTAATAAACTAAGGCTGCGATATGTGGAATTGAGTAAAAATTACCGCCAATCAGATGTTCAATTTATTAATTTATTGAATAAGATCCGGAATAAAACTCAAGGGGTTGATGACCTTAATAAGCTAAATGAAAGAGTGAGAAATATAATTCCAAGAGATTCTAAGCACTATGTTATTTTAACGACTACCAATAGCCGCGCCAATGTGGTAAATGAAGGAAAATTAGCCGATCTAGTTGGCAAAGAATATAAATATGAAGCCGCTATTACTAAAGAATTTAATGAATCTGCTTATCCAGGGGAACATTGTTTGAGGCTTAAGAAGGGCTCACAGATTATTTTGATAAGAAATGATCCAGATAAAAGATGGGTTAATGGCACCATTGCTCAGATTGTGGCGCTATCTTCAGACACTATAAGAGTTTCTATAAATGGGAGTATTCACGAGGTGCCAAAATCAAGCTGGGAAAAGATTGAGTACGAATATAATCGAGACGAAGATAAAATTGAAGAACGAATAATTGGCACCTTTGAACAGTATCCGATAAAACTCGCTTGGGCAATTACCATTCACAAGAGTCAGGGGCAAACTTTTGATAACATTGTTATAGATTTAGGAGCCGGAGCCTTTACTCATGGCCAGGTATATGTTGGCCTTAGCCGCTGCACTTCATTGAAAGGCATTATCTTAAAAAGGCCAATATTTGCCAGGGATATTATTTTTGATGAAAGAGTCCATGAGTTTAGAAGCAGATTTCTGAATTTAATATAAAAAACGGGTAATTCCGAATTCCGTTGGCACGTACCTAATTTAGGAGATTTTTCAGATGCGCATATTACTTATATCTTCAAGTCCGCATAAGGAAAAAAGCCAGACCTTTTTCCTGGCAAAAGAGGTAGCTAAAGGATTTCCCAGTTCTGTAATAATCGAAATCATACATCTCTGCGATTACAAGATTGAGTTTTGCCGCCATTGCGAGAGCTGTCATAGAAAAATTATGCTTTGCCCGATAGAAGACGATGCCGGCATAATTTTAGAGAAAATGCTTAAGGCCGAAGGGATAATCTTTGCCTCGCCAAACTATATAAATCAGATTACTGCTTCAATGAAGGCGCTCTGGGAACGCGCAGGCCATTTTATCCACTGCCGGCGGCTCTTAGGCAAGTATGTTGTGGGTGTCGTTTCTTCGGGAAGTGGTGAGGATAGAACTGTTTTAGATTATATTCAGCACTATGCCAATATCTGCGGGGCTCTGTATACGGGAGGTGTTTCTTCTCGCGCGCCGATTAACAAGGAAACAAAGGAAGAAGCCCGTAACTTAGGCGATAAGCTAATGTTGGATATCCAGGAAAAGAGAGTTTCCTCAGAACAGATAAAAGTTATTGAGGAGTTTAAGGAGCATTTTGCGGATATAATCAAGATGAAAAAAGATGATTGGAAAGAGGAGTATCATTACTGGCTAAATAAGGGGTGGTTATGAATATCTTACTTTTTTTTGGCGGGGCATCGCGCCCGCCTGACTTCATTCGGGCAGGCAAAATCTAATCGCCAGCCACCGCCGAATGGCGGGGTGCCGCCAACGGCGGCATTGGCAGATTTTGCTTGACAAAATATAAAAAGATGGTATACTCGTACCAGTAAATAAGAGTTTAGAAGTCTGAAGCCGTAAGGGTAGGATATCTGACCTTGCGGTTTTTTTGTTATTGTCATTGTTTGCCCAGTTAGGAATCTATGATTCTGGCAGGTAAAGATGATGTGGATTTCTAGCCGGTTTACTAAATTTTGAGAAAAGGAGGTAGCAAGCAATGGCAAAAGGAACAGTAAAGTGGTTCAGTGACCAGAAGGGTTATGGATTCATCACCCCCGAAAACGGAAAAGATGTATTTGTGCATCATTCCGCGATCCAGGGCGATGGTTTTAAATCTTTAGCAGAAGGCCAGCAAGTCGAGTTCAATATCGAACAAGGCTCTAAAGGCGAACAGGCTACAAACGTAGTGAAGCTGTAAATCTGGAATAAAACAAGGCCCGGCATCTTTTTAGATCCGGGCCTTTTTTTATAATTAAGTGGCATTGAGTGAAAGGATGCGATGCAAATATTTGTAGGTAATTTATCGTTTGCTTCTACTGATGCAGAGGTAAAGGAGCTTTTTGAAGGTTTTGGGAGTGTTGCTTCTGTTGTAATTATAAAGGAGAAAAACGGAGTTAAGTCCCGGGGATTTGGCTTTGTGGAGATGTCCCTCGATCAGGAAGCACAAGCTGCCATCGCCGCTTTAGACGGCAAGGAGTTTATGGGCCGGCCTCTAAATGTTAGCCCGGTGCGCCCTAAAACGCAAAATGAGAGCCGCGCCGATGAAGTAAAAAATATGCAGGCAAAGATTAATGTTAAAACCGAAGCGTATCCCGAGGAACATTTTCAGCAGGAGAAAACACAAAAGGATAACCGGTTTAGTCCGATTTCTAACAAAACGGGCGGATATAAAAGAGGAAGGCGTTCGCTCAGCTTTTTGAAGAAACGCGCCGCCGCCGGCATTATTGAGGAAGAGATTAAGCCTCGGATAAAAAGTCATGAGAATCCTATGCGCTGGCGAAAAAGACAAGGCCAAGACAAGCCTTGGCATAAAGGCCGCAGTACGCCTGAACCCGGACAGAGAACTGAGGGCGAACATAAACCTGAAAGAAGAATTGAGGGAGCCTTTATGCCTTGGAAGAAATCCGCAGGTGGTTCTAAACCTTTGCGTAAGAGTGATGCGCGTAAGTACCATTCCTCGTTTAAAAGCCGCAAAAGACCCGGCGGCTATAAAAGAGGTGTAGGTTAGTAGAAAGTTAATTCTCTTGATAGATGTTTTGTTTAGTAGTAAAATTAATAAAATAACCCAAGGGTGTTATGCATTATTTTACCGAGCAAAACATTTTTATTTTTCTGGTACAGGTTTTTTTGCTTTTGGGGTTAGCTAGGGCGGCGGGAGAGTTATTCCGCAGGTTCAGGCAGCCCGCACTCACAGGAGAAATTTTAGTAGGTGTAATTTTAGGCCCCACCATTTTTGGCAGGTTCCTGCCGAATTTATATCAGAACATTTTCCCGCAGGATATCACGCAGAAGAATATGCTTGAGACGGTAATCTGGCTAGGGCTTTTATTCTTCCTTTTGGAGACAGGCCTGAAGATGGATTTTTCCAGTGCCTGGCGCCATCGCGGCAAGGCGCTTACCATAGCACTTACCGGTATTATTGTGCCGATGGCTTTAGGTTTTTTTGCCTGCCTTTTATTGCCGGAGCATTACTTGGTAAATCCCCGAGAGCGGCTGGTTTTCGCCTTTTTTATGGCGACCGTAATGACGATCAGCGCGATGCCGACTGCCGCGCGCGCCTTAAACGATTTGGACTTAGCTAAGACCGACTTGGGTTTTTTGATAATGTCGGCACTCTCGGTGAATGAAATTATCGGCTGGGTGGTTTTCGCGTTTATTTTGCATTTTCTTAATCCCGCAGAGAGTATTCAGGCGCAAAAAATATTTCTGATTTTTTCCGGCATTGTGGCGGTAATCATTTTTTGCCTTACCTTCGGCCGCAGGTTTAGCGATTTTGTAATTTCCAAGATAAAGGAGTATGGCCTGCCTGAGCCGGCGAGCTCTTTGACTTTTATATCTTTGCTGGGTTTTCTCTGCGGGGCGATATTTCAGAAAATAGGCGTAAGCGCCCTCTTAGGATTTTTTATCGCCGGCATAATGGCAGGGGAGGCAAGGGCGCTTTCGGAAAGAACACGGCAGGTAATTTCCCAGATGGTTTATGCCATATTTATTCCGCTATTTTTTGCCGGAATCGGGCTTAAGGCGGATTTTGTAAAACATTTTGATGTTGGCCTTGTAATTTTTATCGCGGGCTTAGGGATATTTGGGAAGTTTTTTGGGGCATGGCTAGGTGCCTTATTCAGCGGGCTTGCCAAAGAAAACATAATGCCGCTTGCTATCGCGCATACCCCTGGCGGCTCAATGGAGATCGTTATCGGAATTTTAGCTTTGCAATACGGCTTGATTAATGAAGTAGTATTTGTGGCGATAGTCTCAGGAGGTATAATTTCATCACTTATCCTTGGGCCGTGGTTAAAATACGTAGTAAATAAGCGCAAGGAAATAAGTATTCTTGAATTTTTCTCAAAGCGCGTTGTAATTGCCGATTTAAAGTCAGGAGAGCGCAACGGCGCAATCCATGAGCTCTGCACAGTTATTGCCGAGCAGGGAAATACTCCACATCCGGATACTTTATATTCTGCGGTATTGCGAAGGGAAAATACAATGGGTACGGCAATAGAAGAGGGGGTGGCTATTCCGCATGCGCGCCTTGGTTCTTTGGTTAAGCCGATAGTCGCTTTCAGCAGGTCAAACCGTGGTATAGAATGGAATTCTCCCGATGGAAAACCCACGCATTTTATTTTTTTAATCCTTACGCCAAAGGAAGACGACTGGTCGCAGGTTGAGATATTGCGGATTATTGCCAAGGCAATGAGCGATAAGAATGTAAGCCAGGCAATAGCAAAGGCAGGCGACCATAATGATCTGTGGCAGGCGCTTGAGCATGCCTTTACCCAGCACCGTATTGCAAGGAAAGGGAAGGGCAAATAAACCATGTTTAGAATATCGCCTACAACAGGTTTAAACCTTTTTAAGGGATGCCCGCGTTGTTTTTGGCTGCATTATAACCGAAAGATTGCGCGCCCGCGCGGAATTTTTCCCTCTTTACCCGGCGGGATGGATTTAGTGATTAAGGAATATTTTAATGCTTACCGCGGAAAACTTCCTCCGGAACTTGAGGGTAAAATAAAAGGAAAGCTTATGCCGGATTTGGCACTTCTGGAGAAATGGCGCAACTGGAGGACCGGCCTTGAATACTGCGATAAAGCCTTGGATGCGGTTTTGTTCGGCGCGCTCGATGATTGCCTTGTTGAGGGAGATTTATATATTCCGCTTGATTATAAAACTAAAGGCAGCGCCCCTAATGACGGCGATTCTGAAAAATATTACCAGACGCAGTTAGACAGCTATGCCTTTTTATTAAGCGCAAATGGCTACCGTACGGCAGATTTTGCCTATTTAGTTTATTATTACCCCGCAAAGGTAGAAAAAGACGGAATGGTGAAATTTAACATCAAGGCATGCGAAATAGGGACCAGTATTACGCGGATAAAAAAACTTTTTAGCGAAGCAGTCGAAGTGCTTAAAGGCGCGATTCCTAAGGCGGCGTATACCTGCGAATATTGCTCATGGCATAATAGCCGCCTGAGTGCCGAAGATAAATACTTCGGCAAATCGCTTATTTGATATTAAGTTTGCTGTTTTAGCGGATATTCTATCCGCAAGCGCCATATGGATAGAAAAAAGCTTGCCCTCATACATATTATTAAAAAAGAGCTGAACTTAAGCGACGCTGAATACAGAGATATTTTACGTAATGCCTGCGGTGTGAATAGCGCGAAAGAATTAGACGAGGGAAAGTTCAAAAAACTAATGCGCTATTTTGTGCGCAGTAAATATTACCGGGTTAATTCGCACGGCTTGACCTTAAGGCAAAAACTGTATATCCAAAGCCTTGCCCAAAAATTAGAATGGCTGCCTGAACACCTGCGTAATTTCACCCACAAATACTATCATAAGTCTGACATGACACAGTTGACAAAAGAAGAAGCGAGCAGGCTCATTGAATCCTTAAAAAATATCAGAGTTCACGCTTCCATTAAAGATGAGGGGTTACGTTAGCGCAAGGCTATGCGAATTGGTATGATGTGCCGGATGAAGAGGTAATTGAGGCAATGAACAGATTTAAGATTGAAAATTAATCATTTTACTATTAGAATAAAGGTCAATAGATGAGCGATAATCGTGATGTTGCATACGCCGCGTTTGGTTTTGTAGCCGGTATCTGCGCTTTTTTCTGGGGATTTAACCGGCTGCGCAGGAAAAGATTGATTGAAAATATTCCTACTTCTACGGTGCGCGGCATGGCAATGGGGCTTGTGGAGATAAGCGGCAAGGCAAAGAAAGTTACATCGCTTAAAAGCCCCCTTACACAGACCGAATGCGTTTTGTTCCAGTATAAGGTGGAAGAGTATCGAAAAAGCGGAAAATCCGGTTCATGGGTAACCATTGCTTCCGGAAACAGTTTTGATTGCCCTTTCTGGCTTGAGGATGAGACCGGAAAAATTATGGTTTTTCCCAAAGGAGCGGAATTTATCTGGCCGCTTGATTTTCAATCCAGGACAGGGTTTGGTATTGAAATGCCTTATACCTTGACTAATTTTATGGTAAACAAGGGTATTAATTACAAGGACTTTTTTGGTGTGCGGCCGCTACGTTTTAGCGAATGGTTTATCTGTGAGGGTGAGACAGTGTATGCCCTTGGTTCTACCAAGAAAAGGGAGGGAACAACTAAGATTTACAGCGAGCAGATTATACGGCGTATTGAAAAATTAAAAGAAAATAAAGAAAGAACGAAGGAAATAGACTTAAATAAAGACGGCCAGGTTAGTATAGAAGAATGGGATGGGGCGGTAAGGAAAATTGAGGCGGAGGTATTAAAAGAAGCGCTAAATATAGATCAGGCTGATAATGTTTATGATATTATAATTACAAAAGGTGATACGGAAAAAATATTTATTATTTCTGACCAGAGCGAAAAAGATTTGACTAAAAAATTAACTCAGCAATCTGCGTTAGGAATTTACGGTGGAGGATTTTTAAGCGTAGCTACACTCGCGTACGTATTATTTAGATTAGGATTTTTTAACTAAGAAAAGGGGGTAATATGGTTGCGGCGATAATAGGGTTTGTACTTTTATTATTGGTAGTTGGGGTTTTGCTTTATTTTGTTTCAGTTTACAACGGCTTGGTGCGGCTTGCGCGCAACATTGAAAAGGCATGGGCGAATATCGACGTTTTATTGAAGCAGCGCCACGACGAGGTTTCTAAATTAATTAAAATCTGCGAAGGATACATGAAATATGAAAGAGAAACCTTAGAAAAGATTACCGCAGCGCGTACCGTTTGTATGCAGGCAAAGGGTGCAAAAGACTCAGCCGCCGCGGAGAATCTGTTGAGCGGGGCATTAAAGACGCTCTTTGCGGTTGCGGAAAATTACCCCGATTTAAAGGTAAATCAGAATTTTCTGCAATTACAGGAACGGGTCAGTTATTTAGAAAATCAGATTGCCGACCGCAGGGAATTTTTTAATGACTCGGTGAATGTTTATAATATCCGTATAAACCAGATTCCTGATATGTGGGTGGCAAGGCAAATGAGCCTTGTGCCTAAAGAAATGTTTAAGGTTGGCGAGGAAGATAAGAAAGACGTTGAGATAAAATTTGACTTTCCAAAATAACTATAGTTTTTATTGACTGTCTATGCAAATAAAAAAGGAAAGAAGAAAATATCTTAGATACAATACTGAGGTTAAGATTTATTTTCATGTAAACTACGACCTTAAAACTAAAGTAAGGTTTCAGGTTTTAGATGAGAAAGAAAGCATGCTGCTATCAAAGAAATACCCCGCTTTAAGCAGAGACGTCAGCGCGGAGGGTTTGCGTTTTAATTCGGGTAAAGAGCTTAAGAAGGGAAATAGCCTTTATTTGGAAGTGTATTTACCAAGGAAGAAACGGCCTGTGCGTATGACAGGCCAGGTCAGGTGGTCAAAAAAAGTTTTGGGCTCCGGCTCCGGTAAAAATAAATTTGATACAGGGGTAAAATTATTAACTGTTTCGGGTAAGCCTGTTTCTAACTCAATTTATTTCGATAACGAAAGCAGGGTTATCTGGAGCACGGTTTTGGATTCTGTCTTTGGCAGCTTCCGTAAGCTGATGCAAAAAAACACAGTTCCGCGGCGAGGTAACCGATTATGACAAGCAAAATTATACGAAGGCTAAATAAAAAAGTTGAGCGCCGGCGTTTTTTACGGCATTCGATGTGTTTTCCGCTTAGCTTTAGAGTAGCCCATGGAAGAGAAGGTAAAATCACAAAAGAAGAGATTTCCCTGACTAAGGATGTAAGCTGGGGAGGTTTATTGTTTTCGGCAAAGCACCGGGTTGAAAAAGGGACCCCTATCGTTATAGCCATGCCTGTGCAGGATAAGATATTTAAAGTTAAGGCGAAGGTTGCGCGTTGTGTGATTAACCCGGACGCGAAACTTTATGATATCGGTGTTTATTTTCAAAGATTCAGCGAAGCGTTTAAGGTAAAATTGATTGAACAGATGTATCTAATCAGCGAATACCGGGAGCTGCGCAGTGTAGAGTTAGGCAGGATGCTGTCTATGCAGGAGGCTTCTGAGGAATGGATAAAACGCTATTCAGCGAGGTTTCAAAGGATTTATTGGTAATTTAAGATTATGAGTTTAGCACGGCAATAATACTTGCTTTTTTGCGATTTTTTGATATACTGATTAATTCAAATAGGAACATAACTATATGGTAGAGTAATAGTATGAATATCGCGGTAATAGGCACAGGGTATGTAGGTTTGGTTACCGGCACCTGTTTTGCGGAGCTGGGTAATAAGGTTGTCTGCGTAGATAGCAACAGGAAAAAAATAGATAACCTCAAAAAACTTATTATGCCCATATACGAACCGGGCCTTGAAGATCTAGTAAGGCGAAACGTAAAGGAAAAACGCCTTAATTTTTCTGTAAATATCAAATCGGCAGTTGAGAATTCCGAAATCATTTTTATTTGCGTCAATACCCCCCCTAAAGAAAATGGCGAAGCAGATTTGACTTTCGTAGAGAATGTGGCGAAAGAGATCGCGCTTTGCATGGATTCTTACCGTTTAATTGTAGATAAATCAACCGTTCCAGTCGAGACAGGCAAATGGGTAGAACATACCGTAAAAATAAATTTAAAGCGCAAAAAAAACGTAGAATTTGACGTGGCTTCAAGCCCGGAATTTTTAAGGGAGGGCAGCGCGATTTATGATTTTATGCACCCGGACAGGATTGTTATAGGCGCAGAAAGCCGGAAAGCAAAGGATATATTAATTAGGCTTTATAAGCCGCTCAATGCGCCTTTAGTGGTTACGGATATAAAGTCAGCAGAATTGATAAAGCACGCATCAAACTCCTTTTTAGCCACAAAAATTTCTTTTATTAACGCGGTCAGCCGCCTCTGTGAGAAAGTCGGCGCGGATACTACCAAGGTTGCGGAAGGCATGGGGCTGGATAGAAGGATTGGCAGGAGTTTTCTTGACGCTGGAATTGGCTACGGCGGAAGCTGTTTTCCCAAGGATGTGTCCGCATTTATAAAGATTGCCGAAAAAAACGGCTATGATTTTTCTCTCTTAAGGGAAACTGAACGTATCAATGCTGAGCAGATAAAATTATTTATAAAAAAGATAGAGGATAGCCTTTGGATTATAAAAGACAAGCTAATCGGCGTGTTGGGTTTGGCTTTTAAACCGGGGACAGATGATTTACGAAATGCGCCCTCCATTGAAATAATTAATACCCTTATCTTGGAGGGGGCCAAGATAAGGGTGTTCGATCCGCAGGCAATGCAGAAGGCGCAAGAATTTTTTGGCGATAAGGTTAAATTTTGCAAGAATGCCTATGAGGCGGCGAAGGGCTCTGATTGCCTGACAATTGTTACCGAGTGGGACGAATTTAAGGAGATGGATCTGGCGCGTATTAAAAAGGAAATGAGGCAGCCTCTTGTTATTGATGGGCGGAATATTTTTGATCCAGAGCAGATGAGAAAAAACGGGATAAGATATTTATCGATAGGAAGATAAAATGAGCTATAGCAGATTAAAAGATAGAATAAATTCAAAGAAAGCAAAAATTTGTGTTATTGGGTTAGGCTATGTCGGCCTTCCTTTAGCGGTTGAATTTGCCAAGGGGGGGTTTAAGGTTAGCGGCATAGATACTGATGCGGATAGGGTTAATAATGTCATAAATTCTGTGCCTTATATTTTGGATGTTCCTATTGAAGAGATAAAAAAAGTGGTAAAGTCAGGCAGGCTTTCTGCTACAACAAAATTTGATGCCTTAAAGGATGCGGATGCAGTGGTTATTTGTGTGCCGACGCCGCTTAAGAAGCGCAACCAGCCGAATATATCTTATATTGTAAGCGCGGTAAAAGAAATTACCAAATACCTGCATAAAGATGAATTAGTCGTTTTAGAAAGTACTACTTATCCCGGCACAACCGATGAGGTAATTTTGCCGATCTTAGAGAAAAGCGGCTTATCCTGCGGCCGCGATTTTTATCTGGCGTTTTCTCCGGAGAGGATTGACCCGGGTAATGAAAAATACCCGTTTAAGAAAATCCCCAAGGTAGTCGGCGGGATAACTTCTGAAGCTACGGATTTAGTAAAGACGCTTTATGAGAAAGTAATCGTAAGGGTAATACCTGTATCTTCACCAAGAGTGGCAGAGACGGTAAAATTGCTGGAAAATACCTTTCGCCTGATAAATATTGGCTTGGTTAACGAGTTGGCGATGATGGCGCAGAAGATGAATATTGATATATGGGAGGTTATTGACGCAGCTTCGACTAAACCGTTCGGGTTTATGCCGTTTTATCCCGGCCCCGGGGTGGGTGGGCACTGCATTCCCAAAGATCCATTATACCTTTATTGGAAGGCGCGGCATCATGGGTTTACCTCTAAGTTTATAAGGCTGGCTTCACAGATAAACTCTCATATGCCGAGTTATGTTGTGCATAAAACCGAAGAAATATTAGCGAATAAAAATATCGCCATAAAAGATGCCAAGGTTTTAGTATTGGGGGCAACTTATAAAAAAGACGTTAAAGACCTGCGTAAATCTCCCGCGCTTGAAATAATTGATTTGTTGTTAAAAAAAGCAGGTAAAGCCGCTTATTCTGACCCGCTGATTCCTTATTTGAAGTTTGATTCTATAAATTTGAAGTCGGAGAATCTTAGCGCGAAAGCGCTTAAGAAATATGATTGCGTGATTTTGGCTACTAATCATTCGGCTTTTGATTATGATTTAATCAGGAAGCATTCTTTGCTTATTTTTGACACAAGGAATGTATATAAAGGCATAAAAGACGAAAAGATTTTTAAGCTATAATTGAGGCAAAGGAAAGGCGATTTTAAGTTTTAGGTATTAAGGAATTAAGTATTAATTCGTCATTCGAAATTCGGGTTTAATATTTATTAAAATTAGAGGTTATTATGGATAAGTTTTTAGTTACCGGCGGCGCAGGTTTTATCGGTTCGCACATAGTAGAGAGATTGCTAAAAGATGGGCATTTCGTGCGTGTTTTGGATAATCTTTCCAGCGGCAAGAAGGAAAACCTTGATTTAACGAATCCTAATTTGGAGTTATTCGTAGGTGATATAGTAAATTATGAAGATTGCCGCAACGCGTTAAGGGGGATAGAGTTTTGCCTGCATCAGGCCGCCTTACGTTCAGTGCCTAAATCCATGTTAAATCCCTATGATTACAATAAAGTAAATATTGACGGGATTCTGAATATGTTAAGGGCAGCGCGTGAAGCGGGAATAAAACGCTTTGTCTTTGCGTCTTCTAGTTCTGTATACGGCGATACAAATATTTTTCCGCAAAAGGAAGAGCATCTGCCGCGGCTTATTTCGCCTTATGCTTTAAGTAAATTAGCCGGAGAGTACTATTGCCGTATTTTTTCAAAAAATTACGGCCTGGAAACCGTGTCATTGCGTTATTTTAATGTTTTTGGGCCGCGCCAGGCATTAGATGATGAGTATTCCGTAGTAATACCTAAATTTATCGCTAATATGCTTAAGGATTTGCCGCCTCCTGTGCATGGCGATGGCAGGCAATCCCGCGATTTTACTTATGTCGAGAGTATAGTTGAAGCCAATGTACTTTCGGCCCTGACAGCAAATGTTAAATGTGAGGTATTTAATGCTGCCTGCGGAAAAGATTACTCGATTTTGGAAATTGTAGGCGCCTTGAATAAGATAATGCATAAAAAAATACGCCCGGTATTTGAACCTTCACGTATGGGTGACGTAAAGCGTACATTAGCAGATATCAGCCGGATTAAGAAGAGCTTAAAATATAGGCCGCAGGTTAGTTTTGAGGACGGTTTGGCTACTACGGTTAACTGGGTTAGTTCAAGGCTCTAACCATATATATAGCAAATAGTTAAGTACATCAATATCCCTATTTATCAAAATAGGGATATTGTTTTATCGGCCGGCGAAAAATGCCTTGACATAGCCTCAAAATATGGTAACATTTTATGTATGTTTTTGAAAGGATCAATATGGGGAATAATCATTTAACCGCAAGACAGGCGCAGATTTACGAGTTTCTAAAAGGTTACTTTTTGCGGAATGGCCATTCGCCTTACTTGCGCGAGATACAGGATGGATGCCAAGTGAAGTCGCATAAGTCAGTGATCGACAAACTGTTGGCGCTTGAGCGAAAAGGCTACATACGCAGAAGGCTTAATAAACACCGAAGCATAAAACTTGTAGCGCAGAAAGAAAACCAGGTGGTTTAGATGAAGAAAACAGTTTTAGTCACAGGCGGCGCAGGATTTATCGGTTCACATCTATGTGGCAGGCTGATAACTAAAGGATATAAGGTAATTTGTATGGATAACTTGCTTACCGGCAGGCTATCTAATGTCCGCCGCCTCTTAAAAGATAAAAACTTTAGGTTTATAAAACATAACATTTGTGATTATATTAAGATAAGTTCTAAAATAGGCTATATCTTGCATTTTGCCTCACCGGCAAGCCCCGCCGATTATTTAAATTATCCGATTCAAACCCTGAAAGTCGGTTCTTTGGGTACCCATAATGCCTTAGGTTTGGCTAAAGCCAAAAGAGCGGTTTTTTTGCTTGCTTCGACTTCGGAAGTTTATGGGGACCCTTTAGTGCATCCTCAATCCGAGAGCTATTGGGGCAATGTTAACCCTGTAGGCCCGCGGGGCGTGTACGACGAAAGCAAGCGTTTTGCTGAAGCAATAACTTTGGCGTATCATCGCGTGCACAAGATCGATACTAAGATTGTGCGTATTTTTAATACCTACGGGCCGCAAATGAGAAAAAATGACGGCCGGGCAATTCCTAATTTTATATCTCAGGCATTGTCCAATCGCGATATTACTGTTTACGGCAAGGGAAGCCATACCCGTAGCTTCTGTTATATTGACGATTTGATAGATGGCATATTCAGGTTAATGCTCTCAAAGATCAATGAACCGGTTAACGTAGGCAACCCCGCAGAATACACGGTGCTAAGATTGGCCAAGGAAATAGTTAAGTTGACCGGATCAAAAAGCAAAATTGTTTTTAAGCCCCTGCCGCAGGATGACCCAAAAGTCCGCTGCCCGGATATCACAAAAGCCAAAAAGGTGTTGGGATGGTTGCCTAGCGTTTCTTTGAGCGATGGCCTAAAAAAAACCATAGAATATTTTCGGAGTAGATAATATGCAAATACCGTTACTGGATTTAACAAGTCAGTATAAGAGTATTAAAAGCGAGATAGATGAGGCAATAGAGCAGGTTTTGAATAACGGAACATTTATCTTGGGAGAAAATGTACGCAGACTCGAAGAAGAAATCGCTCATTTTATTGGCACGGGTTTTGGTATAGGAGTTGCTTCCGGCACCGATGCCCTGGAGTTATCTCTTACGGCATTAGGTATAGGTGAGGGCGATGAGGTGATTACTACGCCTTTTACTTTTATCGCGACAGCCGAGGCGATTTGCGCTGTGGGAGCCAAGCCGGTATTTATAGACATCGACCTAGATACCTATAACATTGATCCGCAAAAAGTGAGAGAATATTTACGCAAAGCGCAGAGCGCAAAGCGCAGAGCGATAAAAGCTCTAATCCCCGTGCATTTATACGGCCAGACATGCCTGATGGATGAATTATGCGAAATTACCAAGGAATATAAAATAAAAATGGTTGAGGATTGCGCTCAGGCAATAGGCGCCGAATGCCGGGGCAAAAAAGTCGGCTCTTTTGGCGACTGCGCCGGTTTTAGTTTTTTCCCGAGCAAGAACTTAGGCGCTTACGGTGACGGCGGGATGGTGCTTACAAATAATCCGGAGGTAGCCGCAACATTAAAAATGCTGCGCGCACACGGCAGCAGCAAGAAATATTTCCATAAAATAAAAGGCCGTAACAGCCGCCTTGATGAATTACAGGCCGCAATTTTAAGAGTGAAGTTAAAGAAAATATCTGGCTGGAACCAGGCACGGATAAAATACGCTAATTTATACAATACTCTTTTTAGTAAGCAAGAGTTAGAAAAAGAGATAATATTGCCAAAATCTCAAGGAGATAGGCTGCATATTTACCATCTTTATTGTATACGCGTAAAAAATAGGGATAAGCTCAAGGAGTTTTTAGCTGCCAATGGTGTTTCTTGCGCCATACATTACCCATTGGGTATTCATCTCCAGGAAGTCTATAAAAATTTAGGATATAAGAATGGGGATTTGCCGAATAGCGAATTAGCCTCTTCGCAGATCCTTGCTTTGCCTTTATATCCGGAAATGAGCATTGAACAGATTGAGTATGTGGTAGATAAAATAAACTCTTTTTATTCAAAAGGAGCGTAGATGCTTAAAATAGCGCAGATTGGGATAGGCAGTTGGGGGCGTAACCTTTTAAGGAATTTTGCCGCACTTTCCGATTCACAGGTTACGCTATGTTGTGACCAGAATAAGAAGGTGCTGGAGAGCATAAAGGCGCAATATAACAATAAGATAAAGGTTACTACAAGGTTTGATGATATATTGGAAGATCCCGATATTGATGCGGTAGTTGTCGCGACACTTCCCCAAACACACGCCCATTTTGCCATAAAGGCGCTGTCAAGCGGAAAACATGTCTTTGTTGAAAAGCCGTTATCTTTAGATATTGCCGACGCTGAAAAAATGATAAAAGCGGCAGAGAGAAACAAGCGCCTCTTGATGGTCGGGCATTTACTCTTATATCATCCGGCAGTAAGAAAGCTAAAAGGCTATATTGAACAAGGCTATTTAGGCGATGTGCGTTACTTATATTCGACAAGGGTGAATCTTGGGCAGGTCCGCGAGATGGAAAATGCTCTTTGGAGCCTTACGGCGCATGACATATCCGTAGCGATGTATTTATCAAATAAAAAACCGCTTAAAGTTTCCGCCACCGGCAAAGCGTATCTTAGAAAAAATATACAGGATGTAGTTTTTTTAAATATCAGTTTTAAAGACAATGTTATCGCCCATATACATGCCAGTTGGCTTGACCCGCATAAAATAAGAAAATTCACCGTTGTCGGCTCAAAGAAAATGGCAGTGTTTGATGATATGGACCCGGCTGAAAAAATCCGTATTTACGACAAAGGCTATGATTGGCAGAAAAACGTGGGCACATACGATACTTTTCTTACTTTAAGAGAAGGAGATATTAATATCCCGCGCGTAGACATGGTTGAGCCGTTAAAGCTTGAATGCCAGCATTTTGTTGATTGTATCAGGGATAGAAAAAGGCCTTTTACAGACGGAGAAAGCGGATTGTCTGTCTTAAAAGTTTTGAAGGCCGCACAGGAGTCTCTAGAATTAGATGGCGTACCGGTCAAAATCAAATAAAAAACGGGATTATTTTGTGCATGAGTCGTCCTATGTAGACAAAAATGTCTCAATAGGCAGAGGTACCAAAATCTGGCATTTCTGCCATATTTTGGAAGGTTCCGCTATAGGCACGAACTGTAAGATCGGGCAAAATGTCGTAATCGGGCCGAATGTAAGGATAGGTAATAATGTTAAAATACAAAATAATGTTTCTGTTTATCCGGGCGTAATATTGGAAGACGATGTATTTTGCGGCCCAGCGTGTGTTTTTACGAATGTTTTTAACCCTAGGGCCGACATAGCAAGGATGGATGAGATGCGCCATACTTTGGTAAAAAAAGGCGCTACTATTGGTGCAAATGCCACGATTGTCTGCGGCCATACTATAGGTAGATATGCCTTTATAGGCGCAGGAGCGGTAGTTACTAAAAATACCCCGGATTTCGCTCTGGTTTATGGTAATCCTGCCAGAGTGTCCGGCTATATGTGTGAGTGTGGCATAAAACTAAAATTTAATAAATTAAGCGCTTATTGTGTTGCTTGCGGCAGGCGGTATAGGATTAAGAAAGGAATAGTAGAAAATGAGTAAAGCAAAGAAACTGCGGGAGTTGTTCGCTAATGAGAAAATAATACGCGTAGTTGGCGCGCATAACGCCTTAAGTGCGAAGTTAGTCGAAGGCGCGGGGTTTGATGCGGTCTGGTCAAGCGGTTTAGAGATTTCAACCAGCTTTGGCGTTCCGGACGCGAATATTCTTACTATGACTGATTTCCTGAATGTTTCTAGTATTATGAATGAGGCCGTCTCTATACCTATCGTTGCTGATTGTGATACGGGGTTTGGTAATTCTAATAACGTGATTCACATGGTTAAAAAGTATGAAGCCGCGGGGATAGCCGCGGTTTGCCTAGAGGACAAATATTTCCCTAAGGTTAATAGTTTTATTCCGGGAAGGCAGGAGTTGGCTTCGATTTCGGAATTTGTCGGTAAGATTTTGGCGGCCAAAAATGCCCAGCTTAGTAAGGATTTTATGGTTATCGCCAGGGTAGAAGCATTAATTGCCGGATGGGGAATGGATGAAGCATTGAGGAGGGCGGGGGCCTACGCGGATGCCGGAGCAGACGCTATACTTATCCATAGTAAAAGTAAAACTATCGATGAAATAGCTGAGTTTGCAAAGCGTTGGAAAAATATGTCGCCGTTGGTTGTCGTGCCTACGACTTACTGCGATGTCCATATTGACGATTTAAGCCGTATCAACATCAAGATGGTTATTTACGCCAATCAAGGAATAAGGGCATCGATAAAGTCGATGCAGGAGGTTCTTGGGCGAATACATAAGGATGGGACTAGTAGAAATATCGAAAACCATATCAGTACCATGGAAGAAGTTTTTTGCCTCCAGGGCATGCATAAAATGAAAGAAGATGAACTTGTTTATTCATCCACAAGCGATAAGATTGTAGCTGTTATACCTGCCGCGGGGGATCATTTAGAAGAATATTCGATGAAAGATATATCAAAAGATATCCCGATTACGATGCTGGACATTAATGGTAAATCGCTCTTGCAGCGCCAGGCCGATATATTAAACAGGTCAAAAATCTATGATATCAGAGTGATCGGCGGGTATAAAAAAGAAAAAATAAGCGTCGAAGGCGTAAAAATTATACCTAATTTAGAATATGAAACGCGGGGAATGATCCATTCGATTATGTGCGCGTTGAAAGACATTAAAGATTCGGCGTTTATTATATACGGAGATACACTTTTTGACTATTTGCTTATCAGTAAGATATTGAATACCCGCCGTGATATAACATTGGCAGTTGATACAAGTAATGTGATAGGTGATGCTGGAACGGGCAAGAAGCCGGAGCTTGTTTTGACTGATGGCCCGGTTAAATCCCGGAGAAGAAGTTTGCATCAGGATAGCCTGCATGCGGTGAAAGACATCGGAAGCTCTGTTAAATACGCAAAGGATAATTTACAATTTACCGGTATTATGTTTTTATCGCAAAAAGGCGTAGAGATATTCAAGAAGAATTACGCCAAATATGAAAAAGAATACGCGCGGTCAAAGTCGCCAGAGGCAGGTACCTTTTGCCGCATGAATCTAATCGATTTTTTAAAAAAATTGCATGATTCAGGCTATGGAATTGACTGTCTGTATGTTAATTCCGGGTGGATGGAAATCCATTCGCTCGATGATTATAAGCTTGCCTGCTCAATTTTTAAATAAAGAAATTTTATGATTAGGGTAAAAGATTTTTGGGATTATTTAGCGGGAAAAAATTTTATTTTTTTTAGCGGGGTACCGTGCTCTATTTTTAAAACGGTGTTAGATGAGGCAATAAATAGCGAAATCATTACATATGTTCCGGCTGTGCGGGAAGATGTTGCCATGGGAGTAAGCTCCGGCGCGTATTTGGCGGGCAAGAAAAGCGGAATTTTAATTCAAAATTCAGGGTTGGGGCATATCGTAAATACCCTGACTTCGTTTAACCTTATTTACAAAATTCCCGTCCTCATGTTTATCAGTTGGCGCGGCTATATGGGTAAAGACGCTCCGGAGCATAAAATTATGGGTAGGAAAACGATAAGTTTGTTGAGTGGCCTTGATATACCGCATAGGGCGCTTAGCGTAGATTTTGACAAAGATTTGAACTGGGCAATCGGCATAATGGAAAAGAAACACATCCCCGTTGCGTTAATAGTTAAAGAGGGCCTATTTAAATGACGACCGAGGATATCTTGAGATCAGTCTTAGCTTTTAAGGTTGATAACGCCGTATACCTTTTTACTAACGGCTATATCAGCCGGCAGGCCTACGGAATCGCCGATAGCGCTAAGAATTTTTATTTGATCGGGTCAATGGGGTTAGTTTCTTCCTTAGGGTTAGGAATCGCCATGAACTCTAAAAAGAAAGTTGTCGTTCTAGACGGAGATGGAAGCATCTTGATGAATATGGGCACAATGCCGCTTATCGGGTACATAGAACCGAATAATTTGATACATTTTATTTTGGATAACTTTGCCTATCATAGTACCGGTAACCAGCCGACTATTTCGGAAAATATAGATTTTTTAAAGATGGCTTGCGCTTGTGGGTACAAAAAGGTGTTTCGTTTTAAAAAGATCAGTGAATTTAAGAGCGCGCTACCAGAAATATTTAATGCTTGCGGCCCGGTTTTTGTGCATATGGTTATCGGCAAGAATGATTCCAGCGCCGGCCCCCGGGTGGGCCTGGCTCCTCTTATGCTCGCGCGACGCATTAGGAAAACCATAAGGTCTCTTTAATTATGTTTCATATTTTTACTGTTATAGGCGCTCGGCCACAATTTGTTAAAGCGGCGGTAGTTTCTCTGGCAATAAAGAGGCTGGGGCGTGGTATTATTAAAGAGTCTATTATACACACGGGACAGCATTACGACTATAGTATGAGCGGTATTTTTTTTAAAGAATTGAATATTCCCCGGCCGATAGATAATCTTAATGTTGGTTCTTTTAGCCATGGTAAGCAGACCGGTATTATGCTGGAGAGGCTGGAAAGGGTTTTTATTAGGGATCATCCTGATATGGTTTTAGTTTACGGCGATACAAATTCTACTTTGGCGGCAACGCTCGCCGCCGCTAAATTGCACATACCTGTCGCCCATGTGGAAGCCGGCATGCGCAGTTTCAATAAATTAATGCCGGAAGAACTTAACCGTGTAGCGGTAGACCACATGAGCGATATTTTATTCTGTTCTTCGGATGCCTCGGTAAAGAATTTACGCCGGGAAGGAATACCGGATAAAAATAACGGTAAGTGCTGCGTTGTGTTAAATGTAGGCGATGTTATGGTTGATGCTTTAAAATTTTTTTATAGTTATGCAGAGAAGAGGTCAAAAATATTAGCTAAATTGAATCTTAAGCCCCGGAATTATTACTTAGTTACTGTGCATAGGGCAGAAAATACGGATAGTTTGGAAAAATTAAAAGTTATTTTTAAATCTTTGAATATCATCGCCGAGAAAGGCAGTTGTGTCGTGATTCCCATGCACCCGCGCACTCTCAGCGCGTTGAAAAGATTGGGGATGAAGAATTTTTCAAAAAATATGCGTATAATCGGACCTGTTTCTTATTTTGATATGCTGCTTTTGGAAAAAAACGCGGCAGGAATTTTTACTGATTCAGGCGGCGTGCAAAAAGAAGCCTATATTTTTAGAGTGCCTGCTATTACATTGAGGACAGAGACAGAGTGGGTGGAGACCGTAAAGAGCGGATGGAATACCTTGGTGCCAATAAACGAAAAGGCGATTATGTTGGCTTTTGATAAGATGGCGCGCTTTAAGCGGGATTCTTTGAGGGTCACAAGCAATATTTACGGTGACGGGAAGGCATCTGGCCGCATAGCCGGTTTTTTTCAAAAATATTTTATAACAACAGTAAAAATTAAACCAGGACTCGGCTAATGAGGTTTGCCAAAGAATGTTAAGCCTAAAAGAAATCAGGGCAAAATACCAGTCTCCTTGGTATGAGAAGAAGAGAATTAACAATACGATTTATTTTTTTTGTACCGCCGTAGGCAGCTTAAGGCATGGTTTTGATCCCGCCCTTATCTTAATACTCGGTTTTTGCGCTTCTCCGGGGGTTATTTTTTACGGCCTACTTTCTTATTTATTTAAGATGGAAGAACTTAAGTTTGTATTATCATTAATTCGAAAAAAACCATCAGAAGTTGCAGTTTAAAATAAACTGATCGGCTTTACGCATAAATTTTAACAGGACATGAGATGCATTCACGAATAAAAATTTTGATATTTTCATTCCTTCCGCTTATACTGTTGCTATTTTTCGGCGAGTTATTTTGCAGGGTGAGGTCCTATGTTCGAGACAAAGATGCCTCTTATTTGCTTACGCCGTTAATCAGGAAAGAGAAGTCCGTAGAGTATCAATTCCAGGCTAGCCATTTTTTTAAAGGCAGCCCTGATTGGTATTATAAGTTAAAACCCGCTTCTTACTCTCCTCATAAAATTTCTGGTTATTGCGGCCGCTATACAATAAATTCGCTTGGATTCCGCGGCAAGGAATTCGATCCGTTCAATAAGGATGGGAAGCTGAGGATATTTTGTGTCGGCGAATCCAGTACCTTTTGTGCCGAGTCGTCCGATGCGGACACCTGGCCGGCGCGGCTAGAATACTACTTGGACAAAAATAAAGAAGATAGTTATGAGGTAATAAACAGCGGTTTCCCCGGATATTACAGCTGGAATTATATCAATCTTATCCGCCTTGAGTTAATAAAATATAAACCTGATATGTTGATTATTTACGCAGGGATAAATGATTTATACGGCAGCATTGAGAAGAAGAAAAAAATAATTAACAGGATGGCAGATTATATCCATGCTTTATTATATTATCGCGGGTCTATGTTTTATGCCTTGTTTTCAGAAAAGGTGAAAGTTGCGACAAATTCTCACAGACCAATAAATATTGATACGATTGATAGTATCGGAACTTATATTAATAATATTGAAGGTATAATTAAAATCTGTAAAGATAACGGTATAAGGGTTATATTGGTGAGGCAGTTGCTTTATGCGCCTAATGAAATATTCGCGCGCGATAATTTAACACTGGAAGGGGTTAGGAAGGCTTTAGAGGCAATGCCGTCAGATAGCCATGGCGTGAACTATTCTACTTATCTGGAATTCTATCGCCATTATGAATTAATGGAATCTTTGGCAAAGTTATCCAGTAAATACACCATAACCACATTAGATTTTAGAGGAGAATTTTTAAAGGTTTTGGCTAATGATAAGGGAAAGCTTTTCTTTGATATGGTACACCTGACTCTTTATGGGAATGACCTTTTAGCCAAATTAATATCAGGCTTCATTTAGAAAAGCAGTATTTCAAAAACGATAAACAATAAATGAGCATAAAACAGAAAATATTTATTTTTTTAATCCTTGGTTTTTGATAAAATGGCGCGCTTTAAGCGGGATTCTTTGAGGGTCACAAGCAATATTTACGGTGACGGGAAGGCATCTGGCCGCATAGCCGGTTTTTTTAAAAAATATTTTATAACAACAGTAAAAATTAAACCAGGACTCTGCTAATGGGGTTTGCCAAAGAATGTTAAGCCTAAAAGAAATCAGGGAAAAATACCAGTCTCCTTGGTATGAGAAGAAGAGAATTAACAATATTTTCTCGCGGTATTTCTATACTGCCATAGCAACTGTATTGGTCAAGTTTATTTTGCCTACAAAGATTACAGCTAATCAGATTACTGTAAGTTGGGTTATCCTGGGTTTTTTAGGGTGTTTGCTATTTACCGCGGGAAATTATTGGGTTAGTATCTTGGCCGTTTTGGTTATACAGTTGCATGTTGTTTTAGATTATGTGGATGGCCCGATTGCAAGGGCGCGCAATAAAAAAAGCTTCAAAGGCATCTATATTGAACGCGTAGGGCATGATCTCATCTATACGATTTATTTCTTTTGTATCGCCGTAGGCAGCTTAAAGCATGGTTTTGATCCCACCCTTATTTTAATACTCGGTTTTTGCGCTTCGGTGGGAGGTTTTTTTTATAAGCATGCCAGGCGGGCAAAGATTTATTGCTCGCTTACCTCAAAAAAAAATACGCCTGAGAATAACGTTGCCTTAGGAGGGCAGGCCGGAAATATGAAGGTTTCCGGTAAGAAGAAGCCAAGTTTTGCGCGTAGAGTCTATCGAAGTTCGTTGATTATATGGGAACCTGTTTTTTTTACCGCGGTTTCATTGGTGCTGGCAATATTTGACCGCTTATATTTCTTACCCATATTTTATGGATTGACGTATCCTTTGCATTTTGTGCTTTCGTATGTTTACCAGGCGCGTATGGCGGATAAAGAGGTTGATAAATTAACGGATATGACGGGTGATTAAATTATTATGAGAGCGATAATTATTGCCGCTGGAAGGGCAAAGCGCATGGGGCATTTATCGGATAGCCTACCGAAGTGCCTGCTTCAGGTTAACGGTAAAACCGTATTAGCGCATCAAATCGATGCCTTAAGGGCGTCTAAGATCAATGATATTGTAGTAATTAAGGGTTACAAAAAAGACCTTATTGATTATCCCGAAATACGTTATCGTATCAACGATAATTATATGAACAATAATATTTTGAATTCTTTATTTTGTGCCGAAGAGGATATTAGTGGAGATGTCTTAATTACATACGGCGATGTGTTGTTTAGGCCAACTATAGTCAGTAAATTATTCAATACAGAGGGCGATTTTGTGATAGCTGTTGAGGATGGCTGGCGCAGCCGCTATCATGAAAGGGATGCCCACCCTCTAAGTGAGGCGGAAAATGTTGTTATGGACAGCCAGAGGCGCTTAATTGAAATCGGCAAAATTATGAATGGTAAAGATAGCGCTAATGCCGAGTTTATAGGTATGCTGAAGTTGAGTGCTTCCGGCGCTCAGATACTAAAAAAGGTATTCCGTGAGGTTAAACTAAAACTTTCCGGCAAACCGTTTCAGCGCGCTGTTACGTTTGAGCAGGCTTATTTGACTGATATGCTTCAGGAGCTGGCTGACAGGAATTATGTATTGCCCTGCGTTGACGCCGCGGGAGATTGGGCAGAAATTGATACTCCCCAGGATTATCAGTTTGCCCAGAAAATGTTCGCATAGATGAATAACTATACGGCATTTGCGCTTATACTTGTTTCGGCATTAATTCATCCTTTTTGGAATATATTGCTCAAGGCAAGTAGAGATAAAGTAATTTTTTATTTTAATATACATTTATTTTTCACGGTATTTTTTAGTTTTATCCTTTTTATATACCCGGTAACGTCTTTGGACGGCGCTGCCTGGTTTCTGGTTTTATTATCCAGCGTCGCGCATTTTTTTTATCAGTTGTTTCTTTGTAAGGCATACAAATTAGGGGATTTATCGGTAACTTATCCTATTGTCAGGTCAGCGCCTCTATTTGTGGCAGCTATGGGGTTCTTTTTTCTTGGCGAGAAGCCATCATTGATTGCCGTATTCGGGATTGCGCTTACAGTAATCGGAGCCCAGATGATTAACCAAAAGGAGCTGTCGTTAAGGCATTTTATTAATTCATGGAGGCATTCCGAAAAGCGGATTATTTTAGCGGCTGTTCTTACAGCTATGTTTTCCGCGGTATATTCCGTTATAGATAAGAAAGGCGTATTGAAGGTAGAGCCGGTTTTGTTCTTTTATCTTTTTTTTGCTTTTTCAGGGGCGATGTTTGGTATATACCTATTTTTTTCTAAAAAAAGACGGCATATTTATAGAGATTATACCAATAGGGATAAATACAAGATTGCCTTAGCGGCAATATTAGAATTTTCTTCCTATCTTTTAATACTATATGCCTTCAGGGTTCTTAATGTGGCGCATGTTGTAGCGATACGCCAAATAAGCGTGGTATTCGGTGCTATCTTAGGAATATTCATCTTAAAGGAGAGATGTGGAAGGATAAGGATATTGGCGTCTTTCGTTATATGCCTGGGAATTTATTTTTTGGTCGCGTATAAATAAAATAATTTTTTAGAAAATAAGGAGATCACGCAATGGAACACAATGGTAATAAAAGAGAGAACAAGGAAAAAATTGCCTTGTTTCCCGGTATGGCGGGTTTGACCAGAGATATTATTGAGCGTATGAAATCCGAAGGGGTCAAGCTTCTTTCTTTGGATATTATGGTTACCCAGAAATGTAATTTTTGTTGCAGCTATTGTTACGCCGAGGGGTCTCCTGCGAAAACTAATGAGCTTAGTATGAAAGAGGCAATGGCAATCGTTGATGAAGCCATCGGGTTAGGCGTGAGGATTATTAATATGCAGGGCGGAGAGCCGCTTATGTGGCATCCCGCGGATTGGAAGGGTAAAAGCGGAGAAGCGCTATTTCATCTTATGGAATATATCCGCGGCTCTTTTGCTAAGAAAGGCCTGCCGCTTGACCTGGTAAGCTTTACAGACGTGGCTTTAATTACTGAGGAAAAGGCGCGTAGGCTTGCCGGTTTAGGTGTCGCGCTCTGTTGTAAGCTTGATTCGCTTGATCAGGATATTCAGGATAAGTTACTGGGGACGCCTGGTGGCGCAAAAAAGATGATGCAGGGTTTTAACAATTTAATCATGGCTGGCTACGGATCGAAAGATATGCCGACGATTTCTACGAATACCGTAGTCACAACTTTAAACTACGGCGTAATTAAAGATGTCTTTAGATGGTCCAGAAGTCATGGGTTTCGCCCTTTTGTGATTCCGGTGCATGTTCACGGAAGGGCTAAAGAGAATAGCGATATTATGCTTTCGGGTAAAGAAACAAAAAGCACGCTTAGCCCCAAAGATATAAAAACATTATTTGAAGAATTGGCAAAGATAGACAGGGAGGAATTCGGGATAAATTGGGAACCGCTCAGTCCCTGGATAGAAAATAAGGCCTGTTCTCGCCATTTAGGAGGCGTGCATATTAGGGCAGATGGTGTTGTTGTTCCTTGCTCCGAGGCGCCTGACCGCTGGGCGTTGGGGGATATCCGTAAGCAGTCTCTAAGTGAGATAGTTCTTTCAGAAAAAGTTGAGAAATTCAGGCAGGTCTATAGCCAGCTGCATGAGCATTCCAAATGTTCTCCTAATAATTGCCCTTTAAGTGCTGCGAAGAAATGCTATGGTTGCAGGACCAGGGCTTATGACGAGTCCGCATTTGACGAGAACGGTAATTTTGATGCCGCCAGATTAAATCCTGACAGTTTTTTTGCCGGTGATCCGGCTTGTTGGCGCGGCACGGAGTAATTTAAAATACCTAATATATGGCAAAAGTTACTGTATATATAACAGCGCATAATTACGGCAAGTACGTTAAAAAGGCTATAGATAGCGTTTTGAGCCAGAAATTTAATGACTGGGAATTGATTGTTATTAATGATGGCTCAACCGATAACACTAAAGAGATCCTCAAAAAATATAGTTCACATGGCAAGATAAAAGTTATACATCAAGAAAAAAAAGGTTTAGCCGTAAGTAATAATATCGCGCTGAGGCTTTCGCGCGGCGAATATATCATGCGTCTTGACGCGGATGACTACCTTGATGAAAATGCGCTGTTAGTCCTGTCTAATATTTTAGATAGCCATCGCGATGTGGGCTTGGTCTATCCTGACTATTATAGGGTAGATGAAAAGGGTGAGATTATTGATATAGAAAGAAGGAAAAAGGTCGGCAAAGATGCAAAATTGCTGGATCTGCCAGCGCATGGGGCATGCACGATGATACGTAAATCATGCCTTTTGGATTTAGGCGGCTACGATGAATCGCTTTCGTGCCAGGATGGATATGACCTATGGATAAGGTTTATAAACAGATTTAAGCCGTATAACGTGAATATTCCATTATTTTATTACCGGCAGCATCCCTTAAGCCTTACGCGCGACCGGGAGAAAATACTTCTCACCAGGCATGGCATAAAGAGGAATTTCGTAAGGAAGAATTTTCTAAAAATCCCCAAAGTTTTGGCAATAATACCAATAAGAAAAGAATCGGATGCAAGCACGGCTTCCGCTTTAAAGGAATTTACAGGCAGGCCATTAATTGATTTTACCATTTTGGAAGCGAAAAAAACAAAGCTGCTTGATAAAATAGTAGTTAGTTCTGACGATGACCGGATACTTAAATACGCGGCTAAATTTAGCGGTATATCATGTGTTAGGCGCCCTGAGGAATTATCTTTACCGAATTCGCGTATAGAGCCGACGGTTGATTATGTGCTTAAAGCGTTAAGAAGAGAAGCGGGTTATAAACCGGACGCGGTTATGTTGTTATATATCCATACGCCGTTAAGAAAATATATTCATATTGAGAAAGCCATTGATACAATGCTTATTTTTGGCGTAGACAGCGTGGTATCGGTTTGCGAAGATTATAGTTTTTATTATCGCCACAACAAAAATGGGCTTACGCCGTTTTCGCGCAAGCGGCTTTTGCGCCTTGAACGGGAAGCGCTCTATAAAGAAAATTGCGCTTTATATCTTTCGCGTGTATCTTCGATTACGAAAGATAATTTTTTGGGAAAGCGGATTGGGCATATTACGATGCTGCCGCAGGAAAGTATAAAGTTAGACAATGAATTTGATTTTTGGCTGGCGGAAAAGATCGCTAAAGAATGGAAAAACTAAAATTAATTTCGAAACGCATCAAAAATCCTATCGGATGCCTGCCGCTTCGTAAATACGCAAGTAGTGCAAAAAGCGTATTAATAATTACGGATGATAATACCAGGTTTACTCCGTTAAAAAGCATATTGCCGATAGTATTAAATGAATTAAGGGACGCGGGGATAACCAATAAACAGCTAAAGATATTAATTGCATCCGGCACGCATCGGCCGATGACAAAAAAAGAGATTAGAGATAAATTCGGCTCTGCGCTCGCAGCCAATTACAAAATCTATAATCATTCTTGGAATAAAGAATCTTCCTTATCAAGGATCAGCGAAAAAATCAGAGGCAGGCGTATTTGCATTAACCGCCTGGCAAAGGAGGCGGATTTTATAGTAGGCATAGGAAGCATTGTGCCGCATGCTACGACAGGGTTTTCAGGCGGCGGTAAAATAATCTTGCCCGGTATTTGCGGCAAGGAAACAGTTGAAGACATGCATTGGGAGGCTTTAAATTTCCAGATGAAAGAAATCTTAGGGGTTTATGATAACCCTATGCGCAGGAGGGTGGATTCCGTAGCAGAAAAATCAGGGCTTAAGTTTATAGTTAACGCGATTATGGATTGTAAGGGCAGGCTTGTAGATGTGGTAGCCGGCGATCCGGTTAAGGCGCATAAAAAGGGAGTAGAGCTCGCAAAAGCTATATTTGGCCTGCCTATGGATAGCCTAGCCGATATCGTAATAGCGGATGCAAAGCCTATGGATATAGATTTACGTCAGGCAATTAAAGCGGTTGCTTCAAGCGAACTTGCTGTTAAAGACGGCGGAGTTATTATACTTTTGGCGAGATGCCCTGAAGGGGCGGCACCGCAGTTTCCGGAATTTGAAAAATACGGATTTAGCGACCCTGATAAATTAAAAGTTATGGCAGAAAAAGGAAAAATAAATAGATTAGCCGCTTATACATTGATTGCCATAGGGAGAATCATAAAGTATAAAGCGAAGGTTATTTTAGTCTCAAAAGGGATACCTCGCGGGGCTGCCGAAAAGTTAGGATTTCTCTGGGCGAGATCTTTGGAAGCCGCCTTGAGAAAAGCAAAAGATTTAAGCGGACAGAATGCGAGAGTTGTTTTTTTGAAGAGGGCCTGCGAAGTATTACCGTTGATGAATTAGAATGTAATTTAATAATTTGGAGGCATAATTGTCTGAAAGAGTCGGTAGGTTAATAAAAAAAACCATCGGCAAGCTACCTTTTTTTATCAGGAAAATATATACAAAAAGGAAGAAGCGCGAAGAGTTGTTTGACTATTGGACTTCTCCTAATGATGGTAACAATAATCCTACAGAATATTTAAAATGTAGGGAGCGTAGCGCCTTTTTGCTGAATTTGATTACAAAATATCTTGACAAAAAAGACAGAGTTCTAGAAATCGGATGCAATGTGGGACGTAATCTCAATGAGTTATTTTGCGCAGGTTTTAACAATCTATCCGGTGTTGAAATAAACAAGAACGCAATAGAAATAATGAAAACGGTATATCCAAATATGGCGCAGGTAATTAAGATTTATCAGGGACCTGTTGAGAATTTTATTGGAAGTTTCGAAGATGATTCTTTTGACTCTGTATATACGATGGCCGTCTTGGAGCACATACATACGGATAGCGAATTCATATTTTCGCATATGGCACGAATAGCCAGGAAAATTTTAGTTACGATTGAAGATGAAAGAGGAGTATCCTGGCGGCATTTTCCGCGGAACTATAAGAAGGTCTTTGAGGATTTAGGAATGAGGCAGATAGAGGAGATTAGTTTGAAGCAAACCAAAGTCGAAGGACTGGATAAAAAATTTTTTGCCAGAGTTTTTAAAAAATGAACAACTATAGAACAAGCATAGTAGCTATAATACCAGCAAAAACGGATTCAAAGAGGTTGCCTAATAAAAATATGGCCCTAATAAATGGTAAGCCGCTTTTATATTATACGATTAAGACGGCAAAGGAATGCGGGCTGTTGGATAAGATATATGTCTCAACCGATTCAGCGACTATCGCGGAGTTCGCAAAGAAAGAAGGAATATCTGTGATTATGCGTCCTGCCGAACTCGCAGGAGAAACGCCTGTGGTTGAAGTCTACCGTCATGCTTTGTTGAACGTCCCCGATGAAGATATCGTCTATGTAGTTGGACTTCAGCCCGACCACCCTGACCGGACCATAGATTTAGAAAAAGCAATAAAATTTGCCTTAGAAAAGGATTTAGATGACTTAATAAGCATTGATTCCAGCGGATTAAAAAACGGCTCCATTAGGATAATGAAAGCGCAGGCTTTAAAGGAAGGAAGGATAAGCGTAAATTCAGGTTCGATTATAGATAATTCGACCAACATCCATTCATTAGGAGACCTAAAAATTGCTCAGATTCGACTTAAACAAAAAGGCCATCCTTTGACCATTAAAATAAATGGTAAGATTGTCTCAAAACAATCACCCACTTTTATAATTGCCGAAGGCGCCTGTAATCATATTTGCGATATGGACATTGCCAAAAAGATGATTGATGCGGCGGAGGCTTCAGGTGCCGATGCCATAAAGTTCCAGACGTATAAAGCCGAGCGGCTGGTCGCAAAAGACGCAAAAACCTACTGGAATTACAGTTCGGTAAAATCTCAATATGAATATTATAAAAAATTAGATAAGTTTGACCGGGATGAATATAAGGTTTTGTTTGACTACGCGAAAAATAAAGAAATAATAGTTTTTTCAAGCCCGTTTGATGCAGAAAGCGCTGATATGCTTAATGAGTTAGGTATGCCTTTATTTAAAATCGCCTCTTGCCTTATTCCCGACTTAAAGCTAATAAAACATATCGCCAAATTTAAAAAACCGATTATTCTCTCCTTGGGCGGTTCAGAAGTTGATGAGATAAAGGAAGCGATAGATGTGATATACAGCCAAGATAATTATTCCTTAATCCTTCTTGCCTGTACATTGAGCTATCCTTCAAAAAATGAGGATGCACATCTTTTGCGCATACGTTCACTGCAACTGATGTTTCCGGATACAGTTATCGGCTATTCCGATCATACCGAGCCCGATGAAAATATGGTCATACCTTCGCTTGCCGTAAGCCTGGGGGCAAAAGTAATTGAAAAACATTTTACGCTTGATAGGGCAATGACCGGTTCAGGACATTCTTTTTCTGTTGATCCAGTTTGCCTTAAAAAAATGGTTGAAAATATAAGATTAGCGGAAAAAGTAATGGGAAGTGCCGAGATAGCGGTTAAGGGAGCGGAAGAAAAAACGCGCCTTGGCGCGCGGATGAGCGTTGTGGCGGCAAGAGAGATTAAAAAAGACGCGGTAATAACCGAAGATATGCTTACGGTTTTAAGGCCGGGGACAGGCATATCGCCGCGGTTCATTAGCAAAATAGCTAATAAGAGGGCAAAACGCGATATCGCGGCATTTGACCAATTAAACTGGGATGATATTGAATAAGATTAGGTATTTTTTAAAGAGATACCCTGATAAGAAGGCAGTGATATTAGTAAATTTAATAAATCCGGCGCATAGACTGGATCATTACCTTTGCGCCATACCAAAAGATTCGACTTTTATTTTTTGGGGTATTGATATACCGCGTGGATTAAAAGAACTAGGCTTAAACATAAAGACATCCGAGGGTTATTTGGATGCTAACGATTATAAGGCCATCGATAGTTATGTATTCAGAGGCCTAAGCAAGTCTTGGTATTTGCATAATAGCATTACTGATTATAAGGGAATTCATTTAGGTAAAATATTTGAATACGATTTCCAGAAATTTTTAGTGCCGAGAATAAAAAATTTAGAGATTTTGAGCAAGGTATGCAGCGCGGAAAAACCCGAGAAAATAATAGTGTTGGATGATTCCGGTGAATTATGGACCGCAGCCAAGTTATACGCAAAAATCGTTGATATCCCGGTGCTGACGGTAAAAATCAATAACACAAAAGTGGGATGTTTAGCACGGGTAAGCTCATATTTGAAACGCGCTCTTTCCCAGGCGTTAAGCGGTGTTATAAATTACGTATCATTAAAGCGGCTTTATCGGCAAGCGAATGCCAAACATACTTTGGTGGATGCAAAACTATTTAACTATTTTTCCGGGCATAATAGCGGCATGGCAGTTATGCCGTCTATATTAGATGGCGGTTTTAATTATCGCTGGAAAATATTTTCTTTGCGGCAGCCTTATTTATCGTTTTATTCTTCCGGACGCGCGCGGTATCTAAAAGAATATAACGTTTACAGAAGGCGGTGGCATCTTTTATCGTCCGATAAAGGATTCCGGGATATTTTTACCTATAAAGGTATTCCTTTGTGGGATATCCTTCATTTAAAGCTTGCCGATTTTTTTCTAAAAGGTATTCCGCGTATAATTAGTAATTTTAAGCTATTGGATAATTTGTGCCAAAGGCTTGACATAAAATCCGTGTTGTTGCGCAACGATGTAAAAGAACAGGAGCGAACAATGATTTTATCTCTGCGCCTGCATAAAATCCCTTCTTTGGTTATGCAGCATGGCATATTGGCGGAATCAAACGGCCACAATGAATTATTGGCGGATAAATTTATCGCCTGGGGAAAAGCGTCAGCCGATTGGTATGAGAAGTTCGGAAATTCAAAGGATAAATTTTTTATAGCGGGCAATCCGCGTTTTGATAAATTAAAAGATTGGAAGCCCGAGCTATCCAGGGATATTTTATATAAGAAACTTGGCAGGGATTTAAATAAAAAAACAATTTTATTTGCCACACAACAAGTTAATAAATTCTCTTCTTTCTGGACCGATGATTTATTCTGGGTGATGGCGGATGAGTTGTTAAAATGCATCAAAGGGAGGCCCGACATTCAGTTAATTATAAAATGTGACCCTTATGAAGATGTGCTGCCGTATAACAGGATAGCCGCTTATTATCCTGATGCGCAGGTAACAACTATCAGGAATTTTGATATTTATACGCTAATATACCATTCCGATCTAGTAATTACGCTTGATTCAACGGTGGGCCTAGAGGCTATGCTTTTTGATAAACCGTTGATTACCTTTAATTTAACCACTAGGGAAGACAGGGTTCCTTATGCGCAAAAAGGCGCGGCAGTCGCTGTCTATAAGGATGATACTTTGGGGGATGCGATTGAGCGGGTATTAAATGATAAAAATTTAGCCCTTCAGCTTAAAGAAGAGAGGAAAAAATTTATTTTGGAATACGCTAACAATATCGAAAACAAGGCCAGGGAAAAGATGCTAGCGATAGTCAGGGAAAGATGAAAAAAGTCCTTCTTATAAATCCGCCTTCAGGTATGTACATAAGGGATGACCGCTGTCAAGTCCCGGTTAAGGGCATTTCTTCTGCCCTGCGTACACCGCTGGATTTGGCGTATATGGCGGCTGTGCTGGAGCAATCAGGCAATCAATGTGTGATTAGAGATTATCCTGCGGAAAGGAAAAACTGGCAAGACCTTAAGGATGATTTAAAGCAAACTAAATTCGATATACTTATCATCAGCGTTACTACCCCTACGGTTTATATCGATATTATTGCTTGCGATATCGCCAAGGAGCTAAATCCGCAAATTGTGACTATTGCTAAGGGGGCGCATTTTGCCGCGCAAGATTTAGAAATTATTGAGCATTTTAAAAGTTTGGATATCGTTATACGCGGCGAATATGAGTTGGCGGTTGGTGAAATAGCCGATAAAAATGACCTTTCGGGTGTTTTAGGCATTACATACCGGATAAACGGCGCAATTAAAAAAAATCCCGATAGGCCATTCTTGGAAAATATGGACATCCTGCCTTTTCCCGCCCGGCATCTTTTAAATAACAGCCTATACACACGGCCGGATACGGGTGAAACGATGACCTCCATTCAGACAAACAGGGGTTGCCCTGCCAGATGCGTATACTGTTTGGTAAGCCTTGTATCCGGCAGAAAAATAAGGGCGAGGTCTGCGGAAAATATAGTTCGCGAAATGCAGGTTTGTAAAGAAAAGTTTGGAATAAAAAACTTTTATTTTAGGGCCGATACTTTTACCTGGGATAAAGAATGGATGATAGAAGTATGCAAAAATATCATAGAGCGAAAGCTTAATGTGAGCTGGGTATGTAACAGCCGGGTTGACACAATAGATAAAGAGCGCCTTGAGTGGTTAAAAAAGGCTGGTTGTTGGATGATAGGTTTTGGCATTGAAAGCGGCGATCAGGATATTTTAAATAAAATGAAAAAAGGTATAACATTAAAGCAGGCATTGGATTCCGTTTTCCTCTCTCGGCAATTCGGGATGAAGACATATTTATTTTGGGTCTTAGGCCTGCCGTGGGAAACCGAAGAATCTATTAGAAATACCATGAAATTCGCAAAAAAGATACAGGGCGATTTTGCGGAATTTCATATTGCTTATCCTTTTCCGGGGACCGAGTTTTACAATATTGGTTTAGAGAATAATTTATTCAAGGCCCAGGACCTTTATAAGGGCGATGTTAAGGCCGGGATAGTAGGGAGTTTTACTTTGCCAAAAGAAAAATTGCTGCAGTACCAGAAAGAGATAACCATGAGCTATTATTTGTCTTTTGGCAGGATTCTAAGATTGCTTAGCGGGGTTAAGTCGCCAAAGGTTTTGGCAAATTATATTACCAAAGGGTATTCTGTATTATTTAATCGCGGAGGAAGCGACAGCAATGGATGAGAGAAGTAAAGTTATAGTGGTCATGCCGGCGTATAACGCGGATAGGACCTTAAAAAAGACATACGAGGAAATACCCAAGGAATATGTCGATGAGATAATTTTAGTTGATGACGCCAGCCAAGATAATACGATAGAGGTGGCTAAGAAGCTGGGAATTGAAGTCATTGCACACGAAAAGAACAAAGGCTACGGCGGCAACCAGAAGACATGTTATAAAAATGCTTTAGAAAGAGGTGCAGCAGTTATAGTCATGGTTCATCCTGATTATCAGTATGATCCTTCGTCCATACCGCAAATGATTAAGCCGATACTTGAGAAGAAGGTAGATATCATGTTCGGCTCGCGGATGATTTATAAACGTGATGCGCTCAAAGGAGGCATGCCGTTATATAAGTTCGTCAGTAATATATTTTTAACAACACTGGAAAATATCGTATTTAAGCGTTCTTTATCCGAATATCATACGGGCCTGCGCGCTTATAGCAGGAAGTTTTTGGAATCGATTGATTTTTGCGCTTTATCCGACGGGTTTGTCTTTGATACGGAGATAATTGCTGAAGCTACGAAATTAAAATTTAAAATCGGAGAAGTGCCGATAAAGACGCGCTATCTGGATGATTCTTCGTCGATATCGTTTCGCGCCAGCGTAAAATACGGATTGAAAACTTTGAAGGTCCTATACGATTATATGATAAAGGCGAAGAAATAATTTATTATGCAGATTAGAATACCAAAACGGAATAAGCACCCTGTTGTCGGGGATAATCTTACCAGGTTTTATCATTATCCGGTATTAAATTATTTTTTCTTGCGTCGGCTTACAATGACCTTAGGTTTTATGCCTGACGGAAAATTTGATTCAGTCCTGGAGATTGGTTTTGGAAGCGGGGTCTTTTTGCCTGAATTATCCAGGCGTTCAAAGCGTCTCTTTGGTTTAGATGTGCATGAACATATACTGAAAGTAAAGGATATGCTAGCTTGCGAAAATATCAAAGCTGAGTTAATAAAGGGGAGTATAGTGCACCTGCCTTACAAAGACGCCTCATTTGATTGTGTAATCAGTATCGCGACATTAGAACATATAAACGAATTATCTTTAGCGATATCCGAAATAATACGCGTATTAAAAAAGGGCGGGCTTATGATACTGGGTTTTCCGGTAGAAAATAAGCTGTCTGATCTGTTATTGGTATTAACCGGAAGCGTGCGCGCTTACAAAAAGAAGTTAAAGGAAATCCACCCAAATAGCCATAATAAGATAATTAGCGAAATCAAGAGGCAATGCGGAAACGATATGAAGATAAGGCTCTTTCCGAATTTTTTGCCTTTGGATTTAGCGTTATACTGTAGTTGTATGAGTAGAAAGGTTTAAGTAAGATGCGGAAAAATCGCACTGCACTGATATTCGGATTATTTTTTCTTTTGGGGATAGCCTCAAGAGTCATATTCGCGGTCAAAGATTTTACCCATTTGGATGAAGTTTTGTATGCCATCGGCTCCGTTGACTTTTCAGTAAAAAATGCTACGCCGCCTTCTCCGGGATATTTTCTCTACATAATGAGCGCAAGGTTCCTGAATATTTTTACCAATAACCCGCATACCTCGTTAATGGCCCTCAGTATTATTTATAGCGGCGCAATAGCCGGGCTGATTTATTATTTTGCGAAACTGCTAAAGAGTGAGGCAGTTGGGATTATTGCGGCGCTGCTTTTTTTAACCAGCCCTTTGTTTTGGTATAAAGGGGTGACGATATTTGGATACCTTAATTCGGGATTTTTTATATTATTAACCGCGTTATTGGGTTGGCGCATAGTTGCCGAAAAAAAGACAGGCCTATTATTCTGGTTTTCGCTGTCTTTTGCTATTTTGACCGGTGTCCGGCCACAAGAATTCCCCATAATGTTTCCGCTATATATTTTTGTCTTAGCCCACTTAAATATTAGAGAGGCAATAAGGTCTATTTTTATTTTTGGCCTTACTTGCTGCGCGTGGCTTATTCCGCTTCTTGTTATGTCCGGCGGATTGAGAGAATACATTTCGGTTTTGAAAGATGCAAGCGGTTATGTGGCTTATGATTCGATATTCGGCGGGAGTTTTACGGCGAAGCTAAATAACCATTTAGTAAGGATGGAAAGGTATTTTATCTGGGCATATTTTTTGGGGGTTATGCCTTTTATTTATTATATAGGCAAATTTTTTTATATTCCCAATCTTGTTAATGAAAAAAAAGCGCAGTTTTTCGCCGTATGGCTGTTTCCCGCGCTTATTTATAATGTTTTTATTCAGTTCGGCGAAATCGGCCACGGCATGAGCTGGGGGTTGGGATTTTTAATAATTATAGCAGAAGCCGTTACGGTTATTTGCGACGACGTCTTAGGAGCATTGTCAGCCTTATCGCGTAAGGGTATAAGAATATCAAACGCTATTATCCAAAGCCCGTATGTAAGAAAAATAACTAGCGCACTTGTAGTGGGGCCGATAATTATTTTTAATTGTTTTATATTTTTTCATGATTTTGATAAAGACAAACATGATTTCTACGATTTTCGTAAATACCGGCAGTTTAATTATAATGATGTGTTAAAAAAGAGCCGTTTTCTAAAATCCAAGGTTGATTTTATCAAGAAAAATTTTAATCAAAAAAATATCGCGGTATTAGTAACGGGAACTTTTGGCCACCAGGTTATGTATCGCCTGGAGGAGGCGCTTATTATTCAGGCCGGCGTGATTATGAGAGAAGACCATACCAGTTTTTCCACTTGGCAGAAATTAAAACCACGGTATTACGAAAACGCGAATGAGTTTGTTATCCCCGAAGGAATTCAATATTTAGTTCTATTTGACGATATATTTGTTCCATATTTCAAAAATACCCAAGATAATAATTGTTACAGGATAGATGATACGCATAAATTATTTGTGCATAAAGTAAGCCCGGGCGAGAGGCTTAATTTTGCCTATCAGGCGATAACAATTAACTACTGAGTAAGAATGCAGAAAAAAGGGGTTTTTACGATTTCGATTGATACCGAACTTGCCTGGGGTACTTTTGACCTTGGCGGCCATATTAAGTATAAAGAGGCATATAAAAAATACCGCCCGATCATTGCCAAGGTTTTAGGCTTATTTGATAAATACGAAATACCCGCCACTTGGGCAATAGTGGGGCATCTTTTTTTGGAGGGCTGTAAAAAAGATGGCGGTATGGCGCATCCTGAGATAATCCGCCCGCAGCATAAATGGTTTAGCGGTGATTGGCTTAGGCTTGATCCAGCGACGAACGTTATGGCGGATGATTTATGGTATGGCAGCGATATAGTGAAGATGATTTTAAGCGCTCAAACTAAACAAGAAATAGCCAGTCATTCTTTTTGCCATATGATATTTTCCGATCCCGGGTGCTCTAGCGAAGCAGCCGAATCAGACTTGGCTAAGTGCGTAGATTTAGCGAAAAAAGAAGGTATCGATTTAAAAACTTTCGTTTTCCCGCGTAATTCCGGAGGGCATTTTGACCTATTGGCAAAATATGGTTTTAATGTTTTTCGCGGGCAACGCGAGTTATTTCCCTGTTTTAAATTGGGCTATTTGCAAAGGTTATTATATTTTGTTTCCGATTTATTCTGTATATCGCCGCCTGTTGTTGTCCCCAATCCTATGCCGCGCCAAGGATTAATTGAGGTAAGGGATTCAATGTTATTCAGATTTTCATATGGAATAAGCAGGTTTATACCTAAAGGCGCGCGTTTTAAACGGGCAAAGAAAGGGATTAACAAAGCGGTAGCCGAAGGTAAAATATTCCATCTTTGGTTTCACCCGTTTAATTTCGCATGGCAGACGGAAAGTTTATTTGATGAGTTAGAACATATTTTGAGTTACGCGCAACAATTTCGCGAAGAAGGGAAATTGGATATCTCTACTTTATATGATGCCGCACAAGCCTTCCCTGATATGAGCGATGACGGCGAACGCTTTAACCCGCTGGGCGTGATTTTGCATAATGACCGTAGCGGCCTGTTTAAGAAGGATTATTCGGATAACCTCAATGATTACCATTCAAATGCTTTTAAATACGGCCGTAAAAAAGTAGAGCCTTTATTTTTTGATTTCTTGGGCCATCTTAACGGCAAGAAGCGTATATTAGATTTGGGTTCAGGGACCGGTTATTTTTTAAATTTAGTGCGTAAGAACGGCTTTGAAGGGGTGGGCCTTGATATTTCCGGAAATATGCTTAAGCAGCTGAAAAATAATTATCCCCAGCTGCGCGTTAATCAGGCGGATGCCAGGAATACTCCTTTTAGAGATAATACTTTTGACGCGGTGGTCAGCATTGAAACATTAAGGTATTTTAGTGACAGGAAACCTCTTTTAAGGGAAATATTTAGGGTTGTTAAGCCCGGAGGGTTGGTTTTTATTACCGCCGCCCCGGCATTTGCGTTAAATTTCTATGGGTTTTTTAACGCTTTTTGCCGTTTTCTAAGGCTGAAAAAATTTGTTTCATGTTTTCAGTCTTTTGAAACCGTTGGGTCATTGCAGGGAAAACTTAAAAACGTGGGTTTCGTTGATATCAAGGTTTCCGGGCGTTTTTTCGGCCCGTATTTTTTACTGGATAAAATATTTCCAAGAATCAGCTCGTTTTTAATGCGTAAATTTGAACCGCTGGACGATAGGCTGTCTAGCTTGGATAACTTAAGGAACCTCTCTAATCATTTAATCGCAGTGGCAAAAAAACCTTAAATTTTATGGCTGATGTAGTCCTTATTAACCCGGCATATAACAATATTATTTATTCGGAAGCAAAAATCAAGGCGGGTGTTCCGGTTAATCCGTTGCTTAATCTGGCGCTTTTAGCGGCAGAGCCGGTTAAGGCCGGCATTGCGACAGAAATATGGGATTTGAATTTAGTCCCGGATCCTGACGACTTTGTCAAGCGAGAGATTCAGGCAAAAAAACCGAAGCTGGTGGGGATTACTTTTACGACGCCTCTTTTTGCGGAATCGGTTAGATTGGCCGGTATCATTAAGGCGATAGACAAAACAATAGTTTTGGTTGCCGGCGGGCCGCATGCCACAACGTTTCCCGAAGATGTACTTAAAAATTCATCTTTTGATGTGGTGGCGGTAGGGGAAGCGGATTTTATAATAACCAAGCTTTTAAATTTGCCTTTTAAGGAGATAGAGGGGATTGTTTTTAAAGAGGGCAGTGAAATAGTAGGTACACCCGAGGCCGCGAGAATGGATAATTTGGATAACCTCCCGTTTCCGGCTTGGCATCTTTATGACTTAAATAAGTATAATAGGTCATCGCTGTCCAATAAGGCTAGCCCTCCCGGTTATTTAGAGACGAGCCGCGGTTGCCCATGGGGATGCGTATTCTGTAATAAAAATATTCAAGGTACAAAGTTTAGGCCGAAGTCGGCAAAACGAGTGGTTGACGAAATAGAATTTATGTTAAAAGCAGGGTTTAGGGAGATAAATTTTCTTGATGATACATTCTCTACCGATTTAAATAGGGCAAAATTAATCTGCGAAGAAATCATCAGGCGCGGCCTTAAATTTCCCTGGCATCCCTTAAATGGCATGAGGGTGGATAGGGTTGACAGCGAGCTCTTTTCATTGATGAAACGCAGCGGCTGTTATAAAGTTTCTTTTGGCATCGAGTCTGGTAACCAGGAGATATTAGATAGGATTAATAAGGGCATAAAGCTTGAGCAAGTTATCCGAGCGGTTAAATTGGCCAAGAAAGAGGGATTTGAGACATTTGGTTATTTTATGTTGGGGCTGCCGGGGGAGACCGAAAGCACAATGAAGGAAACGGTCAGGTTTGCTAAAAAACTCAAACTTGATATGGCAAAGTTTAATATTACTATTCCGCTGCCGGGAACGGAAATTTTCAAAGAATGGGACGAAAAAGGCTGTATTAAGACTAAAGACTGGGCGAAATATAATTTTTATGCTCCATATGAAGCAATTTATGAACACCCTACAGTGCCACATAGCATTTTAAACAAGTCTTATAGAAACGCATATTTAGCTTTTTATTTTGACCCCTCATTTTTATTGCGCAGGTTTTTCGGAGGCATAAAAAGGGGAGTTTTGTTAAGAGATATTAAATTATTTTTTAAAACCAGTTGGTTTAATTAGCGGGTTTATCATGAAACTATCATTAGTAATTCCAGCGCATAATGAAGAAACCTCTATTGGACGGGGCATCGAAGAATTGATAATTGAGCTGTCCAAAGAAGAAATCAGCTATGAGGTAATCGTGGTAAACGATAACAGCAGGGATAATACTCGTAAGGTTATTGAAGAACTGTCAAAAAAATATCCGGGAATAAAGCTGATTAACCGTAATCCACCGAATGGTTTTGGCCGCGCCATAAGAGAGGGGCTAAACAATGTTACCGGAGACGTAGTGGGTATTGTGATGGGCGATTTATCGGATGAGCCGAAAGATGTGGTCAGGTGTTTTCGCAAAATTCAGGAAGGTTACGATTGCGTATTTGGTTCCCGTTTTATGCGGGGCTCGAAAGTCAAAGATTATCCGTTAATTAAGCTCGTCATCAATCGTATCGCTAATCTGTTTATCCAAATCATGTTTCTTACCAAGGCCAATGATATCACCAACGCGTTTAAATTTTACAAGGCAGGCGTCATTAAGGCGGTTATGCCGCTGCAGTCGTTATATTTTAATATTACTGTTGAAATCCCGTTGAAGGCGATGGTGCGTGGTTTTTCCTACGTTCAAATACCGATTAATTGGTATGGCAGGGAAAGCGGCGTATCAAAATTAAGCGTAAGGCAAATGGGCAGGAAGTATCTTTTTATGGTCTTGTATGTTTGGCTGGAAAAGATGCTCTTGGCCGATGAAATAAACAGGCAAAAATGATTAAGATAAATAATATAAAAGCGAATTATTTTTTGCTGATTTTTTTAGCAGCAGTATCACTCAGGTCGGTAAATTTAACCCAGCCGTTACTGGAAGGGGCAGCGACACGTCAGGTTGAGAATGCGATGATCGCCCGTAATTTTTATCAGGATAAGCTGGATATTTTTTATCCCTACCTTAATGATTTCGGGAAAGACCCAGCCTATCAAATGATTGAATTTCAGCTGATCCCGTTTTTAGGGGCCATAATTTATCGCCTGCTGGGAGGGGTTTATGAGCCTGTTTTAAGGTGCATCATAATATTTTTCTTTGGATTAAGCACGGTATTCCTTTACAAGCTTCTAAAGTACTATTTCGATAGAACTTTAGCCCTTTGCGCGGTATTTGTTTTTTCTTTCAGCCCGATCAGCATTTACCTGGGTAGGGCTTTTCATTATGAAATGCCGATGTTATTTTTTATTTTAGCGTCCCTTTATTATTTTTCTTTATGGATGGATCGTAAAAAGCGTATTTATTTATTTATTTCCGCTCTTTGCTGCAGCGTAGCATTATTATTAAAGGTAATAAATTTTTATGTGATATTTATTCTGTTATTCTTGGCGGCAGAAAAATTTAGAGGAAAAATATTTAAGAAATTAGATTTATATATTTTTGCGGGGATAGTTTTTCTTTTTGTTGTCCCTTGGTATATGCATGCGCGCAGCGTTATGGTTAGATATCCGAATATGTATTCATTTTATTATAATGACACTTTTGGTTTTATGTGGAAGATGATGAAGTTTTGGTTATCCAACCCGTTATTTTATAAAATAAATTTTGACAATCTGGTTACTTATACGCTTACGCCGTTAGGGTTTGGCCTGGCAATTGCCGGATTTTTTATGAAATCCGAAAACAGGAACGACCGGTTGATCTATGCTTGGTTATTGAGTGCCTGTATTTTATTTATCGCGGCCCCCGCGGAGGCAACACAAGGTTATTACCAAATTCACTTCCTCGTTCCCTGCAGCTTATTGATTGGGAAAGCGCTGACAAAATTAATAAAGTTAAATTTTTTTGGCAAAACTACCTTTGACAGAAAGTTATTTATTTGTGCTCTTTTACTAATTGTATTTGTTGTGGTAACCCGGTACTCTATCGGCCTTTATCGGGTACCGGAAAGCCTGGGCAATGTTGTTAAAACCGGTAAAGTTGTGCAGTCCCTGACGAAAAATGAAGATTTGCTTATTGCTTCCGCGGGCAATAGCGCTGAGCTATTGTATTATTCTAACCGCAGTGGTTGGCCTTTTATGATAGATTTGGAGGCAAAGCGCCAGCAAGATAAGACCGACGGAACGGATGTTTCTAGGAAAATTTATGACCCGATTGAGGTTTTAGAGCGCCTAAGAAAAGAAGGGGCGGGTTATTTTGTCAGCGCGTCTAAGGAGAATGAATTTTTAAAGAACAAAATATTTTCCGAATACATGTTTGCGAATTACAAACTAATAAGGGAAACTCCGGATTATATCATTTTTGATCTGAGGGGTAAGGAAAAAAGATAACTAGCGCTATTAGGCATAGCAAGAAAGATAAAAAGGGCAAAATGGGATTTAAGGGGAAAACATTGTTTTTTATAATTTTATTTATTGCTATTTCTTTGCGGCTCGTTAACTTGGATAAGGGGTATAGTTCAGATGAGGGCTGGCTTCTTAGGGCATCGGAAGTGAAGAGAAGCGAACTCATTCCTTTTTTAAGCAAGGGGCGGAGCGTCTATCCGCCGCTTTCGCCGTTTTTGTTAGGCCTCTGGCGTAATTTTAGCAATAATGAGATTTGGGTGCGAAGTTATTTCGTAAGTTTTGGTATCGCGTTATGCCTGCTTATTTATTTTTTAGGAAAAATTCTTAATGGCGCTAAATTTGGTTTATTGGTTTTTTTTATCGCGGCTGTTTCGCCTTTATTGATATGGGCTTCGCAGTTTATAAGAAGCTACGCGGATTCATCGTTTTGGGTTGTGCTTTCGGCGTTTTTTTTGGTAAAGCTGCTCAAGGATGGGTTTAGGTTTAACAATATTTTGGGATATATCTTAGCCTCAACTGTTTCGCTTTATTCGTCGTATCTTAATATTATTATTTTATTTGCCTATAACCTGGCGGTAGCCGCGTTGTATTTTCATAGAGGCATTAATTTCTTAAGGAAATGGTTTTATTTACAGCTTGTAATAGGGCTAATGTTTTTGCCATGCCTATCTTTACTTCTTAAGCAGTCTGCCTTGGCAACAGCCATTGATGTGAAATGGGGGGAGCGCGGATTCAATATCCTCGGCATAAATATAGGCTATTACGCGCGCGGCGTTGCCGCTCTTTTCGGGATGGACCCGGCTTTTTTAGCGCTTACGTCATTTAGGGATAAGTATAGTTTATGGCTTTTGTGCGCTTTAGCGGTATTAGCTTTCTCGATTATGATTTATTTTTCTCTTAAAGGAATAAGTAACCTCTGTAAAATTTTCCAGGAAAAAAGAGTACCGCTATTTTTTCCTGCCACATCAATTCTCTCTCTATTGGTTTATCTTATCTTGGTCGAAGTAAAGCATTTTCCGTTACAGCCGGAATATCTTATCACGCCGCATATTTTATTTTTATTTGTCATTGCGGCAGCGCTATATTCTTCCAAAAATTCATCCAAAATAAACTATGTTGTATTGGGTGTTGTGTCTTTGGCTATGTCACTGAGGTTTAGTGAAGCGGTTAAGCCCGAATTTGATACTAAAAAATCTTCTATCTATTTATCTAAAAATGCAAAGCCCCAAGATTGTATTTTACTAATCAGAAATACTAATCATTACATAACGCCTGATAAATTTAGGCTAGTTAGCATGAGTAGCCTTTTAAATAAGAATAGCGATGCGGATATGTATGAGCCGCTTAGTGAACCCGCCCAAGATTTTCTTCTGAGTATTAAAGCGCAATATGAAGATATCTGGTTTTACCGTTTGTACGGCAATGATGAAATATTAGGCGCTAATAAACTGATAATTGATTGGCTTTCTGTAAATGGTTATGCGATTGATGGGATAGAGAAGTTAAGAAGGGTGGATATAATAAAATACACAAGGGAAGATTAAAATTATGAAAAAAGTATTAATAACAGGAGTGGCAGGTTTTGTTGGTTCAAATTTAGCAAAGGAACTATTGGATAGGGGCTATGAAGTTATCGGAATTGATAACTATTCTCAGGGGTTTAAGAGAAATATACAGGATTTATTTGCTAATCAGGCTTTTAAATTTTACGAAGGGGATGTATGCGATAAAGATTTTTGCGATAGGCTCATAGGCGATGTGGGGGGAGTCTTTCATCTGGCGGCTTTTAAAATACCGCGTTACGGCGGCGCCTTAGATACATTGCATATAAACACAAGAGGAACAGAAAATATTTTAGAGGGAGCACGGAAAACTAAATGCAAGGTTGTTTTTGCTTCAACTTCCGATATTTATGGCAAAAACCCGGATATCCCGTTTAATGAGGGCTCTGACCTGGTCTTGGGGCAGACCAATATTAAGCGTTGGAGTTACGCCGTTTCTAAAATATTTGATGAGCACTTATGTTATGCTTATCAGGAAAAATATGGGTTGCCTGTAACGATTGTTCGTTATTTTGGCGGCTACGGGCCGAATCAGAATATAACCTGGCGCGGCGGGCCGCAATCGGTTTTTATCGAATGCGCTTTAGGCAAAAAACCAATCCCTATTCACGGAAATGGAAAGCAAAGAAGAAGTTTTACTTATATTTCTGATATTATCAATGGTACAATTTTGGCTATGGAAAGGGATAAAACCATAGGCGAAGCATTTAATATCGGCAATGATAGGGAAATCGAAATAATAGAGTTGGCGAAAATGATTTGGCGCATGGTTAACCCGGATGGGGAGCCGCGGATAGAATTTATCGAATACGGCAGCTTTTCGGGAAAATATGAAGATGTCCAGCGCCGTATACCGGATATAACTAAATCAAAACAATTATTAGGGTTTGAGGCCAGTGTTGAGTTGGAAGAAGGCCTTCCGTTGGCAATCGATTGGCAAAAGCGGATCCCAAGCGAAGAGAAGGGTAGTTGATACGATTATGGTAGATATTGTATTAGTTTATCCTCCTGTTTCTTTAGGCGGCAGGTATAAGAAAGTAGCCACAGGCCATGAGGTGGCCCCTCAGCCGCTAATTTACCTCGCGGCTTACTTACGCGAAAATAATTTTAAGCCTCAGATTATAGATTCAAACGCCTTAGGTTTGAACCATGAAGAAACGGTAAAAAAGATACTTAGCTATAATCCCCGCTATGTGGGGATAACTTCCCCGACTATGCTTATATCAGCCGCCGCTAAATTATCGCAAATGATAAAATGCCTAAATCCCGGCGTTGTTACGATAGTAGGCGGGCCGCATATCACAGCCGTTCCCGATGAGACAATGAAAATGTATCCCGATATTGACATCGGTGTTCTTGGGGAGGGGGAGATTACGTTAGTGGAGTTGATCAATACATTAGATAAGAGGGCCGATATCGGTAAAGTTGACGGGATAATTTTTAGGGATGGCGCGGAATTAAAAAAAACAGCCCAAAGGGAATTTATAAAAGATATAGATATTTTGCCTTTTCCGGCATGGGATATGTTGCCGGATCTCTTGGCGCATTATCAGCAGTCAGCCGCCAGAATAAACCGGATACCGAATATTTCTCTTGTTTCATCGCGCGGCTGCCCGTTTAAATGTATATTTTGTGCCAGGAATGTATTTGGCAATACTACAAGGACGCACAGCGCGGGCTATGTCATCAATGAAATAAAGTATTTAATAAATAAATATAAAATTAAGAGTGCAAGCTTTGAGGATGAGAATTTTGTTGTTTATCGCAGCCGGCTGATAGAGTTTTGTAACCGCGTTATAGAAGAAAAAATCGATATAACTTGGGATTGCGCCTCCAACATAAATGCTATAAATCCGGAAATTTTATCTTTAATGAAAAAAGCTGGCTGCTGGCAGATTAATTACGGAATAGAGAGCGGATCGCAAAGAATTTTAGATTTTATCAAAAAAGATATACGGCTAGAAAAAGTCAACGAAGCGCTTAAAATGACGAAGAACGCCGGCATAGTTACAAAGGGGTATTTTATCATCGGCCATCCCACAGAAACACTCGAATCTATCCAGGAAACAATAGATTTCATAAAGAAAATAGATTTGGATGTATTCCAGATGTCTTTTATGATACCCCTGCCGGGTACGGAATTTTATTCTATCGCCAGCCGGTATGGGGAATTTAATAATGATTGGGATAACATGAATATCTGGACGCCGCTTTTTATACCCAGCGGATTGACTCGGGCGGATCTGGAAAAAGAGTCGAAGAGGGCATACAGGGAATTTTATTTTCGAAGGGCGCCTATTGCGACATATTTAAAGCGTATGGCAAGAAGCACAAATTTCTTTAAATTTTTTAAGGACGGGTTTAAAATATTAAAATTTATCCTCGAGAATGACTGATGATTATATTCATTGTACCGGTTTATAACGAAGCTCAGAATATTGTAAATTTACTTGCCAGGACCCATGGAGAGATGGCGCACAATGGTTTGCCGTATAAGATGATAGTTGTAAATGACGGTAGCACGGACGGGACCGAAAAAAAGGTTGAATCTTTAATGGGCAAGTTTAATATTGAAATTTGCAGCCATTACCCAAATAAAGGGGTCGGCGAAGCTTTTCGCGTTGGATTCGCAAGGGCTGTAGCTATAGCCGGCGATAGCGATATTATCGTGACTAAGGAGGGAGATAATACCAGCGACCTAAAAATTCTCTCTAAATTGATTTCAAAGATTAATGATGGATATGATTTGGTTTTGGCTTCATGTTATGCAAAAGAGGGCGCTGTTTTAGACGCGCCATTATTGCGTAGGATACTAAGCAGGGCAGCGAATATGCTGCTTGCGTTATGCATAGGGATAAAAGGCGTGCATACCTATAGTTCTTTTTATCGCGCTTATAGCGCAAGGTCGCTGAAAGAAATGCTCTCAATTTACGACGGCAGGCTCATAGAACAGGATGGCTTTGAATGCATGGTTGAGTTACTCATAAAATTTGGCAGGCATAAAAAATTTAAGATTGCGGAAGTCCCTATGACGCTGGATGGAAGCCGGAGGGTGGGCAGAAGCAAAATGCGTATCTTAAAAACAATAAAAGGTTTTGTAAGGGTGATTTTAAAGCATGGAATGTTATATAGGGTAAAACAGATATTTAAAAAAATTAGGGGTGGGCCGAGCTATGAGTTTAAGTAGAAAATCTGTAAAAATCGGCATGGCGCAATTGTTAGTTGAGGGTGGTGAGCCGGAGCGGAATTTAGCCAGAGCCGAAAAAATGATTAAGGATGCGGCTTGCAAGGGATGCCAGATCGTGCTGCTTCCGGAAGTTTTAGATTTAGCCTGGACGCATCCAAGCGCAAAAACAGAAGCACAGCCGATTCCCGGGCCTTATAGCCAACGGCTTTGTGCCGCTGCTAAAGAATACGGTATTTACGTCTGTGCCGGATTAACCGAGAAACAAAAAGAAAAGGTGTATAACACCGCTGTATTTATTGATAAAGAAGGGGATATTTTGCTTAAGTACCATAAAATAAACCTCTTAGACGTGGAACAGCCGTTTTATGCGGTTGGGCAGTCTCTTTCTGTGATAGAGACGCCTTTTGGCTTAATCGGGATAAACATATGCGCGGATAACTATTATGATTCATTGCATATCGGCCATGCTTTGGCAAGGATGGGAGCGCAAATAATTTTGTCTCCTTCTTCCTGGACAGTCGATTATTCTATTGATGAAACCAAAGACCCTTACAGAGAGAAGTGGATAGGCCCGTATTCAATTTTGGCAAAACTTTATAATATAGTGATTGTTGGCACGACGAGCGTTGGGTATATTGTGGGCGGGCCTTATGAAGGCAAGAAAATGGTTGGTTGCTCTATCGCGGTTAATAAAGACGGCGTAATCGCCAGAGGGCCTTATTTAGAATTTGCCGGAGAACTTATTGACATAGATATAGAGATTCCGCAAAGAAAGGAAAAAGGAACAGAAATAGGGGTAATGCTGGGTAAGAAAGGATATAGATTCGAAGACCTGAAAGATTTGCGCGATATTTAGTAAATACCAAAATTTTATATAATGAGAGGGAAGAAAATGGAAAATTTAACTAATGAGTTGAAAGATGGCGCGGCTTTATCGGGCGCGCCGGCAAATGATGGCGGGAAAATAGCCTTAGAGCCGAAGCCTAATAATCAAATCAGGGTTTGCAGCCGTTGTATTATGGATACTACTGCACCTGGGATTGTTTTTGATGAAAAAGGAGAATGTGGTTTCTGTAAATTGCATGATAAGCTTGAAAAATTATACCCTCTAAATGAAGATGGCGAAAAAATATTAAATAGATTAATCGTAAAGTTGAAGAAGAAAGAGCGAAGCTCGAAATATAATTGTATTATTGGCGTCAGCGGCGGAAGAGATAGCACATATTTATTATATTTAGCAAAAAAGATATGGGGATTAGAGCCGCTGGCAGTCCATTTTAATGACGGTTTTGATAATCCGGTGGCAGGCGAAAATATAAAAACCGCTGTTAGAAAATTAGGCGTTGATTTAAGGACGATAACATCAGACTGGCGGGAATCAAAAGATATCAGGATAGCTTTTTTAAAAGCTTCTGTACCAAACCTTGAGGTCGGCACAGACTTGGGGATATTTGCGACATTATACGGAGTCGCCGCAAAAGAGAATGTTAAGCATATCCTTACCGCGCATTCTTTCAGGACCGAAGGGATATCGCCGCTTACCTGGAATTACCTGGATGGTAAATACCTTAAGAGTATATTGGAGAGGTTTGGAACGGTTAGGCTGAGGGAGTGGAAGCCGGATGACCCGGGTTATAATTTAAGCCTGTACCATTTATTTTATTATATGTTTTTAAAAAGAATACAAGTCGCGACACCGATGTATTACATCAAATATGTCCGCAAGGATGCCGAGCCGATTATCGAAAAAGAGCTGGGATGGGTAAATCCCGGGGCGCATTACTTTGATGATTTATGGCAAAGCCTGCTCTCTTACGTATATAGAGTAAAATTTAATGCCGATAAGCGCAAGTTTAATTATTCGGCCCTTATCCGTTCAGGCCAAATGACTAGAGAAGAGGCGCTTGAACGCGTTAGGAGTGTTTATGTGATAGAAGACCCTAAGATAATCAGCCTTTGCATAAAGCGTTTAGGCATTAGCCAAGAAAAGTTGAATGAGTTTATATCTTATCCGCCTAAAACATTTCAAGATTACCCTAATTATTATAATTTTGTAAAGCCGTTTAAGTTCTGGATTAAGATGGCAAGCAGGATGCAGTTAATTCCCGCCGGAACTTATGATAAGCTTTTTAATTGCATATAATTAATGAAATATCTTAGGTTTTTTTTAAATGCCGCAGTCAGCATAATAATTATCGTTTTAATCCTGCAAAAAATAAATTTCGCAGAGGTTTTTGATATTGTCCGCCATTCCAAGATGCCATTTTTCCTCTTGTCGCTTTTTATCGGTGCCTTAAGCATCATCATAAATGCTTTTCGCTGGCATCTTTTGTTAAAACATTTAGGCTATGTGCATAGTTTAGGCTCTTTATCAAAGGTATCCTTTATCGCCTTATTCTTTAATACTTATTTGCCGGGAGGCATCGCCGGCGATATTGCCCGGGTTGCTATTTTTCCTAAAGGTAATGGCCAAGAGATGGATAAGGCGCAAACCAGCAAAGTCGCGGCTTCTGTTATCACGGATAGAGTGGTGGGCATGGTAGGACTTATGATTTTAGCGCTATTAGGGTTGGCGTTTTCTTATGAATTACTCTTTGGGTCAAAGATATTGCCGATATTCGCGGTAATGGCGGTTGTTATTATCTTTATTTTTTTCATCTTGTTTAGCAAGAGGGCGCAGCATTTTATTAATGATGTAGTCATGCCTTCTTTTAAGCTGTTGAGCCCGCTGAAATCGGCTGTAAAGGATGTATCGCGCGCTCTCCTGGCCTATAGGGATAATTATTTAATTTTTGTTAAAGTTATTTCTTTGAGCATGGCCGCGCATTTATGCGTGGTGGGATACTTTTTTTTGTTGGCGCGTTCCATAGGAGTGAGTATTAGTTTTTTGAAGCTCCTGGCATTTGTGCCGGTGATTGAGTTTATTTCGGCTCTGCCTATCAGTTTTGGCGGGGTGGGGGTACGCGAGACAGCGACTATATTCATGTTTTCATCGGAAGGTATTAACGCCCCGGAGGCGATGAGTGTATCGTTGCTTTCTTTTGTCGTAATTTTATTGCTGGGGCTTGTCGGAGGAGGATTCTTTGCCTGCAGAAACAATAAAAATTGAGAAAAATAAACTAACCAAGCGGCATATTTTGCGCTGGGCATTGATCGGTTTATTTATAAGATTTATATTTATGCCGTTCTTATTCCTTGGACCGGATATTTTTTATATAAATTATTTCCCGTTTAAAGCCGTGACAGGAGGCGCTTGGGACCCGTATTTATTTTTAGAACAGGCTTTCCCCGGCCAGGCCCATTATGATTATTATTACCCTCCGGTGCCGTTTATTATTCATAGTATTTTTATGCTTCCGTTTACGTTTTTTTTGCCTAACCTTAATAATTTGTTTGGCGTTTTCGGGGAATGGAAGTTTATTTTAGACGGCTCAACAGCGCATTTCGCCAAGCTTTTAGGCGACTATGATTTATTCCGGACGCTTTTTATTTTTAAAATACCGTATCTTTTATTTGATTTTGCCGCGGGATGGCTAATCCTCAAGCTATTAAATAGTGACGCAAAAAAGAGCCTTTTTGCTTATAAGCTTTGGATGTTTAACCCGTTCTTACTGCATGCCTGTTATGGCTTGGGCCAAATGGATATCACGGTTGTCTTTTTTATGCTCGCCGCTATCTATTGTATTAAATTAGATAAAAAATATCTTGCCATGGTATTGCTATCGTTAGGATTTTTGACAAAGACATTTTTCTTGATCTTGGTTCCTTTGGCAATCTTGATTTTGGGCAGGTCATTTAGAGAGCGGCTGAAATTGTTTGGCGCCTTTATTGTTACCGCCTGTGTTTTCATTGTGCCGTTTTATCTATCGTCAAACGTTATTAATAAAGCGCTCCTGCTTGCGCCTTCCGGAGTGCCTTTATTGAAACGGGCTTTGTTTTTTCTGGGGTATTCTGCCATTGCCTTACCTTTATTTTTTTTAAAAAAGGGAAAAATTGAGCTGGATTTGGTTATTTCAAGTTTTGCCGCTTCCCTTTTATTGTTCTATTCTTTTTATTCCCTTACAACCAGGTATTTTGTTTTGGTAACGCCTTTATTGTTGTACCTGGTTGTTAAGAACAGAAAATTATGGTTTTATATCGCGATTTTCTCTATTGCTCTACTTGAGCTGGGTATCGCGGCGACTTGGCAGCAAGGGGAATTGTTGGCAAGCCTAAATCCCGAGTTTTTTTCCGGACTGCCGAAAACTGATGCTTTCATTAATTTATTCTTTAATCTTAAATATGTGCATCAATTTATGTATAGGCTGTTTGTCTTTTCTTCGGTTGCCATGGTTATTCATCTTCTGGCAGTCAACAGGAAATATTTTAATTTTCCATTTTTAGGGGCTATGAAAAATGACAAAGCTTAAGATTCTTTTATTGTCGGCGCTTTTTCTGCTGATAATACTTGCGATATTTCTGATTTTCCCATTTTTACGAGGCAAGCTTTCTCAAGAGCCGTTGTATTTTAGCGACATAGGTTCGTATAATATCCCTCCGGATGCGATAGAGGTTAACGTAAATAATAGCTACGGCCAGTCTTTTATGCCGAATTTTGATAATCTTTTTATGGTATCGATTTTTATTAAGAAGCAAGAATTGGATAATTCTAAAGAGCTCTTTTTTCATCTTAAAAAGAATAAGAGCGATAAAGATGACTTGGTGCGAATAGGGTGGAGGTATGACCAAATCCGCTATAATGAAAATAGCTTCTACTTAGCGCACCCGCAGCCGGACCCCAAGAAGGAAGGCTTTCATTTTTATTTTCAATTTCCGCCAATCAGCGATTCAAAGGGTAAAGAATTTTATTTTTATTTTGATTCTCCTCAGGCAGAAGCGGGCGGGGGAATAAAAATAGGCGCCTGGGATAAAAGGCAAGATTACCCTGCTTTAGTCGGCGGAAGCCGGTACTTAAATCATGCGCCGGAAAAAGGTTTTATCGCTTTTATGACTTATCATACATGGCGCGGAGGGCCGAAAGATTTGTTTAGGCAAATTGCCGCCCGGATTTCTAAAGACGCCGTATTTATGAATTTTTATGCCTGCCTTTTACTAATTAACTTTATCGGTATATTGGCTATCGGAAGGTTTAAAAATAATGGCTAAGCTAACTAAATATGTAAGGCTATCTTCGCATATTATGCGTAACCGGTTGGGACTTTCCGGTAATCCTTGCTTCGTAACTTTTTTTGTTACATTACGCTGTAATCATAAATGCGTTATGTGTGATGTATGGGGAAAGAAGCCGTCTGATGAGATGTCATTGGAAGAGGTGGAAAATATTTTCCGGCAACTAAAATTTCTTGATGCCGTAAGGTTGAGCGGCGGAGAGCCGTTTTTACGTAAAGATCTTTCTGAAATTGTGAATATTATTCAAAAACATAGCAACCCTTTGCTCATTCATATTACAACCAATGGTTTTTTGACCGATGCCATAGGTGCTACATTAACACGGATAAATGACCTTACTCGCGTTCACCTTAAGATTTCTATAGACGCGGTCGGTATCAATAATGATAGGATAAGGGGCCTGCCGGGGGCTTATGAGCGAGCCCTTAATAGCCTTGCTATATTAGGTGAATTTAAGAAAAAAGGGTTGTTTGTCGCGGTAAATCAAACAATATCCGATAAGTCATCAATAGAAGACAGCGCCGAGTTAAAGCGTGTCTGTAACAAGCATAAAGTGCCCCTTTTGATGCAGATTGCTTATAATGACAGCGTATTATATGGCTCCAAAAATGATGTCAGTGCTATGCCTGATAAGAAAGGCTCATTCTCGCCTTTTTACAATTTTAGCGAACAGGAACTGCGTTTTGTTTTAGATAAAATGCTAAGCGAGGCAAAAGAAACAGCTTCCTTGCCTGAAAGGCTGGTAAAAAAATATTATGTTCACGGTTTAATTAACCGGATGTTGCATGGAAAAGCGCATCCTAATCCCGCCTGCGTTGCTTTACGCAGCCACCTCAGGATTTTACCGGATGGGCTGGTGCCGGTTTGCCTCTATGACAGCACGATAGTGGGTGATCTTAAAAAACAAAGCGTACGAGAGGTGCTTACTTCTGATAAAGCCAGAGAAGCCATTGTTAGGGTTAAAAAGTGCAAGGGTTGCTGGGCGGAGTGCGAGGCCGTACCTAACGGTATATATCGCGCTGATTTTTTAAGGGCTCTTTTTTATTAAACCTTAAAAGGAAGGAATAAAATTATGAGTAATATTTCGGTTTCAGTAATCGTCCCTCTGTTTAATGAAGAAAAAGTAATTGCCGGTTTTGTTAAAGAATTGCTTTCGTTAAAAAAAGCGAATTGGGAAATAATTATAGTGGATGATGGCTCAACCGATAAGAGCGCTGAACTTGTTTTGGAGAATGATATTACTCTCTTGCGCCATCAGGCCAACCGCGGATATGGCGCGGCGATAAAAACCGGAATTGCCAAAGCAAAGAATGACGTAATCGCGATCGTAGACGCGGACGGGACTTATCCTTTATCCGAGTTGCCGCATCTCTTAGAATTTATAGGTGGTTTTGATATGGTGGTCGCAGAGCGTAAAAGCGGCGTCTCCGTTGCAAGGATCCCGGCCAAGTGGGTATTAAAAAAGCTGGCAGAATATCTGAGCGGCTCTAAAATACCCGATTTAAATTCAGGGTTTAGGGTATTTAAAAAGAGCATTGCCGAGAGGTTTTTAAGGATATTGCCGGACGGTTTTTCTTTTACCACAACCATTACGCTGGCAATGCTGACAAATGGCTATAGCGTAAAATATGTCCCGATAAATTACCAGAAGCGGATAGGTAAATCTAAAATCCACCCCATTAATGATACCTTGGCTTTTCTGCAACTTATTATCAGGACAGTGCTTTATTTTAATCCTTTAAAGATTTTTATTCCCATGAGCCTGATGTTGTTTTGCGCTTCTATCCTGGTATTATTGTTGAGCCGTTTTTTATTAGGCTATGTTATGGATGTGACTGTGGTGATGTTATTTATTTCCGGAATTCAGGTTTTAGCTATCGGCATGATAGCGGACTTAATAGATAAACGTATTTAAATTAGTTGTCCGAAGCATATTCAGGTATTATTCGAAGGAGGAAGATAGGGATGAAGCTGCTTTTAGTTAATCCGCCTTATCAGATAGAAAAATATTACGGTAGGGTGGCAAAATTGGGTTTTAATTTTCCGCCCATGGCTATTTTGTGTTTGGCAGCATACATCCGTGATAAAGGCCACGAAGTAAAAGCGTATGATTTCCAGGCAAATGAAGAAGATTTTTTTAGCTTGCTTGATGATTTTAAGCCCGATGTGGTTGGGATCACCTGCCATACCGCGTTGGTTTACAGCACTATTGATTTATCTAAAAAAATAAAACAGGTTTTAGGCGCCTGCCGTATTATTGTCGGCGGAAGCCATCCTTCAGTAAGGCCGCAAGATTTGTTGGCCGAAGGCTCTATTGATATTGTGGTAAGAGGCGAGGGGGAATTAACCCTTCTTGAAATTTTAGAATATTTGGAAGGTAAAAAAAACCTGCCCGATATCTTGGGGATTACATATAGGGACGAGTCAGGCGCCTTAATAGCGAATGGCGATAGGCCCCTGATAAAAGATATTAACACGTTACCGATGCCCGCCTTGGATTTATTGCCGCATGACCGCTACCGCGCAAGCCCGGATATGAGGGTAGGCAAAAAAGTAATGATGCTTTCTACTGCCAGGGGTTGTCCTTATCGCTGCACTTTTTGCGCTATGAAAGAATCTTTTAGCCAAACATACAGGTCCAGAAGCGTAGAAAATATTTTTAAAGAGATTGATTTCTATGTGCAGAATTATTCCGCAGACGGGTTATTCATTGTGGATGAACTATTTACCGCCAATAAGAAGCGCGTATTAGAATTTTGTAACTTGATGATAGAAAAGGGGTATAGCAAGTCCATAAGTTGGTGGGCGCAGACAAGGGCTGACTGTGTTGATGATGAGATGTTAAAGGTAATGCGCCAAGCCGGCTGTCGCATGCTTTCTTTCGGCATAGAATCGGGTGTTGACCGGCTGCTTAAGAGTATCCGGAAGAATATTACCATAAAACAGGTAAAAAATGCCGTGAAGATGGTTAATAAAGCAGGAATAGACGCGCGGGGAAGTTTTATCTTAGGGCTTCCCGGAGAGACGTTCTCTGATTCAATAAGGACGATATTATTTGGCCTTTCGCTTCCCTTGCAGAGGCTAAAATTTGGCCTGGCAACTCCTTTTCCCGGGACAGAGCTATGGGATATCGCTGTCAGGGAAGGAAAGATTAAAGAAAATGAAGATTGGGATCGTTTTAGCCTTATGGCAGGGTATACTAAACATGAGGCCCCTTATGTACCGCAAGGCAGGACAAGCAAGCAATTAAGGACGCTGCAGTTGATCGGTAATTTTCTTTTTTTTATAAAACCCGGTACAGTTATTAGCGTCCTAAGGTATTATGCTTCATTCGGCGATTTTAAAGGGCTATTGTTTTCATTTAAGGAATTTCTAAAGGCAACGTTCCTAAGAAAATAGGAAAATTTTATTACGCGATGACACTTAAAGCAATCTTGAGCAACCTAATATTATCCCGTTTGGATATAGCAAGGATTAAGCGTATCTTAGGCGATACGCCGGTTTTAAGCGTATTTTTTAAGCTTATTTCGCAATCTTTAATCGATAGAGAATACCCAACACACCTTTTCCTAGAAACTACGCGGGCCTGTAACCTGCATTGTAAGTCTTGCCCGAGGAGTATATTAACTTCCGGTTACGGGCACATGAATTTCGATTTATTTAAGAAAATAATTGATGAAGCGGGGCTATTCGGGAGAAGGAACTTTTGTTTGCATATGCTTGGCGAACCCCTCATGCATCCGGAAATTATAAAGCTCGTGGGCTATATAAAAAGCTCCCCGGTTAGGCATGCGATTCTTTTAACAACCAATGGATATTTTTTAGACGCGCCTAAGGCGAAAGCGTTGATAGAGAATAGAGTGGATAAGATAGTGGTAAGTATTTTTTCTTTGCGTAAAGACCGCCTTAATTCGTTAACCGGCAATACCGATATAACAAAAGTAGTGGATAATATAAGTTCCGCGGCTATGTTAAATAAACAGTTAAGCGGTAAAACAAATATTTATATCCGTTTTCTTCTACATCCGGAAAATCAGGATGAATTAGAAAGCGTAAGCGCTTTGGCAAAGCGTATCGGAGTTCATCTGGAAGTTAGGGCCACGCATAATTATAGCGGTCTTATTACGGATAATTCAAGCAAAGAAGTAACGCCAGGGAAGCGCTACCCTTGTTATCATCCGTGGTTTTCGCCGGCGATTACATGGGATGGCAAGGTTGTTTTATGCTGCAATGATTGGAATTATTCTGAAATTTTAGGCGATGCCACTAAGGATACGGTAGCAAACATATGGCAGGGTAGCAGGATAAAAGAGCTAAGGAAGCTGCATCTTAAAGGGCGTTATGATGAAATTAACCTATGCAAGGCTTGCAATGTCTGGAGCCTTTATCCGGATATATTTTTTAAAATGCAAAAAAGCTAGCTATAAAAAATGGAACCTAAAGAACACAGAGAGCTTTATAAACTGGAAGATGATTATTGGTGGTTTAAGGCAAAGCGCCGTCTGGCACTTAGCGTTGTTAACAGGTTAAAGAAAAAACAACATAGTCGCGTTTGTTTATTGGATGTAGGCTGCGGGACGGGCGCAATTTTGCAAGCGCTAGAGAAGTTTACTTATAGCGTCGGCATGGAAAAATACCCGGAGGCTTTAAAGTTCTGCCGCCAGAGAAAGATTAACCGGCTGGTAAATGCCGCGACAGAAGACCTCCCCTTTAAGAAGGGTTCCTTTGATATAGTATTAGCCATGGATGTTTTAGAGCATTTAGATAGCCATTCTAAAGTTTTAGATGAATTATCGCGTGTCAGTAAAGAAGGAGCAAGTTTGATTGTCCATGTCCCGGCGTTTATGTTTTTTTGGAGCGATCACGACCTTGCGGTTGGGCATAAAAGAAGGTATAGCGCGAAAATGCTTATTGAGCTTTTGGAAAAACATAATTTTAAGGTTAAATTTATAAATTACCGGCTTTTTTCTTTCTTTATCTTAGGGGTGGTGAGAAAATATTATATTATGATTAGGAAGATGTTAGCTCGCGATAAGAGCGTTAAGTCGCACAGGCCGCCCGCCCCCGGCATGATAAACGCGATTCTTTATAATATCATAAGAGTAGAAGACTTTATCTCCGGCTTCGTGCGCCTGCCGTTTGGTTTATCTATTTTATGTATCGCGGAAGCTAAGCCTGATAAAAAATAAGCCCATGCTTAAAAAAATTAATTTTTTAGTGTTCGCAGCCGTTGTTATAAACTTAGTGCTGAATATTTACGGAAATACCTGGGGCCTTCCTTTTCGTTGGCATGCCGATGAAAGCGTTGTTAACACGCTGCATATGGCAGGGCAAAAAACCCTGATTGATCCGATAGGAGAGTTCCTCAAGCCCACAGGGTACAACATATTTTTATTGATAACTTTCATTCCGGCTTATGTTTTTTTAAAAATCGTTAATTACCCTTTAGGCGAACTAGGACAGGCGGCATTGGTCTCCTGGAATAATGTAGCGATTAAGTTTCCTGATTTCGCCGGAGGTATTTACCTATATGCGAGAGTAGTTTCTGCGGTATTGGGTGCTCTTTGCGTATATTTGATTTATCTCTTGGGCAGGGAGATGTATGAAGAGAAGGCAGGGGTATTTTCCGCTGTCTTTTTAGCGATCAGTATGGGTTTTATCGCGGTGAATCATTTTGCCCAGTATGTTTCATTGCTCAATTTATTAATTATATTAGTCTTGCTGCTATGCGTTAAGGCGCAGAAATCTGATTCCGCGGCTGACATGCGAAAATTATTATTTTCCGCTTTTTTATTTTCCGGCTTTGCGGCCTCTGTCCATATAAACGCGCCTTTATTGTTATTGCCGCTATCCTTAACTTTTATTTATAGTTTTAACAAATTAGCCAATAAATTTAGTTTAAAGGTTTTGATATTGTTTGGCTGCGGATTGGCCTACATTACAGGGATACTTTTAGGTACTCCTTCTTTGCTGACTAATCTTAAGGATTACCTTTCCGGCACCGCGTACGGAGGGATAGTTTCCGCTAATACAATATTTGGTAGCGCGCCTATATTCATTGGGCCGGTTAATTATTTTTTTGAAGTGCTGTCCATATTCGGATTACCGATATTCTGTTTGGTCTGTTTGGGGTTAGCACGTTGGATTTTTTCGCCGGCTGATATTTCCCGGCCCCAGATAACCGTCTGTAGTTTTATTTTGAGCTACTATTTCATAATGACAGTATTAAATCAGGATAAGTATCCGCAGGATAAATATATCATCGCGATCATTCCTTTATTGGCTATTTTCGCGGGTAAGTTTGCGAGCGATCTAATTAAGGCGCGCGCCTTTCCCCGCGCCGCGAAATTTTTATTTTTTTCTTTAATCATCACTTATTCCATTTTTTATTCCATAAAAGCCGACCGGTATTTCCTATCCGGCGATACAAGGTACGCATCAACTAAGTGGGTATACCAAAATGTGCCATCGGGTGCCAAACTTGAAGTTTTTGACCAGCTAGACTATGTTTTGTCCAGTTCCCTAATTAAAGAGTATGAAATAATTTATTTAGGTAGGAGTTCAAAGAAATTTTACGGTAAGAACTTTTTTAAGTGGAATAAAGTAGCGGGTAGGGAAGATTATATGAAGATGATTAGTGAGAATGATTCATCTTCCGACTACATTATTATTGATTTAAACGATGTGAAAGGGTTTCTTGCCTCGGACAGCGTTTCTCATATAGCCTGGTTAAATGAGTATGTGAGGGCTCTTTTCAGGAATCAGAAGAATTACCGGTTAGTTAAAAAGTTTGAGCCGCAGAATAAGAAAATCGAGAATAATTACGGCTTAGTTTATTTTAAAAATATGCTTTGGGATCCTATCCCGTGTTATCGTACCACGGCGAATACAATCTATATTTTTAAAAAGATTGGTTTTAATTAAGAATATGCCGAATAAATTGCCATACAAATATATAATATTGGGAATTCTGTTTGGGATTATCTGTTTTTTAAAGCCGATTATTTTTTTGCTCGTTTCTATAGTCGCCATTTTTATGGTTTTTATATCGGGAACAGATAGCTCGGATAGGATTGTTTTAAGAAGGTTAGTCATCGTAGCACTTGTCTCGCGTTTTTTATTTACGGCGATTGCCATTTTTTCCGTTCCCGCCTTAGAAGGGCACTTTAAAGGCGCGTTTATGGAAAACGTAATAGGCCATAACCTCCAGTTGTTCAGGGATTTTCATCGTGAAATTCTAAATGGGCGGCATCTCGCGGATTATTTTTTAGGTAAATACGCAGACGCGCCGATGAAGGAAGTAGCGCATTCCGGGGCGACAACTTTTTTGAATGTTGGCGCGTATTTTAGGGCGTGGCTAAATTTGATTTTTGGCGAATCCATATTGAATTCATTTGTTTTTCCCTTGATCTCTGTTGTTACGGTAATTTTCGCTTATTATCTGGCTAAGGAGATTTTTAACAGGAAAGCGGCTGTCGTTTTTTCATCCATGATGGCAGTTTTGCCTTCGTTTGTGGTATGGTCATGTATAAATATGCGCACTTCAATAGGTATTATTGCGATGCTGATCTCGGGTTATGGGCTTATTAAATTTTCCAAAGAAAACAATTTTAAATTTCTTATATATTTAATATTTGGCGCAAGCATGATTAATTTTGCTAAAGACAAATTTTTTGTCCCGTTTATCGCGATAATCCCTTGGTTATTGTTTTTATGTTTTAAAATTAAATTTTGGAAGAAAGTGATCGTTTCAATTTTGATGTTTGTGTTGGTCGCCTGCGCGGTAGAAAGAATACCGTTTGCCCGCAATCGGGTGCAAAGCCTGTTTGTGGATATGTTGTCCCGCCAGAAGAGCTTTGCGGTATATGAACACGGAAGCAATTACGCGATATACGACGATTTTTTTTATCAGCAAGATTTAAAGAAAGTCGGATATGTTTCACCGTTGGTTTTCATAAAAGCTTTGCCTAAGGGCGTGGCCTATTTGTTGTTTTCTCCTTTTCCATGGAAAATTAATAATCAGCTAAGGTTATTTTCATACCCGCAGATTATATTATGGTATTTTTTATTTTTATTTTCCTTGGTTGGGATATTGCTAGGGCTGCGCTATAGGCTGCAGATGGTATTGCCAATTTTAATATTTTCCGCCTACTGGATTATTTTACTGGCTCTTACAATGGGCAATGAAGGCATTGCTGCCCGCCAAAGAGACCTGGTTCTGCCGTTTTTTTATTTATTTGCTAGCGCGGCAATCTTGCATTTTTTAGGGAAAGATTTCCTGGAACTAAAATAAAATGAAGATTTTATTAGTGAATACACCAATCCGTTTTAACTCCTGGCAAAACCTGGAAATGCCATTGGGCATTGCCTATATTGCCGCCGAACTTGAAAAGTGCCGTCATCAGGTTACGATTAAAGACTATGAGGTCGAATTTTTTAGCACCGAGCAGCTAGAGAAGGAGGTAAGCGATTTTAATCCGGATATCATTGGTATTTCGTTTAGGTCTTCTTCTTATGGCGCGGCAAAGAAAATCGCAGCCTTCATTAAATCAATAAAGCCTGATATTTATATTGTTTTAGGCGGCCATCATGCCAGTGCTTTTAGTAAGGAAACACTAATGGACATTCCTGCTGATTTTGTGGTGAGAGGCGAAGGCGAATATGTAATGAGGGATTTAGTCGAGATGATTAGTAAAAAAGGTGATTTCGCAAAGATTCCCGGCCTTGCGTACCGCTTTAACGGCCAGATTATCGACAATCCTCCGGCAGAAAATATAGCGGATTTAGATAGCATAAGTTTTCCGGCATGGCATTTATTACCGATAGATAAATACGTTACCGGCTCAATTCTTACCAGCCGGGGTTGTCCGTTTGATTGTATATATTGCGATAAAGGCGTATCAACAAGGAAGGTGCGTTTTAGGTCGATTGAGAATATTTATAATGAAATCGGCGCGTTTGAGAAAAGATATAAAAAGGGCAGGATTTATTTTATCGACGACTATTTCTTTTTGCATAAAGAACGCCTAAAGAGCCTTTTTTCCCTTATTTTAAAAAATAGCGAAGTTAAAATCCGCTGGTATTGCCAGGCAAGGGTTGACGGGGTTAAGGATATAGAGCTCCTTAAGCAGGCTAAAAAGTGCGGCTGCGAAATGATTATTTACGGAGTTGAAACCGGTGATGAAGAAGAACTGAAATATATCAACAAGAAGTCCGGGCTTGCGCAGGCAGAAGAAGCAATAAAAAATACGCGAAAGGCGGGTATTAAAGCAAGAGCCAACTTTATGATTGGTTTTCCTGTTTCTACGGTTAAAACCGTAAGCAACTCTATCCGTTTTGCCAAAAAGTTGAATGCCGACCTTTACAGGTTCTTTGTTGTTTCGCCTTTACCGAATACTGTTTTATGGGATAGGGTTATAGCGCAACACCCTGAGATCGCAAAAGAAGCCTGGGATAAATTCGATTTTTACAGTGCTAGCTTTGATACCGCAGGGATAAGAAAAGAAGATTTGGTAAAATACGTATTAGCCGGCTACGTTTATGTGCTAAAAAACAGGGTATTATTCGAGCTAACCATCGGCCTTATTCCGCGCTTGTTTAAACTACTTTTTCTCTTTATTAAGACGAGAAGAATCAGGGGAAACCTGTCTAAGGCTTTCCCTTCAAGCGTAAATCTTTTTCTGGAAGAATGGTTTATTATGCGCCATATTCCGCATAAAGATAGGTTAACTTATTTAAAAGAGATGCTTGTTATTGCAGGCAAGTTTTAGCAGGGTTAATTCAATGGCAAACAAAAGTAACATCTTATACATTAGCTACTTAGGCATGTCGGAGGCGATACCGAAATCTCAAGTGTTGCCTTATCTTTTACGGCTGTCTGAATATTATAAGATTCATTTGCTGAGTTTCGAAAAAAAAGAATTAATAAGAAATAACCACGATGAGTTTAAAAATGTGGAAAGGCAGTTAAAAGAGAAGAAAATAACCTGGCACAGGCTCCGTTACCATAAGAACCCCAGGATCATTTCTTCTTTTTTTGATATTTTTATAGGTACTGTGTATGCTTTTTATATCGTTATCCGCTATAGAGTATCAATGGTCCATGCCCGTTCGAATGTGCCTATTGGCATCGGTTTTATATTAAAAATATTTACCCGCATTAAGTTGCTTTATGACCGGCGCGGTATAATGGCAAAAGACCATATTGAACATAGCGCCTGGAAAGAGGAGGGATGGCTTTATCGCCTCGCAATTTATTTTGAAAATATAGCGATTAAAAAAAGCGATACGATAGTTGTTTTATCGGAAAAGATGAACATCTATTTAAAGGATAATCTTAAAAACAATAATTTGATTACAACTATTCCTTGCTGCATTGATATTAATAAATTCCAGTATAACCAGGCTGCAAGAGCCGAATTGCGAAACAAGCTTGGCTTGGGACAGAAGTTTATATTAGCCTATAGCGGATCCGTAGGGACTTATAATCTTTTGGATGAAATGTTTGATTTTTTTAAAGTACTGCGCGTTTTTATCCCTGATTCGCATTTTCTTATTCTTACGCAGAATAAGGATGTGGTGTCTGATTCACTTCTGAAGAGGGGTGATATCAATAAGACGGAAGTTACACTGATGAGTGCCGCTGGCGACGACATGCCGTTATATCTATCAGTTGCGGATGCGGCCTTGGCTTTTAGGAGGGATTCGCCTACCGCGATAGCCGCCTCTCCCACTAAACTGGGAGAATATCTTGCTTGCGGCCTTCCGGTTATATCAATGTCAAAAATCGGGGATGTCGCAGAGATCCTTGCTGCCAATAAAATCGGCATAGCCATAGATAGCTATAACGAAGACGAATACAAAAAAGCAATTAGCGGGCTGATCTTTTTATTTAAAGAAGAAAAAGCGCTGAGCCAGCGTTGCCGTAAGTTTGCCGAAGATTTCTTTTCTTTAGAACGCGGTGTCTCTCTTTATCGCCAAATTTATGATTGTTTAACTAAAAGATGAAAATTTGTTTTTTTATAAAATATGAAATTACATGGGGCAGCAGCAGGGAGCGCGTCGGTATTTATCTCGAATCGTTAAAAAAAAGAAACCACGAATACCGTATAATTTCTGTTATTCCCGATAAGCTAAGCGGTATCGGATTAGGCAACAGGTCCGATACATCAGTTTTATTTAGATGGTGTTATTCATTGTGGTACAGCAAGATTTTAAAATACCTAAAGTTCATTTTTTTAATAAAAGTATCTCCGGCATTCGATGTCATTGTTATCCAGAAAGTAAATATTCCCGTAATTTTATTAAAGTTACTTAAAGCGCGGAATAAAAATATTGTCTTTGATTTCGATGATTTATGTTTTTTACCCGAAAGCGCAAAAGATATCGGTTTTTGTCAGAAACTTAAATTAAAATGGCGGCATTGGTACCAGGACCCTAAAATTTTGGCCATGTTTAGCCATGTAATCGCGGGCAACAAATACTTGGCGAAAATAGCAAAGGATGCCAAGCAAACAAACGTTACAATTATCCCCACCCCGGTTGATTGCAGGGCGTATTCTCCGTGCCAGAGAGGTAAAAATTACCCTTTAGTCATTGGGTTTACCGGTGCCGGAGAGAATCACCTGCGCCATCTTAAATTATTGATAAATCCCCTGGCGCGGATAGGAAGGACGCATAAGTTTATATTCCGTTTGATCGGAGCGATGCATTCGGATAAAATAAAATCATTATTTTCTTCGGCTAATTATAAATTTGATTGTATTGATTGGTTGGGGGCAGGCGAATTACCATGCGCCATAGGCTCTTTTGACATCGGGGTGATGCCGCTTGTTGATGATGCTGAGGCAAGAAGCAAATGCGGATTTAAGGCTTTGTTATATATGGCAAGCGCTGTAGCGACTGTGGTTTCGCCTGTGGGAATTAATTCCGAGATAGTTCGTGACGGAGTAAACGGATTATGGGCCGCCAGCGAAGATGAGTGGTTTACGAAGCTGGCTCTCCTCATTGATAACGAAGAGATGCGGCATAGCCTGGCGTTAAAGGGCAGAGAAAGCGTAGAGAATAATTATTCTATCGATAAGGTGTCGGCTTTATTTATTGATGTGCTGGAAGCCGCAGCTAAAGGTCAATAGATGCCAGATAAAATTAATACCAAGATATTATTCATTGTTCCTTATCCGACCCAAGGCCCGAGCAACCGTTTTAGGGTTGAGCAATATTTGCCTTATTTAAAAGAAGCGGGGATAGATTTTACTTTAAGGCCTTTTTATAATAGCTCTATATACAGAATATTATATAAAAAAGGGAATTACTTTAAGAATGCTGTATTTTTGATATTCTTTACTTTACGCAGGATAAAAGATATTTTTGCTTCCCGGCTATACGATGTAACTTTTATTCATCGCGAAGCGTTTCCTTCGTTGGGGTATTTATTCGAGGTTTTCTTTAGATTGTTTTCAAAGAAACTGGTTTATGATTTTGATGATGCCGTATTTTTAAAAAAACCGGCAAAGACAAGAAAAACAATTGAGATTAGCGATTATGTTATCGCGGGCAATAGTTTTCTTAAGGGCTATGCGGCCAAACACAATAGCAATGTAGCGGTTATTCCGACCTGCATAGATACGGATAGGTATAAGCCAAGACCCCGCGTTGTTAATAATGATAAATTGGTCATCGGCTGGATCGGTACTTCTTTTACGTCGATCTATTTGGATTTATTAAGAGATGTTTTTAGAGAAATTGCCCGAAGATATAAAAATGTGGAATTTAGGATAATCGGAGCGAATTTTTTAGAGCCGGGTATCCCTCTCGTCAGCAGGGAGTGGTCGCTTAGTACGGAGATAGAAGACCTGCAAGGATTTGATATCGGCATTATGCCGTTGTTTGATGATGACTGGGCTAAGGGTAAATGCGCTTTTAAAATAATTCAATATATGGCCGTAGGAATTCCTACGGTTGCGTCAAAAGTTGGAATGAATATAGATGTAATAGAAGACGGTGTAAACGGTTTTTTAGTAAGCGATAAAAAAGGATGGTTGGACAGGCTTGTTTTTCTTATTGATAACGCTGATATACGGGAAAAATTAGGCAGGGCGGGCAGGATGGTAGCTGAAACTAAATATTCGGTTAAGGCGAACGCCCCAATTTTATTGGAATTATTGAATTTTAGGAGATAGTATTGGGATTTGATAAAATTGATTATATCCGGGGCGGTAAACAAAAGGCACTCTACGGGGATTGTGATGTAATCTCCGTTTTATGCCCGCTTTGCCAAATGAGCGGATATAAAGAGATCTATAAAGAAAGAGGTGTCTTGGGCATAGTCAAGTGCTCGTCTTGCGGTTTGATTTATGTCAATCCGCGCCTGAAGTCGCCGGAAGAGGCTTATTGGGGAGATAGCGAGAAGTATTTTGAAGAGGCGCGCCTTATTTTTGAGGGCAAGGCTAAACATCATCGCGACGAAAATTATTTAGAAGACATAAGAATTATTCAAAGATACAAACCAACCGGAAAATTCCTGGATATCGGGACAAATATGGGCTTTTTTTTACGTCTTACCAAAGGGTTAGGCTGGGATATCCATGGCGTAGAGCCATCTTCTACCTTATCGGAGATGGCAAGGCGTTATTTCGGGCTCAATGTTAAAACAGCATTTTTAGAAAACGCCGGTTTTGCCGGCGATTTTTTTGATGTCATCACTCTGATCGATGTTTTTGAGCATTTGCCCCAGCCAAAAAAAATCCTAAACGAAATTCATAGAATTTTAAAACCGGATGGCCTACTTTTTATTAAAGTCCCCAACGGGCTTTTTAACTTGTTAAAATTAAATTTAGCAAGAATTACCGGTAAACTAAAAGATTATGACATATTTGATTCCTATGAGCATGTTGTGCATTATTCGCAAGATACGCTTAAATTAACGCTTAAGAATAGCGGCTTTGAAGCAATTAAGGTATTGATAGGCAAGCCGGTACAGATTCCCGTCTGGCATAAATACGTCGGCCACTATTACCAGTATCCTTCACCATGGGCCCTCGATTTTAAGCACAGGATTGGGCGCGAATTTTTTTATTTAATCTCTTTACTTGAGTACCGGTTAAGGTTAAATAAAGTCGGCTATTTTGCTCCTAATATTATTGCTGTTGCAAAAAAAATAATATGAAAAAAAGAGTTATTTTTTTATTAGCTTGCGTAATGCTTTTATTCTTGCTGAATGTCCAAGTGACTACGCGTAAAGGCATTGATTATAAGGTAGAAGCATTAAGGCTGCCTTTATACCTTAAAATTTTAAATTTTTATGACCGGCATTTAAACTATAAATGGTTAGTTAATAATATAGTTAACGCTAAAAGTAGCGATAGCGAAAAAGTAATGGCGATCTTTAACTGGACTATAGGTAATATTAAGGAGCAACCGGGAAGCCTTCCGGTGGTGGATGACCATGTTTGGTCAATTATTGTGCGTGGATACGGAGCATCAGATCAATTTTCCAATGTATTTACAACTCTTTGTTATTATGCCGGGTTAAAGGCATTTTTTGCCAGGGTTTACAATTTTGACAATACGCAAAAAGTAGCGTTTTCTTTTGTCAAAATAGGTAATAATTGGCATATCTTTGAGCCGCACAGGGGGGTATATTTCCTTAATAAGGAGAATAGTCTTGCCTCTATAGATGATATTTCCCGCGGCAATTGGATAGAGAAGAAGCTAAAGGACAGTGATACATCAGGTGGTATAAGGTTTTCGGACTATTTTTCCCAAGTTGCCAGTATTGATTACGAACTTTCTCATCGTCATTCCCGGGCCGCCCTGCAATCTCCCATTAATCGCTTCCTCCATATACTATTAAGCAACATAACTCCTGTATTGACAAAGCAATAAGTTGTGTTATACTGACAATGTTTAGAATGTTCTAAAAACTGTAAAAGAGGTGTATTATGAACAGTAAAAAATTGGAAATGGCCCAGCATAAATTCATGGAAGGCATAGGGCGCATGAGCCATGCTTTTGGCTTTAATAAGTTCGTGGCTCAGCTTTACGCACTTTTATACCTCAACGGGCGGCCTTTTTCTTTAGATGAGATGGTGGAAGTATTGGGGGTGAGCAAAGGAAATATCAGTATAAATATCCGTGAACTGGAAAGATGGGGGGCGGTAAAGAATGTTTGGGTCAAGGGCTCAAGAAAAGATTTTTATCAGGCAGACCCGGATATAAAAAAGATTTTCTTAAATAAGGTCAAGTCAGCCTTACAGAAGAGGTCTTCCGAAATCTCTAATTTAGCCGAAGAGTTTGGGCAGGCATTAAATTCGCTTGACGGTGATCTTACGCCTGAAGAAAGCGGGACTGTTTCTGCCTATAATGAACGGCTAAAAGCGTTAGAAGAATTTAAGCATCTGGCAGCAAACGCGGCGTTGTTTCTCGAAAAGCTGGTTTAAAAATGAGTATGGAAAAGCCTTGTATCGCGCCAAAAGAGCACCACAATTATGTCGTTTTTTTCTTACCTTTGTTTGTAACCTGCGCTGCCAATGTTGCATTAACTTACATAATAGCGGCTTAAAAAACCAGCTTTCCGGAGAACATTAGGAAGGATAACGGTTAGCCTAATGGCTACGACACTTATATTAGAGGCCTCGGTCTTATATTGGCAGCCATCTTTTTAGCGGTATAATAGCCTGGAAGACGAGGAACTGTATAAGTGTTTCCGCTCGGTGTTTTCATCGAGTAATAAGCATGGCAAGATTATCTCGCGTATCGGCAGCGAATTTTGCGTAAAAATAAAGCCCTTCTGGGATAGTAAAACTTATGAGGATATTTTTATTCATAATTGAAATATTCAAAAAGTTTCCTTCGCTCTTGATTATTAGCGCGTTGTTGCTGGCTTTTGTCAGCCTTATTGAAGCCGCGACAATTTTTACAATTGTTCCCATGGTGGATTTTTTTCTTAATCCTGACCTTGCCGGTGCCAGCCCAATTACCCTTAAAGCGGCAAGCATCGTTAAATCATTAAATCTGTCTGTTACGGTAGGAAATTTTGTGATTATTTTTCTCCTTCTAAGCGTTATAGGCAGTGGATTTCAACTTTTAGTCAGGCATTACATTTTAAAGACTAAGTATGTCGTAGTGCGCGACCTTATGGTAGGGTCTTTTAAAGATTTCTTTAATGCTCAATGGCGTTTTTTTAGCAACGTCAAACAAGGCGTATTGCTTAATGCATTTTTTAAGGAGACGATGGTTGTCGGTAATGCTTTTGGGGCGGTAGAATTATTCTTTTCATATACCGTGCAGTTGGTACTATATTTAGCGGTGCCTTTTTACATATCATGGAAAGTTACTTCAATAAGCTTACTTGTCGCGGTCTTCTGTGCCGCTCCCCTTACATTATTCGGTAGAGTTAACTATCTTTTAGGTAAGCTTAATACTTCTACCGCCAATCAGATGAGTTCTATTATCCAAGAAAGCTTAAGTTCCGCGAAACTTATTTTGGGTTTCGGCAACCAGCGTGAATCTGTACAGATGCTGGATGAAGCATTCGATGCCAATCGTAAGGCGGCAATTAAATCGCAGATCCTCAATATTGCCATTCCGCGCATATATTACCCGTTAGGCTTATTGGCATTAATCATCGCTTTATTTTCCGCCCGTAAGTTAGCGGTCCCTCTTTCAGAAACAGCGGCTCTTCTCTATTCATTTTTAAAAGTTATACCTTTTATCGGGCAAATTACAGGGCAGAAAAATGCTTTGGATAATTTTTTCCCCAGCTATGAGCAGGTGGCCGCGTTGCGCAATAGCGCTAATGAACTCAAACAAGAAACGGGCGAGAAAAAATTTTCCGGCCTTGCCAGAGAAATACTTATTAAGGATGTCTCTTTTGCTTACCCGGGGCACGAAAAGGTGTTGAGCGATATAAATATACGTATCCCTAAGGGCAAGATGATCGCTTTTGTCAGCAAATCAGGGGAAGGCAAGACAACTCTTCTTGATTTGGTAATGGGTTTTTACAAGCCGACCATGGGTGGGATTTTTATAGACAATACGCCGCTGGATGAGTTTGATATCATTTCTTACAGGAAACACCTCGGTTATGTACCGCAGGAAAATATTTTATTTAATTTAAGTATTCGGGATAATCTTCTCTGGTCAAAACCTAATGCAAGCAATGAGGAGATACGACAGGCTTGCCAGCAGGCAAACGCCATTGATTTCGTAGAGGGTTTTCCGAAGAAATATGACACGCTGGTGGGCGATCGAGGGGTACGCTTATCAGGGGGACAGGCGCAACGTATCGCTTTGGCGCGCGCGATCTTGCGTAACCCGGATATTCTTATCTTGGATGAGGCGACAAGCTCGCTGGATACTTATTCCGAGCGCCTGATTCAGGTCGCCATTGAGAATATCGCGAAAAAGACCACAATTATTATTGTCGCTCACAGGCTTTCAACCATTGTGAATGCCGATTACATATATCTTCTAAAGGATGGAAGGGTATTGGAAGAGGGTACTTATCCGGAATTGATTAAAAAGAATGGTGAATTTTGTAAGATGTCGCAGCTGCAGGTGTTGTAGCTTGAGGTTTAATTAACTTGTTATACTCGGGGGCCGAATTGATTTTATTCAATAAACCGTTACAGGACCTTGTTAATTTTCGAGGCGTTGGATAGCCTCCGGGATTTCATTTTTAAGGTTTCAGCGATAGTTTTGTGCTTTAATAAGAGGCAGGTAGAGTCAATGATGATGAGAGCGGCAATAGCAACTTTGTATTGTTCGATGGATTACGGAGAGCTTGGGAGTATTTTGGAAAGACAGGCGTTCTGTTTGATTCAATAGGTCAAAGACCAGTCAAGAATGATATAATTTTAAACAAAAATGGAGATTTTCGCGATCTATATAATGACCGACTCGAGCCGGGTAATTTTTTACCGGAAGATATTAACGAAAATAACATCATAGAAATAGATTATTTTAGCTACGTGAGCGGCCTGCCGTTACTGACAGCGGATGTTGAGTTTAAAAGATCCGGTATACAATCGCCGTTTCGAAGGTTACTCTCTGAAATAAGGAAGCGACTATAAAATGGAAAAAGCGCATAGGCGCCAAATTATTAAGAATTTTTCTAGCCTTATCTTCGCGCAGGTAATTTATAAGCTTATTTCTTTTTTTACAATGATAATTATCGCGCGGTTTTTAGGCCCGGATAATTTCGGTATCTTTTCATATGGATTATCTTTTGTATGGTTATTTTTATTTATATCGGATTTCGGCTTTACTGAAATTTTTATACGGGATGTATCGCGCGATAAATATTTATTAAAACAATACGTAAATAACATATTTAGCCTCAAATTAATTATCGGGTCACTGGTTTTGCTATTAATTTTTTTCTTATCCCTGCGGTTTTCTTCAGACATAAGCAAATTTTGGGTATGCTTAATCTTGGGGTTATCTGTCGTTTTTGATTCTTTTGTATATTTTTTTCGTTCGATATTCCGTGTCCGGGAAGCCATGGAAAAAGAAGCCGCGCTCACTGTTGTTGAAGCTGTTTTAAAAATTGTGGCGATATATTTTATAATTAAAATTAAGATTGGCCTTCAATCCGTAATTTTGGTATCATTGGCTTTCCTTGCTGCAAGCACTCTAAATCTGATACTCAATACCTTGAGTTTTGTCTCTCTCTATGGTATTTTTTCTTTAACTATCAATAAAAGATTATCGGCCCAACTTCTAAAAAATTCGCTTCCGTTTGCGCTTATATATATATTAAGTCTTATTAATTTTCGAGTTGATATTTTAATGCTTTCTTCTAAAATCGGCGACAGGGCCGCTGGATGGTTTTCGGCGAATTATAAATTGTTGGAACAGTTCTTTCTTATCCCGATTACATTGTCTTATGTATATCTACCTATTTTTTCCCGTATCGCTTATTCTGGCGATGCCATGCATAATCTGGCGTTAAAAACAATAAAGATACTTTTGCCTGCTGGCATAGTAATCCCGGCGCTATTTTATTTTTTCGGCGGCACAATTATTTCTGTGATATACGGGGAAGAGTTTATTGAATCAGCCAAATATCTTTATATCCTCTCATTTTCGCTTTTACCATTTTTTGTAAAACCTATAATAGAAAAAGTATTTTATGCAGTGAATAGACAGTGGGTTATTTTTTCTGTATATTTATGCGGGGCCGCGTTAAATATTTTTTTAAATTGCATTGCCATACCGAGGTGGGGCATAAACGGAGCATCTCTTTCAACCTTTTTATCAGAGTGTATTGTAATTATCGTTTCTTTTGTTATTTATTTGCGTTATCGTAAAACCGTAGGCCTTAATTATGATGCTGAGTTGCAAAATAATCTAGCAATGAATAAATTTACTTGCTAAAATGAATCTTTTAAAAAAGATAGATTCACTTGACCTTCTCTCTAAAAAATGTACCATTTCCTGGTTGAGTATTTTGCGCTATAGTGAGACTGTAATCAGGAGGCCTATGGATGAAAAAACGGTTTATGGAAGAGCAAATTGCTTATGTCATTTCCATTTCGATATGTAGGTTTTACTACAACCGTTGAGTTTTTTAAGAAAAATTCGCTATGAGAATACTGTTAGTGCAACCACCTTTTACTATTTTTAAATCTGAAAGCAAGAAATGCCATCCGCCACTCGGTCTTGCTTATTTAGCAGGAATATTGAAACAAGAACATCATATTTCAGTCTTAGACGCTTTAGCAGAGGGATATCATAATCAGGAAAACCTTAATAGGGAATATGTAAGATACGGTTTATCATTTAATGGCATCAAAAAAAGGATCGAATTCCTTAAGCCGGATGTGGTTGGGATTTCTTGCCTTTTTTCAGCACAGGCCGAAAATGTTCATCAGATATGCAGCATTGTCAAAGAGGTAAACAAAAAAATTATTACTGTGGTTGGCGGTGCCCATCCTTCCGCAAAACCCGAAGAAACCATTTATGATAATAATGTTGATTATACGGTTATTGGCGAAGGAGAAAATGCCTTTAGCGCCTTACTAGAATGTTTGAATGACAAAAAAGACATTTGTGGAATAGATGGTATCGGTTTTAGGCACAATGGTGATATAAAAGTTAATAGAAGAAAAAAATATGAAGACGATCTCGACAATCTGCCATTTCCACATTGGGATATTTTTCCATTAGAAAGATATTTTGAAATTAATAATCCTCATGGTAGTCCAGCGCGTAAAGTTCCTTTCTTGCCGATGATTACTTCTAGGGGTTGTCCTTTTGAATGTATTTTTTGTTCAATTCATAATTTATGGGGAAGAAATTATCGGACAAGGTCAGCTGAAAACGTATTATCAGAAATGAATAATCTGAGGACAAAATATGGAGTTAAAGAGATTTTGTTTGAAGACGATAATCTTACCCTTGATAAAGAACGTGCCATATCGATATTTCGCGGCATAATCGATCGAAAGTTTGATATATGTTGGAATGTGCCTAACGGGTTAGCGGTAGAGACTCTAGACGATGGAATAATGGAGCTGATGAAAAGAAGTGGTTGTTATCGTATAAGTATCGGGGTCGAGTCTGGAGACGAGTATATGCTGAAAAATATAATCAAAAAGCCCATAACGCTAATGAAAATAAAACCCATTATAAATAAAGCCAAAAGATTAAATATAGAAACAGTAGCGTTTTTTGTGGTAGGGTTGCCAGGAGAAAACCATGAGAGTTTAAAAAATACCTTTCGCTTTGCCGAAAGCTTAGAAGCGGATAACATCAACTTTTTTTTTGCTACTCCTTTGCCGGGGACACGATTATTTGAAGTATGTAAAAAAGAATCCCTAATTAATACCGATATTGACTATGCGAGATTAAAATCTGATTGTCCTAGTTTCGCAACTAAGGAATTTTCAATAAATGAATTAAGGAAAGCCGTTGCTTACGAAAAATTAAAGTTATATTTCTTATTTTTGTTAAGGCATCCCGGAAGATTCTTCTCTAAATTTGTAGATAAACTTTTAAAGGATCCAGCTTATTTTTTAAGGTTTAAGAGAAGACATTTTTAAATCACGATGTTTAGAAACCAAAATATAATCTGCATAACAAGCATAGATTGGAATTTTATTTGGTAGCAGCACCAAACTATTGTGTCCACATTTGCTAAGAAAACAAAAAGAGCAATGCTTAAGAATGAAAATATAATCTGCATATCTTCTATTGACTGGGATTTCATCTGGCAGGGGCATCAGGAAATAATGTCCACATTCGCGAATGCCGGCAATCGGGTTTTATTTATTGAAAATACCGGTATAAGGCCGCCTGCCTTAAGGGATATCCCCCGGATAAAAAAACGCATCGTTAATTGGTTTAAAAGCGTAAAAGGTTTTAGAAAGGAAAGGTATAATCTCTATATATATTCTCCTATATTTATTCCTTTTCCATATTCAAGATTAGCCCGATGGGCAAATAGGTACTTGATTTTATCTCATCTTAAGCGCTGGCTTAAGCTGATGAAGTTTGACAACCCTATCATCTGGACATTCTTGCCGACCCTAACCGCCTTGGATATTATCGCCAGTATAGAAAAAAAGGCCTTAGTTTATTATTACATCGCGGATTTTGACCAGTTGACGCATGATTCTAAAAAATTAAAAAAAGCCGAAGAGAGGTTAATGCGAGAATGTGATGTTATCTTTGTCCAGGGAGAATATTTTCGCAGGAAATGTCTTAAGTGTAACAAAAATGTGTTCATATTTCCCTTTGGCGTAAGCAAAGAAATCTTCGATAATTTTAAAAATAAGGCTGATAAAATTTTTTTGGAGGATTTAGGCGGTATAAAGGGTCATATTATTGGGTATGTAGGCGGGCTACATCGCCATATAGATTTCGGGCTTATCCGTTATATTGCCCGTTCTAATCCGCAATGGTCGATAGTTTTAATCGGCCCTATACAGGAATCCTTGGACGATATAAAAGATTTAAAAAATGTGTATTGTTTAGGCAAGAAAGATTTTACGCAGCTGCCTGCGTACATAAATCGTTTTGATGCCTGTATCGTGCCGTATATGTTAAGCGAATACACCAATACGGTATATCCGACTAAGATAAATGAATATCATATCATGGGAAAACCGGTAGTTTCTACAAATTTACCGGAAGTTATTAAGCATGATCCTGAAAATTTAATCTTTATCGCCAAGGATTATGAAGAATTTAGCGGCCTTATAAAAAAGGCGTTAGAAACCGCTAAAGACAAAGATGCGGTCGCTAGAAGGATTAAATCTGCCGAGAAGAATAGCTGGTATAATAGAATAGAAGAAATGAGCGGGATAATACAAACTGCCGTGGCTAATAAATCTCTTGAGGAGCCGCTCAACTGGCGCGAGAAATTCATCGGGCTATATGCAGTATCCCGGGGTAAAATAGTTAAGTTTTCCTCCGCAGCCGTCATATTGTGGCTTTTGCTATTTTATACGCCTTTAGTATGGTTTTTGGCTGAGCCGTTAAGATTTTATCAGGAGCCCAAGGTTTCAGATGCGATAGTGGTTTTTGCCGGAGGCGTAGGAGAGAGCGGGCGGCCCGGGCAGGGTTATGAGGAAAGGGTAAAACACGCGGTAGAATTATATAAAAGAGGATTCGCAGAGAATATTATTTTTTCTTCCGGGGCAGTGAGCACATTTCCTGAGCCATATGTGATGAAGGCGCTGGCAATATATTTGGGCGTTCCCGAAAGTGCTGTAATCATTGAAGATTTGGCGGCTAGCACTTATGAGAATGTGAAGTTTACGGATAAGATATTAGACGCGAAAAAATGGGAAAAAATTATCCTGATAAGTTCGCCTTACCATATGCGCAGGGCAGCGCTGGTTTTTGCTAAAATCGCTCCGGAAAAGAAGATAGCATTTGTTCCGGCGAAAAGTTTATTTTACAGCCACCAGAAGAGTGAGGAGTTAGGCGGCATAAAAAAATTTAGGCAGATTGATTTGCGCCAGATTAACGGGATACTACATGAATATTTGGCGATATGCTATTATTGGGCGAAAGGTTACATTTAGTTTTGGGATGAAAAACTTTTACGAAAGGGGATAGAATGAAGTTTATTGATGAAAAGGGGAGGTTGTTCGGGAAAATTAATGTGATCGATTTTCTTGTGCTTTTTTTTCTGTTTTGTTTAGTCCCCATGGTTTATTTCGGCTATAAAATATTTACAAAGCCAGCGCCCGTAGTAGAAAAAAGGGCCGATAGAAAGCTTATCGATGTTGAAATCGCCGTTTCATTTATAAAATTAAATCCGGATATCGCGAGTCTTATTTTGGCAGGCGATAAAGAATTAGATAGTGACGGCAGCGTGACCGCGGAGATTATCAAGGTTTCCAAAATGGAGCCTTATTTTTATGAGTTCGCGCTCGATAATGACAGACAGCGGGTACTCATAAAAGACGATACTCTTAAAAAAATAAATACCGAGGTTAAATTAAAGGCCGAAGTAAGGCCGGATGGGTTATATTATAAAAATGAGAAAATCGCGGATAAACAGGTCTTTAATTTTAAAACCTCTAAATATGGCGCGGAGTTTATCCGTCAGGAAAACTTAGAAGAAAGGGAGCTGTATTTTAATGTCGTTTTTAAAGATTTAAGCGAAGATGCCATTGCGGATATCGCAGTAGGAGATAAAGAAGCCGATAATACGGGGAGAAATATAGCAGAAATCATAAAATTAGGAAAAATTGAGAATAGCCAGATTGGAATTAATATGGGGGGAGTTAATTATGTGGCAGGCGAGGACGAGCATAAAAAGCAGTTAGCCGCGAAAATGAAATTTTTGTGTAATTTGCGCGCAAGCAAATATGTTTATTTTAAAGATCGGCTTATGAATTTTGATATACCTTTTCAATTTAAAACTGATAAGTACAATTTAAACGGATTTTTGCTCAATAATTATTCTGAAGAAAAATGGATACGCCTAAGGGTTAAATTTTCCGGTTTAGTTTCTGATGTGGCTAGCGTAATTCAAAAAGGAGATACGGAACGAATAGTTAACGGGCAGGCAGTCGCCATGATAGAAAAGATTATAAGCAATAAACCTGCCGAGGTGTTATCTTTAAATAACGGTGTCTTTATTGCGCTCAGCCACCCGTTTAATATGGATATAGAGGCATCATTGAATGTATTATGCGTTGAAAAAGATGGCGCATACTATTTTAAAAATTATCCGGTAAAAATCGGAAATAGTATTAATTTTAGCCCGGAATTTTATTCGGTAGTAGGGATAATCGTCAGAGTAGGCGAGTGATTATGCTAAGGCCAGCGTTAGATACGAGCGTTAGTTTAGTATTGCCAAAACTTATATTTAAATATGTCAAATTTATTTATAAGGGAATAGTTTCTTTATATAAAAATAGCCTGATACGCCGGTTATCCGGTAGATTTAGCGAAAAAATAATAACGTACTTTACTTATAGTATTTTTGGTTCAATTACCCAAAGAAAAAATACGGAATATCTTGTTTTATACAATAGCCGCCTGGCGTTATTTTTTATGAATTGCGGCAAGAGGTATAAAAATGGGTTATTAGGTTATTCAAGCATAAGTAAAACGGTAAGGCAGATAAAATCGATTAAGGCGGATTTTATTCTTTCGCCATTGCGGATAATCGGCATTATGATTATTAGCGCTGTTGCCGCGAATATTTTCTTAAATATTCTTTTTAATAACGATGTTTCGCTATTAGGCTGGATGACGCGATGCATGTTTATTGTAGTGGGGATTATTGGCGCCTCTTGCAAGACAGATTTGCAGGCACTTAAGAACGGTAGTTTTATAGTAAAGAAAATTTTTAGCCCAATATGTGCGGAATTTGCGGAAAAATAAGCCTTAATGCGGGCGAAGTGGACCGAAATGTAATTCAAAGAATGACCGATGTGCTTGCGCATCGCGGCCCGGATGAAGAAGGGGTATACCTATCAGGAGGGATTAGCCAAAATTCGCCTGTTAGGGTCGCGTTAGGGCACAGGAGATTAAAGATTATTGATTTGTCGTCTAACGGGCATCAGCCGATGGGCAATGAAGACGGCTCTGTATGGATAGCCTATAACGGGGAGATTTATAATTTTAAAGAACTGCGCGCTGAATTAGAAGAAAAGAAGCATATTTTTAAATCAAATACCGATACAGAAGTCATCGTTCATCTTTATGAAGAGTTGGGCGTTGATTGCGTAAAGCATTTAAGGGGGATGTTCGCGTTTGCCATATGGGATAAGAAAAAAGAGCGTTTATTCCTCGCGCGGGATAGGTTAGGCAAGAAGCCTTTAAATTACGCCTACAAAAATGGAAGTTTGATATTTTCTTCAGAAATAAGGCCGATATTAGAAGATCCATCGATTAGCCGCAGCGTAAAAATAGAATCACTGCATAATTATCTTAGCTATCTATATGTGCCTTGCCCTGAGACGATGTTTGAGGGGATAAATAAACTTGCGCCCGCGCATATTTTAGTTTGGGAAAAAGGCGAGATTAAAATAGAGAAGTATTGGAGTTTAAGCTACGCCAAAAAAATAAAAATGCCGCAGGAGGAATATTGCCAAAAAATATTAGAGCTCTTTACTGACGCGATAAAGGCTAGGTTAATAAGCGATGTGCCCTTAGGCGTATTTTTAAGCGGCGGAATAGATTCGTCGGCGGTAGTGGCATTGATGAGCAAGGTTTTAAATAGGCCGGTTAAGACTTTTTCTATAGGTTTTAACGAAGCTTCTTTTAATGAGCTTAGATACGCGCGTATAGTCGCTAATACTTTTTGTACGGAGCATAAAGAGTATGTTGTGACGCCAAAAGCCTTAGATATTTTGCCGAAATTAATCAGGCATTTTGGCGAGCCCTTTGCTGATTCTTCAAGTATCCCGGAATATTATCTTTCTATGCTTGCGCGTAAGGATGTGACTGTCGCGTTAAGCGGAGATGCCGGAGATGAGCTGTTTGCTGGTTATGACCGGTATGCGGCGAATAAACTGGCAGGATATTATAGCTCATTTCCTCGTTTATTTCGTAATCGGATCAGCCGTTTTCTGGAAAAATTTCCCGAATCAACGGCTAAAAAGGGTATTATTAAGAGAATCAAGCGATTTATTAATGCCAGTGATTTACCGAAAGAGAAAAGATACGCTGCGTGGGTATCGGCTTTTGACAATGTATTAAAAGAAAAAATTTATTCCCGCCAGATGCAAGAGCGCTTAGAAAACATTGATTCCTGCGATTATATCTTAGATATGTATCGTAAATCGGACGCGGTAGACTTTATAGATTCAACGTTATTTGTAGATACTATGACATACCTGCCGAATGACTTATTGGTAAAGGTTGATATTGTTTCTATGGCAAACTCTTTGGAAGTACGTTCGCCATTTTTGGACCATAAATTAGTAGAATTTGCCGCGCAGATTCCTTCTTCCTTGAAATTAAAAGGGTTAACTACGAAGTATATCTTAAAACAGGCATTAAGAAAATTGCTTCCTAGAGAGATTATACAGCGTAGAAAAGAAGGCTTTGGAGTACCTGTCGGGCGATGGTTTCAGAATGAGATTAAAGACTACGCCTATAACTTATTATTAAGTAAGCCTAGTATCGGGAGGGGCTATTTTAGGCCGGAGGCAATCAGAGAGATGTTTAATGAGCATATAAGCGGAAAGATTGACCACGGGCAACGCATTTGGATTTTGTTAAATTTGGAGCTTTGGCATCAGGCGTTTATCGATAAATAAATTTAATATGTTAAGGAAGGCAAAAATTTTACGCATCATTGCCCGGCTTAATATCGGCGGGCCATCAATAAATGCCGTACTTCTTACTGCCGGCTTAAGCGAAGAACATTTTGAATCTTTGCTTGTAACAGGAAAGGTGGGCGCTAACGAAGGGGACATGGCTTATTTAGCCGAAGAGAAAAAAATAAAGCCGGTGTTCGTTAAATATTTTCAGCGCAGTATAAATCTGTTTAAGGACCTAGTAACTCTTTTAAAAATATATAAAATAATTTTAAGGTTTAAACCCGATATTGTCCATACTCATACAGCAAAGGCAGGGGTTTTAGGCAGGCTGGCAGCGATAATATTTAATTTGTTCAATAGAAAAAAAATAAAAATAGTGCATACTTTCCATGGGCATGTTTTGAGCGGATATTTTAGCAGGTTTTCGACAATATTTTTTGTATGGGTTGAAAAAATTCTGGCGCGATTTACCGATTTGATTGTAGCTGTCAGCGATGAGGTTAAAAAAGATATATTGTCCTTGAGGATCGGCGATGAAACGAAGATGAAAGTTATTTATTTGGGATTTGAATTGGATAAATTCTTAGATATTAAACACAGAAAAAATCCCGCGGTATCAAATATCGGTATAATCGGCAGGTTAGTCCCTATAAAAAATCATAAGATGTTCATTGACGCCGCGAAATTGTTATTAACCGAACCCCGAACCCCGAACCCCGAACCCCGATTTTTTATTATCGGCGATGGAGAATTGCGGCAAGAACTAGAGGGATATGCCGAAAAGCTGGGTATTGATAATAGAGTTGAGTTTCTGGGTTGGCAGAAAGATTTAACAAGGGTATATGAAAACTTAGATATTGTTGTTTTGACATCTTTGAATGAAGGTACGCCGGTTTCTTTAATTGAGGCATTGGCTTCGGGTTGCGCGGTAATCGCCACAGATGTAGGGGGTGTTAAAGATATTATCGGCAGGCAGGTTTTTCCGGAAATAGCGGAGAATGGCATATTAGTTAGACCTAACGACAGGGTTGGTTTTAGCGATGGGCTTAAACTGTTGTTAGGCGATGAAAGATTAAGGCTCGGGCTTGCTACTTCCGGCCGAGAATTTGTACGCAATAAGTTCAGCAGCAAAAGGTTGATAAACGACATGGAAATGCTGTATAATAATTTGTTAGCGTAGGGCGTATAGCGTTTAGCGCATAGTTAATAAAATAATAGACGCTATCTACTAAACGCTAAAAAAGGGGATAGACACATATGAAATGTTTAATTACTGGCGGAGCAGGTTTTATCGGTTCGCATCTGGCGGATAAATTAATTGGGGCAGGCAACTATGTTGTGGCTTTAGATAATTTATCTACAGGCAGGTATGAGAATATAGCGCATTTATCAGGCAACAGTAATTTTAAGATAGTGGTCGGCAGCATTCTGGATGAAAAGATAGTGGATAAATTAGTAGATGAGGCGGATGTGGTTTTTCATCTGGCGGCGGCTGTAGGAGTTGATTTAATAGTGAAACGTCCGCTTGAATCAATGACTACGAATATTAAAGGAAGCGAAACGGTGCTTGAGGCGGCGTACAGGTACCACAAGAAAATCCTGATTGCATCTACTTCCGAGATATACGGCAAAAACGTTAACGGGCCCCTGAAGGAAGAGGACGATAGGATTTTAGGCTCTCCCTTAAAAAGCCGCTGGAGCTATTCTACTGCTAAAGCAATAGACGAGATTCTCGCCTATATTTATTGTAAAGAAAAGGGGTTGCCGACAATAATAGTGCGGCTATTTAATACTGTGGGGCCACGCCAGACTGGCGCTTACGGCATGGTTATTCCCAGGTTTGTGGTGCAGGCTATTGAAAACAAAGATATCACAGTTTTTGGAGACGGCAAGCAATCGCGGTGCTTTTTGCATGTGGGAGATGTTGTGGATGCTTTATCAAAGCTAATGAATACATCTGCCGCGATAGGGGAAGTTTTTAATATCGGCAGCCAAGAAGAGATTACCATTAAGGGATTGGCCGAACGCATAATAGAAATGACAGGCAGCAAATCAAAAATTATTTATATACCTTATGATAAAGCCTATGAGCAGGGTTTTGAGGATATGCAACGGCGCATACCGGATACAGGCAAGATAAAAAAACTTATTGGTTTTAAGCCGACCATTGGTTTAGAAGGGATAATCAAAGACGTAATTTCCTATTTTAGCAAACCGAATAAATAATCATGCAGCCTATTTACTATAAACTATTTTTTTACTCTTTTTTTCTATCTTTTATTATCACGCCATTGATTCGTTATCTGGCGCTTAAGTTTAATTTTGTTTCATACCCCAAAGAAGACCGTTGGCATAAGAAGCCCACGGCTATTTTTGGCGGGGTAGCCATATTTATCGCAGCCGTAATCCCGCTATTTTTTATAGCGGATTTTGGTAACCGCCAGCTTTCCGGTTTTATTTTAGGCATATTTATAATGTTTATCTGCGGCATAATAGACGATATCAAAAAATTAGCGCCTCAGGTAAAAATATTATTTCAGATAGTCGCAAGTTGTGTAATAATTTATTTTGGGATTAGCATTAAAATAAATCCTGTTTACTTTTCTAGTTTGCCGGATGTCGCGGCTAAATTGATTGATTTACTGGTTATTCCTCTTACTATACTCTGGGTGGTGGGCATCACTAATGCTTTTAATTTGTTGGATAATATGGACGGCCTTGCCGTAGGGATAGCCGCGATATCTTCGCTTATGCTATTTTTTTCAGGAATATTCATCGGCAGTGTTAATATCCCGATTATCGCCATAGGGTTGGCAGGCGCCTGCTTTGGTTTTTTGCCTTATAATTTTAATCCAGCCAAGATATTTATGGGCGATTCAGGCAGTATGTTTTTGGGATTTTGCCTATCTTCAGTTGCCTTAATGGGCACGGGTGCCAGGACGTTTTCGAACCTATTAATTACTTTAGCCATACCGCTGCTTATCTTAGTTGTTCCGATATTCGATACGGCATTAGTTACGCTTATGCGTAGTTTTAACGGTAAATCGATACTAAAAGGCGGCAAAGACCATGCTTCTCATCGGCTTGTGGCTTTAGGGCTATCGGAAAAAAAGACGGTACTCCTTTTGTACCTTGTAAGTATATTGTTTGGCGTGATTGCTTTGGCTTATTCAAAACTTGACGCGCTAGTTGTTTCTATCTTGGCAATTTTAACCCTGATTGTGCTTTTATTTTTCGGAAAGTTTCTCTGCGAGGTAAAGTCTTATCCGACGAATGAAGGGATGGCTGCCGCGCGTAATGGAAAAATAAAAGAAGAGAAAGTTATCTTAAATACAGTAATACTCCATAAAGGAAAAATTTTAGAAATATTGGTTGATTTTTTGCTTATCTGTATTTCGTATTATTCGGCGTATCTATTGCGTTTTGAGGGAGTTTTGTCTGACCATAATTACTACCTTCTCAAGACTACTTTACCATGGATTATCGTTATAAAGCTTGTATGTTTCTACTATTTTAATCTTTATGGCGGTATATGGCATTTTACAGGCATGAGTGATTTTGTTTCCGTGTTTAAGGCGGTTACTATCGGGTCTGCGCTGAGCACGCTATATATTACTTTCGCGGACAGATTTAAAGACCACTCTAGGGTTATAATTATATTGGACTGGATGTTGACAGTTTTTTTCATATCTTTTGCCAGATTTATCTATCGTTTTCTGCAGGAGTATTTTTATGGGTATAAACAAGGCAAGCGGATTTTGATTTTTGGAGCCGGTGCTTGCGGTGAATTATTTTTAAGGGAAATAAAATATAATAAAATACTTAATTACAAGCCCGTTGGCTTTATCGATGATGATAAAAAAAAGAATGGTAAAGCTATACATGGGTTAAAAATATTAGGCGCACGAAAAGATTTGGGGCGCTTTATAAAAGAAGAGAATATTGAGGAGGTAATCATAACGGTACCTTCTTTAGGCAAAGAAAGCTGCAGTGATATCTTGGAAACCTGCAGCCGGCTTAATATCGTGTGTAGAAGTATTACGAAAATAATGGATATTGAAAGATGGGCTTAATTGTTATTGATAAGATTATTATGTTTTTTTTATGCCTGATGATTTTTTTTCTGCCGATTTCTAAAGCAGTTATAGAAGTTTCGGCAACTATTTGCATAATCGGCTGGGCCATAAAGCGTATTCTGATTTTCACCCGAGATTATGAAGGTATGTTTAAAGCGGCAAAAAAATTTCTCATTAGCGATTTTTCATTAGGCCAGTCTATTTTTTTATTTATCATGGCTAATTTGATGGCGGTTGTGTTTAGCTCAAATCCCGCTTTAAGCATAAATGCCTTTTTTTTAAAACTTATGGAGTATGTCTTAATATTCATTATTGTCGTTGATGTTGTTAATACAAAAAAGCGCTTTAATCTGGTTGTTTGTGTTTTATTGTTTTCTTTGTTATTTATTGGCCTGGATGGTTTTTTCCAGGTTATTGCTAAGTATGATTTATTCCGCCACAGGAAATTATTTCAAAGCAGGGTTACGGCATCTTTTATCAACCCAAATGATTTAGGCTCATATCTAATTACGCTAATACCTCTGGTTTTGTCGATGATTTTCGTTAATTTTAATAAAAAGGTTAAGGTATTATTACTAATTACCG
>JAUXSB010000014.1 GCA_030681595.1 Candidatus Omnitrophota bacterium
TTAACCTCAACTACATTGCAAGGCTTGCCTAAATGCTGGGCTAAGGGGATAAATACCTTATCCGGTAAAGACGCATCCTTTATAGCAATATGTTCAGTTAATTCTTTGTGCTCTTCTATTGCGATCATTGAATATAACTCCTAAAACTCCCGACAAGACTAAAATCAAGCCCACCCCCACAAGCACTCTGGTATGGCCTATTTTATCGGCAATAAAAGCGCTTAAAAACATCGATATCAAAAACGCCAGGTGTATCACAACCTCTAAAGAACTAAATACCTTGCCCCGCATTTCACTGTCTGATGCCTGATGCGTAAGAGTATTACAGGCGATCATTATCGGAGAAACAGAAATACCTAAAATTGATATTAATGCCGCCGCCATAAAAAATGACGGGGCATATATAAGCGCGGTTGTGAATACAATCAAGACTAAGCCGCTTAGGGCAAGTGACAAAAATATTATCTTAAATAAAGAACTTTTCTGCCCAAACTTGCCATATAAAATAGCACCCAAAAATAAACCTACCCCTAAAAACATTACCAAAAGCCCCAGATCTTTGGTGACAGAATTAAGCGCTCCCTGCACAAAAATAATTACTACCGTATAAATACTGCCTAAGGCCGCCCAAAGCATAAACAAAATTAATACGATATAACGTAAATCTTTGTTTTTAGTAAGATAAAAAATACCTTCTTTTATTTCGCTGGCCACGGATTTCTTGATAACTTCCAAAACTTCCCTACCCAAGTCTAAAAAGCCTTCTTTTTTATAAGAATTAATTTTTGAGCTTATAAAAAAGATAAACGATGCCGAAACAAAAAAGCTTAAAGAATCAAGATAAAACCCGCCCCGTGGCCCAATCCAGGAAATTAAAATCCCGCTTAAGCCAAAGCCCAACGCCGCGGCAATCATACCCGTGGTATTAATCAGGGAGTTAGCCAAAAGCAGGTCTTTTTCTTTTACCAAGTCTGGGACAATAGACATCTTTGCCGGCACAAAAAACCTGCCTAAAGAAAAAGCAAGAAATATTAAAATATATATCGGAAACATCGACTGCTTAAAGAAAAATAAAAAGGGGATTAAAAAAATTATTCCCGCGCGTAAAAAATCACAAATATACATGGTGCGGCGCCTGTCCCACCTGTCCACATAAACTCCGGCAACCGGGCCGATAATAAACACGGGAATGATTGTAAAAGAAATTAACTTGGCAAGCTCAAGAGCGGAACCTGGGGTGCGCTGATAGACGAGGGCGATTAACGCCATCTGATTTAGGCGATCGCCGAACTGCGAAATAATCTGGCCCAACCATAAAAAAAAGAAGTTTTTATTTTTTAAAACTTCTCTAAGCTTTGCCATCTATAAATTAACCAAAGCCGATGAGAGGGATCGAACCTCGCGACCCTGTCGCTCCTCGCTATGTTCGTCGCTCTTCATAGTGGCTTATTGTCCCTCTGATGCCCCGGCAAATAACGCCGGGGTTGTCACCCCGCAGCGTAACAAAGAAGCGTTTCATTGAGGGAAAAATGCTTTTCCCTCAAACTCCCTTTTGCGGGTCGTCGGTTCTAGGTAATATCCTATCCCTTAGTTAAATAACCGCTGTTTATCTAACTAAGCCGATGAGAGGAATCGAACCTCCGACCCGCGCTTTACGAAAGCGCTGCTCTACCAACTGAGCTACATCGGCAATCAATTATTTATTAAATATCTTAAGCGCTATCTCCCATTTGCCCTGGGATTTTAATATTAACTCGGCCGCTTCCCTTACCGCGCCTCTTCCGCCCTGCTTTTTGGTAACATACGCGGCAATCTCTTTTACTTCATCGCAGGCATTAGCTACCGCAATAGGTAGGCCCACGCGCTTCATCACTGATAAATCCACAAGATCATCGCCTACAAAACAAATCTCGATATCGCTGACACTGTATTTCTTAACTATTTTATCCAAAGCGCTAGTCTTAGGAACAGCATCGGCATAGATTTCCTCCACACGCATATCCTTTGCGCGGTGCTTTAGTGTCCCCGAACCTTTAGCTGTAAGCAAAATAGTTTTTATCCCCGCCTGCCCAAGTAAATATACCCCCAGGCCGTCATGCACATCAAAAAATTTTGAATCACGGCCTTTGGAGTCATAAATAATCCTGCCATCGGTGAGCACTCCGTCAACGTCCAAAATCACTAATTTAATTTTTTTAATCTTTCCCGATAACTGTATATTATCCACTGGAAATTTAATGTTATACCAAACCTGCTTTTAATAAATCCTGCACATCTAATAATCCCACGGGGCGGTTCTTATCGTCAACAACGGGAAGTTCGTCAATTTTTTTCTCACGGAGGATATTAAGCGCTTCACAGGCAAGTTTCTTGGCGCTTATCCTGACGGGATTTTTAGTCATTACATCTTTAACTTTTTTATTTATTAAATCTGAATCTACCTCTAAATGCCGCCTTAGGTCTCCGTCGGTAAATATACCAGAAAGCTTACCGCGCGCGCCTACTACGGTAGCAGAGCCTGCGCGCGCCGCGGTTATGGCCAAAAGCGTATCTTTAACGCTGCTATTTTCCTTAACCACGCAGTTAATTTTGCCTTTACGCATAATGTCTTCTACGGTTAAAAGAAGCCGTTTGCCCAAGCTTCCGCCGGGATGTAAAAATGCAAAGTCCTCTTTTTTAAAACCTTTTTTCTCAACCACGCACACAGAAAGAGCATCGCCCATTGCCAGCATTGCGGTTGTGCTCGATGTGGGTGCCAGCCCTAAAGAACAAGCCTCTTTTTTTACTGACGTATCTAAAACCGCATCGCTATATTTGGATAAACTTGATTTCACATTTCCGGTTATGGCAATAATCTTTGTACCCATTTTTTTAATCTGAGGCAGCAGATCCTTTACCTCTTGGGTTTCACCGCTGTTTGAAATAGCAATAATTACGTCTTCTTTGGTAATCCTGCCTAAGTCGCCATGCGATGCCTCGGCGGAATGCATCCACAGGCTCGGCGTGCCCAAAGAAGAAAGCGTCGCTGAAATTTTTTGCCCGATTAAACCACCTTTTCCCATGCCGGTAACAACCACACGCCCCCGGCACTTTACGAGTAAATCTACGGCCTTTTCAAAATTCTTATCCAGCCGCTTGCATAAGTCTCTAATTGCATCTGCTTCAATTTTTAAAACCTGTTTTGCGCGTTTAATCATTTTATCTTGCCCCGTTAGAGATAACATTCAAACTATTTATGGTTAATAAAATAAACTATGGGGAGATTGCTCATTCTTATATCTTAGCCCTAATAGACGGTCGTCTATGACGACCTACCCGCCAGACCAACCGCGCCCGAACGACGTTCGGTCGGGCGGGAGTCGGGCTGGTCTCTAACGGGGTAAACCGCTTTCTGAATAGATTTAACCTGTTTTAATAATTTTTTTAAGACAGGGAGGTTTATTGAATTAGGCCCGTCGCAAAGGGCTTTTTCGGGGCTCTTGTGCACTTCTAAAAACAAACCGTTACAGCCAAAGGCAACTGCGGCGCGGGAAAGGCCCTCTACAAAGCCTCGTTCCCCTCCGCTGGATGCGCCGCGCCCACCGGGGAGCTGCACACTATGCGTTGCGTCATAAACCACAGGATAACCTAACTTCTGCATTATCGCCAACGCCCTTAAATCAGAAACTAAATTATTATAGCCAAAGGAAACACCGCGCTCGGTAATAATAATTTTCTTATTGCCGCAAGACTCAACTTTTTTAATGATATTCACCATATCCCACGGTGCTAAAAACTGGCCCTTTTTTATATTTATGACTTTTCCCGTTCTAGCCGCCTCAACTATTAAATCCGTCTGGCGCGACAAAAACGCCGGAATCTGAATTACATCTAAAACTTTCTTGGCTTCGGCTAAATCATTTTGGCAATGCACATCGGATAAAACAGGAATATCCAGTTTATCCTTAATCTTTTTTAAGATGGCGAGGCCCTTCTTTATGCCTGGGCCGCGAAAAGAATCCAAAGAAGAGCGGTTTGCCTTATCGTAACTTGCCTTAAAAATAAAGGGAACAGATAAAGAAACAGTGATTTCTTTAAGACACATGGCAATCTCAATGGCAGAACGCTCATTTTCAATAACGCAAGGGCCGGCAATCAAAACAACAGGATTAGCTTTTCCTATCTTTATCTTGCCTATAGTTATTTCTCTGGTGATAATCATTTCTCGTGGGTAAGCATGGCGACTACCTTGGTTAAATCTTCCGGCCTGTCTACGCCGATAGTTTCAAAATTAGTCTCAATGACTTTTATCTTGTAGCCGTTTTCTAAAACTCGCAATTGCTCCAGGCGTTCAATCTTCTCCATGTTTGAAGCAGGAAGCTTCTTAAGTGTAAAAAGGAAATCTTTAGTATAGGCATAAAGCCCGATATGTTTAAAAAACCCTTTGGGAAGGGAGGAGCTAGCTTTATCTATATACCTCTCCGGCGAAGGGATAGCTGAACGCGAAAAATATAAAGCAAAATCATCTTTATCTACCACTACTTTTACTATATTAGAATCAAATAACTCTGCCGCCTTAGTTATTTCTTTCCTTAAAGTTGACATTACTACGTTTGTGTTATCTAGAAGCGTACGCCCTACCATATCTATCATCGAAGGATGTATAAGCGGCTCATCCGCTTGAATATTTATCACAATCCTTGTATCTATAGGGTTTACTACTTCGGCAATCCTGTCTGTGCCGCAGGAATGGTCCTTTGAAGTAAGCACGGCCTTTGCGCCAAAATTTTTCGCCGCCCTCAAAATCCGCTCATCATCGCAGGCAATAATCAAGTCGTCTAAAAGCTTAACTTTACTAGCAGCCTCGTAAACCCACTGGATCATCGGCTTGCCCAGTATATCAGCCAAGACTTTACCTTCAAAACGGCTTGAACCAAAATGTGCGGGAATTATTCCTATAGCTTCCATTTTAAATAACGGCACGCGCATGCCTAAGCCTACGGCTTTGGCATAGCCTGCCTTCGCAACTTACTTTATTTTATCAAAAAGCTCTTCTTTGGTTACTACCGCAACGCCAACTTTGCCCACGACAATCCCTGCCGCATAATTAGAAATATATGCCGCCTCTTGCATCTTTGCCCCGCAAGATAAACTTAAAGTAAAAGTTGCGATTACGGTATCCCCTGCCCCAGACACATCGAAAACTTCCTGCGCTACAGTAGAAATATGAGTAATCCGGCCATCCTTGGTAAAAAGCCTCATGCCATTTTCTCCCAAGGTTAAAAGCACGCTCTCTGACCCTAATTCATTGATAATTTTTTTGCCTACCCTATCTATATCCGCATCTACCTTTATCTTTATGCCACTGATACCTTCGGCTTCTTGAGTATTAGGCGTAATAGAAGTAATGCCCTTGTAATAAGAAAAATGGTCTATTTTAGGGTCTACTGTAATAATCTTTTTGTGCTTTCTCGCTAAAGGTATTATTTCGCTTAAAAGGCGTGCCGTAATCAGGCCCTTGCCGTAGTCTTCTATAATCAGGGCATCTATACTGTCGATTTTCTGCCGGATAAAAGTAAGAATTTGATCACAAAGATTATCCTCTATCGGCATCGCACTTTCCCGGTCAACTCTTACTACCTGTTGATGGTGGGCGATAATGCGGGTCTTAAGCGTAGTAGGCCGCTCCCCGTCAATAATTACGCCGCCTAAGTCAATGCCTTTTTTCTTTAATTCACCCCGTAGTATATCGGCATTCTTATCGTTGCCGGTTATGCCGCTTAGATAAACCTTAGCACCCAAGGCGGCGATATTGTTAGCTACGTTGGATGCCCCGCCGGGCATAAACGATTCAGATTCAACCCGCACTACCGGAACCGGAGCCTCAGGCGAAATCCTGTCTACTTTACCCCAAATAAACTCATCCAGGATTAAATCACCGATAACCAATACTTTTGCCTTATGGAACCTTGAAATTATCTGTTTTATCTTGCTGATATTCATAGCTTTTCCAATATTGCCTGATACAACAAAGGAATCATCAACTCATGATGCCCGACAATATAATAACCCTTTGCCCGCGGCCCAAGAGAAGGCCGACAGACTACATTTTGGTGCACTCTATATTGATGTATCATATCAAAAGCAACGGCGGTAAAATTTGTTACTCTATGGCCTAAATTCCTCGCTAAATTCAGCGCTTTTAAAAAAACTTCCGGAAGCATAACCGCAGAGCCTACATTAACTATGACGCCTCCGTTATCCAATTTTGTAACCTCCTCCGCTAACGTTCTAAAATCAAGAAGGCTCGCCCTGCCGATGCTAGCACCATCTGCTAAAGGATGTTGATGTATTATATCCGCGCCTACGGCAATATGCACAGTTACCGGGATACCCGCTTTAAAACAATTATATAAGATGCTGTTATGCTTAAGGTTAAGATTTTTATTAGCGATTCTTCTTGCCACCGCTTCGCCTGCGCCCCAGCCATTTAAACTACCTTCTGTCAGCGCCATATTTAGAAACTCCGCTGTTTCCTTGCTCATTCCGAAAGAGCCATTTTCCAAACCGCAAGCTACATCCTCAGAAGTACTCCCAGAGTAACTCAATTCAAAATCATGAATTATTCCTGCGCCATTAAGGGCAACAGAAGTAATTATTTTTTTCTTGATCAAATCGATTACAATGGGGCTTAAGCCGCATTTTATAACATGCGCCCCCATCATAAAAATTACCGCTTTTTTCTTCTTGCGCGCGGAAATTATCGAATCAACCACCTGCTTAAAATTTCTTGCTGCCAAAATATCGGGCAAGCCGTCATAGAATTTCCTAAAATAGGCGTTCTTTTTCCCTATAGCGGCAAAATTCTGCAGGCCAACTTTGCTTTTTCTCTTTTTAAGAGAGTAGGTCTTAACTTTTGTTAAATCTATAGCCATAATTATACCGTTTCGATTTAATTTATAAGTTTAACACAATTTAAAGATTCCGTCAACAGCCGCTAGGACATCGCCGACTTCGATGGATTTTAGGCAGGCAAAATCATTCTTGCAGTCATGGGCAAGGCAGACAACGCAACCCGTCTTTTTATGTAAAACGATATCCGAAGCGCCTATCGGCCCCCAACGCGCGGGGCTTAAACCCACCTGTGATCTCCCAAACAATACCACTACCGGAAGATTACACCCGACCGCAATATGTACCGGCCCGGAATCGTTAGAAATCATAAGCGTCGATCTCCTGAGAATGCTTGCTAACTGCGTAAGCGTAGTCTTACCGCCAAGATTAATTACCGGGCAGCTAATTAAGCTTTCAAGCTTTTCGCTTAAGGCGATATCATGCAGGCCGGAAACAATAATGATCCGCGCGTTATATTTTTTAATTAATCCCTGCGCTACTTCTGCAAATCTCTCTATCGGCCACATCCGCGAGGCGCAACTTGCCGAAGGGTGGAAGGCGATAATTTTCTCTTTAGGATCATTAATACCGTAAGACTTAAATATATCATCCGCCCATTTTTCAGACCACTCGTCTTTAGGAATAAATAGGTGTGTATTATCAACCTTTATATTTAAAAAACGCAATAAGTCCAAATTATATTCTATTTCGTGTTTTTCTCCTTTATATTTGACATACGGTATATTTTTCGTAAGGAGAAAACCCAGCCGCCGCGAATAGCCTATGCGCTCCTTTATGCCGGCAAGATAGGCAATCATGTTTACCCGGTTAGTCGAATGCAGTATTATCGCTAAATCAAATTTTTTCTTTCTTAAAGACCGGGCGAACTTAAACGAGCTTAAAGCCCCCTTATGCTCCTTGTCTTTATCATAGACTATCACTTCGTCTAAATAAGGGTTGCCTATGACCAGCTCTTTGGTGGCAGGGCTGACCATCATGGCGATATAGGCATTATTAAAATTATCGCGTAGCACTTTTACTACCGGCGTAGACAGCACCACATCGCCTATTCTATCTGTGCGCACTATTAAAATACGCTTAAATTCTTTTTCGGGGTTCGAAGTTCTGGTTTCTGGTTTCTGTTCTAAAATCTTCTCTGTCTGCCTTAACACATCTTCCGGCTTAATTAACTTCATACAATCTACTGTGCCAAATTTGCACTGTGCCTTTTCGCATGGCCGGCAGAAAATTTCTCTCTTAACTACCACATAATTATCCGACCAAGGGCCGTATTTATTCTCATCCGTAGGGCCAAATATCGCTATGATAGACATATTTAAATAACTGGCTAAGTGCAAACAAGCACTATCGCAAGTAACAATAAGCTTAGCACCCTTAACCAAAAAAGCTAAATCCGATATACTTGTAAAACCTGCCAAATTAACCGCTGTCCTATGCATCCTAGAAATAATCTCATCCGTAATAGCCTTATCGTCATTACCACCGACTAAAACTACATTTAAACCCAACGCTTCACTTATTTTGTCGCACACCTTAGCGAAACTTTCTGAATTCCAGCGTTTAAGATGGCTCCGAGCTCCGGGCGCCACTAAAACATATTCGCCGTATTCCTTATTGTTTGTGCTTTTATTCTCCTGAAAAAAATGTCTTACGGCATTCCGCATTCTGCATTCCGCATTCTGCATTTTACTAAGATGCCTATCTCTCATATGTCGAATATCTTTGGGCGGCGAGAATAATCTACTTATCCTCTTTACCCCAATGAGAAACGGTAAAACAGTATGCCTTAAATCCGCGGCTGAATCATATTTTTCCCCGCGTAACTTAGCGATAAAGTTTATCTTCTCCCGCATTGAGCCTTTTTTATCATAAATAATTATTTTTTTAACAAAAGTATTATTTTCAAAGACTTCCTTTGCCCGCGGCCCGCAGATAACGGAAAATTCCGCGCCCGGATATTCCTCTATCAATAAATCTAAAACCGGCAATGTCAGAATGCAGTCGCCGATATTGCTAAGGGCAATGAATAAGATTTTAGTCATATTTTGTATCAAGTATCAAGTATCACGTATCACGTATCACGTATCACGTAAATAAAACAATTTTACGTGTTACTTGCTGCCTGCGGCGTATAAACAATTGTCTTTATCCTTTCCAATACGTCTTCAACTGTTATTGCCTTCATACAACGCAATTCTTGGCATCCTTCTTTATAGCAGGGAATATCACAACCCACATCTTTTTGGATAACAACTGCGTTACCTGCATGGTAAGGGCCGGTAATTAAAGTTGCGGTCGGGCCATAGAGGCCTATTACGCTCGCACCCGAAGCATAAGCAATGTGCAACGGCCCGGAATCCCCAGAGATAAACACTCTAGCCATCTTTGCCAAAGCGGCTGCCTGTTTTAATGTAAGCTTGCCGCAAAAATTACAGAGCTTAACCTTTGTAAGGGCGGATATCCCCTCAGCTAAAACAGCATCTTTTTCTGAACCAGAAATAATTACCTTTATTTTGCATTCACCAACCAGCCTTTGCGCTAAATCAGCGAAATTTTTCATAATCCATCTTTTGGCGAGCCAATTACCGCCCGGATTAAACACTACAAAAGGCTCATCTTTCACAATGCCGGAATCCGCCAATATTTTTTCTGCGCTTGTTCTTTCTTTTTCCGGAATAAAAAAATCTAATTTAAAATCTGTTTCTTTCGAGAAATTCCGCCCGCCGATTTCATTGGCGGACTCAAGACTTTTTCCTTGCGAAATTTCAGTGGTTAGGAAAGTATTATATACTTTCCTATACCGTGAAAAATTAAGGTACGATTTTACCAGATCAAAATAATAATCGGCACGGTGCATTTTATCTTTATTATACGCAATAACATTTCCGGTCAATAGAAAAGCTCTTTTTTTGTTAGCATAGCCGATGCGCTCCTTAACGCCCGCCAAGAATAAAATAAGCGCACGCGTAAAGGAACGATGGAATAAAAAGCCCTTATCAAATTTTCCCTTTCGCAAAGAAAATATAAATCTTATTTTTCCAAATATGCTTCGATGCATTCCCTTTTCGTCATAGATTATTATTTCATCGAGATTGGGATTGCCTTCTAAAATCTCCCGGCAGTGCGGCGGGATTATACAGGAAATAAAAGCACCGGGATAAGACTGCTTGAGAAGCTTTATCGCCGGAGTGGAAAATAAAACATCCCCCAGCCAATTTACGTTAAAAATTACAATTCTGCGCTGGGCGCTCTGCGCTGGGCGCTCTGCGTTTTCTTTAGTCATCCCTATGTTCCTTAATAAAAGTATAATAGCCGCTGGTTTCTGCCCAAAAAACAAACAAGTTTCCGGCATTTTCAGAAATACGCATTCTTTTTAAAGCATGGATATCGTCGTTAGGATAATTTTTACCGGGATTGGTGGCTACCGCCCCTTTATACCCGGCTTCAATTACCTTCCTGCGTACGCTTTCGTTGAACGCCCCCAGAGGATAAGAGAGCAGCTTAACCGAAAAACCCGTTCTTTCTTCCAATGCTTTTTTGGAGCCGGATATTTCTTTATCCAGCAAGCTTTCGTCTATCTTAGTTAAAACCGGATGAGTCATTGTATGAGAACCCAAAGCTATCAGGCCGCTTTGCGCTAATTCCTTAAGCTGTCCTTCGTTCATATATCCGGGCTTACCTATAAAATCCACGATAATAAATATTGTCGCCGGTAAATTGTATTCCTTTAGAATAGGATAGGCCTGTGAATAATTATCTTCATTGCCATCGTCAAAGGTAATTACAACCGTATTCTGCGGGATTCTGGATTTAGCCTTTATTAAACTAACGAGCTGGTTAAGCGCGATTACGTTATATTTATTGCGCGCAAGAAAACTCATTTGCTTTCGGAAAACTTGCGGCGAGACCGCAAGTTTGCTTGTTAGCGAATCTTCTTTATCTATCCTGTGGTACATAAGTATCGGCACAACGTAATGCTTTCGCACCGGAAGGCCTAAAAGCGCTAAACCGGAAACGATTGCCACAATAATAATCATCCGCTTTTTCATTCTAGCACCTCTCTATAGACGTCAAGCGTCTTCTCTGCCATCGTCTCGACAGAAAAATTTTCTGCTACAAAATTATACGCTTCTTTCTTTAATCTCCGGGCTAGTTCCTCATCAAGAATCAACTTTAAAATTGCGCCGGCTAACTCTTTGATCACAAAAGACCTGACCAAAAGCCCGTTAATTTCATGCCGGATTATATCTTTTATCCCGCCGGTGGCAAAGGCGACTACCGGAACGTAATTTGCCTGCGCCTCAAGTATAGCCAAGCCTAATCCTTCCTGCAGAGAAGGCGAAACATAAACATCCATCAGCGCGAAAAGTTCCTCTAAATTTTGCCTAGGCCTAAGAAAAATTATGTTTTCTTTCAAATTTAGCTTTTCTGTTAAAGCAGATAAAGCTTCCTTAGACGGGCCGTCTCCGACTATTAAAAGCTGGGCTTGGGGCTTAGTATTTACCACATACCTCATTGCTTCAATAAGGTATTTATGGCCTTTAACCGGAGAAAGGCGCGCCACTATCCCCACAACCGGAGCATCTTTTAAGCCGAGTTTTTTTCTTAAGTCTTTGCGGTTAAATTCCTGCCTTGGCCCAATCTTAATTCCATTATAGACTAACCTTACTTTCTCGTTACTTACCTTAAAATCATCAACTAAATGTTTTTTTACTGCTTCACTAATAGCAATCACTTTTTCTCCCCAACAGGCAAAAACCCTCCTGCTAAAACGCGCCTTAAAATAACCATGACAGGTGGCAAGATAAGGAATACCCAACGACTTGCTTAATAAATAGGCAAGCACTTGTGTGACGCGTGTCTGGGCATGGATAAGCTGAATACTATTTTCCCGGATAAGCTTCTTTAATTTAAAAAACGAAAACAATATTTTTGGGCTTAGCTCCGATTTCGTCCTGATATTTAAACCCAGATGCACTATACCTAAATTTAATAATTCCTTTTCTAAATCTCCTCCGGAAGACCCGACAAAAACATTGTGGCCGTTTTTCTTTAATTCTCTAGCCAAATTTAAAACATAACTGGCGATGCCGCCAAAATTAAGATGAGTAGCTAGAATTAAAATATTCATTCACTGAATCCTCGTCTACTGGGCCTAATTTGAATAAAATCGCAATAGCTTCTTTGCCGCCATAAACACTTCTTCCGGAGTAATTTCAGACATACACTTTACGTCCTTGCAATCCGGTTTATAACAAGGGCTGCAAGGCAAGTTTCTGCGTAAAAGCATAGATTTATCCGAAGGAGGAAGATGCCGCAACGGGTCGGTCGGCCCAAAGAGGGCGACAAAAGGAGTCTGCATGCTTGCGGCAATATGTAACGGCGCGGAATCACAGCTGATATAGGCATTGCACCTCTTAATTAAACAGGCAAGCTCATTTAAAGAAGTCTTGCCGCAGGCAATGACAGGCTTTGCTTTTGAATTTGTGGCAATATCCCGCGCCAAATCCAAATCCTTCTCTAGGCCCGTAAGTATCAGCCTGATATCATCCGCTATAAACAGTTCACTTAATTTTACGATAAATTTAGCCGGCCACCTTTTTGTCTGCCAACGCACGCTGGAAGATATATTTATGCCTACGAGCTTCTGGCCAGCTTTTAGCCATTCATTTTTTAAAAAAACACCCACTCTCTCCTCGTCATCCTTTGTCGGCCAAAGCTCTAATTTCTTATCGTAAAAGCTGACACCCAGCATTTCCATAATTTTGCCTTGATGTTCAAGCGGGACAAGAGGCCCTTTCGGCAGAGCTACCTTATGGTTAAGCAAAAAAGAAAACTTTCTGTTATCATAGCCGTATCTATTAGGGGCAAGGCTCAAAAAACTGAACAGATGACTTTTTTTATTATTCTGCAGGTCGATACAGATATCCGGGCATCTTTCTCTTAAGACCTTAGCAATCCTGAATATGCCGAATATGCCTTTATCCTTAAACTTAGAATCATAAACTATTAATTCATCTATGTAAGGGCAGCGCGAAATAACCTCTTCGCAATCTTTAGAAGTAAGGCAGGTAATTTTAGACATAGGATATTTATCCCGTAAAGCCCTGATTGCCGGAATGCTCAATATTACGTCGCCCAATGCGCTTAACTTAATTATTAACACATTCGGCTTAACCGCTTCTTCATAAACCTTCAGGGTTTTTTCAACCATTTGCTCAAGCGTAAATTTTTCGCTGACATTTTTTCTTCCGGCAGCAGCTAAATTTTTTGCCAGATTTATATCCTCCATAATCTTTATTATTGCTTGCGCCATCGCTTGTATATCGCGGGGGGCAACCAGCAGCCCATTCACTCCGTCGTCAACAATATCTACTACGCCTCCCACACGTGTTGCCACTACCGGAACCCCTGCCGACTGGGCCTCGATAATAACCCGGCCAAAGGCTTCTTCAGTTATTGTAGAAGCAACTAAAATATTTAGCTGATTAAGAATATGCGGGACATCCCTCTGCTTACCCAAAAACTCCACATTTGGCGAAAGCCCAAGGCGCTTTATTAAGACATCTATCTCTTCCCGGTAATTGTCTTTGCCTTTTGCTGTTTCTCCCACAATCCATATTTTCACGTTGGGGACGCGGCGCACAACTTTAGACATCGCCTTTAAAAAATATGTGTGCCCTTTAATAGGCGTAATCCTACCGATAATACCAACCACAAAATCAGTCCTGCTTTTTTCCTGCGGGCCATTAAATTTAAATTTCTCTATATCTACACTTCTAGGTATATGCCTTATGCGGTCGAATGGCACCCCAAAATCGTTCATTTCGTGTTTTCCGATAATATTACTCGGCACAATCACTAATTTACCCCACCCCATCACACAACTAAACAAATGCTGAGAATAATATCCATGGCAGGTGGTAATAAAAGGTATACCGCACATTCTTGCGGCGAAAAATGCGCTCCATGCAGGAGCCCGCGAGCGCGCATGCACAATCTCTATTTTCTCCCCTCTAATGATACCGGAAAGCTTCTTTGTATTCCTGAATATCACAAGCGGAGATTTGTTGCGCAGATCTAAAGTATAATGCTTTACACCTTGCTTTTCTATTTCCAAAGCGAGTTCTCCGCCTGAAGAAGCCACTATTGATTTATGCCCGCGTTTAACCAAAGACACAGACAAATCTACCGTGCCCGTTTCTACCCCGCCGACATTTAATTCCGGAAGAACCTGTAAGATATTCATTTAAAATAAAAGATTATCAGCCTATCCTATACTATTTTTTTTAATTTATCCGCCACAATGTCCCTGTCCTTAAGCGCTTTAACCGCCGGTTTTTTATCCAAGAGCTCCTTTATCTTATCGCTTAGGCCTTCTGGGCGGACGACATAAATATAGCCCCCTGCCTCTAAATTATCCAAGAATTTTCTATGCCTAGCGCCGATGCTTCCGCATTCAAACACAACAACATATTTACCGGAATTAGCTGCTTCAGAAACCATAGATATACTTTCCGGAGTCACCAGAATCACACTGGATAATCCCAGTATAGCGCCTACTGCCTCGGGAATATTTTTTTCATTAGCGATAACTAAAAGCTTACAATCCGCATCGCTTTTAAGCCCATCTTTCAATAAAGATTCGACTTCCCTGGGCGTACGCCTTGAAGTAGTCGCCAAGATATCCATGCCTAATTTTTCGCAGGCATGTTTTATCTCTTTTATTGCTTTTGAGATAGCTTCTTTCCCTAGGTGGAAATTTTTTGTATCCCCTCCTATTAAAAGGCCGATACTGCGTTTAGATAAAGCATACCCGGCAAGAGACGATGAAGAAGATAATTTTTCAGACTCATTATTTAAGTATGTTTCATCTATTAAATTTAGCGCCCCTTCGGTTACGGCAATATTATTCCCATAAGGCGGATGATCATGCCGGGGGATAACTACTAAGTTAAATTTATTAAGGGAAACTAAACCCGGGCGTAAAATGTGTATAGCCTTTGCCTTATTTTGGCAGGAAACGATAAGGTTAATTAAAGCGCCGGATGCACCGCAGGATATAACAATATCGGCAAAGCTTCTTTCAACCTGACCACAACAATCTTTATCTATAATGTATTTAAGCATCAATGAATAACTCTTCTCTGCGCCGAAAATATAAAAATAAATCCAGAGAAAGAAGCGTGAGATTTTACTTTTAAATTTTATCTCTATTGTTTTTATTCCGCTATTAAACCCTAAGCCAGAAATAATCTTTGCTAGGGCTTGCGACTGCCTTAAATGCCCAACTTTGCCATCGGACAATATTAAGACAGAACGCTCTTTAGAATGCTTCCATCTTTTATACGACCAGAGGTATTGCTCAGGGTATTGCCTGATATACGTTTCAAATTTCTTATTTATCTCCCTAAGGTTAACCTCCAAATCTTTTTCTTTATCACCTGTATCGACAAAAGAACTAAACGGCTCTAAAACTATTTTTTGATGCGGCCCGGATATTCTTACTATATAGGCAAAGATTAGAGACGCCTTAAACTTAGCTGCCAAGCGCACCGCACCCTGCGGCATAAGCGCTTTTCTGCCAAAGAATTCAATAAAGGCATCGCTTTCGCCTGCTCCGTGGTCTGAGGCTATGCTCACAATTTCATTATTTTCCAGTGCCCTGATAATATCTTTCAGGGAATTGACCCCTACGGTATTGACGCCGAAAGACTTACGGTAGCTATCAAGCAAGCTGTTAAGCCGGCCGTGTTTCTGTTCTTTTACGATTACGTTATAAGGCTGATAAAACAAACCGCATGCGGCATTAGATATTTCCCAATTGCCTAAATGCAGAGTCACAAAAATTAATCCTTTCTTGTGACTTAATGCCTCGTCAATAAAATGCCTGCCTTCTATGCGTATATATTTTTCGATATATTTTTTATCAACCTTCTTTAAAGCTAGGATTTCAAACAAGTTCTGCCCAAAGTTCTCAAACGCCTGTTTGGTTATCCTTTTTATTTCACAAGAGGCCTTTTCCTCATGAAAAACAAATCTTATATTCCTGTAAGCTATATTTTTATGTTTAGCGTCTATATAAAACATAAAAAAGCCAAAAATTTTACCCAGCCAGACATAAATTTCCGCAGGAAGGGCTAAAAATACTAAGGCCGCAATACGGGCTAACTCATATGCGAGATAATCGAGAATGGAATTCTTGCTCATTTTTTATGATTACCAGTTCAATCCTTAAAGCTAAAATTTCTATAGGCAAACCTGAAACCAAAGACTCCAACTTGACGCTATCCTTTTCTGTAGTAATAAGCGTAGTTACGCCGAGAACTTTGCACTCGTTTAATATCGTGCTTAAATCCCCTTTTGTATAATTATGGTGGTCGCTAAATTCATATTTATGTTTTATTTTAGCACCAAGGCCTAAAAGTATTTGCGCAAAAGATACCGGATCAGCAATAGCTGAAAAGATACAAACCTCCTTATTTCTTAGATTAACAAGCTCAAGGCTATTGCCTTTTGAATCCACTAAACAAACCGGCTTATGCACTGCTTCCACAATTAAGGCGCCGGGATTAATTAGGCTTAATTTGTTTTTTAACCCTTGCGTATCAGGCGCTAAATCAGTCTTAGTCAGTACAAAAATATCCGCCCTTTTCAGGCTTCTAAACGGCTCCCGTAAAATTCCCCGCGGGATAACCTTATTGTTACCGAAAGGATTCAGGGCGTTAATTAAAACAACATCTAAATCTCGACTAAGGCGCCAATGCTGGAAACCATCATCTAGAATTACTATGTCTGGATGATATTTTTCGCATGCCTCTCTACCGGTTTGCACACGGTTAGCCCCCACCAAAACCGGCAAGCCTGTATCTTTGGCTAAATAATAACCCTCATCGCCCATTATTTCCGCATTCCGCATTCCGCATTCCGCATTCCGCATTTTTCTTTTATATCCACGAATTAAAATAGCAACCTTATGCCCGTCTGCCGTCAAGTATTTTGCCAGCATCCGCACAAAAGGTGTCTTTCCCGTCCCGCCTAAAGTAATATTGCCGACACTAATGACTTTACAATTAAGCCTGCAGGAATACAGGATACCTAATCCGTAGCCTTTCTTCGCTAATGCTAAACAAAAAATATAAATAAAAGACAGGAACGAAAGAAAGGCTTTAAGTAAGCCGGCAACTACACCTTTTTTTTCATCTTGGGCTAAAGAATATAGATAGCTTAACATAGAGATCCGATCAGCTCTAAATTTCTTGCGGTGGCGCCCCTGTTTTCAAAAATTATTTTTTGTGCGCGAGCGCCTAATTCTTGAGCGTACTCAAAGTCGCGCAATATTCTCCGCGCTGCCCCCTCTAATTCTTCAGCATCCTTAACCTCTATCGCAGCCCCTCTGGAAAGATAGAGCGAGCTAATCTGAAAAAAGTTGACCATGTGCGGTCCGAAAATTATAGGCTTAGCAAACGCCGCCGGCTCCAAAATATTCTGTCCGCCTTTTTTAACGAGGCTCCCCCCTACAAAAACAAAAGTTGCGATACGGTAGATATCCCTTAGCTGGCCGATGGTGTCTAAAATTAACACCGTTGGCCGGTTGGCCGGTTGGCCGGCCACCGCCTTTGACGGGGTGCCGTCCGAAGGCGGCATTGACCGGTTTAACTGGCTAACCCTTACGGGATTAAACCCAAACTTATTAATTAGCCCCGCAACCTCTTTTGCCCGCTCAATATGGCGCGGGGCAATCAATAATTTCAAAGCGGGTGATTCGCTGTTTAGGCGTTGATAGGCTTTCAATATTATTTCCTCTTCCTGCGGGTGGGTACTTCCCGCCACCCAAATTTTATCATCGCTCCCCAGCCCCAGTTTTATTTTATAATCAGCACCGTCTTTTTTATAATCGGCATAATCCATACCGTCAAATTTCATATTCCCGGTAACCCTGACTTTATCGACAGAAGCGCCCAAGTTAATTATTCTTTGCCGGTCTTCTTCTGTCTGCATGCAGAATAAACTTATTTTGTTTAATATTCCCCTTGTCAAAAATTTTATCCGGCTGTAACCGTAAAATGACCGCGGTGAAATCCTGCCGTTTAACAAGGCTATCGGCACTCCTTTTTTATACAAACTATAAATTATGTTTGGCCAGAGCTCGGTTTCTATCATAATAAAAAGGCTTGGATTAATTACCTTAACAAATTTTTCGGTAATAATGCTTATATCGAGCGGCGCGTATATAACGGTTGTTTCGTTTCCCATAAGTTTATGCGCCAAATTATTGCCTGTTTTAGTTACCGTGGAGACAACTAACCGCTTATTGCTTTTTTGCCTTATTGCCTTAACCCAAAGAGAAGCAACCTGCACTTCTCCTACGCTTACAGCGTGTATCCAGACAGGAGATTCTTTAAAATCGCAGGTATCAGGAAGCTTTAAACGCCGCCATAGCCCTTTATGCGCTTTTGCCTTAAAGAATAAACAAGGCAGGTACAATAAAGAAAAAAGTATAAAAGCTATATCATAGAATAAAACCATTATTATTATCGCTATAGAGGTACGCAAAACTAATGGAATTTCTGAAAGCACACAATAAGAAATTTTTTGGCAAAAGCCAGCCCGACTTCGTTCTGGCGGGTCAGTCTGGCGGGTCTATGAGGAATTACGGCGAAGGTGTAGCGGCAATCTTCTATGGAGCGTAACACCTAAAGGCGTAAAGCGAAATAGACGGTCCCCTGCAATCTTGAAAAGATTGCGGGGATTTTATCCCGGGAATTCTTCGAATTCCTCGGGACAAAAAATTTCGCGTGCGAAAAAGTTCCATTAGTTTTACGTTTCTCAATAATTATGCCCTCGGATGGGCTTTGTCATATACGGCCTTGAGCCTATCGGTCGTAAGATGAGTATAAACTTGAGTCGTAGAAAGATTGGCATGGCCCAGTAATTCCTGTACCGACCTTAAATCTGCTCCGTGATTCAACAAATGAGTAGCAAAGGAATGCCGAAAGGTGTGCGGGGAAATATGTTGCTTCTGTGAGACAACGTTTATATATTTATTCAAAACAAATCTTACACCTCTGGCGGTAATTCTTCCGCCTCTATCGTTTAAAAATAACGCCTTAGAATCTTTTTTCCTTTCGCCAAGATATCGCCTTACTGACGCCAGCGCCCGCTCTCCTACAGGAGCAAGCCTCTCTTTCTTGCCTTTCCCCTCTACTTTAACCACCCCGGAAATATGATCCAATGAATCCTTGTTTAAAGAAACAAGTTCACTTACACGCATACCGGTAGAGTAAAGCATTTCAAAAATAGCCCTGTCTCTTAAGCCTAAGGGCTCAGCGGTACTCGGCGCTTCAATTAAACGGACCGCGTCTTCTTCACTCAAGAAACCCGGCAGGTACTTATCCACCTTGGGGCCTGAAACCAATAATGCCGGGTTATCTTTTATATAGCCTTCTCGCAGGAGGAATTTAAAAAACGTCTTAAGGCAGGATACTTTTCTAGCAATAGTCCTTGCCTTGACGTTTTTTTCTTTTAATTTGGCAAGGTATCTGCGCAAAGTTAAATAATCAACTTTCTCCGCTTCCAGTGAAACGTCCTTATGGCTTTGGCTATATGGAAAGCCAAACCATTGCCTTACCGGCTTATCCGCAGACAATGTTTTCAAGAAATTTCGTCCGCCAATTTCATTGGCGGACTCAAGACTTTTTCCTTGCGAAATTTCAGTGGTTAGGAAAGTATTATCTACTTTCCTATACCGTAAAAAATTACCGAATTCCTCCAAATCTAGACGGTAATTTAAAACCGTATGGGCAGAATAATTCTTTTCTATTTCTAGATACCTTAAGAATTTATCAATGTATCTCTGCATTATTGCTGCTGAAGCAGGACGGGAAGCTTATTAGATGTAAAAGTACATTTCGGATAATTAGTACAGCCATAAAAAAATCTTCCCCGCCTGCCCCTGCGTTCAACCAACTCTCCGGTGCAGTTATCCTGCGAGCACTTTATTCCGGTTGTAATAGATTTAGCAAACTTACACTCGGGAAAGGCAGAACAACTTAAAAATTTTCCGCCTCTGCCCCATTTTATCACCATAGGTTTTCCACATAGCGAACAAACCTGATCCGTATATATAACTTCTTTCTTGATATTTTCCTGCGCAAAGTCTAAATCTGCCTTAAATGGCGTATAGAAATCTTTTAAAATCTGGCTATAATTAATTTTCCCTTCTTCCACTTCATCCAAACTCTCTTCAATCCGGGCGGTAAATTCTACGTTGATCACATTAGCGAAATAGGCGACTAATAAATCCACTACTTTCATCCCCAGTTCTGTAGGATGAAAATACCCGGAAATCCGGCGTACATAGTCCCTGTAGATTAAAGTTTGCAGTGTCGGCGCGTAAGTTGAGGGGCGGCCTATGCCGTTTTCTTCCAATGTCATTACCAAAGAAGCATCGGAAAACCTGGGGGGCGCTTTGGTAAAATGCTGGCTCGGCATAATATTAGTTAAATCTAGCTTATCACCCTTTGTTAAATCAGGGATAACCTTTGTTTGGTTGCTTTCGTCATCTATAAAATAAAGGGCGGCATAACCTGCGAATAGCATCCGCGAACCCGAAACCCTAAAAGTAAACCTGCCGCCTTTTATGTCTATAGAAGTCTGCAGGTATACTGCCGGCTTCATCTGGCTGGCTACAAATCTTTTCCAGATAAGTTCATAAAGCCTTACTAAATCTTCGTCTAAGAATTGCTCTACATCTTTCGGGCTTCTTAAAACCGAAGTCGGCCTGATTGCTTCATGCGCTTCCTGAGCAGACTTTTTCGGCTTATAATAATTCGGCGTATCAGGTAAATAGTCCTTGCCGAATTGTTTATCGATAAATCCGCGGACTTCGCTGATTGCTGACTGCGCTACTTTAGGCGAATCTGTACGCATATAAGTAATCAAGCCTAACGGTCCTTCTGGGAAATCTATGCCCTCATAAAGCGCTTGTGCCAAGCTCATCGTTTTATTAGCGTTAAAACCTAATTTATTAAATGCTTCCTGCTGTAATGTACTGGTAATAAACGGTGCAAGCGCATTGCGACGCTTTTCCGTCTCTTTAATCTCGGAAACTATAAAAACTTTACCTTTTATCTCTTCAGCTAACCTTTCGGCGTCTTCTTTATTTGTTATATCTATTTTTTTATCATCTGCCTTATCCAGCTTTGCCGCAAATAAAACATCGACTTTCTTAAACTCGGCCTCAATATCCCAATACTCCTGCGGTTTAAAAGCGGTAATCTCCCTTTCTCTTTCAGCAACCAAGCGTAAAGCTACGGACTGCACCCTTCCCGCAGAAAGGCCCCTTGCTATTTTTTTCCAAAGCAGAGGGCTTAAAAGATAGCCTACTATCCTGTCTAAAATTCTCCTGCCCTGCTGGGCTTCTATAAGGTTTATGTCAATATCGCGGGGGTGCTTAAAAGCCTCCTCCACAGCGGACTTTGTAATCTCGTGAAATTCCACCCGCAGGAATTGCTTATCTTCGCCTGCTTTTTTCGGCTTGATGGTTTTTTTGTTTTTAGCTTTTGCCTTGCTAACCTTCTCTTCAAGCAGCTTATTTTTAATATGCCAGCCTATGGCTTCCCCTTCCCGGTCAGGGTCAGTAGCCAAATAAATTTTTTGTTTATCTTTTGCCTGCTTTTTTATTTCAGACATAACCTTCTGTTTTTCTTTTAGGACAACATAGGTGGGTTTAAATCCATCTTCAATATCTACGCCCAAATTCTTCTGCGGTAAATCTACGATATGGCCGTATGACGGCAGAATTACAAAATCACTGCCCAAGAATTTACTCAAGGTCTTTGCCTTAGCCGGAGATTCTACAATTACCAAGCTTTTATCGCTTAATTTAGCCATTCTTTCCCTAAAATTAAAAAGAGTAGAAAATAAAGCTTTCGAACGCCGCAATACTCCCTACTCCCTGTTTTTTAAAGTGCCGAGGGTCGGGATCGAACCGACTACGCCAGGATTTTCAGTCCTGCGCTCTACCATTTGAGCTACCCCGGCAAAAAATCATTCTATCTCTTGATTTATCTTAACAAATATCTTCTGCGCTAAGGCTATATTAGGCATCATATATTTTCGCGCACTAACCTTAAGCCTTAATGTTTCCGGGGTAAGTCTTTCAATATTAATCGAAACTCTGGCTTTATCCACATCCGCATCAATAAACCCCTTTGTCCTATCCTTATTCTTTACTGTACCCATTATTGAGGATACCTTCTCTGCGGCAGTCCAGATAGAATCGTAATCCTTGTCTAGCTCGCCGGCAATAGCATCCTTACTGATAGCATAGCCGCCTGCTACACCAACCCCCAGCACCATCCAGGCACAGCCGGATAAGCTTAAACACGACAAACATATAGCGACTAATCCGGCAATAATCTTTTTTTTCATGGCTATACCCTTTTTATTCAACCATACGTATTCACAGCTATGTATGCCTAATTATTATATATATTTAAATTATTTTCGCAAGACTTTTTAATATTATATTATAGCTACCAACATAGTCAATAGGTTTTTAATTATTTAATAATCAACGAGTTAAGGAGAAATGATTTAAGGCGAGAATTATTATTAAAAAGGCTAAAGATTGCTTTAATTCCGGGCAGGTCTTGTCAGATATACAGTCATAACAAGCATTAGTCTAGCTGATTATACCGCTTTCATCTACAAAGAAAAGCCTTGTGCCGGTTTTACTACCCTCTCCGTGCTAAAAGGCCTGGCCACAGCACTAAAAGTATTCGTAGTGCCGCTAAGCCAAAAATTATATCCATCCTTTCCGCAAGGAAGATTTACCTTATTAATTCGGGGCTAGTCTTATCAGCTTGCATCGGACAGCCCTGGTTGGTCCATCTGATTACGCCGCTTTCGTCTACAAAGAACCCTCTGTAACCAGTAACAAACCTTGAACCGCAGCCGGCATTAGGTGTGCCGAAAGCAGAAAAACCATTAATGTCACCTGTAAGCGAAAAGGCAAAGCCATCTTTCCAGCAGGGCTGTTGAGCACAGCCCAATTTAGCATCGAGATAAGCAGGCTGGGCAATGGCGGCGCAATAGGCAACAGCACCCCCTGCCTCACCGCCGCCAACAGGCCCCAAAGAAGTTAGATTTAAAGGGAATCTCCCCCTATCAACCCTGTAAGTCTGAGCCGCAGTTGAAATACTGCGTATAGACATAATTGCGGCTGATTCGTTACTATTTATTTTGGCGCGGTATAGATTAGGAATCGCGATTGCCGCAAGCAGTACGATAATAGATACCGCAATCATAATCTCCGCTAAACTAAAAGCCTTTCTTTTAGCCATATTTTAACCCTTTCTTTGGATTAATGCCTCACTTTAAATTTACCATATAATCTTACTATCGTCAAGAGGCAAAAACCTGATACCCCCCTGCTATTTTCCGACATCCACAAGCAACTGCTGAATTTGGCTAATATATGCCCTCGCCTTCTCATAATCGGGATCTACCATCAAAGCCTTTTCGAAATACCCCTCTGCTTCTTTTAATTTATTCTGGTTGGCCAAAACTACCCCGATATTAAAATAAGCTTGCGCAAAGCGCGGTTGCACCAAGACAGCTTTTTTGTAATAATTAAGCGCTTCTTCATAATCCCCCCGCGCCTCATAAACATTACCGGAATTAGTGATTGCCTCAATAAAATTAGGCCTAAGCTCTATCGCTTTTTTATAATACAAAAGGGCTTCATCAAACCTGCCTTTTTTTCGATAAAGGCAGGCTAAATTATAATAATTAACCGCGAAGCCCGGTTTTGATTTTACGGCATTTTTGTATTTTTCAATAAGGTTATCTTCTATCTTGCCGATATTTTCCCTTATTATGCCCACGCTGGGATTTATCGCAAGCGCCTGCTCGTATTTAGCGATTGCCAAATCTTCATTCCCCAAGAAAGCATAGATATTAGCTAAGTTATTACGGGTTAAGTAGCTTGACTGGGCGTATTTATCCGTCCAGCGGTAAAAGCTAAGCGCGTCATGCCAGACATAATTCTGTGAAAAAGTAAGCAGCCCAAAAAATATTACTATTGCCGCAATGACAAGCGAAACAATACTTTTCTTTACTGCTGGGTTATTATACAGGCCTTCAAATCCGCAACTGATAGCCAAAAATATGCCTATTGAAGGCAGGTACAGATAGTGCTCTGCCATGAGTGCCACAAAAACAAACGTTGACTGCGGGAAAAGAAAGATTAAAAACCAGATAGCCCCGAATATAACAAACCGCTTTTTCTCCTGGCGCAATCTCCTGACGATAAATAAAAAAACAACGAATATTAACATAAATACTAAAACATCAATATCAAAAATCGCCTTTGCCGGGACTATAAACCGCTCCATATGCAGGTTAACCGGCATAACTGTCAACCCTAAATAAAGAGCCGCGCCCTTTAAAAAACTGAAAAACCTGATAATATTATTCGGAGAATAAAGGCTTGCTTTTTTCCAGATAGGTATTGCGGCAAAGTTAAGGATAGTTAAGCGCAAAAATATGTAGAAAATGACGATGATCAGAAACGGTAAAATTCTCTTGACCCTCGAAGACAGCTTTTCATTCTCTCTAAAAAAATACTCGTAGCAAATCAAGGCAAGAGGAAAAATAATACTCATCTCTTTAGAAAATAAAGCCAGAATAAAACAGAAAATAGATAACAAATAAAAGACGCCGAATGTTTCCGTTTTCTGGTTTCTGGCCTGTGCCCGAAAGGGTATTACTGGTTTCTGGTTGCTAAGATATAATATCATCGCTGATAACAAGAAAAATCCCGATAGCAAATCTGCCCTGCCGGAAATATAGCTGACGCTTTCTGTATGCGCGGGATGGACAACCCAGAGAAGGGCGGTGAACAAAGGAATGATTGCGGATTGCGGATTGCGGATTGCGGATTGTTTGTCCACAAATGCTTTACTTGATACTTGATACATGATACTTGATACCAAAACATATATTAATATCGCATTTAGGATATGCAGAAGAAAATTATGTAAATGGTACCCGAAAGGGTTCAGTTTCCAGAAATGATAATCCAGCATAAAACTGAATACCTGTAGCGGGCGGTAATAATTAGTTGCGGTTTTATCCATCAGTTCCTGGGTAATAATCTTATTAAAATTACTGATGTTTTTGATTAAGCCATTACCCAGAATAAGGACTTCATCATCCCAGATAAAACCATTGCTAAAAGAATTAGCGTAGGCAAGGAGCCCCGATAAAATAATTACTGTTAACGAAATTATAAAAAATTTTCCCCGCATAATAAAAAGTAATCCCGAGTTAACATTGCGTCAACTCGGGATTATGCATAGCTTGTTATATTTCCTTACTCTAATACTGAATCGCCCACAACAGGTATGGCAGCGCTTGTGTTTGTCCAGTGAATAACACCACTTTCATCCACAAAGAAACCTCTTACACCTGTAACCCCGGCAACGATTGGCCTGGCGCTAGCAGTAAAGGAGTTTGCTGCACCTGCAACGGCAAAACTATAACCTTGCTTTCCGCAAGCTACACCACTTAAGCCGGCAGCGCAACCTAAAACCGTATCAATATAAGGCGGCGTTGCATTTGGAGCAGCCATTGAAGATAAGCCAGTAGGATAATTTGGATTCGCACCCCTATAACTCTGAGCAGCGCTGGAAATAGTATGCAGGGCGGCTACAGCGGCGGCTTCGTTGGCGTTTACTCTTGCGCGCAGCAAGTTCGGTATCGCAATAGCGGCCAATAAAACGATGATCGCTACTACAATCATGATTTCAACTAAAGTAAAACCTTTTCTCATTTTAAAACCCCTCCTTTCTAAGGCAGAATTGACTTACACGTTTTTACCTCTTTATTATCCTATGATGATTCCTTCCGGCTTTTAAAAAAGAGGTTTTTATCTAACGCGTTGTCGCCTTATCAGTTACCTTTATTTTTACCACCTCCTTCCCCAAAAGTCAAGACTTTTTATTTTTTCCCGATACTATCGCAAAAACAAAAAAAGCCCATCTGAAAATGGGCTCATGCTTTACGAATTCCTACTTTTTATACGGAATACGGCAACCCGACTACCATATCCCGACGCAACGTGGCTTTGGCTATTATCGAACGCCAAACCACTACCATCTGGCTTGTCGGAACTTAGGCTCGCGGCTTTACGCCCTATCTTTTCAGATAGTTTGCCTTTATCCCGTTAGAGGCCTTTCTAAAATATATTTATAATACCGTTTTTGGCAATACTCACCTCTAAAGGGCATATTTTCATTACATATTTCAAAGAGCTTCTGTGGCTTGGGCTATTCGGAGGCCCAACCACTGCCTTCTGGCTTGTCGATTTCTTAGCTTAAGTATACCACATAAATAAGATATTTCAAGGGCTATCGATAAGCTTATCCCGCCATACCTTAACTTCGCTAAAAGCAGGGTTAATTACGAGTGCTTTGTCAAATTCTTCTTTTGCGCGGGTATAATCCCCCCTTTGCCAGTAAAATGCGCCTAAATTATAGTGAGCTATCGCGGAACTGTTATCCAGCTTAAGCGAATTCAAAAAATAATACTCTGCCTGGTCAAATTTTTGTAAAAGCGCGTAAACTATGCCTAAATTAAGGCTTGCCTCCGCACTCCCGGGCTCAAGATTAAGTACACACAAGTATTCCTTAAAAGCCAACTCATATAAACCAACCTTCTTATAGGCTGCGGCTAATTCACTATGATATGCAGGATTTTTATTATCCAAAGCGGCTGCCGCGCGCAATGTTTCTATTGCTAAGCTTAAATCACCTGCCTCCTCATAAATAAGCCCCAAGAAATAATGATGATTAGGAATGGCGGGATTTATCCTTAAAGATTCCTTGTACGCCGCAACTGCCTCAGAAAATTGGCCGTTATTTGCATACATGCTGCCTAAATTTGCCCAGCCCCAGAAAGAGCTTGGGTGAGCCTCAAGAAAACTTTTAAGCTGGCTGAACGCGGCATCTTTACGGCCGCTTAAATATATAACCCTAATCAGATTCAATAAAGATGTATCAAAATCCGGCCTTATATCTATGGCCTTTAAATAATATTTTTCCGCCTCTTTATAATTGCCTTCCTTTTCTTTTATCGCCGCCAGATTATTGTAAACATTGTAACTACCTTTAGAAAATTTTAGTATATGTTTGTAGAAACGCTCCGGGTTATGCCAGACAAAGTTATACTGTACGCTAAGGTAGGCGTAAAAAATAATTAAGCCCGCGGGTAAGAGGATGAATATTTTTTTCTTTGCGATTAGCCATGCGGCTATAATTGCCAAAACGAGAAACACCCCGATGGATGCAACGTAGCAAAAATGCTCAGCAAAATAGGCGTTTATCTGGAATATTCCGGAATGGGGCAAAAGAAACAAACCAAACCAAGCAAGGCCAAAAGAAAACAATTTAAATTTCCGGTATGCCTTTAGCGCCAAGAAAACAAGGCAGATTACGCCGACAATAGAAGCCCAGACGCTGGCATCCCATATTGATGAGACAAGCCTAACCGCGTAAGACATGTGAAGGCCAAAAGGTAAAAGCAGGGTTTTGAGGTATAAAAAAATAGCTTTTATAAAAAAGAGAGCATTAATATAGCTATCGCCTAATGAAGAAAAAATTGTTTTATTGGGAAGAATCACAACACGCAGGGCAACATACACTACGCTCAGTAAAAAGAATGGCAGGTAAACTATTTTGCGAGGTAACTTAGCCTTAGCCAAAGGTAAATTAAAACCATAGGTATACAACAGTAATAAGAAAGGGAAAATAAGAGCCAATTCCTTAGAAAGCAGCGCTAAACCAAAAGAAAGCAAAGAAAATACATAAGAACATTCAATGAATAATATTAAAGATAACAGCAAAAACAATGCTACCAGCATATCCGCCCTGCCGGAAATATAAGTTACCGCCTCTACATGTATGGGATGGACAACGAATAACAAAGCTGTAATCAACGAAATAACTGTATTAGCAGAAATAATCAGGATAAATTTATATAAAAAACATGCTGTCAGGATATGCAGGATTATATTCGTAAGATGGTAACCTATGGGGCGCAGCTTCCAGACCTGATAATCCAGCATGTAGGAAAAGGCCTGGAATGGGCGGTAGAAATTCCTCGCTTCGCTTTTAGCATCAAATAAATCAGTGGAAAATACCCGCCCAAGATGGCGGAAGTCTTTTATCAAATAATTATTGCTGACCAGGCCGGTATCATCCCAAATAAAGGGGACAGACAAAGAATTAAAGTAACAAATAAAACCCAAAGCCGTTATTAAAATAACTGCTGTTAACTTTCGCTTATCCATATCGCAAATTTAACCAAACCCGGTATTTTCTTAACAATCTCAAAACTTAACTTTACATTTTATGCAATGCTCAAAATGTAAAGTTAACTTGCGCTATCCAGAACCTGCTGCATATCTATAGGCAATACGTGCTCAAATTCCACGAACTCTTCTGTACGGGGATGAATAAAACCTATGTATTTAGCATAAAGGGCGAGTTTAATGCGTTTATCTTTCCTACCATATACTTCATCGCCTAATATCGGATGGCCTAATGCCGCCATATGCACTCTCAGCTGATGAGTACGCCCTGTCTGCGGGGTTAATTCTATAAAGGTAAAATTTTGATAGCGCTTTATTGTCTTATATCGCGTGTAAGCCGGCCGGGCGTCTTCCTTAAAATCTACCGCCATCTTCACTCTGTTTAAAGCATGCCTGCCAATGGGCAAATCCACTATTCCTTCATCAAATTGAACATTGCCTAAAACTATTGCCATGTAAATACGCTTTATGGAATGTTCGGCGAATTGCTTTATTAAAGAAAGGTGTGCCTTATTATTTTTTGCCGCAACCAATAAACCTGCGGTGTCCTTGTCTAAACGGTGCACGATACCAGGCCTATCCGGATTTATGGCAGATAATTCTTTACAATGAAATAATAACGCGTTCACCAGCGTTTTATCGGGATTGCCTGCCGCGGGATGCACCACTAAACCGCGCGGCTTGTTGATTACTATTAAATCCTCGTCTTCATAAATAACTTCTAAAGGGATATCCTCCGGTTTAGGCCTGGCATCGGATGGGGGCGGGATAATTATTTTTACCTCCTCTTTCGCTTTTATCTTATGGTGCGGCTTGGCAATTTTACCATCAAGCAGAATATTTCCTTCGCGCATAAGCTTCTGGATAGAAGCCCGGGAAAAACTAACGCCGGAGGATGAAAGCTGCCCTATTATGTACATGTCCAGCCTCAGGACGGAATCGGCATCTGAAACAGTAAAATTATATTCTTGCATATTTAATAGAAACCCGAAATCCTAATGTCTAAAACTAAAAAACATAGTTGTATGTTTTGAGCATTTTTGATTTCAAAGACTTAGGTATTGTTTCGCCTGCACTGCCGGCAGGAAGGGATTTCGAATTTTGTGCTTAGAATTTATAACTTTCTTCTGTTTAAATCGGCTTGACAAAACAAAAGAAATATTAACGCTATCATAAATATACCTGCGCTGATAAGTTGAAATATGGTGAAGCCTAGAAAAATTGAAGGACTGTCTCCACGCAAGAATTCTATAAAAAATCTTTTGCCGGAATAGAAGATTAGATATAAGAAAAATATGTTGCCTGTTTTGAGATTGCGTTTTTGCAATATCCTTAAAACTAAAAAAACAAAAAGCATGATCAGCGAAGAAAAAACCTGCGTAGGATAAAAAATATTTACTCCCGGCCAGATTTTTCCGTAACAACAGCCGTTCAAAAAACAACCGATCCTGCCGATGGCTTGGCCCAATGCTAGATACGGAGCCATTAAATCCAAAACGGGTAAAACCGCCTGTTTCTTTATCCGTACATATATTAGCCCTGCGGCTACGCCTGAGATTAATCCGCCGTACCAAACTAAACCGCCATGCCAAAGCTTGATTATTTCGTAAGGATCTTGCTTAAAAAAATCAAAATTAAGGATAATAAAGAATATTCTTGCTCCGATAACTCCTGAAACCAGGCACAATAAACAAAGATTAGAAATAAAATACGGCGGGAAATTCCTTATTTGTGACTCCCTCTCGGCCAACATGCTGGCCGCCAAAAAAGCCAAAGCAAGGAAAAACCCGTAAGAGTAAATCGTTATCGGGCCGAATTGTAAAAGGATTGGATACATAGTCAAACAGAATTAAGCACTAAAGATTAAACCTTAGTGCTTATTGCTTACCGCTTAGTCCTTGTTTTTGGTTTATTAGAATTCTTAAACCAATTAATACTGCCCCTATGGTAATACAAGAATCGGCGACATTAAATACCGGCCAGACCCTAAAATCCAAAAAATCAACAACATAGCCAAAACGAAACCGGTCTATCAAATTGCCTATTGCCCCGCCTAAAATCAAAAATAAGGAAAATTTTACCAACCTGTCCAATTTTTCTTTTCTTAAAAACCAATAGCGCAATATAAACATAACGGCGATAAGGCTTATAAAGATAAGGATTATCGTTGAGTCTTTAAACAATCCGAAGGCGATACCGGTATTTCTTACTAAGGTCAGATGGAAAATATTTTTGAAGACGGGAACGGATATTCCGTAGTTTAATTTATCTAAGGCGAGAAATTTAGTCAGCTGGTCAAAAAATACTACGCTAGCACTGACAATAAAACCCATTAAAATAGGATTATTTTTCTCTTTTTTGCTGGCACTTAAGGCAAAGCTTTGTATGCGGCACGGCCTTTAAGCGTATCTTAGTAATCAGGTTACGGCAGTCTTCACAGACACCATAGGAAGCATCTTCGATTCTCTTTAAGGCCTCATTAACTTCATAAAGCATCTCACGTTCGAAGCTGCCCAACCCCAGAGAAAATTCGCGGTCATACGTGTCGGTAGCCACATCCGCCATATGCAAGGTATAGGCCGAAATGTCGCCAGCTGCATCCTTCTGCGATTTTTTCATAGTGTCTTCTGAAACATGATTTATGCCTTCCAGAACTTCTTCTTTTCTTTTTAATAATAAATCTTTGAAAAGTTTTAGTTCTTTTTTATTCATTTTTTTTGCCGCTTTAGCTTTAACAACCTTAATGGTTCTGATAATTTTACTTTTTTTATTCTTTTTCATCAAATCGCCTCCAAGCATCTTTTACAAATTAAGCTATGCATATTATCTTCTCCAACGCTCAAACTGTAGTTCCAGCAACGCATACATTTTTTTCCGTCGGCTTTTTCTACCACAATACCAAACTTATCGGCTTTCTCAATATTAACCGCTGAAACAATAAATATGGCCGCCAAATCGGGCAGGTAAGCCTTAAAAAAATTACAGTCCTCTTCTTTTATAAAAAAGAGGCTTACCTTTGCCTCCAAAGAACTTCCTATTTTACCACTATTTCTGTTTTCTTCAAGTATTTTTAAAACAGAATTACGTAATTCTATAAGCCGGGCAAAATCGCTCTCCAAGCCGGAATTTATATATCCTTCCTTAACTTCGGGCCAATTACTTAAATGGACGGAATCGGCAGAATCACAAACCTTCTCTTTAATAAGCTGCCAGATTTCTTCCGAACTAAAAGAGAATATCGGCGCAAGAGCCTTGGTAAGAAGGATTAATATTTCAAATAAAACCGTCTGGGCGCTCCTGCGCGCAAGAGAATTTTTCCTGAAAGTGTAAAGCCGGTCCTTAAGGATATCCAGATAAAACGCGCTTAAATCCACAATGCAAAAACTGTAAACTGAATGATAGACAGAATAAAAATTAAAGTTTTCGTAACTCGCATTTACTTCCTTTAAAATGTTTTGCAGCCGCGAAAGCGCCCACTTATCCAAAAAGAGAAGCTGTTCATATTTTACCGCATCTGCCTGCGGGTTAAAATCGTACAAGTTCCCCAGTATAAACCTCAAGGTATTCCTAATTTTACGGTAGCTTTCAGAAAGGCGGGTGATTATTTCATCGGAAATACGCACATCTTCGCGGTAATCACAGGATACAACCCATAGCCGCAGGATATCCGCGCCGTATTTCTGGATTATTTCTTGCGGCGAAATAACATTGCCTTCAGATTTAGACATCTTCCTGCCTTCGCCGTCAACGACAAAACCATGCGTAAGCACGGATTTAAAAGCGCTTTTTTCATCAAGCGCAATAGATGGAATTAACGAAGACTGAAACCAGCCCCTATGCTGGTCAGAGCCCTCTAGATATAAATCCGCCGGGAATGCCAGGCCCAAACGCTCCTTTAAAACCGCCTGATTACTCACCCCTGAATCAAACCAGACATCAATAATGTCATTGCCTTTATCAAAATCGCTTTTTTTACACTCCGAGCAGATAAAACCGTCAGGCAATAAATCCTTAACGCAGCGGATAAACCATGCGTCAGAACCTTCTTTTGAAACAATTTCGGCAAAGTGCATAATTACAGTTTTATCTAACAGCTCTTTAGAGCAATGTTTACAATAAACCGAAGGAATAGGCACGCCCCATAGCCTTTGACGGGAAAGGCACCAATCGGGCCTGGTTTCTAACATCGCATAAAACCTGTTTTCGCCAGCCCGAGGGAACCACTTTACATTTCTTACCGCGGATAACGCCCTTTTTCTTAAACCTTCGTGGTCAACATTTAAAAAATACTGCTCTGTGGCACGGAAAATTACTGGTTTTTTACAGCGCCAGCAATGCGGATAAGAATGCGTTACGTCTGCTTGAGCAACAAGCGCTCCCGTCTCTTTTAGTTTTTCTACAATTGCTTTATCCGCTGCATGCACATTCATGCCGCGGATAAAATCCGGCGCCGATTCATTAAAAGCACCCTTGTTATTTACCGGCATAAATACCGGCAGGCTATATTTTATGCCGGTTAAATAATCTTCCTGCCCGTGCCCGGGCGCGGTATGCACACATCCGGTGCCTTCATCAGCCAAAACATAATCCGCTAAAACTACAACGCCTTCCCGCCCGATGAAGGGATGTTCATACTTCAATCCGTCTAAATCCTTACCCTTTAAAGTTCCTTTTATTGTAAAATCTTTCAAAATTCCCGCTTCGCTTAATTGATCGATCCGGCTTTTAGCAAGAAAGAGAGTTTCACCGCCGATTTTCATAGATACATATAATAATTCCGGATTTACAGCTATGGCTACATTTGCCGGTAGGGTCCACGGCGTAGTAGTCCAAGCCAACAGATAATGTTTGCCGTCAGCGAATTGCGGGCCTTTAATTTTAAATTTAACGTATACCGAATGCGAAGTACGGTTGTCATACTCTACTTCTGCTTCAGCCAAGGCAGTCTCGCACTGGTAGCACCAGTTTACCGGCTTAAAGCCGCGATAAATGTAACCCTTATCCGCTAACTCAGCCAAAGACTTTAATATGCTCACCTCATAATCTTTGGCTAAAGTAAGATATGGATTAGACCAATCGCCTAAAACCCCAAGCCTGATGAATTGCTTTCTCTGAATATCAACGAATTTAAGCGCATATTTTTGCGCTTTTTTTCTAAAATCCGCCTGATTGACTTCGTGTTTAGAAAGGTTCAAGTCCTTTAAGAGATTATATTCTATGGGCAAGCCATGGCAGTCCCAGCCGGGAACATACGGCGCGTCAAACCCCTGCATAGTCTTAAATTTTACCACCACATCTTTTAAGGTTTTGTTTAAGGCATGGCCGATATGGATTTCTCCGTTGGCATAAGGCGGGCCGTCATGCAAAATATACTTAAGCTTACCATGATATTTTTTGCGGATTAAACTGTATAAACCTATCCTTTCCCAAAAAGCCAATATATCCGGCTCCCTTTTGGCGAGGTCGGCTTTCATTGGAAAACTGGTCTGGGGTAAATTAAGGGTAGATTTATAGTCCATATTTTTAGCGTTTAGTTTTAACTATACGCTATACGCTATTTGAGGTATTTTCCGATAATAATCTTTAAATCTTTTTTAATCTTTCGCGGTATAATTTTTTTATCTGTTACAATCGCGTGTTTTAGCGTATCCTTGCATCTGCAATCTTCTCTCTCAGGCAAGCTCAATATCACTTCGCGAATTATTTTCTTTGCATTGGCAACATTCTGGACGAGGTTTGCGATTACCATTTCAACGGTCACGCTGTCGTGCCCGGGATACCAGCAGTCATAATCGGTTACTGCCGCCAGTGTCGCATAGCAAATTTCCGCCTCGCGCGCTAACTTTGCCTCTGACATATTAGTCATGCCGATTATAGACATTCCCCAAGCGCGATATAGATTTGACTCAGCCCTTGTAGAAAATGCCGGCCCTTCCATATTTAGATATGCCCCGCCTGAATGCATTTTTAAATTAAGTTTTTTTCCAGAATCATAAAGAACTTTGGAGATTTGCGGGCAAACCGGATCCGCAAACCCGATATGGGCAACAATCCCTTTTTCAAAAAAAGTCATGGCGCGCGCCTGGTTTGTACGGTCAACAAATTGATCGGGAACTACAAAATCTAAAGGCGCAATTTCTTCTTTTAGGCTTCCGCAAGCAGAAACTGAAATAATACGCTGGACGCCTAATTTTTTCATCCCAAAGATGTTAGCGCGATAATTTATATGGCTTGGTGAAATTTTATGGCCTCTGCCATGACGAGGCAGAAAAACTACTTCTTTGCCTTCTAATTCACCGGTGACATATTTATCGGAAGGGCTGCCAAAAGGTGTAGTGACGCTCACTGATTTTACTTTTTTAATTCCCTCAATATTGTATAACCCGCTTCCGCCGATAATGCCGATTTTATCCATAAAATTATTCCTTTCGTGATAATTCTTTCGCACGCTTAACTGCTGCCTTAACCGCATCGGTTAAAGTACCGCCTTTATGCAATGCTTCTAAGCCTGCTTCGGTTGTGCCGCCCTTAGAAACAATGCTCCATTTAAATTTCGAAGGCTCTTCACCCAAAAATTGCACCGTAACCAAAGTACCAATAGCTGTTGAACGAGCTAATAGCTTAGCATCTTTCCTGTTAAAACCTATTCCTTCGGCTGCAACAGTAAACTCTGGAATAAATACTTCTTGGCTATATTTTTCCCACTGATCTTTAGGCTTATCCTCTAGACGTTCGCACCAAAATCCCGGCCCGCTTCCGGATACCGCGGTCGCCGCATCCATCATGTCCTCGTTTAAAATTAATGTCTTTCCTAAATTATCAAATAATTTTTTAGCAAATATAACGTCTCCTTTGCTTGCGAATTTCCCCTTGCACAGACAACTCATGCCTCTACCAATTCTTGCCGGCATATTCGGCATCACCCTCACCACCCGCACGTTACCCAACTGCTTCTCAATATAATTTGTAGTTATGCCGGCGGCGATAGAAACAAATAATTTGTTTTTCCAACAATCTTTGACCTCGCCTAAAACAAAGTCAAAATCTTGAGGTTTAACAGCCAATATAATAACATCAGCATTTTTTGCCAATTCAGAACTATTTTCTGATAACTTTACGCCTTTAAACCTATTTACCTTCTCTTTATCCTTATCAAAAACAAAAAGATGATACTTACGCTTAATGCGTTCTGCAATCGCCGAACCCATATTTCCGGCGCCGATTATTCCAATCTTTTTCCGAAAATTTTTAAACATCAGCTGCCAAATATAGCCCTTCCGATTCTAACTATTGTAGCTCCCTCTTCTATCGCCACCTTGTAATCCTGGCTCATACCCATGGACAAAATTCCCAATTCCCAATTCCCAATTCCCAATTTAACAACAATCTTTTCCTTGAGCTCTCGTAACATCTTAAAATATGGACGGGCTTCTTCTGGATTGTTTGATAGGGGCGCTATCGTCATCAGGCCATTTATGCGGATATTTTTAAACTCGGATGCCTTTTTTATAACCTCAATCGTTTCATCGGGTTTTAACCCGAATTTTGTTTTTTCACCCGAGGTATTTACTTCTATTAAAATATCCTGAATTTTATTTATTTTTTTAGCCTGCTTATTTATTTCCTCCGCCAAATGCTGGCTGTCCACCGAATGAATCAAATCAAAGATCCGCACAGCCTCTTTTACCTTATTGGTCTGCAAATGGCCGATCATGTGCCATTTTAGAGTATTGCGTATTGCCTGCCCGAATGACCGCGCCCGACTGAACGTCGTTCGGGCGGGAGTCAGGCGGGGGTGTTGGGTATTGAGTTGATTATACTTGATCAGCGCTTCCCGGACTTTATTTTCGCCGAGGTCAAATATTCCCGCGTTTATCGCTTCTTTAATCTGCGCTAAATTTGCTTCTTTGACTACCGCAATCAAGGTAATCTCGCCCGGGCTTCTTTTTACTTTCCGGCAAACAAACTCTATTTCCTCGCGTACGCGCAGGACATTCTCTTTTGGGACCATTTTTAAAAAGATTACGGCTCTAATTCCCTAACATCATAACACAATCTAAAAACTGGTCAATAGAAAAATGGCGCTTAAAATGAGGCGTGCAGGTAGTTTTTAACCTGCCCATAAGCTGGATTCAGAGGGTGTGAATTGTTTGGTTAGATATATCCGCCAAAAAGCATGGCGGCTTAATTAGCAGGCGCCCTTCGGGCTATATTTACGAAAACATTGGCTTTCGCAAGCTACTGAACCTTCAATAAATAATGGGTACATTGGCTGTGATGATTTTGGAGCGAGACAAGGAGCGAGGACGCCGGCGTAGTCTATGCACTACGCCAAGGACGAGCGACGCAGCCGCAGCCCAAAAGCGGCCAGCCCCGAAGGGGAGGCTTAATCTTTGGCCTGCTGCTTCGTTGCTTCTCCTCTGCGTGCCGCATTGGGCACGCCTTCGTCGTCGCGCCTTGCATCAGGCTCAAACCTAAGCCTCCAATGTATCCATTATTTATTGAAGGCTCAGTAACTACTCATTAAAAATATTCGCTGTAAATATCTTTTACCCTGCCGGTTACATAAGTCAGGATATTCTTATCTGGAGATTGAAATATGGCAAGCTTTTTCTCTTTTCTCGCGTTAAAACCGTAAATAACAAGGCCTATGACTGTGCTATAAATTACCGAGCGGTTAGAAAAAGAAAAAAGGTCCTTGCCGTAGCCAGGCTGGCTTCTTTCTGATGGAATTTTGGCCTTGGGTATCCCCAATTTAACAGGCACCCCTAAAATTGACTCTGTCAATTCAAGGAGGCCTTCCATAAGGCTCGTTCCTCCGCTCATAATAACCGGATAATCTATGCCTTTTAGGCATGGCACTACGTCAATTTTCTCTTTAAGACGGACGAGTAGCTGAGTAACCTCCGGCTCGATAATACCGGAGATCGAACGGCGTTTTATTGGTTGGTATAAATCATCTTTCCTAACCATCACCTCTTCATTCTCTCCGATGTCTTTAGAAGTGGCCGCGCCATGGGCATCTTTAATTTCTTCGGCTAATGTAAAAGGAAGCCTCAACACTTCAGATATGGCACTGGCGATATTATTCCCCCCATAATTAATTATTTCTGAAAAACGCAAGATATTATCTTTAAAAACCAGCACTTGTGTCAAATCCGCGCCTATATCAATTAAAACACACCCGCTATTTTTTAAATTCTTGTCCAAAACCGCCAGGCTCGCCGCGACCCCAGAAAATACTATGTCCTCCACTTCAAACCCGGCCTGATTTATTAACCTGACAATATTCTCGATGTGGCTGAGTTTTCCGGCTATCAAATATAAATCAACGGCCAGTTTATGGCCATACAAACCTTTGGGGTTCTCCATGTAATTATGTTCATCTAAGATATAACGATGGGAGAATTTGTGGATTATTTCCTCATCCAGCTTTAGGTTTAGAGAACAGGCTTGGGAATTAATCAAATTTATATCGGCGTTGGTTACAATTTTATTCCCTCTGTCACAAAGCGGCATAACTGCGCCGGCACACCTCAAGATTAAATCTTTCGCATTTATGTTTACATAGACGCGCTTTATTTTATGTTTTATCTTATCTTCAAGCGAGCCTACCGTTTGTTTTAAGGTACGGCTCGTTGATGATATGTCCGTAACTAACCCCGCGCTCATGCCGGAACTTTTTGCTCCGGCATAATCCAACAAGGAAAAATCGCCTCTTTTATCCAATACGCCTGCCGCGATTTTAATCCTGTGCGAACCTAAATCTACACCGCAAATTATATTACTGCTGTAAGAAAACATCTTATTATATTCCCGTTACCGGATCTTTAAACCTTAAATCTATATACTTTACACTACCTAGATTAGATTTTATCTTAGACAGAAGTACTGCGAGAGTCTTTATTTTTTTTACAATATCATCTTTACCTATAATCACCTTGATAATGCCCGTATCCTTATCCGTGCTGGCTACTTTATGGGAATTCAACCCGATGGTAAAAAAAACCTGCGAAAGGTCAGAAAGATTGATATCCTTTATCGGGTAATCTTTAGAAAAATCTATTTTACTGTATTCGGTTATCAACGTCAAAGCAATATTTAGATATTCTTTTTTAATACCTTGGGGATTTAAAAATTTATGTTCAAGCCCGACAATCTCCGGAAAGCCTGCTCCTGTTTCCTCAAAAGGCAAGTCCAATACTGCGCCGCCTAAATCAATAAAATACGGCTTTCTAAGCCGCAATTTGGCAACAGGTATCCTTGCTTTTATGCCGATTATCAAAGTATCCGGAAGGACCCGGGAAATTTCCACCCTTTCTAACGCCGGATAGTCAAAAAACACTTTTTTTTCAACGCTTTTTAAATCGATGCTAAGTAAATTTTCCCCCAATAAATAACGTAGCGGGTCTATTTTAATACCCCCCTTAATCATTATTTTCTTGATATCAAAATAACTTGAAGCGGTTAAGAATCTTGTAAGCAGGAAAAATAATAATATACATAGAGCTACTGCCGACAAAAACAAAACTAAGGACCTAAGAAAATGAAATCTATTTTTTGCCATCAGCGCATTTTTCTATCCTGCTTGCGCGGCGTCAACGCTAAAGACAATAACTTCATGCAAAGCTGGATAAAATTTACCCCTACAGCCTGTGCTGCCTTAGGAAGAAGGCTGGTTTGCGTCATGCCGGGAATAGTATTAAGTTCTAACACAAAAAGACGGTTGGTATTATCTATTATCATATCTACGCGCGAAAATCCGTAACAGCCCAACGCCTTATGCGCAGCCAAAGCTGTTTCTTGTACCTTGCTATAAATATCCTGCGTAAACGCTGCCGGTACTATATATTCGGTTAACCCTTTGGTGTATTTTGCCTGATAATCAAAGAATTTCCTCTTAGGGATTACCTCTACCACAGCTAGCGGTTTATCTTCCAAAATACCAACGGTGCATTCACGCCCCTGTATATATTCTTCTATTAAAACGTTCTCATCATGGACAAACGCTTCCCTCAAGGCCGGCCATAGATCCTTCTCCTCTTCGACAATACTTAAACCTATACTTGAACCGGAAGTTGCCGGCTTGACTACTACGGGGAATTTTCCAAGTTTTTTCTTAAAAGGAATATTTTTGTTTACTATTTCTGCCTCCGGTACAGAAAGCCCGGCCTCCTTAAACCTTTTCCGCGCAGCTATCTTGTCTAAGGCTAACCTGCTGGCTTCTATTCCGGATCCGGTATACGGAACCCGCATTTCCTGGAGTAGTTTTTGTACTGTCCCGTCTTCGCCGAACTTTCCATGCAAAGCGATAAAAGCTATTTTAATCCGCGCTTTTTCGATCTGCGTACGCGCCTTTCCTGAATCGCTTTCGGTGATATCTAAAACTACCACGTCTAAATTTGAAGACTTAAACGCTTCAAATACAGCCGAGCCTGATTTCAGGGAAATCTCCCTCTCCGAGGAAGGCCCGCCCATTAATACGCCAATCCTTCCAAACTGATTCTTAGTTCTTGGTTCTTGTTTCTTAATCCTGCCTGCTACGGCCATATCTTTATCTCCGGCTCAAGCTCGACATTAAACTTATTCTTAACTTTTCTTCTTATTAAAGACATAAGGCGCAGTACGTCGCCTGCCTTGGCGTTACCGTTATTAAAAATAAAATTAGCATGTTTTAACGAAACAAACGCCCCACCGATAGACTTACCTTTTAGCCCGCATAAATCAATCAGGCGGCCTGCGCTTTCGTTTAAAGAAGGATTCTTAAAAATACACCCTGCTGAAGAGCATGATAGATCTTGCGTCATCCTGCGCCTGCTTAAATATTTATCAATATCCTCTTTTATCTTTTCCCTGTTTCTTTTCTTCAGCTTTAACGTCGCGTTTAAAATTACATACCCGGAAAGATTCGATGTGCGATAGCCGAAATCTAAATTTTTTTTATTTATCAGTTTAATATTGCCGTTGTAATCCATAACTGTTATATCCTCAACCAAATCTCCGATGCTCTTAGTCTTTGTCTTACCGTTTTTAATTTTTAATTTTTCATTTTTAATTACGGTTGCTATGCCCGCATTCATCGCTAACGCGCCGCCGAATGTCCCCGGGATACCGCTTAGGAATTCTAAGCCGCCCAAATTGAAACTACGCGCTCTCCCCAATAAAAAAGTAAGCCTGGCGCCGGCACCGCATAAAATTTTGTTTTTCTTTGCTTCTATCTTTTTAAAATATCCCCTGTTCAAACTTATTACTATGCCCTTTATGCCCGCATCTAAGCCAAGAATATTACTCCCTGCGCCTATGATAAATAGCGGGATATTTTTTTTCTTGGCAACTCTTATTACAGAGGCCAGCTCCTTAAGGTTCCCCGGCTCAACCCAGAACTCTGCCGGCCCGCCGATTCTAAAAGTGGTATGCTCAGCAAGCGGTTCATTAAATTTTACCCCGTTAGGGATAAATTCCCCAATACTATAAATTAAATCCTTGCGTTTTTCATTCATAAATCACTATTTTCCTACGCCGCAAAAGTCTTTGCGGCATCAAACAAAATTCTTCCCGCAACAGCGGGATCCCGTTAGCGGGAAAACGCCAGCCACCGCCTAATGGCGGGGTGCCGCCAACGGCGGCATCGGCAGATTTTGTTTGATAAGCTTAAAAGATAACTCATCAGCCAGCTTTCCTACATCCCCTGCGCCCAGGGTAATAATTAAATCGCCGGAATTAACGATAACCAAAATCCTGTTTACAATTTTTTCTTTTTGAATAAACTCTACGTTTTTCCTTCCCTTTTTTCTTATTTTCTCGCAAATAGTTTCTGCGTTTATCCCGGCTATAGGCAACTCGCTGGCGGCATAAATATCCGTTATGATTAAGTAATCCGCCTGATCAAAACTATCTGAAAATTCATCCATAAGAAACTTGGTGCGGCTGAAACGGTGCGGCTGAAACACGACGATAAGCCTCTTGTAGCATTTATGTTCTGCGATGCTGCGCGCCGCGGATAACGTTGCCTTTATCTCGGTAGGATGATGCGCGTAATCGTCTATAATCAGATACTCGGGCGACTCTCCTTTTATTTCCAGCCTTCTTTCTGCGCCTTTGTAGGTTGAAAGGCTCTCACGGATAACATCCTTGGCTACGCCTAATTCCTGCCCCAGGGCAATTACTGCCAACGAATTTGAAACATTATGCAAGCCTGGAATAGATAACTTAAACCTCCCTAGCGGCTCATTGTGCCAAAAACAATCAAATCCGCAAGTAAAGCCTTCTTGGCTGACGCTGTCCGCCCGCACATCGCATCCCTGGCTTAACCCGAACGTAATGAAGCGTTTTTTAATACCGGATAATATTTTTCTGATATTTAAATCATCGTAACAGGCAATAAGACAGCCTTCATCTTTAGTTTTTTCCATAAACTCAGCGAATGCCTTAACGATACTGGCATAATCTTTATAATAGTCCAGATGCTCATAATCAATATTGGTAACGATAGAATAGACGGGTTCGTATTTTAAAAATGTTCCGTCGCTTTCATCTGCCTCGGCGACAAAGTACCTGCTTTCGCCTATAAAGATGTTATCATCCCAATTTCTCACTATGCCGCCGATTACGGCTGTGGGATTAAAACCTGCCTGAATCAGCATATGCGCAACCAGAGAAGTAGTGGTGGTTTTCCCGTGCGCGCCGCTTATCGTAATCGCTACTTTATCTTTCATGAGCGCTGCTAAACATTCCGCCCTGCGCATAAGCGGAATATTATGTTTTTCTGCCGCAATAAATTCTACATTATCCGGCTTAATCGCGGAAGAATAAACCGCTAAATCCGCGCCAGAAATATTTTCCGCCTGGTGCCCTAAATATACTTTAATACCCTCCCGTCTCAGCGATTCCAAAAGGCGGGAATCTTTAACATCCGAGCCGGAAACAAATACCCCCTTAGTGCGCAGTATAGAAGCAATCCCGCTCATTCCTATTCCACCGATACCGATAAAATGTACGTGTTTATAACGCATAATTATTTACCCCGCTAGAGATAGCCCCGAAGCTTCGGGGCGTCTATCGCGCATAATTTTATTGATTAACCCATTGCTTCCGCATAAAACAATTACCTCATAAAATGTGTCTGCCGTTATCTCTAACGGGGTTTATTCTTAAGATACTCCGTCCACCTTTTATTCAGGGCAGCTAAATCACGACAGTTAAAACGCCACAACGCGTCCTCAAATGCTTTGCCGTCTCTTATATCGCGGCAAAACCAGCCGAAATGTTCTTTACCGAATTCAGAAATTATAAAACTCACCACGCTTATTGCTTCGGCATAAAAAAGTTCAACTGCCGCCTTATTAAAACTATTGCGGATATCCATTTTAGATAAGTCTTCCAAAGGGATAAAATTTTTGTCATTTATCGCTTGAATAACAATTTTGTCTGCGCCCAAGCGTTTTGACCTCTCCTGATAAGAAGCTACCCCTTCCTCAAACCAAAGAGGGATTTTTGATCCCCCTCCGATAAATTCCCTGAAAATAATATGGCCTAACTCATGCGGCATAACCGAATCAAAAAAACCTGCCATCTGCGGGTAAGTCATGATTATTTTTTCCTGATAATGTACAGCGCCCGCACTCCAGGCAGGCTGGTTTGTTTGACGGATATAATCTCCGCTGTCATTATAAATATAAAACTTAGCCCGCTTATCCCAAAGCCAAAAATTATATCTGGCAAACCCGAGGTTTTCAGTTATTGATTTATAATACTCTTCAGCGTCATTTTTTACCTCGTCAATAAAATCCTCCGGGATAGCCCTAAAATAAACAATAAAATGTTCACTGCGGCTTTCATTCCATTTTTCTTCTGCAAAACTGACGCAAAGAGAAGAAAATAAAAGAACGATAGCGAAAACAAATCCTACCGGATGAAAATGCTTTATCCTCAAATAAAAATTTCTTAATTTTAGCTTAATGCCAACACCTCTTGAACTATTTTTTCTCTCGAGTTAAGCTCGCTTTCCTTAAAAAACCGCTCCCTCATCATGCTTAATTTTTCAGGGTGCGCGATAAAATCCTCTATATAGCCGGCTAATGTTTCAGCGTCCAGCTTATCATCTTCTATCATAACCGCTTTATTATTTTTAGTCAAAGCTTTTGCGTTTTCCTTCTGATGCGCGCCTGCATAAGGGTAAGGGATTAAAACAGCCGGTACCTGAAAATAAGACAATTCGCTTATGGTAGAGCCGCCTGCGCGCGAAATAACTAAATCCGCGGCACTGAAAAAATAGGCGATTTCTTCGGAAAAACTGTATACCCGGCTTTTTAGATTGATCGTTTTGTAAAATTGATTAATAAATTCAAAATCGTTTTTACCCGTAAGATGTATAACCTGGATCCCTTTATCTTTTATGTTTTTGCTCGTAAGTGCTTGAGCAAATTTTTCATTTATATTATGCGCGCCCGAACTGCCTCCCATAACCAAAATAGTAAATAAATTTTCCTCTAAACCAAGATACTTTATGGCCTGCCCTTTATCAATCTTTCTTAAGCCTTCCCTGATCGGGTTACCGGTTACCGTTATTTTACGGCTCTTTAATAATTCTTTTGTATCTTCAAAACTTACCAGAATTTTTTTTACCAAATATGACAAAACACGGTTTGCTTTTCCCATTACCACATTTTGCTCATGTATAGCCGCCGGGATTCCCAAAACACAGGCAGAAAAAACTAAAGGAAAGGCGGCATAACCGCCAAACCCCACCACAACCTGAGGCCTTATTTTCGCTAAATAATAAATAGAGGCAACCAGAGCAAAAAATAACATAAATAAACCGGAAATTAAAGAAAAAGGCGAATTTAATTTAATCCGGGGATTAGGGATAATATACGCCTTAATGCCTTCTTTTGTAAGGATATTTTTTAGTTCTTTATTCGGGCTAACAAAAATAATTTCTACAGAAACTTTCTTTTTTAGCGCTGACGCCAAGCCTAACGCAGGATTAATATGCCCTTTTGTGCCTCCGGTAGCAATTATTATCTTCACTACAGCCTTCCTTCTACAATTTCACTCTCTATGTTTAAGAAGGCCCGCTTCATGGATATTCTCCCGATCTTGAAATATTTAGCAATAAACCTACGCAGATCATATCAAAAATCAGGGACGTCCCACCATAACTGATAAAAGGAAGAGGCAAGCCCTTGGTAGGCAAAAAACCCAAGGAGGCGCCGATGTTTATGCAGACTTTAAGGCCTATCATGGAAAGAATACCCAGGCTTAACAATTTCCCGAATGTATCAGGAGTATTACAGTAAATTAAAACCGCCTGCCAAATAAACATTATAAAAAGCGTAATTACCAAAAGCGCGCCAAGTAAGCCCAATTCTTCGACAATGATAGAAAATATGAAATCCGTATGCGCGGCAGGAAGATAAAATAGCTTTTGTTTACTTTGGCCGAGGCCGAGGCCAAAAACTCCTCCTGAAGCCAAAGCAATCTGAGACTGTATCAGCTGAAATCCGCTTCCTTTAGGATCGAGCCACGGATTTAAAAAGGCTAAAACCCTCGCCCTGCGGTAAGGAACCCTGAATATTAATAGATAAAGCGCGGGGATCGAAATAAAAGCACATAAGCCGATATAAGAAAGGCTTACACCGGAAACAAAAAGCATAATAAAGGCAATCACAACCAATAAAAAAGCAGTCCCCAAATCAGGCTGTATCAATACTAACAGGCTTGCGCTTGCTAAAAGTAATAACGGCGGCACAAAACCCCGCCAGAAATCAAAAATTAAATTTTTCTTGCGGGAGATAAAATCTGCCAGATAGATAATCAGGCTTACCTGCATTAACTCAGACGGCTGGAAACTAAAACCAAAAGCCTTAAACCAGCGTTTTGCCCCTCCTGCCTCCCTGCCCAATATTAAAACCAACACCAGTAAAAACAAAGACACAACAAATAGCGGCTTGGCATATCTACGAAGCAGCTTATAATCAAAGCTCATCGCCAAAAGCATAAATAGGCACCCGATGCCTACATAGAGAAGCTGTCTTTTTAAATAATAGTTCGTATCTCCCAAAGTTTCCCATGCATAAATAGAGGACGCGCTGTAAATCATTACTATCCCGATACAAACAAGAAAAAACGTAATTAAAAATAATGAAATCCTTATGTTACGCATAGTTAAATAATAACGCTTCAAGCTGCAGGCTTCAGGCTCCAGGCTAAAACCTTTACAGCTTGGAGTTTGCAGCATGAAGCTTGTAGCCTGCGGCTAAATATTTTTTCTACTTCTTTAGCTCCCTGACTATTTCCTTGAAAACCCTTCCTCTTTCTTCGTAGTCGCGAAACATATCAAAACTTGCGCACATCGGGGAAAGCAAGATACAGTCGCCTTCGCAACCCAAATCTTTAGCCGCATAAACAGCCGCCTTAAAATTGTCCAGCCCGATAACCGGTGTAACCCCTTTGTAGGCATCTTTAATTTTATTTCCGGCTTCTCCGATAGCGATTAAAGTCTTTACTTTCCTACGTACCAAATCCCTTATGGACCTAAAATCAGCACCCTTATCCCTGCCTCCGGCAATTAAAATTACGGGCTTATAGATATTTTTTAAAGCCCATGCGCAGGAATCTACCGTTGTAGCCTTTGAATCATTGATAAAATCTATTCCGGAAACCGTATCCACAAATTCCATCCGGTGGGGAAGGCCTTTAAATCCGCGTATTACGCCAAGCGCATCTTTTTTCTCTATTTTGAATATCTCCCCCACTCTTAAGGCTGCCGCTTGATTCGCATTCAACTTAAACCCGCCGATATCCAACGATGACTCGAAGAACCTGACTTCTGCTTTAGTCTGGCAAGCCAAATTTTTTAATACCGCGTCATCCATGTTTAAAACCGTAAAATCATCCTTGTCCTGATTCATAAATATGCGCTTCTTCGCCATCAAATATTCATCCATATCTTTATGGCGGTCTAAATGATTACGGTTAAAATTTAGTATCACGGAGACCTTAGGCTTAAAATCTACTATTGTTTCTAGTTGGAATGAACTCACCTCCAGTGAAACAATATCGTCTTTAGCAATTTTTACGGCTTCTTGGGAAAAAGCTTTACCGATATTGCCGCAAATATGCACTTTTCTTCCGCTAAGTTTTAAGATTTCACCGATTAGAGCAGTGGTAGTGGATTTTCCGTTAGTCCCGGTAACAGCAATAATCGGGGCAGGGCAAAAAGATGCGGCCAATTCAATTTCGCCGATTACGGGGATATTCTTTGCGCGCGCCCAGTTTAGGCATAAAGCGTCAAACCTTACGCCGGGGCTTACCACAACCAAATCCGCGCCGCAAAACAAGCCCGGAGAATGTTTCCCCAATTCCACCTCTATTTGCTGCGCCTCTAATTCTTCCTTATTATTTCTGGTATCCACATCATCTTTTATATCACTGACAAATACCTTAGCGCCGGCACTTTTAAGCAAAATTGCCGAAGCAACGCCGCTGCGGGCTAAGCCAACAACTACTACTTTTTTATTTTTTAGATCTATTTTATGCATTTTCGTTGTGCGCTATAGGTTATGCGCCATGCGCATAGCGCGTTATCTCAGCTTCAGTGTCATAAGCGTAAAAATAATAAAGATTATCCCGATAATCCAGAAACGGATGATTATTTTAGATTCATTCCATCCTTTCATCTGAAAATGATGATGTAAAGGCGACATCTTAAAAATCCGCTTTCCGGTCAATTTAAAGCTGGCCACTTGCAATATTACCGAAATTACCTCAATCACAAACACCCCGCCTACTAATCCCAGCAACAACTCTTTCTTAATCAATACGGCGATGGTACCGAGCATACCGCCCAATGCCAAAGAACCGGTATCTCCCATGAAAACATTCGCCGGATAACAATTAAACCACAAAAAACCCAAAGATGCTCCGAATATTGCCGCGCAAAAAACCGTCAGCTCTGCGGCCTGTGGTATATACGGGATAAAAAGATAACTACTGAATACGGCATGCCCGGTCACATAGCTTAATATTGAAAAGGCTAAAGCCACCATCATCACCAGGCCAATAGCCAAGCCGTCTAAACCGTCGGTAATATTTACCGCATTAGATGAAGCGCAGATTACCAAGACAATAAAAAAAATATAGAATAAACCCAAATCCCAAACTACCCGTTTTAGGAAGGGAATATCAATAACCGTAGAGAATTCTCCGCTGAAAATAAGGACAACACCAATAACCAAACCCAATAATACCTGCCAAAATAGTTTTGCCTTTGCCGACAGGCCCTTGGATTTTTTTTTGACTAATTTCAGGTAATCGTCGCGGAATCCCACTAAACCCAGCCAAAATGAACTAACCATACAAAGTAGGATATATTTATTACTTAGATCCGCCCACAAGAAAACAGAGATAAGTATAGAAGAAATGATAAGCAGGCCTCCCATGGTAGGCGTACCCTGTTTATGCGGCTGAAGGTTATAAAGAGTAAGGCATTCTTCCTTACGGATATTTTCTCCTATCTTCAAAAGAGCTAATTTCCTGACTACATAAGGCCCGAAAATAACACAGAGTAAAAAAGAAGTAACAATGGACATGCCGGCGCGGAAGGTAATATATTTAAATATATTAAAAGCGAAGAAAAAATCGCTTAGGGGATAAAGAAAATGATAAAACATATTATTTTAAGTAATAACAAATGCCGAAATTAAAATGACAAAATAAATTCAAATGCCAAATAACAAATTTAAAGACATGGGGTTTTCACATTTGGAATTTGTGCTTTGATATTATTTTGAATTTTATGCTTTTGTATTTGTCCTTATTTTATAGACCCTGTATGGCCTTTTCCATCTGCATTGCCCGCGAGCCTTTTATTAAAACCAAGTCGTCAGCCTTAAGCAGGCTGCTTAATATTCCCCTGGCCTCAAGCGCGCACCCGCAAGAATAAACTTTTACTCCGGACGAGCTTTTCCTGACGAATTCCGCGGTTTCCGTAGAAAACCTTCCTACAGTGATTAGCGCGTCAATTCCCGAACTAAGTATTTTTTCGCCTGCCTTACGATGAAGAATAATGCTTTTTTCTCCCAACTCCAGCATATCTCCCATAACCAACACTTTCCTGCCTTGGATGTCGAAATTTTTCAATACTTCTATCGCGCACTCCAATGATAACGGATTTGAATTATAAGTGTCGTCAATTACCTGATAATCCCTAATCTTTTTTAAATTTATACGGGTAAAAGGCGGGGTAAAATTAGATAAGCGTTTTTTTAACTTCTCCGGGCTTAAGCCGAAAATTGTCCCGCAGGCAATTGCGGCAAGCGCATTATAAACATGATGTCTTCCTAAAATATCCATCCTAAAATTATGCCTTGCGCTTAAGCTAAATTCTACCCTGCTACTTCCAATTTTAATATCTGCGGCCTGAAAATCGCATTTATTCTTTATGCCGAAAGTAAAAATAGTTTTGCCTTTAGTTTTCCCTATCCTTTTCCTGAGCAGGGCATCGTCTCTGTTTAATATAGCTAAATATGGAAATTGCAAATTATCGATTAACTCAAATTTTTCTTTTAATACGGCGCCAAGCGAGCCGAAAAATTCCAGGTGTGCCGGCCCGATATTGGTGATTACGCCGGCATTGGGCCGGGCAATCTCAGCAAGCCTTTTAATCTCGCCTGCTTTGTTTGTGCCCATTTCCACTACTACAATTTCCGTATCTCGGTTTAGTTTTAAAAGTGTTTGCGGAAGGCCGATAAGGTTATTGAAGGTGCCTTCGTTCTTCAGCACGTTAAACCGCGCAGACAAAACTTCAGCAATCATATCTTTAGTGGTAGTCTTCCCGCATGAGCCGGTAACTGCAATCACAGGTATTTTAAAACGCCTGCGGTGAAAAGAGGCGATATCTCCCAGGGCTTTTAATGTATCGCCGACCCTGACAAAAGCAATGCCTGCGTCAGCATTAAAAGATAACTTTTTCTGGATGTTATCCAGCCTGAAATTGTTATCTACAATCAAAATCTGCGCGTTTTTCTTGACTGCTTCGGCAACAAAATTATGCCCGTCAAATTTTTCACCGCGTATGGCAATAAATAATTCGCCTGACTTAATAGTGCGTGAATCAGATGAAACGCCGGTTACAGAAACATTAAGATTTCCGTAAATAAACTTTCCTCCGGTCGCTTCCAATATTTCGTTAAGCGTAAACCCCGTTAGAGATGAATTCTGCATCTTATTCATAAAACAATGTTTATTAATTAAAGTGATAATTTTTTATTTATTTTCTCCCGGTATAGACGCTCCGCTAAAAGCGGAGCTATCTCTAACGGGGTAAACATTCTTATACCGTCTATCTAATATTTTTTTTACTGCTTGCCTATCATCAAAATGAACCATCTTGTCCTTAAATATCTGATATTGCTCATGGCCCTTTCCGGCAATAAGCACTATATCTTCTTCTTCGGCTGCTAACAAAGCCTTCTCTATTGCGATAAACCTGTCCTCTATAACTATAAAATTTTCTTTCGTAAATCCGGAGGCGATTTCTTCTATTATTTTTACGGGATTTTCATTCCTGGGGTTATCAGAAGTAATAACCGCTAAATCCGATAAAGAAGATGCCACGTAACCCATCTTGGGCCTTTTAGTGCGGTCTCTGTCCCCGCCGCAGCCGAATACAAGAATAATCTTCCGGTGCTTGATTTTTGACAAAGAAGTTAAAACATTCTTTAAGGCATCCTCAGTGTGCGCGTAATCAACAAAGACACTAAAAGGGTATTCGCCCTTAATTCTTTCGAGGCGGCCTTCCACTTTCTCTAATTTATATATACCATCCTGTATATGCTCTTTCGCAATGCCTTCCGACAACGAAACAGCAATAGCAGACAATATATTATAAACATTGTGTTTGCCGATAAGCCTGGTTCTAACCTTAAATTCTTCTTTCTGCGCCACAACTCTAAATTCTGTGCCGTCTAAACTTAAGCTTAAATCTTTAGCGCGCACATCCGCCTTATTATCTATGCCATAAGTAACTATAGCGGTATCGGTACGCTCGACCAATTTCAGCCCACATTCGTCATCGATGTTAATTATTGCGCAGGCCTGTTTATTAAGCATTTTAAAAAGTTTTGCCTTTGCCTCAAAATAATAAAGCCTGTTTTTATGATAATCAAGATGGTCGGAAGTTAAATTCGTAAATACCGCATACTTAAAATCAATACCCCTGACGCGTTCCTGTTCCAGGGAATGGCTTGAAACTTCCAAAGCGCAGTAATCAACCATAGAATCTCTCATTTCAGAAAGCAGCGATTGTAAGAATGCGGCATCGGGAGTAGTATTGGGCGCGGGGATTGCCTTATCGTTAAAATGATAATTTATAGTGCCGATTACGCCGCAATTAAAACCCGCCTGCCTTAAGATACTCTCTAAAAGATAAGTAACGGTGGTTTTGCCGTTGGTGCCGGTTACACCGACACATTTTACTTTTCGCGAAGGGTAATTATAAAATTTTCCGGCTAAATCCGCGAATGCCCTGCGCACATCTTCAACTTTTATGAAGGGCACATTTTTTACCGGTGACCGGTGACCGGTGACCGATGACTGAATAACTATCGCCACTGCCCCTCTCTTTATCGCTTCATCAATAAAATTATTCCCATCCAGTTGCGCCCCCTTAACCGCCACAAATAAAAACCCTTCCCGCACATTACGGGAATCAGGTGTAACACCTTTTATCTCAATACCGGATAAACCATCCGCCTCTGCCACGCCTATCTTATCTATCAACTCTTTTAATCGCATTAATTTCCCCTTGCTATCTCTAACGCTTTAGAAGCATCCAGATACTTTAAAACCTTATCGGCAACTTTTTTAAATACCGGGGCTGCCACCGTTCCGCCAAAATACGTCCCCTGCGGCTCATCTACCATTACCACCATAGCAAGGCGCGGGTTATCCGCAGGCACAAAACCGATGAAAGTAGCGATAAATTTATCATGAGAATATGTGCCGCCATCTATCTTCTGGGCGGTTCCGGTCTTTCCGCCTACCTTAAAATTGGAAAGGCCGGCTAATCTGCCTGTTCCTTCGCCAACTACATCGGTAAGAATATTCCTAAGCCTAAGGGCTGTCTCTCCTGAAATAACGCGGCGGATAACAACCGGGTTAAACTCTTTTATGGTTTCACCGCTTTTGTCTTTAATCGCTTTAAGCAGATAGGGCTTATACAGCAGCCCTCCGTTAGCAACACAAGATATCATATTTGCAAGCTGTAACACCGTAACACATACCTCCTGCCCTATAGGTATTGCCCCGATGGAAGTCTTTGACCACTGGCGGGGATTCTTAAGCACCCCCGATACTTCACCGGGAAGGTCTATCCCTGTCGATGAGCCGAACCCGAAAAGTTTGGCGTATTTATAAATAACTTCCGGGCCCAGGAGCTGTGCTACCTTAGTTGTACCAATATTGCTTGATTCAACTATTACTTCTCTAAAGGTAAGCCATCCGTTCGGGTGATGGTCATGCAACGTATGATTGCCCACACGGTAGGCGCCGTTCTCACAAAAAATTTTATCTTCCTCTTTAACCTTACCATCCTCTAAAGCGGCAGCGGCAGTCACGATTTTAAAGACTGAACCCGGCTCAAAGTAATCGCTGACCACCCTATTGCGCCTCGCCTCTTCTACCGCGGCTCCGGCATTAAGATCGAAACTTGGCCTGTTTGCCAAAGCAAGCACGGCACCCGTATTCGGGTCCATCACTAATATTGCAGCGCCCTTTGCGCCTGATTTATTATAAATTTCGTCTAATTCATACTCGGCAATAAACTGAATCACCTCATCAATAGTCAAGACTAAATCGTATCCGTCTTGCGCTGGAACAAATTTTTCTCCCATGGGGAGCGGCCGCTGCCTTGCATCCCTTATACTTGTAGACCAGCCAGATTCGCCACGCAGGTACTCATCATATAATGCTTCCAGCCCCTCCAAGCCTTTATTATCTAAACCGGCAAACCCTATCGTATGGCTGGCAAACTGCTGGTTAGGATAACACCTTTTAGTTTCCCTTATAAAACCCAATCCATCAATTTTCAGCTCCTTAATCCGCTCGGCATTCTCAGGAGAGATTTTTCTGGCCAACCAGATAAAAGATTTTTTACGGCTTAATCTTTCCAAAAAAAAGTTGGTATCTAAATTTAATATCGCCTTAAGCTGTAGCGCTGTACTACTTTTATTTTTTATCTGCTTCGGGACTGCATAAAGAGAATCACAGGCTATATTAGTCGCCTGCGGCCTTAAATTCCTGTCGAATATCGTGCCCCTTACCGGCTCAAGCTCGGTAAAAAAGTTGTACTGCCTTTCGGCAAGATTAGTCAGATAGCGTGATCTGAAAAATTGGATAAAAAACAGACGGGCAGTTAAACAAAACAGGAAGAGAAAGAAAAAGGAAATTACCGCATAAAAGCGGAAGCGATGGTTTCGTATATGCACAATAGAATACGCTGCGCGGCATAGACCACCGCGCCAAAAAAAACGCGCCTGTCGCGTGAAAATATATCAACCCAAGTTTATACGGCCACTATTTTGTCTGGGCTTCTGCTTGGGATTTAGGACTAAATAAGCTTAATAAAATATTCTCTTTTATCTTTTCTTTATTAAGATTAAACCGTGTATCCTGCCGCCTGCCTGAAGCTAATTCTAAACTGCTTTTCTCCTGGCTGGTCCTTAAATCCACTATCTGCGTAAATGCCGGAATTTCATAATCAGCTTCAAATGCCTTTAAATTCTTGCTCAAATTACCCGATGATTCCAAGGTAATTAAATTATATCTTAAAAACATATTTCGGTCAAGCATCTGCTGGCAGAGTTTTATTTTTTCCTGTCTTTCATAAGCAAACTCTACGATCTTTGCCTGTTGCCATACATAGACTAAAGACAAAGCGGTGATAAAAAGAGTAAGGAATATAATTTTAGATGTTTTCATCTTATCTTTTCTATAACCCTTAATTTTGCCGAACGCGCGCGCGGATTTTCTCTGACCTCCTCAAAACTCGGAACCTGCGGTTTAGCAAAAATTAACCGTGCCCTGTCTTCATGATAAAACTTTTTAAATACATTTTTTACAATCCTGTCTTCCAGCGAATGAAAAGAAATAACGCTGATACGGCCTCCGGTATTTAAAAATTCTATTGTTTTATTCAAGGCTTCTTCTAATGATTCAAGCTCTCTATTTACGGCAATTCTAAACGCCTGAAAAGTCCTTGTCGCCGGGTGTATCCTCTGGTATCCCAAGCCGCGGGGCATTGCTCTTAGAACTATTGAACTTAACTGCCCCGTAGTCGCGATAGGGCGGCGCTCCCGTTCTCTTACCAAGAACCTGGCGATACGATTATGCCATCTTTCTTCGCCATAGCGCTTAAGAAGGCAGGATATTTCATTCTCGGTAAGATTATTCACTAAGTCATAAGCAGATATATAGCTCGACCTGTCCATGCGCATATCCAAAGGAGCATCCACCTTTATGCCGAATCCCCTCTCTGGGCTGTCTAACTGCAACGAAGAAATCCCTAAGTCAAACAACATCGCGTCTACTTTATCTATTTTTAAATCTTTTATGATTTTATCCAGGTTCCTAAAATCATCCTGCACCAGAGTAACACTTGATATATAATCATTCAAAGTTTTACGGGCACAATCCAAAGATTCGCTATCCCTGTCTATCCCGATGAGCCTGCCGCCGGGTAAAATTTTTCCCAGAATCAAAAGGCCATGCCCGGCGCACCCTATCGTAGAGTCTAATACTGTGTTGCCGGGCTTTAGATTCAATGCCTCAACCGCTTCTTTTGCCATTACCGGCTTATGTTCCATTACATGCTTTCTATAAGTAAAACCCGCTTACTCTTCAATAAGCTTTTCGGCTATCTGCTCAAAGCTTTCTGCGGCAGTTTTGTAAAATTCCTGCCATAATGTTTTATCCCAAATCTCAATTCTGTTGGCAACGCCGATAATCACTATATCCCTCTTTATCCCGGCAAAATCTTTCAGGTATTGGGGGAGAAGAATCCTGCCTTGTTTATCCGCGGCCATTTCAACTGCGCCGGAAAAATACAGCCTATTAAACCTCCTGGCCTCCTGCTTTGTAAAAGGCATAGACTTAAATTTCTGCTCCTGATTTTTCCATTCATCTTCGGCAAACATAAATAAACATTTATCCAAACCGCGGGTTACAAAGAATTTCTCAATGAAATTGCTTTTCGCAACTTCGCGGAATTTAGAAGGGAGAATAATCCTTCCCTTGCGGTCAATAGTATGTTGATATTCTCCGTAAAACATAAATGAAACCTTTTTTAATAATTATTAAATCAAAATAAACAGTTAACTAGATTAAAAATTTTTAAAAATTAAAAAAACGAGAAATTAGCGGCTTACTCCACTTTACACCACTATAAACCACTACATGTAACTATAAGCAACAATCCCCCTCTTGTCAAGGAAAATTGCAAAGCGAAGCGTAATTTTACTTGATCTTGAGGCCAACGGCCGAAAGATCTAATATAATTTCCTATTGCTTCAAGCGAAAAATGCAAACTTGCCGCGCCCGACCTGCCCGAATGACCGCGCCCGACTAGATGTCGTTCGGGCGAGAGTCAGGCGGGCTGAATGTCGTTCGGGCGGGCGCTTATTTTTCGCGCGATGCCCCGCCACAAAGCGTTGGCGGGCAGGCCGCGAATCCTTTAAATGAAACCATAAGTTATGGAAGCCTAAAGGCGACATAACTTATTTGGTTGAATTTATCCCGATACTTGCAAGAAAATTTAGAATAAATTTTTGCAGTGTTTTAGTATCGGGGGCGGCACAATGGAAAAATTAAACCTAACTTTATGTATTACAATGGATAGAATATGGCTGAGATTGTACGTTAACGCAGGATTGACCGGGCTTTGGTGATATCCCGTTTTATCTGAAAAGAAAGAAGATCCAGGGAAGGAAATTGCCTCTCTTGCCGTATCTTTTTGATAAATTCTATTTCTACTTCTCGGTTATAAATATTCCTATGAAAATTCAAAATATATACTTCCAGGCGCGGCCTCCGGTAGCCAAAATGCAATGTGGGGCTGGTCCCTATATAGGCTGCGCCATTAAATTTTTTATTTTTTATTTTTGTCTTTACCGCGTAAACTCCTGCCGGAGGGATAATTTCATGCCCTACATCAATATTCGCCGTATGGTAACCCAATTTTCTCCCCACTCGCCTCCCTTTAACTACCCTGCCCAAAACAGAAACATTCCTGCCTAAGTATTTTTTCGCCAAATCTAACTTGCCGTTTTTTATCAAAGCACGGATAAATGTGCTGCTGATAACCCTACGGTTTAATTTTAAAGGCGCGATTGCCTTTAGCTTAAAATTGTATCTCTCCGCCATAACTTTAAGTAAATTTATTCCTCCTGAACCTCCTCGCCCAAAAGTAAAATTATTCCCCACAAATACGGCCGCAGGATTGACTTTTTTCTTTAACAACTCTATAAAATGTCCCGGGCTAATTTCTGAAAAATGACGATTGAAATTTATGATAATGCAGGTGTCAAGGCCTAAGCCTGCGATAAGTTTTAAGCGATGCTCTAATGAAATCAGGTGCACAAAAACATTTTTTGAGCTTAAAATTTTTTCCGGATGCGGATAAAAGGTAACACAAACACTATTTTTATCGGCATCCTTGGCTTGACGTAACATAGCCTTCAGGATATACTGATGGCCCAAATGCACGCCGTCAAAAATGCCTAAAGCAACATATGGCCTGTTAAGATTTTTGATTTTCTTTCCAAGGCCGTAAATGACTCTCATTAACTTCCTCAACGCTTATGCTATCTTTAATACTAAACGGGCCGACGTTTATCCTTTTAATGCTGGAGATATGCCCGCCGCCGCCGAGGCCCTTGGCAATATCTTCCCCTAACGTACGTACATATGTCCCCTTAGAACACCTTACTTCAAAAACGATATCCGGCAGATGAAAACCCAAAAGCTTTAAACTGTGAATAGTAATTTGCCTAGCCAGGCGCGGAACCTCTATACCGGAGCGGGCTAGCTTATAGAGCGGCTGGCCTTTATACTTTAGAGCTGACACCATCGGCGGAATCTGATTAATCTTCCCTGTAAAATCGCTAAATACTTCTTTTACTTTTTCTTCTCTGACGCCATCGTAAGAAAATGTCTTTAGGATCTTTCCGCGGGAATCTGCCGTATCGGTAATTGCGCCTAAGGTAAGGGTCGCCTCATAAACTTTATCAAAATCAGTAAAGGTTTTAAAAAGCCGGGTTGCCCTTCCTACTAAAATTATCAAAACCCCGGTGGCTAACGGGTCTAATGTGCCGGCGTGGCCTACCTTTTTTATCTTTAGGCGGCGGCGCACGATATTCACCACATCGTGCGATGTTATATTTTGCGGCTTATTTACAATTAATATCCCTTCCATTTATTGAGTTCTTGTTTTATTCTGTTCAAAACTTTATTTTCTACGCCGGCGAATGTCCCTTTTATAGTGCAGCCGCTGGCATTTTTATGCCCGCCGCCGCCAAAATACTGAGCAATTTTACTGACATTAATCTTTCCTCTCGACCTCAAGTTAACACGGACAAACCTTTTGTCTTTTGCCCTCTTTAGCAAAAAACAGGCCTCGATGCCTTTTATCCTTCTGGCAAAATCCAAAACAGAATCTGTTTGGTCTGTTTGCGTTTGAGAATCGGAATGATCTTTGTCTATCTTAAACCAGGCAATACGGCCGTTCCTGTCTAACTTTAAAGTATTCAACGCTTCTTTTAATAAGAGTACGTCGGAATAAGAATTAGACTGATAAACATTTTGATAAATTTTTTCGGCAGAGATATTGAATTTAAGCAATTCCGCCGCCGCCTGATGAGTTTTATAACTGGTAGTGGAATAGCGAAACGATCCGCTATCCGTCATTATCGCGGTATACAAACAAAGAGCGCTTGCGCGGCCAAAGGGGACGCCCATTGCTTTATAAAGCTCATAAATCATCTCGCCGGTAGAAGAACTTTGCGGCTTCACCCAGTTTATATCAGCAAACTGGGAATTACTGATATGGTGGTCTATAGCGATTAAAGGCAGGCCTTTTGGTATAATTTTAACCACCTTGCCGCAGCGGCTAAGCTCAGAACAATCTAAAATAAAAATTGCCTCGGGATACTTTATTTTGGAGCCGAGCGGCTTGATTAAGCCGCGATTGTTTAAAAACCCATAATTTTTAGGGACATTATCTTCATTGATAATAACTGCGCTTTTGCCTTTAGTTTTTAAAAGCAGCGCTAAAGCCAATTCGCCGCCAATCGCATCCCCTTCCAGGCCGACATGCGCTGTAATCAGAAACCGCTTATATTTATTTATTGCGCCTATGACTTTTTTTAGACTCACGCCTTTCTTCCTTTCTTATCTTTACGCGGACGCAAGGAAAGGTGAGACTCATCCGGCTTTTCCTTTCTTGATTTTTCATCGTCATTTTCTAAAGGTGGATAGGGCTCATTCTTTAATCCTTCCAGTTCTTTCTGAATTTCTATGCTGTATTTTATAGAGTTATCCAGTCTTAAAATTATTTCCGGGGCAAAGCGTAAGTTTAACTCTTTAGCGATAATGCTGCGGATAAAACCCATAGCCGAATTCATCGCTGCGGCAGTATCTTTTTCTTCCTTGTCCGTTCCCAACACGCTGTAATATATCTTCGCGTACCTTAAGTCATCGCTTACTTCAACCCTGGTTACCGTGACAAACCGTATACGGGGATCGTGCAATTCTTCCTGGATAATCCTACCCATTTCTCTCCTTATCGCTTCCTGGACTCTTTCTTTTCTGCGCATTAAATCATCTCCATTTCATAATCAAGCAACACAGCACCATTAACATCGGAAGTAAAATCCACTATTTTAGACAGAGTGCTGTTTACTAAACCAGAATAAGGCCCGATACAGGCAAAAGCCAAAAGTGTTACCTGCCATTTATCCTGATGGTCTGCTTCCATAACCGAAACGTTAAAATTATTACGCACCCTGTCTTTTATGCTTTTTAGCACCATTCTCTTTCTCTTTAGAGAATTACTCTTTGGAATCTGCAGCTTAAGTTTTAATATGCCGACTACCATGTTCTTTTATAAATTTAATTTCTTCGTTTTTATCTTTAACTACTTTATCTATTTTGGCGTATAATGCCTTAACTAACATCTCCTTAAAATGCGGCCCCGGCACAAAACCCAGCTCCTTTAAATCGCTTCCGTCAACAGCAAGCCTTATACCGTTATGCACAAACAGATACTCATTTATTTTTTTTATTATATCAGATTTATTTTGTTTAGCCATTATTAAAACTATCACTTCAAAACTCAATGGCTCAAGCAAATGATAAACGCTGGACGGCCTGATATTCTTTTCAGAAAGGCGTTTTATAACTTCACTGTGGCTGTCAAAATAAGAAACAATACGCTTAGTATCGCCCCTGGCAAAAGCAAAATCAGCACAAATCTTTTTCACTGCCTCTAAATCCAAACCGTCTAATAAACCAATAAGGAAAATGAGCCATGAATCCAAAACCCTTTTTTTGGGGTGATGCTTCCTAAAAATCATGACGGCCTTATTAAGCTTTCTCAAAAAATCAAGCTTTACGCCGCTTAACCTGATTCCTGTGTCAATAAAAGAAAAACCGTAAAGTTTACGGATAGAACTGATTACTTTTAAAGGCCTGTCTTCTTTAAGCATTAAAATAAGCTCATCTCTTAGCCTGTGTTTAGTGACTTTGTTTAACGCGTCTTCCTTCCTTGCCGCTTTAAAAAGCTGAAGGGTTTTTCTTTCCAGGCTAAACCCGTACCTTTCCCCAAAGCGTATTGCCCTCAGCATCCGCGTAGGGTCGTCCGCAAAACTTAAGCTGTGTAAAACACGGATCCTCTTTCTTTTTAAATCGGCTATTCCGCTAAAATAATCAGAGAGCTTCCCAAAATTATGCTTACTTATAGTAACCGCCATGGCATTAATGCTAAAATCCCGCCGCAGGAGGTCATCGTATATTGAACCGCCAGACACAACCGGCAAAGCCCCCGGCCTTGCGTATGTTTCTTTTCTCGCTGTGGCGATATCAATTTTCTTGTGGTTAGGCAGTGTCAATACGGCGGTTCCGAACCTTTTATGCTTTATCAGGCGCGCGCCAAGAACTTCCGCTAATTTCTCCGCAAATAATATCCCGTCCATCTGAACGCCTTCGCTATGGTGAGCCTGCCCGACTTCTCTGTGGCGAGCCTGCTCGACTTCTCTGTGGCGAGCCTCAATTACAATGTCCAAATCTAAATTCGGCCTGCGTAAAAGCATATCCCGCACAAACCCGCCAACTAAATAGGCGTGGACATCCATGCTATCCGCTAAACTACCGGCTTTTTTAATTACCGATAAAATATCTTTCGGCAGCAATTTTATTTTACTTTCTAAATTCACCCCGGTCTTCCTTTCTTAGGTTTATATATACGCTAAATTTTATATTTATACCCGCCTCTTTCCTATACGTATATCGCTTTAGGAAAGGCAAGAGCTATTTATCCTCTTGGGTGGAACTGTTTATGTATAGCTTTTAACCTGTCTTTATGTATATGCGTATAAATCTGCGTCGTTGAAATATCTGAATGCCCGAGCATTTCCTGTACGCTTCTTAAATCCGCGCCGCCTTCCAATAAATGCGTGGCAAAAGAATGCCTTAAAGTATGCGGCTTAATTTGGCGCTTGATTTTGGCAACCTCGGCATATTTCTTTATAATACTCCAGAGGCTTTGGCGGGAAATTTTTTTTCCTAACCGGCTTAAAAAAATTTCCGGGCTGGTCTTATTTTTCAGCAATTTCGGCCGGACTCGCTCAAGGTACCTTATCAAGGCTTCTTTGGCCTTGCCGCCTAAAGGAACAATGCGCTCTTTTCTCCCCTTGCCAAAACAGCGTACAAACCCTACCTCCAAATTTATATCTTCTAATTTAAGGTTAACGAGCTCCGAGGCGCGCATGCCGGTGGCATACAGCATTTCTAAAATCGAGCGGTCGCGTACCCCTTCCTTATCTTTCAAATCCGGGGAATTTATCAAGGCTTCAACTTCTGGCAGAGACATCACCTCAGGCAGCCTCTTCCATAATTTAGGAGCCTCTAAGACAGACGTCGGATCCGCCTTTAAGATACGTTCCCTGACTAAAAACCGGTATAATGTTTTTATGGCAACTAAATTTCTGGCAATAGAGGAAGCAGACAACCCGCTTTCTTTTTCCTTAAACATAAAATTCGAAATTTCATCCCTAGTTATTTTAGCTAGAGAGTCTATCTTGTTATTCTCTAAGTAAGCCGCGTATTTATTCAGGTCCCTTCGGTAAGCAGAAATAGTATTATTGCTTAGGCCGCGCTCGACCGATAAATAATTTAAAAACATCTCTATTAAATCATGCATAAAATGAAGGCATAAGTTATGGGCTCATTAAAAACGGATTGCCCTCTTTTTCCTTGCCTATCGTTGTCGGCTCTCCGTGGCCGGGATAAACTACAATATTATCCGCTAACTTAAATAATTTTTCTCTTATAGAGCTGATTAATAAATCACCTGATGCCCCGGGGAAATCGGTCCTGCCGATACCAAAAGCAAACAACGTATCGCCGCTAAAAAGCGCCTCATCCAAAAGTATACCTATGCCTCCTGCGGTATGGCCGGGAATATGTATAATCTTTAAAACAGAATCCCCAAATTTTATTTCGCTGCCATCTTCAAGGGTGTTTATCTGTTTTTCTGTCAGCTTAAACGGATAGCCAAAAAATCCTGAAAGATTTTTTTGCGCATCGGATAAGCAATCCCTATCTAACTTATGGATATAAATCGGCAGGTTAAAATCGCTGTCGGCGCCGATATGGTCGTAATGGCCGTGGGTATGGATAATAAATTGCGGCCTTAACTTGTTAGAATCTAAATACCTATTAATATCGCCAAAATCATCTCCCGGGTCAACGATAAACGCATTCTTTGTGCTTTTATCGCTTACGATATAGCAATTTACTGCCATCGGGCCGACGACAATTGTCTTAAGGGTTAAGTTATTATTTAATACAGCCATAATTTTATTTTAAATCTTCCTTTACCTTAGAGTACATGAAATTATGCAGAATATTACGCCGGTTTATAGTTAACTTATGCTTGATTATACTTAAATTTGCCCCGCTTGCTCCTTCTTTTATATCATCCCTTAAAGCTTTGAGTTCTTCTAAATACACATCTAAAACTTTTTGCTTTTCTTCGTTAAGCAATCCTCTTAATTTTCCTAAATTCACAATCGCCTCTTGGGCGCAATCAACCTGCTTTTTATGGCTTAAGTTTGCCTCGAGGCTCGCGATTAGTTCATCATGCCAGCTTCTCCAATAAACGAGATAATCTTTGTAAAGTACGTCTTTATTAAACTCGGGGTTATATTCTTCCGGCATTAAGAGAGGCTCTTCCTGTTTAGGTTCAGCCTTAGGCTTACGGACAAACTTTTTACGCATCGTCTCACAGCCACAAAAAACAGATGACAGAAGGCAGAAGACAGAAGACAGAAAAATAAGTTTGCATGCTGTGGTTTTAAGATTAAGTTTCACGCGATACCTCCGATTAGTGCTATAAACTCTTTTTCTCCGATAATTTTTACGCCAAACTTTTTGGCTTTGTCAAATTTTGATCCGGGATTTTTACCCACTACTACAAAATCCGTGCTTCTGCTTACTTCTTTTACGGCATTACCGCCTAAATCGCGCACGTTTTTTTCTGCCTTAATGCGGCTAAAAGCCGAAAGCTCTCCGGTAAAACATAAGGTTTTGCCGCCAAGCGTGCTGCCTCCTTTACTTTGAGGCTCAACCATATTCACGCCTGCCGCTTTAAGCCGAGATATTAATTTTCTATTTTCGGCTTGGGCGAAAAAATCTGTTACCGATTCAGCGATTTCACTTCCGAATTCATATATCGCGTCAATATCTTCCTTTTTGGCGTCGGATAGCTTTTCCATCGTTGTAAATTCTTTAGCCAATACATAAGCAGCTTTCTCTCCAACGTGACGGATGCCTAAGGCATAAATAAGCTTAGAAAGCGGCTGATTCTTTCTATTTTCAATTGCCGAAATCAAATTGTCCGCTTTTTTATCCTTAAATAATTCTAAAGTCAAAAGGTCTTCTTTTTTTAGGGAATACATGCCGGAAAAATCACGCACTATTTTTTTCTTAACTAGTTGCGCGACTACCGCTTCGCCCACACCTTCAATATCCATCGCGGGACGCGAGGCAAAATGAATTAATGATTTTTCAATCTGCGCCGGGCAGCTTACATTAACACAGCGGTAGGCGACTTCCTCTTCTTTCTCCTTAACTACATCGGAATTACAAACCGGGCATTTTTTAGGTATCTTGAAAATCTTCTCTTTGCCGGATCTCAACGAATCGACTACTTTAACAATTTTAGGGATGACCGCGCCGGCCCGCTCAATAATTACCTTATCGCCTATGCGCGCCCCAAGGCGCTCTATCTCGTCAAAATTATGCAGTGTCGCATGCTGGATAGTTACTCCGCCGCATTCAACCGGAGAAAGCTCCGCCACCGGTGTAATTACGCCGGTTCTGCCGACCTGCGGGATGATATTAAGAATACGCGTAGTTGCCTGCTTTGCCGGATATTTATAGGCAATTGCCCAACGCGGGCTTTTTAATGTAGCGCCGAGTGTCCTTTGCTGGATGAATGAATTTATTTTAATTACAATTCCGTCTATTTCATATTCAAGTTTCTCTTTTTTATCTTTAAACAACTCGCAGAATCCTATAACTTCATCCAAGTTTTTACATAATTTAAGATGCGGGTTTACACGCAGGCCCCATTTTTTGGCTAAATTTAAAAATTCAAATTGGCTTTCCACGGTAAAACCTTCTATAATTCCGAAAGAATGGATAAAGCAGGATAAATTCCGCGAGGCGGTCAATTTAGCATCTAAGAGCTTTAAGGAACCGCTTGCGGCATTGCGCGGATTGACAAAAACGGCTTCGCCATCTTTTTCTCTTTGCTTATTTAACCGCGCAAATTCTTCTTTAGGCAGGTACACCTCGCCCCTAACCTCTAAAAGCTCGGGCGGATTTTCCGCCAATAATTTAAGGGGTATTGCCGCGATAGTCTTGATATTTAGAGTTACGCCTTCCCCGGTTTCGCCGTCGCCGCGGGTAGCGCCTAATTCTAAAGTGCCTTTTCTATAAGTTAAAGCGATGCTAACACCGTCTATTTTCAGCTCGGCTACGTATTCAACTTCTACATTTTTGCTAAGGCCCTTACACGCGCGCGCAACCCAGTCCTTAATCTCATCATAAGAATAGGTATTATCCAAAGAAAACATCTTTACCGCGTGCTTCACCGTTTTAAAACGTTTTTGCAAAACATTAGTCAGGCGCTGGGTAGGCGAATCAGGTGTGACTAATTCCGGGTGCTTTTTCTCTAAATCTTTTAATTCTTTAAGTAAAATATCATATTCCTTATCTGAAATTTCCGGTTCGGAAAACGCGTAATAACGCCAGTCATGATGGCGGATTAGATTTCTTAATTCCTCTATGCGTTTTTCTATGCTTTTCATATAACCAAAAAAATAAGGTAATAAATTTGTTACTTCCCCACTGCCAGCCTCTCTGCCAAAACCATCGGAAGCCCAGCCTCAATTATCTTTTTCTGCGCCGTTTCTATATCGTAAGGCACTCTTTTAATTTCAACTTCCTGTTTATCCGTGTCATAAGTGCAATACGAGGCGCGGATGTCTCCGTCGCGCGGCTGGCCGACGCTGCCTACATTAACCACGTATTTATAATCCGGATTAATTTCAACTTTATAACCGCTAATTAAACTGATAATTGTGCCGCGCTTAACAAATGCCTTAGGCCTGTGGGTATGGCCGATGAAACAGATATTTTTATTTAGCAATTCAAAGGTTTCTTTCGCTTCGTAAGGCTGGAATAAATAGTAGAAATCCTGCGGGGCGTCCAAAGAACCATGCACCATTACTAAATCTTTATTCTCAAAGACAAAAGGCAGAGTTTTAAAAAACTCTAATTCTTCCGCCGGCAAAGTTTTCCTTGTCCAAACAACTGCTCCAGCTGCCACTTCATTAAGATTACTGGGCGCGAATAAACCGGCACAGGCGTGCTCATGGTTTCCGGTAACAATATTCTGCGTAATTGACTTTACCCTTTCAATACATATACCGGGGCTTGCGCCGTAACCTACCATATCTCCCACGCAGAGATATTCATCCACATTTTCTTTCGAAATAGCCGCTAAAACTGCGTCAAGCGCTTCTAAATTAGAATGAATATCGGCAAATATGCCATAACGCATAAATGAGTACACAATTTACAGAACGACAGTGAATGTAAATTGTATGTACGAATTTATCCCGCCGAATGTGTAAAAATTGTAGTATAGAATTTTTACACATTTTATGAGGCGGGATTAAAATCGAATCCCAAAATCCTTAAACTCTCCGGTGGCAGGTTGCCACTGAATATCTTTATCCTGAAGATATTCAGAAAAGCTTTCTTCTATTTTTTTAAGAAAATCTTTCAGGGTTCCTTCTTCCGCTTCAGCCGCTAATTCTACCCTGCCGTCGCGCAGGTTTTTCACCCAACCGCCGACTCCCATATCTCGCGCAATATCTTCGGCAGTGTAGCGAAACCCCACCCCCTGGACTCTCCCGCTATAATAAACATGCGCTTGTTTTCTCATATAATTGGTCGGGAAGGGCGGACTTGAACCGCCGACCTCTTGCTCCCGAAGCAAGCGCTCTAGCCAAACTAAGCTACTTCCCGATTAAATAATCTATTCTTTATGAAATACTACGCCATCCGCCACTAAAGATTCGGCGGATGCCCGCCAACGCATCAGTGGCGGGCAAACTGAGCTACTCCCCGATTAAAACAGTATACCAAAAAATTGCCATTCCGCCAAATTAAACTATGGATTAAACTACGGATTCCTTGTTTGAATAAAGGCTGTCCAGCGGGCTTTTTGGGGCATTACTCATATTCCGCAGGACATGCGTATAAATCATCGTTGTTTCAACATTATTATGGCCCAAAAGCTCCTGCACTTCCCTGATGTTCACCCCATTCATCAAAAGATGAGTAGCAAAACTGTGCCGCAAAGTATGAACAGAAACGCGTTTAACAATACCTGCCGCGTCTGCCGCTTTTTTAACTGCCTGCTGGATAGATTTATCGCTTATATGGTGGCGGCGCGCCTTGCCGCTTCTTGGGTCAACGGAAAGGTTAGGCGAAGGAAAAACATATTGCCAACGCCAATCTTTCGCGGCATTAGGATATTTGCGCGAAAGCGCGTCCGGTAAATATACCTCGCCATAGCCGGCTTTTAGGTCTTTTTCACGCAACTCTTTAACCCTCTCAAGATGAAGGCATAAATCATTTTTAATTTTATCAGGAAGCATAGTAGTCCTGTCTTTATCCTGTTTAGCCGCGCGGATAAATATTGTATTTGAGCTAAAATCAATATCCTGAACCCGCAAGCGCGCAAGCTCCATCAACCGAAGGCCTGAACCATAAAGTAACTGCATAATAAGCCGCCCTTTGCCTTCTATGTGCCTGAATAATGCTTCAACTTCCCCTATTGTCAAAACCGTAGGCACTTTTGACCCGCGTTTTGCCCTGACCGCCTTATCCAAATCCTTGAGTTCAACCTCAAGCACCTCACGGAATAAAAATAAAAGCGCGTTAAACGCCTGATTCTGCGTGGAAGACGAAACCCGCCTTTGGATAGCCAAATAACTTAAGAAATTTCTCACGTCTTCTGAACCTAGCCTACCATCTTGGGCGCCCTTTTTCTTTACCTCTTCAATATAAGCGTAAAAACGCTTTGCCCAATCAGTGTATGAACGTTCTGTCTTGTAAGAATAATGCCTAAGCCGTATTGCCTCCCGCATTTTATTTATAATTTCTGAAATCGGCAGGGAAACTTTTTGAGGATTCAATAAATTTTCCTGGCGGGCATCCGCGTTTTTTGACAAAAATTGCCCGGAATATAACTTTAGCGCTTCCTCTGCCTGTTTTATCTGCCAATCAGCAAACTCGCCCTGCGCCGCGAGACATATCAAAAATTTCCTGATAAGCAAATCCCGGCTCTCTTCTCCGCTATTATTCGCAAAACCAAGGAATTTGCTTACCCAGCGCGCATAATATGAAACGCTCTTTTCAGGCACAAGTTTACGAGAAGTCAAAAACTCCTGAAATTCTGGCAAAACGTCACTAAGCATCTGCAAAACCCTCTCTTTACCAAAATTCCCTTCTTAAACGAACTTCGTATTTTCCGTTATTATATGGTAATTGCGAAAATTAGCAAGATGATTTTGATTTTTTTATTGTTTACCCCTAGAAAATATGCTATATTTAACTGAACAATAAAAAATTACGAACTTCGTCTATTAATTGTTAGGCGAAATAAAATTAATAGACATCAAAACTAGAAACCCATGTGAGTTTAAGTTAATCTTATGTATAAAAAATTATTAATCATTTCTATTGGTATCTGTGCAATAGTTAGTAGTTTGTTTGGTTTAGTAAAATTAATGGAAAAAACCAGTGAAAGTTATTATCTTAAAATTCCTTATTCATCATATTGTGCAGAATTTCAATCTGGCGGAATTAATTGTGATATGATAGGCGGCAATCTTATATTCGAAAGCGATTCGGAAAGACCCCTCATTTATTTTAAAAGAGAATTAACAAATAACTCTTTTGAAATTGATCTAAAAAATAAAATAATTCAGCAGATGCAGCATGCTTTTAATAACGATTCGGCTCCAGCTTACTCCCCTTGCAACCCCGATCGAAAATATTGTGCTGCCTATAAAACAAAAGGTATTCTGAAAAAAGGAGGCGGAATCGGATTTTGGGTATCGCCTGATAAATTGTTTGGGTTAGAAATTTTCGAAATAAAAAGTATGCAAACAAAAAAGACATTCTTTCGAAAAATGAATCTGAAGTTCGGTGGTGCTTCCCCCACACTAAAATATGATACCTTCTGGAGTGAGGATGGTAAATATGTAGTTATCTTTGATAATTCAAATAATCTAATAATTCAAAGAATAAAAGAATAAATGTTTCTTAATTTTAGAGAGTAGGAACAAACACCTATTATTCAAAGTCAAGATTTAAGATAAAATAATAAAGTCGTCTAACAACGCACTGCACCTGACCTTTCCCGCCGCTAAAGCGGCGCTCAAGGCAGGTGAGTTTGAATGTTATATAACAAAATGGATAATTTAGACTATGATGCACAGCAGAGGAGAGAAGTATTTGCCATGTATGGTTTAGCCATGTATCATGCCCAATGTTTTGAAAAAAGCTTGGTTATATTGGTATCCGTTGCATTCAACAAAGAATATTTCAAGAGTAATTACGAAAAAAGAGAGGAACTTTTTTCTGATACTTTCAAAAAAACAGCCGGACAACTAGTAGAAAAACTTAAAGTGATGGTAAAAGTCCCGAATACCCTGGAAAATGACTTATCCAAAGCGGTAAAAAAAAGAAATTGGTTGGCACATGATTATTTTTGGGGAAATTCTTATGATATTTTGACAACAGCCGGAAGAGAGAGAAAACTAAATGAACTGCATGAAATTTCAGAATATTTTTCAAAGATGGATGAAAGAATGACAAAAATATATCAACGTGTATTCGATAAAATTGGATTGACTGAAGATAAAGTTATGGCATATTTAGAGAAAATGGTAGATAAACACAAAATATAACAAATCAATCCAGCGGAATTTGCCTCTGGCAAATCCGCTGATTTCTGGTGTTATGCTAAAAAAATGGAAGAAAAGCAAATGTTGTTATCATGGCTCATAATCTCTATTCTGATTACATCCTATTCTACCATTCGGAATGTCGAATTCGTGGAAGCGAATACTGAATCCATGAGAAGTGATAATTCAGACATTTTCTACGAAAAAAGAGGAAACGGGAAACAAAAGATGCTTTTAATTCACGGATACGGAGCAACGAGAATGAGCTTTTATGATATAGCCCCGTTTCTAGAAAATCAGTATGAACTGTATTTAATCGACTTAATTGGTTTCGGAGATTCGCGGGCTCCATTTGGTTGGGAATACAAACCACAAAATCAAGCAGAGGCGGTATACCGATTCATAAAGAAAAATGAACTAACTGACATTACAGTTGTGGGTCACTCATATGGCGGAATGGTGGTACTGTTACTCCTTCAAAAGATCGAAAAAGCGAAGGAATATTTTTTAATCAGGAATGCAGTTTTGATCGACCCTGCAGCTTATCCGCAGAGGTTCCCTTTTTTTGTTCAAATTCCCAAAATACCTATTGTTAATACGATCTTTCTTTCGCTAATACCTGCAAGAAAACAAGCGCAATACACTTTAAAGCGTCTGTTTTATGATGACAAAAAGGTCACAGATGAAAGAATCGAAAGATATGCATCCTATTACAGAAAAGGAACTCATAGAAAGGCGATAATTGAGTCTGCCAAGAATATGATTCCTAAAAATATTGATCAATTAGAAGAGGATATCAAAACAATTTCGATCCGAACGCTTATAATATGGGGTAGTAAAGATCCTGTCATACCAAAGTCAAACATAGATAGACTCCATAAAGAGCTGAAAAATTCAAATCTTATGGTGATTGAAGACGCAGGCCATATACCCCATGAAGAAAAGCCAGAGGAAACATATAATGCATTTATTGAGTTTATTCGAGATTAGGTTTCATTAGTATGAAATTCATTCTTGAGGTTCTTAATATATTCTGGTCCATTTGCTTAGCGATTATTGCAATAGTTGTATCGTTTCTTATCCCTAAGTCTAAAAAAAGAAAAGAAGTAGGAGTAGGACTCTCAATTTTTTCTTTTACGATTAATTTTAGAAAAGATACCTATATAAGGGGGCTTCTGGTTCTTCTAGGAATTTCCTTTCTAGGATTTACATTTGTACGTGATTACTCTTCTTTTTTTCCAAAACGGGTGTCATTTGAGATTTATTATGACTCAAATGGGTTGAAACAGGCCATAGAAAGTATAAGGCCGTTATTGGAAGATGGCATGAAGATTTCTCCAGATTGGGAAAACAAAAGGAGGGCATATTTCCAAGAACTTGATAAAATTATTAAGTCAAAAATACCGCAGTATGAACTATTCTTTTCATATGATCATGTTGAAGATTATTTAGTGAGCAAAGGTAAAGCAGAACATGTTGTTGAGTTGTTTAGATTTTGGCAGCAATATAAGATCACCAAGGTCAATGGCTTGGTTCAACATCGGCTTCACCCGCCTGATATGAATCCGATTGAACTCGAAACCAGGTATAATCTTTTAGATAGACCGAAAAACTTAGTTTTACCCACTATAAGAGATTTCTTCAGGGGCAGAAAACTTGTTGCACCAACAATGGCACAATCTCTCATAATTCACACAGATAAGGTTTATGAGGCCGAAATTGTAGGACTTACGGAGGTCAGGTTTTTTCCGTATAATACTTTGGAAAAGACGATATTTTGCTTTAAATCGGAAGCGGGATTAGTTCCTTTTTCGTATACATTTTATAAAGAAGAAGAATAAAAAAAGCATAACAACTCGCTGCAGCCGACCGCCTACGCGGCGGCTGAGCTCAATCGTTATAGGAAAAAATAAAAATGATCAGGCCAAAAAAACACAAGATTTGGAGTGAGAACTTGAATCTATAATATAACCGGTAAAAAAGAGAGGAAAACTATGAGCAAAAGTCATGATGCTAAAAAAGATGTAAAAAAGAAAGCAGCAAAAACGCTAAAAGAGAAACGGCTTGATAAAAAAGCGAAAAAATAGACAAATAAAAATAATCGAAATTTGGTGTTAGGCCATGAATCTGAAATATAGGATATTAATAAGGTCAGCCCCTAAATTTTCCTGCCTTTTTCCCAGAGCGAAGCGGCGGAAAAAAATAGGTGAAGGTATACCTTGCCCCTGCCTAAACCAAATACACGTCGATTTTCTTGATTAGGCCAGAGCGGATTTTTTCTGCGTAGGGGTGGGTGATAATACCGGACTTTATGGTAATAAGTTCTCCGCTATCATCTTCAAAGATATACATTCCGACAGAAACACCTTTAGGGCCGAATGTATTTCGCAGCTTAGGATTATGATAGACAACTAAAGTTTTATTTAAGAACTTAAAAGAGTAATTTTTTTTCTTGGTGAATAGTTTTTTGTGCAGTATCGGCTTAAATTCTAAGGTTAACTTCCCTTCTTTATCTAATTTAAAAAGGTTAAAGCCGATGTTCATTGCCAGCCAGATGCTGATAAACTCAGCGGTCGAGCCGGAAAGACGCGCAACAAAGCCGTTACCGTGAAGACTATCGTCGCAAAATGCACTGCTGGCCAAAAATGAAGAATTCTCTAAAATACTCCTACCGTATTTTTTGGCATCCAAAAACGGAATAAAGCAATTAAAGAAATCATTATAAAACTCTTCGTATAAACCGCATCTTAATAATTCAAGCAGGAATTTATACTCCATGTGCAGCCATACCGATTCGTTTTCCAGCCAACCCGGAGTGAACACTCTGCATCTGCCGATTTCAATGGGCGCTTCTTTAAGCGGCGCGCAAACCTTATACATTTTAAGCTTCCTGTCGTAGAGCGAAGACGAACGTATTGCCTTGTATAAACTGGCGGCCTTAGCAGTGTCTTTTTCTAACCTTAAAGCGTGCACCTGCGCTTCTAAGAAAAACGGCAAAGGCTCCTGCTTAAACTTACGCACTCTTACAGAGCCGGAGTATAACTCATAATCAACTACTTCGTTTATAAAATAAGCCCGGTAAATGCCTGTCTTTTTATCAACGGCGCGGGATAGCCCAAAAGATATCTTGCGCTCTGCCGCATTAAGAATAGAAAATAATTCCGCCAGCTTAATCCCGCTTTCTTTCCCGCTAAACCCGAATCTGCTGTTTGCCCTGTAGCCTTCCTTTAAGGCATACGCCTTATCCCAAAAGATAAAATCCCGCTCTTTACTGCCAGACGCGAAATATTCCTCAAGCAGTTTGCCTAAATTTTTCAGGAAATTATTTATTTCCAAAGGTAAAATCATATCCTCATATTGAAAAGCGCGCGAATTTTTTAGCGCATCTTTAATAAAAATAATAAGGCGCTTCAGCTCAAAAGTTTCATTAGTAGATGAACCGAAAAGCGCGGGCAGGCCGTTTAAAGAATCAAACCAATTTGGTTTATTTGCCTCCATTTCAACGCCTATCCCTTGCGCGTCCAGCGAGGCAAGCTTATTTACAAAAAGACAGAGCAGCTTTGTCAGCAAGCTTACATAAATGATATCTCCCTTGCCGAAATCCGCCCTTACCCTATGCGCATCATGCGCTCTTGAACGGATTAACTCCTCCTTCTCGGGGTCTTTTTTAAGCGAATGATGCTGGGATACCTTATTGGCGCCAGTTAAAACATACTTTACATCACGCGGCTGGACTATTTCAGCATTATCAAAAAAGCTAAATATTTTTTTATCAACAAATATCTCTTTTAGTTTTTCAGGATATAAGGCGAGGTAGCTTTCTATTAAGTCTAAGTTATACGCCCAATGGTCGCTCCAGAACCCTTCAGAATGTTCCGCATCCTCTATTCTCGCGGATAAACATAGCGCCTCCTTAAGAAACTCCGGCATATCAACATCCAGCCCGATGTTGTTTTCTTCGATAAGCATAGCAAGCGAGCCCGGAGTAAATGGTTTGTTAAAAAATTGGCCCAAATTTTCCCTGTCTTTCGTGTCAACAATATGGTTTAAAAGTTCAGGTCTATTCTTTTCTTCCAAGGAAAAACTTAACCCCTTAATTACTAATGGGTTAAAACCATCGGTTTGAATGAGATTTAAGAAATCCACCAGATTCGACTCCGCCACATCCGAATTAAACCAGTTATCCGAACGGCGGTTCTGATTCATATCACGGTAATTACCGTTACCTTGAGAAAAATACGTCGGGCTAAGCAAAAAATTATTGTAATCGCGCTCTAAATCTCCGTGCTTACGAGAATAGAGATAAAATACGGATTTTTTACCTGCACGCGAAAACGAGACGGGATATCCGCCCCTTAAAACATTATCTAAAAATGTCTGTTTTGCGTATAAGTTAAACTCACCAAAAGCGCTTTCCGTGTGAATATTATCCTCAATTTCTCGGATTAAGTTTGCGTTTTCCTGCTGCTTTTCCTGAATAAAACTATTGTTTAGAATCCTCTCGATCTGAGGAATTAACTTTTCCTTACCGGAAGCATATCCAACGATAGAAAAAATTGACTTAGGCTCATCCGGCTTAATAGATGAGCTGAAATAAGAAAAAGCGCACGGGGTCCTGCTTTCTTTAATCTGTTTTGATAAGGCGGGGTTAAATTTTTCCTTGTTGATGAAATTACGGGGATAAGAAAAATCGCCTTGGCCGAACAGGCATACCGGGTCAACTATAGCATCAAGCAGCTTATTCTTATTGCCCTCGCGGCAGAAAGGAAGGTAAAAATTCCCCCCCTCTATATAAAAAGTCTCCGGCCTGTCTGCAGGGTCAATATAAAGGTTGTAAAAAGGAATCTTATTATTCAAGAAATCAACGCGCATCCATGCTTCAATAGTGCGCGACATGTCTTTTAAGAAAAAGTTAGCTGTGCCATAAGGCGTAATTTTAGGCAGCCCGTCAACCGCTTCTATTTCAAGGATTTTTTTTCCGGTATTTGTAATTTTTAATTCTCTGATTATCGCGGCTATGGGTTCGCCGGAAAGCGTAAAATAACGCACATCAATTTTCAGGCCAAGAAGGGGATTTATTTCCTCTAAAGCAAGCTCGTAAGATTTAATCCTCATTAGGCGGCGTAAGTCAAAAGAAAGATTATCCAGGCTGTCCTGAAAAGGCTCATAATAGGCAACCCTTGAGCCGTTTTTAACTTTCAGAAATGTCCTGAAGCCTTCAGATGCGGCAGACTGCCATGCCTGATTCGCGGGAAGGAATTCCAGAATAGAATGATTTTTATCCTTGGTGCCGAAGCTGATTACGAGTTGCCCGCGGTTGACATAAAAAACCCACATCGGTATCCCGAAGAAACCGGCAATACCCGGGAAAAAGCTGGCAAACGGCTTCGCGGAATTATAATTTTCAATTACAAACTCACCGGTTTTATTATCAAGGTAATATTTTGGTTTTAACATATTTATCCTGTAACTACTGATTAATTACCTAAAAGGCCAGAATATTTCTAAATTTATTCAGACGGGAATGAATATCTTTTTTTGTAAGCCGCGCTATCCTCTCGATGCCGAAACCTTCCACATTGAAAGAAGATAAGATTGTCCCATAAATAATCGCCTTTTTTAATGTTTTTCCGTTAATTTTTCCTGCCTGCGCCAGATACCCCATAAACCCGCCGGCAAAAGTATCGCCTGCCCCCGTAGGGTCAACTACGTGTTCAACCGGATATGCCGGATAAGAAAAGATAAATTTATCACAGTAAAATAAAACACCGTGCTCGCCTTTTTTTATGACAATAAAACGGGGGCCTAACCGACGTAATGCCCTTGCCGCCTTTATTAAGTTATGCTCGCCGGACAAATCGCGCGCCTCCTGGTCATTGGCGACATAGATATCCACATCTTTTAATAACCTAACCAAGTCCTGGCGTTTATTATGTATCCAGTAATTCATACTATCTAAACCGACAAGTTTAGGACGATGCATGCTTTTTAAAAGATGCATCTGTATCTCGGGGTCAACGTTGGCTAAAAAAACATTTTCAATTTTTTTCTGATGTTCGGGAATGGTGGGTTTAAAAATAGATAAAACTCCTAATTCAGTACTTAAGGTAAGGGCGGTATTTAAATCGCCTTTATATTCGCCTGACCAACGGAATGTTTTACCGTTACCTTTAATTAATGAGGTAAGGATAATGCCTTTTTTATGCAGAAAATTGATATGTTTCCCCGGAAAGTCTTCTCCGACGATCGCCACAAGGTTCACATCGGTAAAAAACCGCGCGGCAAGCGAAAAATGCGCGGCTGAGCCGCCTAATAAATTATGCCGCCGGCCTTCGGGCGTCTTTACTGTATCGAGGGCAACCGTACCCAGAACGATTATGCTCATACCATCAATATTAAGCTAAGGATTAAGTTCTAAGTAATTTACCCCATTAGATAAAACATAGATATACTTTATGGGGAATTTTTACATAAAAAAACAACCTTCGGGCAGTCCGTCTCTAACGGGATTTGGTTATAGCGCTTCGACTTGCTTTATCTCAGGGATTTCTTTTTTAAGCATCTTTTCTACGCCGTTTTTAAGCGTCATCTGACTCATCGGGCAACAACCGCAGGTGCCGGTAAGCTTTAAGCGTACGACATTATCTTGTGTTACCTCAACCAACTGCACGTCTCCGCCATCCGCGGCAAGCATAGGACGGACCTTATCCAACGCTTTTTCTACCTTTGCTTTATCAATCATTTTGCCCTCCCGGTTATTTTAGATAGTAACCTATTATGCTTTAAACAAAACTTTCCGCTTTTCACTTGCGAATATATCAAATCTTCCTGCCAGTGGGCATTGTATAAGCGGCAACTTTTGGATTTACAGAATGGCTCGCCGCGCAAATAAAAGAACATCGCCTGCGCCGCTAATCCCTTTACCACTTCCAAAAGGCGCTTATCGTTATAATCAATGAAACGGCCTTTTAATTTTTGCTTAAGCCTTGCCTCTTCCGGCTCCCAAAGTCCGCTGCCGGATAAACTCTGCTTTGCCAGATAATATTCTCTCGGTTTTGCCGGCGCCTCAACTATGCCTGAAAGCGAAATTACCGAAGGATAACTAAAAACAGATGACCTTAGATGCATCTGCCTACCTTTGCCATCGCCTGTGGCAAAAAGGCGCTTTGTAACAATTATAGCATACGCACCGGGCGTATCCCTAATTTTTTTCTGTGTTCCGATGACATCCAACAAGAGGCCGTTTGTTACAACTATATCTTTTGCTTTCTTAACAACTACGCTAACCTCAAATGTTTTTTCTAAGAAAGCCTTTATTTTTTTAAAATCCAGGGAACTATTTTCGTCATACAAATAAACTTTATTAATCACGAATTTATAAGCTATTTATTCTTTTTTAAAATCTCCAGCGCGACCTCTGCGGCTTTTTTACCGGACAAAAGCATTGAGCCGAAAGTCGGCCCCATCCTTGGAAGCCCGTAGGTCGTGGAAACGCTCATACCGCAGACAATCAAGCCAGGGTGCGCTTCTTGTGTATATTCTATGACCAAGTCTTCCGAACGCTCAACCCACATTGCGCCAAACCCGACTTTTTTCATGATACCGCGCTCTTCAAGCTTTGATACAACGCAAGCATCATGGCCGGTTGAATCAATAACCAGTTTTGACTCGATTGCCACCGGGTCAACACAGGTTATCTCGCGAGGCAAAGCTTTTACCGGCGTCCAGTTAATTACCACGCCTGCCACACGGTTATCTTCGCGTAAAACCACATCTTCGAAAATGGTCATATTGGCAAATTTTACCCCGGCATCACAGGCAGAGGCAATAAGCTTTGAACAGGCATGCGGCCCTTCAGCGACATAAAGCCCCTTTGAATATTCTTTATGGGGTATACCCAATTCTTTTAAAACTTTTTCTGCCGGCGCCCTTACCGTCAACGTATTCATTAAGTAGCCGCCAATCCAAAATCCGCCGCCTAAGTAGTTATTCCTCTCGATGATAAAAACCTTAACTCCGGCACGCGCCAAATTGCGGCCGCACATAAGCCCGGAAGGCCCTGCGCCGATGATTACACAGTCAGAATCCACATAACTCTGGAATTGTTTAGAAAACTGATCTACAATTGCCCGTGTTACTTCCTTCTCTCCTACCTCAGCAAAAATCTTTTTATGTTTCTGTGCCATTTTATTTACCTCAATTATAATTGATTACACTGATTTTAAAAAGATTACACAGATTATCAATCGGTGTAATCATATTTGTAATCTGTGCAATCACAAGTTAATATTACTCAATAATATCTCCTATTACCGGTTCAACCACTACTCCGGCTTTTTCCAAAAATTTAATTCCTTTCTGCAGGTTTTCCTCTTTACCGTCTAATTCCAAGACTATCTCGCCGATTTTATCGGTTACCCGCGCTCTTCTAATATTCGGCATCACGTCAAATTTCTTCGCCATCTGAAAAGTCAAAGGCTGTTTTATGGTTTCGCCGGTAAAAGTAAGTTTTACGATTTTTTTAGCCATTATTTATCCTTTCAATGAGCGCATAACTTACGAATACACAGTATGAGTAAGTTATTTGCGCGAATTGATGCCGAAAGCTACGGGAAAATTTAGTATAAATTTTCGCAGTGTTTTGCTTTCGGCGCAATGCATAACTTACGAATACACAGTATGAGTAAGTTATTTGCGCGAATTAATCCCGATAGCTACAAGAAAATTTAGTATAAATTTTCGCAGTGTTTTGCTATCGGGGCCAATTAAATATTCCTGTTATTCCATCTCTTCTTTTATCTGACAAGCCTGCTGTTCATAATCTACTAACTTAGTAATCGTAGGGTGATCCGAGCAAACCGCGCAGTCATTATCTTTGGGCACCTTGACTGTGCGAAAAGTTGAGGTAAGCGCGTCAAAGATAAGCAGCCTCCCTGTTAATAATTCCCCGATACCCAAGATAAATTTTAAAACCTCATTTGCCTGCAATACCCCCAGGATACCGGCTACCGCGCCCAATATACCCCCTTCCTGGCAAGAAGGCACTGCTCCCGGAGGGGGCGGTTCAGGGAAAAGGCAACGATAACACGGCCCGGCCTTCGGTAATATAGTCATAATCTGGCCGTCAAACCTGAAAATTCCCGCATGCACAAGCGGCTTTTTAGTCATCACGCAGGCATCGTTTACCAAAAAACGGGTAGGAAAATTATCGGTTCCGTCTACGACTATATCATAATTTTTAAGTAAAGCTAAAATATTTTCTGAATTTATCCTAAGGTTATAAGCATCAACTTTTACATCCGGGTTAAGCTCGGAAAGCCGCCTTCTGCCTGATTCTGCCTTAGGCATCCCCACACTAGGAGTGCTATGAATAATCTGGCGTTGCAAATTATTCACTTCAACTTTATCGGAATCCACCAAACCAATCCTACCTACGCCAGCCGCCGCCAAATAAAGGGCGCTTGGAGCGCCTAAACCGCCTGTGCCGATAATCAGCACTTTAGCATTTAAGAGTTTCTCCTGCCCCTTTCCGCCCACTTGCGGAAGGATAATCTGGCGTGAGTAGCGCTCAATCTGTAAATCATTTAAACTCATTATTCTGAACCTCCGGCTATAGCAGGGATAATTGATACTTCATCATTATTTTTCAATTCTGTGTCATATCCTTTTAAAAAACGGATATCTTCGTTGTTGACATAAAAGTTAATGAAACGGCGGATTTTACCGTTTTCGTCGCAAATCCTTGCTTTTACCCCGGGGAAACGTTTTTCCAGATCATCCACCAGTTCATTAATATTACCTGCTTCAACTTCTACCTCTACCTTATTCTGCGTCAATTTCTGCAGGGGTGCCGGGATTCTCACTTTTATAGACATATTTTTATCCTTTCAATGAGCGCATAACTTACGAATACACAGTATGAGTAAGTTATTTGCGCGAATTGATGCCGAAAGCTACGAGAAAATTTACAATAAATTTTCGAGCGTTTTGCTTTCGGCGCAATGCATAACTTACGAATACACAGTATGAGTAAGTTATTTGCGCGAATTGATGCCAAAGCCTACGCAATCCCGAAATTTCAGGACAAGCGTTTAGGCAAGGGGCGCTACCATTTAAATTGAATAATGATCGGCCGTCGGACGCTTCTTTTGTTCTTCTTCAAAAGAACCTAAACTCGGCTTTATTTTTAACGGCTTTGCCAACTTATCGGCCACCACTTCCTGCGTTTTTAAACCGTTTCCGGTAATACATATTACGATTGACTCATCCTTTGGGATACGCTTCTCTTTTATAAACTTTATCGTTGCCGCAACCGTAACTCCTCCGGCAGTCTCAGTAAATATGCCTTCGGTCTCAGCCAATAATTTAATCGCATTAATAATTTCGTCATCGCTTGCCGCCTCTGCCCAGCCGCCGGACTTTTTCACTACATCATAGGCATAAAAACCGTCAGCAGGATTTCCTATGGCTAAAGACTTGGCGATTGTTTTTGGCTTAACCGGCTTAATGATTTCATTATCTTCTTTTATCGCGGTAACTATAGGAGCGCAGCCCTCGCCTTGCGCCACATAAAGTTTTGTTTTAAATTCAGGAATTAAGCCTAATTGATAAAATTCCTGCAGCGATTTTTTAATTTTGGTAACCAGAGAACCTCCTGCCGCAGGCACAATTATATGCTTAGGCGCGCGCCATCCTAATTGCTCGGCAATCTCAAAACCGTAGGTCTTTGAACCTTCGGCATAATATGGGCGTATGTTGATATTTACAAATGCCCACTTATATTTAGCGGCAATCTCGGAACACAGGCGGTTTACTTCGTCATAATTCCCTTCAACCTTTACTAGCACCGGATTATAAATTGATGAGGCGATAATTTTGCCTTGCTCTAAATCCGCCGGGATAAAAATAAAAGCGCGCAGCCCCGCGATAGCGGCATTTGCCGCAACAGAATTAGCCAAATTTCCTGTTGAGGCACAGGCAACCGTGCGGAAACCGAATTCTTTAGCCTTTGAAAGAGCAACCGCCACAACCCGGTCTTTAAAAGAAAGGGTGGGATGATTTACCGAATCATCTTTTATGTAAAGCTCTTTTACGCCTAAAACTTTAGCTAAATTATGCGACCGGACGAGCGGAGTAAATCCGGTTGTTAAGCCATCACTCGGCTCTTTAGAAAGCGGCAATAACTCCTTATACCTCCACATATTCTTGGGGCGTTTCTCTATTTCCTGGCGCGTAAGCACCTTTTTAATCTTATCGTAATCATAAGCTACTTCTATTGAACCAAAACAATACTCGCAGACAAATAATATATTTGCCGGGTATTCCCGCCCGCATTCGCGGCATTTTAGGCCTTTTACGTAAGACATATCCTTACCCTTTCTTAATCAGAATCCTGTAAAACTTACCTTCTTGTTTTACGCTTAATACCTGGTGGCCGTCATTCTTTAGGCTCTCAGGCACATTCCTTATCGGCTCCCCTTCGTCAAGAATTACCTCTAATATATCACCGGTATCTAAATCTTCCAAGGCCAGCTTCGCCTTGATATAATTTATCGGACAAGGGGTGCCTTTTAAATCCATAATTCGCTTTGGCGCCTCATTATTTTTTAAAGAAGGTTTTGATTCACCTGCGCAATTAGGGAAACTAAACGATGGATCCATGCTTTTATATAGCTCATTTATATGAGCAGTAAACTTCCCGGCATAAAGGAATTTCTCTTTTTTCTGTTCCGCATTAAGCTTATCATTTATAGCCTTAAAAACATTTTCTATATCGGCATATTCGTCTGAAGCGATTTTTGCATCAACAAATTTTTTCTTAAACTCCGATACCGCATCCTCCGGATTATATGGATCTACGCCCTTGACTATTAAAAGGGCGCGGGAGGCGCTAAAAAATGCCTTCTTTATTTTTTCAATATCATAAGATTTTTTTTCTGCCTCCTCTATCGCAATCTTAGCATCGGCTAAATCCGCCTCAATCATATCAATAACCCCGGCGCCACATTCGCCTGTACCCAGGCCGGATAAAGAAAAATCATCTTCTCTGCCCCAGTCAACATAAAAATTACGGCCTTCTAAATAAGACGGCATATAGGCATGCCTGGCCAAAAGTTCCTTGGCAATGACTACCGCCTCAGCCTCCAGGAATTCATAAATATCAATGCTTTCCCGGAATTTTTCTTCCACCTTATTTAAGAATTCTTCTAAAAAAAGCGGGGCATTTTTTGCCGCAATCATACCCGCCTCTTTGGCCAAAGCCGTCTTCTCCGCTTCCCTTCTGCCGCCCAAAAGTACTTTGTAAAATGGCACCGGGCGGTTATCTACTCTCTTTGCCGCGCCAACAAAAGAAATCTTGCCTATGGGATGCTGACCGCAGGAATTAGGGCAACCGTTTAATTTTATATCCAGCCTCTTAAATACCTCTTTACCGATAAAGCGTGCCTTAATCATTTCTTCTATCTTGCGGGAAAGCGCCGGTGAATTACATAAACCCAGGTTACAGGTTGTCGCTCCCTTACAGACAGTTACGTCCAGAAGCGTATCGGGATATAAAAAATCCTGTAAAATATTTTTTATTTTTAGAAAAATATCAAAGAGGCAGCTATTCTCAACCCAAGCGATAGCAATATCCTGGCTCTGCAGGGCGCGGAATTCGATATCCTTAAAATCGCCTTCTAAGCCGGCAAGTGCTGCCAGTTCTTCTGCTTTAATATCGCCCTGCGGGATACGCAGTAGAATACAGGAGTACCCTTTTTGGCGCTGAGGCCTTATATTATACCTCAAAAAATCCCTGTATTGCTTATCTTCTTTTACGGGGATTTCTGAATTTATCTCTTGCATGGAAAACGCCTGTATATCTTTTAACGCGATATGCTCTGCGTCTTTAACCGCCTTAAACTCGCTTAAATATAATTTTTTAAATTCATCTAGCCCCATTTTTTCAACCAGAAACCGCAAGCGGTTGTGATGCCGGTCTTTTCTGTCGCCGTTTTTGTAAAAAACATTTTTTAAAGCAGTTACGCAATAACCTAATTCGCTCTCGGGGATGAATTCTTCCAAAAGCTTCCCTATCCGCGAGCTTGCCCCCAAGCCTCCGCCGACAAAAATTTTAAAACCTTTTTTCCCGCCACGGATATCAGCAAGTAAGCCGACGTCATTTATCAATATGCCGCTGCAATCTTTAACGCATCCTGAAAACGTAATTTTAAACTTGCGCGGCAGCATAAAAGAACTTTCCTGCCGTAAAAAATATTCGGTCAGGGCAATGGCATTGGCCCTTACATCAAATACCTCATCTTTACATATTCCGCTAAATGGGCAAGCAGTAATATTCCTCAAAGTATTTCCTCCTCCGCCGCGCGGCGAAAGGCCGTAGTCTTGCAGGTAATCAATAACTTTAAACGTATCTTCTAATTTTATATTGTGTATCTGAATATCCTGCCGTGTCGTTATGTGCAAGCGCCCGTCGCCGTATTTTTTAGCCGCCTCTGCTAATGCCTTTAACTGCGCGGTATTAACTGCGCCGGCAGGGATTCGTATCCGGCTCATAAATGCTTTTCCCCCGCGGTGCGAATATACACCCCATGGCACACGCACGCCCTTAAAACGCGCATCAGGAATTTTATCTGCTAAAAATTCCTCCAGGGAACGCCGGTAATTTTCCGCATCCTTTTTTACTTCTTCCGGTAAATTAAATAAATTATAATTCAAAGTACTGCTCCATACTGAAATAGCGCTCGCCCGTATCGGGAAATACCGTAACTACTTTTTTCCCTTTGCCTAATGCGCCTGCCACTTTTAATGCCGCCCAACAGGCAGCGCCGCTGGATATACCCACAAACAACGACTCTTCCTTACATAATCTTTTAGAGGTAAAGAAAGCATCATTATCGCTGACTTGAATGATTTCGTCAATAATTTCCCTGTTTAAGACTTTGGGGATAAACCCTGCGCCTATGCCTTGTATCTTATGCGGGCCGGGCTTTCCACCGGATAAAACCGGCGAATTTACCGGCTCAACCGCTACAATCTTAACCCGCGGATTTTTCTCTTTTAGTACCTCGCCTACGCCTGTGATTGTGCCGCCAGTACCAACGCCGGAAACAAAGGCATCTATCTTTCCGCCTGCCTCTTCTAAAATTTCAAGCGCGGTCGTACGGCGGTGCACCTCGGGGTTTGCCGGATTATTAAACTGCTGAGGCATAAAGGCACCGGGAGTATTACACACTAACTCTTCGGCATACCTTACTGCCCCGCTCATTCCTTCGATTCCGGGAGTCAAAACTATCTCCGCACCGTAGGATTTTAAAATATGCCTCCTCTCTAAACTCATTGTTTCAGGCATGGTTAAAATTACCTTATACCCCTTAACCGCTCCGATCATACTTAAGCCGATACCGGTATTTCCACTGGTAGGCTCAATAATAACCGACCCGGGCTTAAGCAAGCCTTTCTTTTCGGCATCTTCAACCATGGCAAGGCAAATCCTGTCTTTGACCGAGCCGCCGGGATTGGCAGATTCAAGTTTTGCAAAAATTTCTGCCGAATTAACCTCCGGCATCTTTCTTAATTTTACTAAAGGGGTATTTCCGATTAACTGCGCAACACTTTCTACAGTTATTCTAGGCATAGCCTCACCTCTTAAAATAAAAATTCCGGCGGATTGAGCCACCACCCATAAAATAGACAAACTCTAACCTGTCGCCTTCTTTTATTGCCACTGAGCCGTAATCTTTTCTTTCTATGATATTGTCGTTTAATTCTATTGTCACTACTTCCGGACGGATGTTTTTACGTTTTAATAACTCCGCAATACTTATATTTTTATCCAGCACCTCTTTTTTGCCGTTAATGGTAATATCTGCCATGTTTTTCTCCCTTTAATTCCTGATACTTACCTCGGTTACATTATTTTCTGCGATTCTAAACGCGCGGATTTGCGGGTTAAATTTATCCGCCAGAGATACTATAACATAAAAACTTTCCGGATAAAATGCTAATTCCAGATCCTTTGCCGAAGGATATGCCGGGCTTTCCGTATGCGAATGATAAATCGCCACCAAATCCAATTCTTGCGCCCGGAGTTCCTTAAAAATCTTTAGCTGCTCCTTGGGATCTATAAGGTAGCAGAATTCCGGCTTATCTGAAATATTTACTAAAGGATAAACCGAGGCTGCCTTAGCGGCCTTGCCTGCCAAAATCCCGCAGGCCTCTTTGGGGTAATTTTTTTGGCAGTCAGCAATTATCTTATCCTGAATATCTTTTGCGATAAAAATCTTCTCTATTTTATTATTCATATGCCGTGCTGGCTCCTTCGCCAACAAATAATCAGTGTAATCTTTTTTCTGCCGGAGGCGGATCCGCCTTTGGCAGAAATCTGTGTAATCGCTTTTTTACGCCTCAAAATACTGTTGCACTGAAAAATACCTCTCTCCCGTATCCGGAAATATTGTTAATACGGTTTTATTCTTGCCTAATTCATTAGCGATAGAGAGTGCTGCAAATCCTGCCGCCCCCGCGGATATGCCGACAAACAAACCTTCTCTTTTAGCCAATTGTTTGGCGGTATTAAAGGCATCGCTATCAGAAACCGGGATTATCTTATCAATAATTTTGGTATTAAGGATATCCGGCACAAACCCCACGCCGATACCCTGTATCTTATGCGGGCCTGCCTTATGCCCCGATAATACAGCGCAGGTTTTAGGCTCAACCGCAACTATTTTAATCTCCGGATTATACTTTTTCAAAATTTCGCCTACCCCGGTAATAGTTCCTCCGGTACCAACACCAGCAACAAAGGCATCTAAATTACCGCGGGTAACTTTCAATATTTCTTCCGCGGTTGTCTTGCGGTGTATTTCTGGATTAGCGGAATTTTTAAATTGTTGCGGCATAAAGCTATTATCGGTTTTCCTCAATAACTCTTCTGCCTTATCAATCGCCCCCTGCATCCCCTTAAAATTAGGCGTCAATACTACCTCAGCGTCATATGACTTAAGGATATAGACTCTTTCTAAGCTCATCGCCTCCGGCATAACAATGATACAACGATAGCCTCTTACCGCGCAAATCATCGCTAGGCCTATTCCGGTATTACCGCTGGTTGGCTCAATAATAGTATGGCCGGGCTTAAGCAGGCCTTTCTTTTCGGCATCCTCAATCATCGAAAGGCAAACCCTGTCCTTTACGCTCCCGCCGGGATTAAACATCTCTAACTTTGCCAAAACTAAAGCCGAATCTTTTCCTGTGATATGGTTTAACTTTACTACAGGCGTATTATAGATTAATTCCGTAATATCGTTGGCAACTCTATCTGAAAACGGCATGGCTATCCTCCTAAACCTATCGTTTAAATACTAATAATAAAAAATAAGAAAGTAAAACTGACAATAAAGGCGTAATCGCCCAAACAAAAAATGTCTTTTTGGTTATGTGGCTACCTAATGTGTGGCGATGGCCATTTTTTAAACAACTAATCGCGAAAATCGCGGCAAGGTTTAACTGCACCAGCGACTGAGGAATTCCTAAAAAAGAAGCAAAAATAAGCAGGGTTGCCGTAACAAAAGAAACCAAGGTGCTTGAGACCAATCCCAACGGCACAATCTCTTTACCTGCGGTTTCAAGCGGCCCCTTTCCTAAAATACCGGCACCCACACCAAATAAAGGCGAAATCAAAAACAACCCCAAGTTTACGCTTATAAGCCCCGCGCCAAATAACGGCCCAACCGCGTTCGCCACATTATTTGAACCAATAGCAAAAGCAACATAACAACTTGCCACTAAACTAGCTAACCTTATCTTTTTTTCATTAGAAAATATCTTCTGATAAATATGCAAGTTATCATGCTCAGGCGGATAAATATTCCTATATAATAAAAAAGTTAAGATATAAGAAGCTAGGGGCAAAATAACCCACATCGGTAGTATCTTTACAGACAAAGTAGCAAGATTAAGATGTTTAAAATATAGCCCCGCGCCGACAATAGCGCCTACTGTAACCTGGCTCGTGGACTGAGGAATCTTTAAAATATTAGCCAGAAAAAGGCTTAAAGCCGCAGAAATAAGAACTATTAAAGCTACATCAAAACTTATAAATTCGCTGGGTATTAAATTCTTGCCTAAAGTCAGAGAAACATTCCTGCCCAACAGAGAAGCGCCCAAAATAACAAAAATCCCAAATAAAATCAGGGCCTTATTTTTTCTTATTAATTTTCCGCCGTAAGCCGCCGCAAAAGAGGGTGCGATACCGCTGCCTCCCATATTTACGGCAAAAAATATTACAACTAGGATTAAAATAAGAGTTCCAGCCAATTTATTCTCTCCTGGTTAAATTCCCGCGCCCTGGGTGTTTGTCTTAAGCGGCCGGGTGTGTATGCCGCATTCGCCACCGCATTTTGAAGTGCCTATCCAGCGGCCGGAACGCTCGTTTTCATCGCTTGAAATATGTGTGCATGGTGCGCATCCCAATGAACGGTATCCCGCCGCGTAAAGCGGGTTAACAAGGACTTGATATAAAGCCAAGTACTGCCAAACTTCGCGCTCTTTCCAGATTAATATAGGATTAAGCTTAACTAACCCCTTATCCCTTTCCTCCACTTCCTTATAGTCAGTGCGGGTCCTGCCTTCGGTGCAGCGTAGCCCCGTTACCCAACATGTTACATGCATTTCTTCTACAGCACGCTTTACCGGCTCAACCTTAAGTATATCGCAGCATTTATCCGGATCGGTTTTATAAAGGTCATTTGAAATTTGGGCATGGCTTTCATAAACTTTTAATTCCGGATAACGGGCCACGGCTTCATGCATAAACTTTTTGGTCTCCGCCGGCTTAAATCTGGTAGTAACAATAAACCCCTTTATCTTCGGGTTTACCTTTTTGGCTAAATCCCAGACTGCTACCGAATCCTTACCTAAACTGTTTGCTACGACTAAACCATCCTTATACTTTTTATAAGCCTCTTCGATAAGCGCAAGCGACCTATCTACTTTCTCTTTAAAGTTTAGCTTCTCCACCAATTCCTTTAAATCATCCTTGTTGTTTAATAAACTCATTTTACTTTTCCTTTCAATGAGCGCATAACTTACGAATACAGAGTATGAGTAAGTTATTTGCGCGAATTGATGCCGAAAGCTACGAGAAAATTTACAATAAATTTTCGAGCGTTTTGCTTTCGGCGCAATGCATAATCCCGAAGCTTCGGGATTACAGAGGTACGCAAAACTAATGGAATTTCGTATGCGAAGAGGTTCCATTGGCTTTACGTTTCTCAATAGTATAGGCGAACACGCATTTAAACTGCGTACACCAACCTTTGTTTAGCTGATTTCACCTTGCTGACCAAATCTTCGAAAGTCACATTATCCACTATTTCTGTGGCACTTTCTGCCACATCCCTCCAGATCTTCCTGAAGACACATCTATATAAATCCTTGCAATTAGAATATCCGCTTCCAACACAAGCGATAGGCTCGATTGGGCCGTCAATATACCTAACCACCTCTCCTAGTTTTATGCGTGAAGGGTGCTTAGCTAACAGGTATCCGCCAATTTTCCCGCGCCGGCTTTCCACAAAACCGCCTTTTTTTAACTCTAATAGTATCTGCTCTAAAAACTTAACCGGTATATCTAACCTTTTAGCCAAATCATGAATAGCAATAACGCCGTTACCGTAATGTATAGACAGATCCAATATTGTTTTTAAGGCGTAATCGCCTTTATAAGTGATTTTCATCGTATTCCTATAATCTCTATTAGATTAGTATAGTATACAATAAAAAAATATTTTGTCAAGCGAAAAATGCAAACTTGCCGCGCCCGACCCGCCTGACTTCATTCGGGCAGGCTGAATGTCGTTCGGGCGGGCGCTTATTTTTCGCGCGATGCCCCGCCACAAAGCCCGCCACTAAAACATCAGCGGGTTCGCCTAAGATTTGTGGCGAACGTTGGCGGGCAGGCGCAAATACTTTAAATGAAACCATAAGTTATGGAAGCCTAAAGGCGACATAACTTATTTGGTTGAATTTATCCCGATACTTGCAAGAAAATTTAGAATAAATTTTCGCGGTGTTTTAGTATCGGGGCGCGGCGCAAGCCATTTTTAATATTTTTCAGAAGCGGTTTTTATTATTTGAAACGGTGGGTAAAGACAGAAAAACAGTTGCGAGTAAGCGCGGTTTTATTCTTTCACGTAAGACATGTAAACATCAATATCTATCAGCCCCTTATCACACAGGCTCTTTATGTCATCTTCCATTAAATGCATGCCATATTTTGCGCCGGTCTTAACAATAGAAGCAAGGCCGGAAAAATTCATAGAGCGAATCATATTCTTAACAGCATCTGTGGCCACTAAAACTTCCGTGGCTACTATCCTGCCGTGGATCATTTTAGCGGGCAAGAGAATCTGGACTACCGCGCCCTCAAAACAACGGGAAAGCTGCTGCGCTATCAACCGCTGCTGATCCGCGGGAAAAACGCCAAGCATACGGTCAAATAACTGCGCTGTATCAGGAGCGTGCAGAGAAGATAAGACTAAATGGCCTGTCTCGGCAGCGATAATGGCAGTAGAAATCGTTTCCCGGTCTGACATTTCTCCGACAACGATAACATCGGGATCCTGGCGCAGGGCGCTTTGAAAACCCGCGGCAAAAGAAGCCGTATCTATGCCAATTTCTCTCTGTTTTATTATACTTTTCTTATTTTGATGAATATACTCGATGGGTTTCTCTAACGAGATCACCACCGCCTCGCGCGTGTTGTTTATCAAATCCACCATAGCTGATAAAGTTGTAGTTTTACCTGAACCGGTAGGGCCGCCGATAATCACAATCCCTTTCTTTAAAAGGGCTAAATTTTTTACCACTTCGGGTAATTTCAGGGCTTCCACCGTACAAGACTCGTTAGGAACAACCCTGAATGCGGCTTCAACGTTTCCCATCTGTTGATGCACATTTACCCTAAAACGCTCCTCCGAGCTTGGGCTAAAAGCTAAATCAAGCTCCTTGGTCCGTTCAAAGATCGCGATCTGCTCCCTGCTTAAAATGCTGTAAATCATATTCCTAAGGTCATCCTTGCGTAAAGGGAAAAGGTCCATCTTAATCAGCCTGTCATTTATACGCATTATAGGCGACATGTTGCAGGAAAGATGTATGTCGGAAGCATTATTCTTAACGGCAAAATCAAGCACATGGATTATATCCAAATGCTCTACAAGTTTAAGTAGTTCCGCGCTATCTTGCGGGCCTATATCTACAAACATCACTCCTATATTATACTGCTCTTTAAATTCTACCTCTTCAACCCGTACAATCTTAGAAATAGCCTCTATATTGCGTGCAGCTCCCGGCAGGCTTAAGGTAATCTTTACTTTTGCGTCTAAAGGAATAACCCTGTCGCTCTCAAAAAGTATGCCGCCTGTACTTATATCTTTGGTTAAAGTAGATATGACCTCTCCCTGCCTGCCGTCATTAAAGATAAGCTGGTAATTCATTGGTAATTGCGAATAAATCCTGATTTCTTTTCTCGCCAACTTACCAAGATCTTTCTTAGGTTCCACGGTTACCTCCCTGATTAAATATAATTATACCATTTTTTTTAAAAAATAAATTTTATAACTTTATCCGCTACTTTTTCTATGGAACATTTTGAAGTATCAATTACTTTATCTGCCTGCGCATAAAAAGGCGCGCGTAATTTAAGCAGATGCCCTACCTGTATTTTAGGATTAGGGACATTCAACAATGGCCGGTGCGTATATCCGGCAACTCTTTTTAAAATCACATCTATGGCGGCGTTAAGGCAAATTATAACTCCGGCCTCTTTCATTGTTTTAATATTATCCTTATTGATAACTATTCCGCCGCCGCAGGCAACCACAAATTTATCCTGCGTTGAGACCTCTTTTAATACTTTTCGCTCTACTTTACGAAAATACTGCTCTCCGCCTTTGGAAAAAATTTCCGCTATGGTCATTTTTTCCTTAAGCTCTATCAACTCATCCAAATCTACAAACTGCCATTTCTTACGCTTAGCCACCAATCTACCGACAGAGCTTTTACCTGTCCCCATAAATCCGACTAAATAAATATTGCCTCTTTGTTTCATCATTTAAATTTTATCCCGATATTATGCGTTTTAAATTATATTCTTTTAGTATAATTATTGTAGTTCGCACTTGTCTCAGCAAGGCTGTCGCCGCCGAATTTTACCAAGAAAGCATCGGCTAATTCAAAAGCAACCACTGCCTCAGCGACTACAGCGGCAGACTCTACCGCGCAGGTATCGTAGCGTTCAACCGTTGCTTTTGCCGGCCTTTTGGTCGATATATCTACCGAAGCAAGGGGCCGCCCGAGAGTAGAAATGGGCTTCATACAGGCGCGGATTACAAGCGGCTGGCCATTTGTAACACCACCTTCAAGCCCGCCGGCATTATTGGTCTTACGAAAATAGCCTTTTCGTTTTTCATAAAAAATAGCGTCGTGCGCCTCGGAGCCGAACTTATCCGCAAAGCCTGCGCCTAAACCGATCCCGACATCTTTAATCGCGGGAATAGACATTATTGCCCCTGCCAGCCTATAATCAAGCCTGCGGTCATAATGCACATAAGAGCCTAAACCGATAGGTAAACCCGCAGCCATTACTTCAAATACGCCGCCTAAAGTATCCTGATTCCTCTTCGCTTCCTCTATCTTGCGCCTTATCTTAACGGGATCAGCTTCTCCGCCGACCTCAAGGACATTGCTTTTTATTTTAATATTAAATTCATCAAGGACTATCTTACATGCCGCTCCAACCGCGGTGCGCGCGGCAGTCTCGCGGGCAGAGGCCCGCTCTAAAACATTCCTGATATCGGAAAAACCGTATTTAATGCTTCCGGCCAAATCCGCATGGCCCGGGCGCGGGCATATTACGGGCGGCAACTCCTCTATTTTATAGTCCTTATTTTCTATTAAAAATGCTATAGGGCTGCCTAAAGTTACACCAGATTTTATCCCGGAGAGTATCGTTACTCTATCTTTTTCTATTTTCATCCTGCCGCCGCGGCCGAAACCGCCCTGTCTACGCGCCAATTCAAGGTCAATTTTTTTCTTATCAAGCCTGAGGCCGGAAACCATTCCCTCTAAAATCGCCACCAGCGCTTTTCCGTGAGATTCTCCTGCGGTTAAAAATCTTAACATACTAACCTCCGTCAGTTTATTGCTGACCTACACATAAGTAATTTTCGGTGTACTTAATTATCTGATTCATCATCTTTACTGCCGCTTCAGGGTGCCTGCCCACGGCTGTTTCCGCGGAAAGCATAACATAATCAGATCCGTCAAAAATAGCGTTCGCCACGTCGCTTACTTCGGCGCGAGTTGGGCGCAGGTTCTCTGTCATAGATTCCAGCATTTGTGTCGCAGTAATGCTGAATTTGCCCTGCCTGCTGCATTTTCTAATAATTTCTTTCTGCAATACCGGGACTTCATATATTGGTAAAGACACGCCCAAATCGCCACGCGCGACCATAACGCCGTCTGAAACATTGATTATTTCATCAATATTTTTTATTGCTTTGCGGTTTTCAACCTTGGCGATAATTTTAAGAGAAGGCAAAGCAAGTTTTGTCAGCTTCCTTATGTTCAGGATATCGCCTTTACCTCTTACAAACGACTGCGCAAGGTAATCAAGCCTGTTTTCTACTGTAAACTCGATATCTTGCTTATCTTTTTTACTGATATCGCCGAAAGATAAATCTGCTTCAGGTATATTTATTCCTTTATGCTCCTTGACTATTCCTCCGATAATCACTTTTGCCTCTAAACAGCCCCGCGTATGCCTTTGGGCCCTTAAACAAATATTTCCGTCATCAATATAGATAAACCAGCCGGTTTTGATATCTTTAATCTCACCGGGATAATCAAACGGTATCGTGTTTTTCCCGCCTCCTGAAAGCGAAAATAAAACCTGTGCCCCCTTTTTAAGCTCAAGCGGCTTGCTCAATTTGCCTATTCTTATACGAAAACCCTCCAAGTCGCCTAATATCTTGATATGGCGGCGGTATTTTTTATTTAACTCCCTGATTAATTTTATGCGGCCTAAATGTTCCCTGTGGCTGCCGTGAGAAAAATTTAAGCGCACTACGTCGAGCCCGGACAGTATCATCTTTCTTAATATACTGCGGCTCGTTGAAGCCGGCCCTAAGGTCGCGATTATTTTCGTTTTTACCATAGCTTTGGCGAGCTTACATATACTGAGTCCAAAATATAGCGCTTAATATTCTTTCTCCGTATAAAAGCGAAATCAACGCCCCTAAAGATAAAAACGGGCCGTAGGGGATAAGATGGCTCTTTTTCCTTATCAAAACTATTATGCCGAAAAACGAGCCAAAAAATGGCGCTATAAAAAAAGCAAGTAAAGTTAGCTTCCAGCCTAAAAAAGCGCCGATTGCCGCCATCAATTTAACATCGCCGAAGCCCATTGCCTCTTTTTTAAAAATAAATGACCCTGCCAGGCCTGTAAGGTAAGTGATGGCTGCGCCGCAAATTGCGCCGGCAAAAGAAAAAGCCAATCCCTGAAAGTGATAATCAACATTCTGCGTTTGAGGAAAAATACAACTCAAAATTAAACCCAGGATAATTCCGCCCAAAGAAACTTCGTCGGGAATAATACGGTACCTGATATCCACAAACGTAGCGATAAGTAACAAGCTTGTAAATAAAACGTATATTAAAAACTTTACGGATAATCCATAACAATTAAATAAAAATAAAAATAGCGCGGCGGTTAATAATTCTACAAAAAAATACTTAAGGGGTATCTTTACATTGCAATGCCGGCAGCGCGCTCTTAACAAGATATAGCTGATTAAGGGTATGTTATCATGCCAGCTGATCTTATTATTACAATATGGGCAGTGGGAGCCGGGGAAAATTATAGACTCTACCCGCGGCATGCGGTATATACAAACGTTCAGGAAACTGCCCACAGCCGCACCCAGCATAAAAATAAAAAAATTCATAATCGTATAATTTGGCTATTGCTTAATCGGGATAACTACTGAGCCTCCGATATATAATGGGTACATTGGAGGCTCAGTAACGCAGCCCACAATAATACTATTCTGTATTAAGGCCCGAGGCTAAAGAAGATACATACCGGGCAATTCTCTCCGTATCGGATTCGTTTATTTCATAAAACGCGATACCGACATCAAATCTTATTTTCAGCTCAGACTTAACTTTAAATTCCTTTACCCAAACAACCTTGCCCTTTGCCAAAAGGGCAGGCGCGTTATCAGGCAGGTAAATCTCTAACTCTAATCCCGTGCCAATTGATACATTTTCATAGAGGATGAGGCAAATACCGACCGCGCTGATATTTTTAACTTGTGTTACTTTCATCGGCCCTTGGCCGATTACCCTGTAGTCGGCGATAACCGCGTAATGACGGGGATATCTTCTTCTTTCTTTGCGCGAATCGCTCATCTACCCTCCATTAATTAGCCTTATTAAGCGCCTTGATTAAAACCTCTTTCATTATTTCAACAGGAGCACTTTTGCCGGTCCATAATTCAAAGGCATCTACGCCCTGGTATAAAAGCATGCCCTCTCCGCTCGCTGCCGAAAGGCCCCTTGCTTTTGCTTCCCGGATTAAGCGGGTTTTTCTATTATATACTATATCATAAACGTAGAGCCCGTCATGCAATAAAGCGCTGTCTATAACCGGCGCATCCGACTCCTCCATGCCGATAGGAGAGGCATTGACCAACAACCGGCATTTCCCCACTATTTCGGCTATTTCCTCTTGAGAAACAAATTTTACCTTCTCTTCTAAATTCTTTTTCCACTCAAAAGGCAAATGCGAGAAATGATCTCTTAATGAATTAACCGCGGAATCATTAACGTCATATACGTAAATTTTATTAATTTTTACTTCTCTCCAGCTTAAGGCGGAAATAATTGCCCTGCCCGCCCCCCCGCAGCCGATAACAAGCACATCCTTATTCTTCAGGCCGGATCTTGAATCAAGCCCTAAATCTTCCCTTAGCGACCTTCGGAAACCCGGGGCATCAGTATTATAATATTCTAACCTTTCAGCGCCTCTTTTCACCGTATTTATAGCACCTGATAATTTAACATAATAGAGGGCTTGGAGCACCTTTTTATCCTGATGGGGATAAGGGAACCTTTCCTCGAGTATCTCTCTGGCATTAACTTTATGCGGTATAGTGATATTAAAACCCAAGAGGTCCCTTGAGCGGATGGATTTTCCTTCAATGTCCAGGATTCGCTTATCAGGATTAAGCAAGAAATCCCTTAGCTCATCCGGGGCTACCTCAAATAAACGGTAGGCGGCATCAATGCCTAAAGCGCCAAAAGCGCTATTATGCATAATGCCTGAAAGGCTGTGCTTTACAGGATACCCGATTAAACCGTACAGCTTCACGCCGCCCTCACTCCTAATTTTAGCTCTACCCTTATTGTCCAAATCCAACAGGAAAAACGGGGTTTATTTTTTTATTTTAAATATCTTCCAGAAACGCTCCCAATGCTGTTGGCCAAAATAAAGAAAGGGATGCTGAAAAGTAAGCCGCAGTTCTTCCTGTATTTCAGACATAGTAAGTTGCCTTCTACGCGGCGGGATGCGCCTATTATCAGAACTATATTCAGGATATAAACCATAGATAACCTGCCAAAATTCCTGCCAGTCTTCCGGGGTAAAGGCCTCAAACGCAGGCTCAAAAACTGTTATAAGTTCTATCTGTTTTGTATCCACGCCAAAAGGCGCGCTACGCGGAGGCATAATTTCGTAAGAAATATTACTCGCGGTAACTCCCATGGCATCTTCCAAGTCACGGTAATCCCTGCTTAAATTCTTTCTTACTAAATAATAAAAAAATAATGTGAGAAAACCGATGATTAACCAAATTCTAACAATGGATTTTCGGCTCATGAGGATATGGCTTTATTCCAAAAGGGATTACCCCGAAAGCCAGATTAAATCTCGAAGAGATTTAATTGATCGGGCCTTCGGGAAGATTTTGTATTAGCAAAATCCGGGTTTAATAAAAATTTATTTATCGCGTTAATGTAGGCCTTAGCGGAAGCTTCAACTATATCGGTAGATGCTGCTCTAGCGCTTACCACTTTATCTTTGAGCTTAACCTTGATTGAGACTTCTCCTTGCGCGTCCTTACCGGCGGTAACCGACTGTATGGAATAATCAAGCAATTTTCCTTTTATACCGGTAATCTTATCTATAGCTTTATAGCAGGCATCTACAGGCCCGTCGCCTCCTGAATCCGCCTTAATAACCCTGCCTTTCCTTTTAAGGCTGACTGAAGCCTTGGGTTTTATTTTTATGCCGCTAAGAATTATCAGATCGTCTAATTGCCAAACCTTAGCGGAAACTTTCACTTCGTCTTCAATGATCGCCAGCAGGTCTTCGTCAAAAATATGTTTTTTCTTATCAGCTAAGTTCTTAAAATACTTAAACGCTTTCTCCCGTTGGGCCTCGGTCAAGATTAAGCCTAAGCTCTTTAATCTTTCTTTAAATGCGTGCCGGCCGGAATGCTTGCCCAATACAAGTCCGGTCTCCGAAAAACCTACATCCTCCGGCCTGATAATCTCATAGGTAATTCTTTTCTTTAAAATCCCGTCTTGGTGTATCCCGGCCTCGTGCCTAAAAGCATTTGTACCCACAATTGCCTTATTTGGAGCCACCACAAAGCCGGTCAATTTACTGACCAAACGCGAGGTTTTATAAATCTCTGAAGTATTAATTCTGAAAGTAAAATCTCTAAAAATATCCGGCCGGGTCCTTATCCCCATTACAATTTCTTCTAAAGACGCGTTACCGGCACGCTCGCCGATACCGTTTATCGTGCACTCCACCTGGCGGGCGCCATTTTTTAGCGCAGAAAGCGAATTCGCTACCGCAAGCCCTAAATCATTATGGCAATGCACGGAGATTACTGCTTTATTAATATTAGGCACGCTCTCCTTTATCGCAGCAATTAAATCACCATATTCCTGCGGTTCGGAATATCCGACTGTATCAGGAATATTTACGGTTTTTGCGCCGGCATCAATAACTCCCCTAAGCACAGAGAATAAAAATTCCCGTTCTGTGCGCGAAGCATCTTCGGGAGAAAATTCTATATCGTCGAATAAATTACGGGCATACTTAACCGCGTCTATCGAAAGGCGTAAAATCTCATCTTTCGCCTTGTTCAATTTATACCGCATATGGATTTTAGAAGTAGCTAAAAATATATGGATGCGCGCATGCCGCGCTTTCGCGAGCGCCTGGTACGCCGCATCTATATCTTTTTTTACTGCCCGCGCAAGACCGCATATCGCAGCCCCTTTTACCGCGCCTGCTACGCTCTTTACCGCTTCAAAATCTCCGCCTGAAGAAACCGGAAAACCCGCCTCAATCACATCTACGCCCAAACTAACAAGCTGCCTGGCAATCTCAACCTTTTCTTCTTTATTGAGGCTTGCGCCCGGCGCTTGTTCTCCGTCGCGCAGTGTTGTATCAAAAATAACAATTTTATCCATGACTTTATAACCCACCTATAGGGACATACATATAGAATTCATAAAAACCGTCCTTATACGCCCCGGTTAAACCCACTGCCTTTAAACTTTTAAGCGTATCCATGATGAAAACAGATTCGGCAAGGCCGCGTTTATATTCCTCGTTTTCTATATCATCGCCTGAGCTACGCGTAAATGAACTAACCATTTTCATAACCGGGCCGATAATTTCTTCCATGTTGATATAAAAAAGGCTATTGAATTCCGGCTGCAATTTATGCTTTATTTCGGAGAATTTAACGCTATCAGCGAGGCTTAAATTTTTCTTCTGGTAGGTATTGATTATTTTCTTCAATAAATTATCATTGCTGCTTATAACCAGGTAATCGCCAAAAAAACAATAAGCCGGAGAAAAGATATCCGGATTTATTCCTAAAGGCAAAAGTACCGCCGGTTGAAATTTTAAAGCGTAAATATCAACTCCGGAATAATTATTCGTTTCTAAATATACGGGCGGAATAGCCGCCTCCTCCTCTTCCTGGGCTTCATTTTTGGTTCCGGGATTATCCTGGCCGGAAAGAGGCGGCTTAATACGCGCGTTTATCCCGTCAGACATTTTCTGCCAAATAATCTGCATTAAAGAATTTATCTTATCTTTATCTAAGGCCTGGATACAGCCAAAAAATTCAGGCAGGCTTAAGCTGAACGGCCTTACTTTGCCCCCGGAAACAGCAAGAGGAATATCCGCCTCTTTAAACCCGGATAAACCAAAAGCGTATTCTTTGCCTAAATATTGCAGCAAATCATTCTCTAAATCAAAACCCAACATTGTATTCAGCCTTGCAAAAAACTGCCGGCTATCTTTTATTTCTTCATCGTTTCCTTTTTTAAAAAAAGGGTTATTTAACTGTTCTTTTATATACGGCCAGAGAAGTTTTATATCGCCGAAATTCCCCCCTGAAAATAAGGCTGTGTTTAACGGCACAAAACCAATGGTATCTAACTTAGCATAGCCCAAACTATCTAAGATAGCTTTAAACGAAGCATCTTCTGTTTGCCCGACATCAAGGTATGACCAACCTTTGACTGCTAAGCCTTCTAAAAGTTTTATTTCGAAAAAATAGCTGCTCATGGCCCCAGTATTAAATTCCGGATAGCTGGGATTTTCTAAATTTTTTGTAAGCTGCTTGAGTTTTTTTATGTCTAAATACAACCAGCCGACATAATCATCTGAGAGCTTTTCCCTGCTTCTTCTAAATTCCCCATCCTGAGAAATGCTGTCCTTGTAATCATTTTTCGCCAAATTCACTGCCTGTTTGATTAACTCAAGGTTGTTACTCATAATAAGCGTATCCCCAAAAATAAGATACGAGAATCCTTCCTTGGATTCTGCTTGTTTTATTGTAGAGACCCTATACCCTTTATACCTTTGACTAGTTATTAATTTATCTTTCTTAATCCGTGAAAGAGAACTCAAAATCAGCTCTTTGGCCCGAGTGCCTCGGTTTAACCTGCTTAATAAAAGAATGTCAAAATCCGGTTTTTCGAAAACCAAGCTCCGGAAAAATACCCCTAAAACCGCCTCTTTGCCCAAAACAGAAAGTATATCATCCTCGCTAAACCAGTCTTGTTTGACCTTATCTTTCAGCGCTCCCACATTCGGATTGTCTTTTAAAAACGGCGAGTTTATAATCTTAGAATAAAACTCGGTATTTTTAATCTTCTGCCAGGTTTTATCCATATCGCGCCCGGCGATACAAATAAGGGCTTCTGAAGGGACTAAATCGGTAAGGTTTTCTACTTTAACGGGTTTAGAAACCTGTAAATAAAAAATAATCCCTACGGCCAAAACAACAATAAGGCTAATAACTGATATTATTTTTTTTATATTCATTACTTATGCATCCACGGCATCATACCCCTGAGCTCTTTACCGACTATTTCTATTTTGTGCCCGTCGCCTTCTTTCAGTAATTTATCAAAATTAGGCCTGCCGGCTTCATTCTCTTTTATCCACTCTCTGGCAAACTTACCTTTCTGGATTTCCTTTAAGATTTTCTGCATCTCTTTGCGGGTTTTTGCGGTGATTATCCTCCTGCCGCGGGTTAAATCTCCGTAGCAAGCGGTATTGGAAACCCTGCGTCGCATCCCGGAAATGCCATATTCCTGGATTAAGTCGGTTATCAATTTTAGCTCATGCAACACTTCAAAGTAGGCAATCTCCGGCTGATATCCCGCTTCAACTAAAGTATCAAAACCGGCTTTAATCAATTCGCTCACCCCTCCGCAGAGCACAGCCTGTTCGCCGAACAAGTCGGTCTCAGTCTCTTCTTTAAATGTCGTCTCAATTACCCCGGCTTTAGTCGCACGTAAAGCCTTTGCATAAGCCAGAGCTATTTTTAAGGCATTGCCCGTTGCGTCTTGGAATACCGCCACTAACGAAGGAACGCCTTTACCTTCTTCATACATCTTTCTCACTAAAGCCCCGGGCCCTTTTGGGGCAATCATAAATACATCTATCGTTTTGGACGGCTTTATCTGTTTAAAATGAATGTTAAAACCATGCGAAAAACAGAGCGCCTTTCCCTTTTTTAAATTCGGCTTGATATACTCCTGGTAAACTTTTGCCTGTACGTGGTCCTGAGTAAGAATCTGGATTACGTCTGCTAACCTCGCCGCTTCCGCCGCAGGAACAGGGTTAAAACCGTCTTTCTTTGCCTGTTCATAATTCGGCGTGTTGGGCAGCTCTGAGACAATTACATCCACGCCGCTGTCCACCAAACAAAGGCTTTGCCCTCTCCCTTGAATACCGTAGCCGATAATCGCTACCTTTTTCCCTTTTAATAAATTTAAATCCGCGTCATTGTCATAATAAATCTTAATTGCCATCTACATACTCCTTTCAATGAGTAGCTATTGCCACTCTTCCAGTCCTAACCAATTCTTTAATTCCGAACTGGCTTAGGATTTCCAGTAATTGTTTTACCTGAGCCTGCTCTCCCACTGCCTCAATAATAGCGGTATCTCCCTTATGCTGGATTATTTTGGCGGCATATTTTTCCAGCACATTTTCTAATTTAGCTTTTTCTTTTGATGAATAATTAATTTTAACCAAAATTAACTCGCGGTCAACATGCTCTTTTTTTGTAAAATCTGTTACAGTAATAACATCAATCAGCTTATTCAGCTGTTTCTTTATCTGCTCCAGGATTTTTTCATCCTGCGCGTCTACGACAATCGTCATAGAAGAAATCGCCTGATCCAGCGTCTCAGAAACCGCCAAAGACGCGATGTTGTACCCGCGCGCGCTAAATAACCCGGCTATACGCGCAAGTACACCAAATTTATTTTCGGCCAATACGGAAATTGTATGCTTCATCCTATTTCCTGATTTAATTTATTTTCTTCTATTAATTTAAAAAGTGCCGCGACTACATCTTTATCAAGCTTGCCTTTATCAACCATCAAACTAAATTCTCTCTTTGTTTCATCAATACTCAATGCCTTGCGGTACGGACGGTCGGAAGTCAAAGCATCAAAGATATCGGATACGGTCAGGACCCTGGTAATCAAAGGGATATCCTCTCCTTTTAAGCCGTCCGGATAACCTGAACCGTCTAATAGCTCATGGTGATGCCTTATCGGATTTATGATATGGCTGAAATTGCGCAAAGGCCTAACTATCCCGTCGCCAATCTGCGGATGCTTATTCATGATCATTCTTTCTTCGCTGGTTAACTTATCCGCCTTATGTAAAATTTCATCGGTAATGCCGATCTTACCGATATCGTGCAGGCGTGCCGCGTCTCTTAAAGCATCTAAATCTTCTTGCGGCAAGCCCAAAGAACCCGCAATCTTGACCGCGTATTTGGCAACGCGCTCGGAATGCCCGCGGGAATAAAAATCCTTGGCTTCTACCGCCAACGCTAAAGCCGAGATAGTTTCAAAATATATCTTTTCAACTTCGGTATTTAAGGTAAAATTTTCAAAAGAAACTGCTATCTGATACCCTAAATTGGAAAGAATCCTCAGCTCTTCTTCAGAGAAATTATTATTTTCTTTCTTCCCGCTTAATACTATGGCGCCCCAGACTTTATCGCGCAGAATCAAAGGAACAGCCGCTAAAGGTGAGGCGAACAACGAATTACTTTCGTCTTTTTCAAACGCAGGTACCATTAACGGTTTTTTTTCTTTAACTACCCATCCCGCCGCCTCTTCGCCCAACCTTAATTTTTGTGGGATAAGTTTTTCATCAATACCCGATACCGCCTTAGGTTTAAGGGTATCATTCTCCTCTAATACGAATATAGCCCCTCGTTTGGCGCCCAGCGCTTCAATGACCGTCTCTAAGATAAATTTAATCAGCAGGTTAAAATTCTCTATTGAGCCGACGGCCTTACCGATATTTGAAAGAACTTTATAAAGCGTCTGCTTAGTTTGCTTAAGCTCTTGGACGCTTTTTTCTAAATTCGCAATTATTTCACTGAAAACCTTAGCTAATTGAGCGACCTCTTCATCACCTTTAGCCAGCTCTAAAATCGTATTTTTATCAATTTTTTCTAAATCCAGTGTCTGGCTTTTAAGTTTGTTGCTTAAAGATACTATTCTGACTAAGAAACTCCTTGTCCCCCAAAAGCCCAAAAGAGAAAATACGCCGGCAATAGGTAAAAAAATTTTCGGGCTCACCCGGAAAAAGCTGCTGCCGCTACCGGCTGTATATTGAACGAGAAGATAAATTAATACAATAAGCGGGATAACCGATGCAACCGCAAAATATACATAGAACTGCTTTAATATGGATTCCTGCTTTACGGATTTTACTTTCATAATCCTTTCCAGATTTTGAGCCTACGCCATTCCGCCGATCATCCTGTTTATCGCCTCGCCCGCCGGGACCATCGGAAAAACATTCTCTTCCGGCTCAACGATAAAATCCATAAATACGGTGCCGTCTATAGCAATGGCTTTTTCTAATGCCGGCACAACTTCTTCTTTTTTAGTAATGCGCATTCCTACTGCCCCGTACGCCTCGGCTAATTTTACAAAATCCGGATTAACCAGCTTTGTTTTGGAATATCTTTTGTTGTAGAATAATTCTTGCCACTGCCTGACCATACCCAGAAAGCCGTTATTTAGAATCGCCACTTTTACAGGCAGGCGGTTATTAACTGCCGTGGCCAATTCCTGTATATTCATCTGGATTGAACCGTCTCCGGCGATATCAAAAACTAATTTTCCGGGCATGCCGAGCTGCGCGCCTATAGCTGCGGGAAAACCATAGCCCATCGTGCCTAAACCACCGCTGGAGATAAATGTCCGCGGCTTAGAATATTTATACCACTGCGATGCCCACATCTGGTTTTGGCCGACCTCGGTGGTAATTATCGCTTCCCCGCGAGTTACCTCGTAGATTTTTTCTATCACAAACTGGGGGCGTAATTTATCGTCGTTTTTATAATAGGTAAGGGGATGTTTTTCCCTCCAAGCGAATACCTGTTTAATCCACGCTTCGCTATCGCAGGGCTTGGCAATTTTATTTAATTCTCTTAAAATATTTTTGGCATCACCTACAATAGGCACATGCACATGCACATTTTTGCTGATGGAGACAGGGTCAATATCAATATGGATTATTTTAGCATGCGGCGCAAAGGCGTCTAACCTGCCGGTGACACGGTCGTCAAAACGCGCCCCCACCGCAATAATTAAATCTGACTCCATTATCGCGTAATTGGCATAGGCAGTCCCATGCATACCCAGCATACCTAAAGACAAACGGTGCGTTCCGTCAAAGCCGCCTAAACCCAAAAGCGTCATAGTGACGGGGGCGTTAATCTTTTCCGCTAAATCTTTTAATTCTTGACTTGCCCCGGAAATAATTACGCCGCCGCCGGCATAAATTATCGGCCGCCTGGCCTGAGAGATTAATTTAGCCGCTTTTTTAATCTGCCCGGGATGGCCCTCGTATGTAGGATTATAACTTCGCATATGGCAGGTTTGCGGATAATCAAAATCACATTCAGAAGTCTGTACATCCACGGGTAAATCTATCACAACAGGCCCGGGCCTGCCGGTAGAGGCGATATAAAACGCCTCTTTAACGATACAGGCCAACTCTTTTACGTTTCTAACCAAATAATTGTGTTTGGTTATCGGCCGCGTAATCCCCGTCACATCCGCTTCCTGAAAAGCATCATTGCCGATTAATGTGGTTTTAACCTGCCCGGTGATAGCGACCATAGGTACAGAGTCCATATAAGCCGTGGCAATGCCGGTAACTAAATTAGTAGCACCCGGTCCGCTCGTGGCAAGGCAAACCCCTACTTTTCCTGTCACCCGCGCATACGCGTCGGCGGCGTGTGCTGCGGCCTGCTCATGCCGGGTAAGAATAAATTTGATCGGTGCGTCATAAAGCCGGTCAAAAATAGGCAGCACTACCCCTCCGGGATAGCCAAACATTACTTCCACATTTTCCTTAATTAATGCTTCTATTAAAATTTGTGCGCCAGTCATTTAATGAGCCCACAACTTACGAAAATTATTATTTTCGTAAGTTGTTTGGGCGAATTATCCCGAAGCATACTCCAAAAATCTCTTTGATATTTTTGGAGTGTTTATGCAAGGGACATATTTATTCTACTACCGCCCCCGTGCTTGCCGAAGTAACCATTTTGGCATAGCGCGCTAAATAACCAGTAGTAATTTTTGGCGGAATAATTTTTAATGTCTTCAGCCGTTTCTTTATTTCGCTATCCGAAATCTTAAGTTCAATCTTACGCTTTGCGATATCTATCTCTATTTCGTCGCCATCCTCAATAATAGCAATCGGGCCTCCTGCGGCTGCCTCGGGAGAAATATGGCCTATGCAAGGGCCTTTTGTGCCGCCGGAGAATCTTCCGTCGGTAACTAGGGCGACATCCTCGGATAAACCCAACCCCACGATTGCCGAAGTGGGCGCTAGCATCTCGCGCATACCGGGCCCGCCTGCCGGCCCTTCATAGCGGATAACCACGACTTCACCTTTGTTAATCTTTCCGCCTAAGATATCCTTCATCGCATCTTCTTCGGAATTATAAGTGCGCGCTTTACCGGTAAACTTCATCATCTTTAATGAAACTGCCGATTGTTTTACTACCGCGCCGTCAGGAGCTAAATTACCGAATAAAACCGCGATACCGCCTTCTTTGCGATAAGCGGTTTTTTCTGTACGAATAACATTATCATCTGTAATCACTGCCTCATCGGCAATTTCATAAGTTGTCTTTCCGCTTAAAGTGTCAACATTATTCATTTTATTTTTTAGCCGCTTAAACACCGCGGGTATTCCTCCGGCATATTCCAAATCTTCCATCATATGCTCGCCCGCCGGCTCAATACAACAAATATTAGGGACACTCTTGCTTAGCTTGTCAAAAACCTCAAGCGGCAGGTCAATCCCTGCTTCATGAGCAATAGCTTTAATATGCAACACGGTATTGGTTGAACCGCCTAAAGCCATATCTACCATTATCGCATTCTCAAATGCCTCGCGAGTCATAATATCGCGCGGCAGGATATTTTTGCGCACAAGCTCAACGATGCGCTCGCCTGACTCCTCTGCTATCCTTCTTTTCTTAGACAATACGGCCAAAGCAGTAGCGCAACCCGGCAAAGACATCCCTAAAGCTTCACTGACGCAGGCCATGGTATTTGCTGTATATAACCCCTGACACGATCCTGCGCCTGGGCAGGCCTCCTCTTCAAGACAATTTAATTCTTTGGCGGAAATTTCGCCCTTCTTTGCGCGGGCTAATGCCTCAAATGTATCATGCACAAATGCTAGGCGCCGAGCACCTAACCTTCCCGAGAGCATGGGGCCGGCTGTCACAATTATCGTCGGAATATTCAGTCGCGCAGCAGCCATCATCATACCCGGAGTAATTTTGTCGCAATTGGTCAAACAGACTATCCCGTCAAAGGCATGTGCTTCTGCTACAGACTCAAGCGCATCCGCGATGATTTCCCGCGAAGGAAGTGAATAATGCATGCCTAAATGCCCCATGGCGATTCCATCACAGATTCCGGGAATACCGGAAAAAAACGGCACCCCGCCGGCAGAACAAATCCCGCGCTCAATAAATCTCTCTAGATCACGCATGCCGATATGCCCGGGTATAATATCGGTAAAAGATGTAGCCACTAAAATAAAAGGCTTATCTAATTCTTTTTTTCTAAGCCCGGTAGCATAAAGAAGTGCCCGGTGCGGCACACGCTCAATACCTTTTTTAATCCTGTCTGAACGCATTTTGATTCTCCTTGTCGTCGCTTTGGAGTTACCAGAAACTAGCAACCAGTAACCAGAATTTTTTCTTCTTTCTGGTTACTGGCAGCTGGTATCTGGTTTCTTCATTATATTGTTAATCCGCCCCCTCTCCGTCATGCACTACGGCTTCTTTTTCTTGGCGCTTACGCACAATTACCCGCTTTAAAGTAATATATTTATTTACTAAATCTTTATTATTCACCGCGTTTAACTGCTTGAATAAAAATTCAAATCTAGCTTCAATCTCCCCGGCAATCGCATCGCGCACACTGGAAGACAGGCCCATAATTTCTTTCTTAAACGGCCCTAAAGCCTTTTTGCGGGTTTTATAGAAAAACTGCTCTTCGGTTTCGCCTTCTTTTTTCTCCGACGCCGCATTGACTTTCAACCACTCATAAATTTTTTCCTTCAAATCCTGCGGGAAATGCTTACTTTCACAAATCATATTCTGGAATTCAGTAGCCAGGTGCACTTCGGCAGTTTCCACTTCGGCAAACCTATGAAACGCCTCGGCCGGTAAAGTGGAAGCACCGTGCTGGACCGCTCCGGATAAGCCATATTCCTTTCTGGCAATCTCTGAAAGCGTCTTTAAGGTATCAAAATCTAATTTTACCTGCGCTACAGTTCCGTCGGGCAAAACTACTCCGCCGTGAGAAGTACCGGTCTGTACACTAATCTTGCTTATTCCAACCAACCCCTTACGCAGGCGCTTGTTATAGCCCTGCATAAAAGCATGCAGTTCATCCGGAGTAGAATTTTTATGGCCCACTTCGCCTATCTCGCCGCCTACCGAGACCGTAACACCCTTGGGTTCAATCCGGCGGATAAATTGCGTAAGTTTCGCGCATACTTCATAATTGGCGTATTGCTGCTTATCTACATTCGTCTTGGATAAATCCACTAAAGTAGAAGAATCAATATCAATATTATAAAACCCGTGTTCTACCGCTTCGCCGATTAAAGCCTCGAGGCTCTCTAATTCTTTCTCATGATTTTCCTGAAATTTCTTGGCATTTACCTGAACATGGTCTCCCTGGATAAATACCGGGCCGGTATAACCTTCTTTTATGGCGGCGGCTAAAATTACCGCGGAGTATTCTACCGGCGGTTGAAAGGTATACCCCATTTCAGACTTAGCAATTTCAAAGATAAACGCGCCGGAATTATTACGCTTGGCAACCCGGAATATCGCGCGCGACAAATCATAAGTCATGCTGCGTAAATTTATTGCCGGAACCGTAAAACCTTTGAACTCTTGCTTGCCGCGCCCCATATAGAGTTGATGAATACTCGAAGGATAAAGCCCCTTTTTATAAGCAACAGTAAATATCTTTTTCGCTAAACTCTTCTTTTTCGATACATCATCAGTTAGAATTAAATCCAACGCGATTTTTTCGATGTCCAGCGGCCTTCTTCCCATTATATTTTTTCCTTTCTTTCTTTCTCTTTTTCGACCTTCCTTAACTCTTCCAGATAAGCCTTGGTCCTTTCTAATTCATCAACAATCTTACCAATTTTTAATACACACCTTAAACGCATAGATAAATCTACCGGGTCCATGGGCTTATCTAAAAAATCATCCGCCCCTGCCAATACGGCAATCTCTTTTTCCTCAGGGAACCCGGTAACCATAATTATAGGTATGGTTTCTGTATTCTCGTTGGCGCGTATGCGCTTACATACCTCAACCCCGTCTAAACCCGGCATTTTAAAATCCAGGAGTATCGCATCCGGCTTAATCTTTTCCAGTAGGCTTAACGCCTCATCGCCGGACGCGGCCAGCTTTACTTCATAGCCTTCGCGGGATAATATCCGGGCAATGCCGTCGCGCGCAATCTGCTCATCATCAACAACCATTATAAGCGCCATTTTAACACCTCTCTTATGTCAATATCCTGATTAAACGGTAAAAATTATCTACATCTATTTTCTTTCTTTGTATTGCTGAACCTAAATCTACAGTGGTAATATCACCGCAGTTTAAACTAACCGCCTTATCGGATTCGCCTTTTAAAAGATAATCTACCGCGGCCTGTCCTAAGGTCAACGCGAGCCTGCGGCTAAAAGCTGTGGGGCGGCCCCCTCTTTGAATATGCCCCAAGACAACGGGACGTGTTTCTAATCCGGTCATCTCGTTAATCTTTCTGGCAATATCATCGGCTTTACCTACGCCTTCAGCTATAATAATAATCCAGCTGATTTTACCTCTTAAGTTTCCGTTAACGATATCGTGGCAGATATCTTCCAGGTTAAAATCGCGTTCCGGAATTAATACCTCTTCGCATCCTCCAGCCAAAGCTACCTGCAAAGCAATATAACCTGAGCTCTTGCCCATCACTTCCACAACAAAAATTCTTTCCATGGAAGTCGCGGTATCGCGGATATTGTCAATCGCCGAAAGCGCGGTATTTATCGCGGTGTCTGAACCGATAGTAGTATCTATGCCGTTGATGTCGTTATCAATAGAAGCGGGTATCCCAATACAGGGAATTTGATATTTTATCCCGAATTCATGCGCCGCCCGAAAACTACCATCGCCGCCAATAACTACCAGCGCGTCAATAGCGTGCTTCTTAATATTTTCAAATGCCCTTTTTTGGCCTTCATCAGTCTTAAATTCAGCGCAGCGCGCGGTCTTAAGGACTGTGCCTCCCTGATTAATAATGCCGGAAACCGAACGATGATCCAATTGTTTGATCTCATCGTTAATCAAACCCCCCCAGCCGCGTAAAATCCCGACAACTTCTATCTTGCTATAAATGGCGTAACGTACTACCGCGCGGATTGCCGCATTCATTCCAGGAGCATCGCCTCCTGCGGTCAAGACCCCAATTCTTTTTATCACGGCCATTATTTTCGAAATAAAAGTTAAGAAATATCCTGGGCTTTTTTATGCTTAGGTAGTTTCTTAATGAATATAGCCCCTAAAATTAAAATAAGCACAAAGATTAAAAATTTAAAGAACCCCTGAATCTTTCGGGATACTTTAATAAAATTAACCGATACCCAAGGGCTCTCTTTCTCAGTAACAAGCAATTTGGAAAAATGATACATTCGCCCTTCCTCAGGGACATCAATCTTAATCGGTAAGACGCCTTTCATCTGCGCCGATTTGACTTCTTGATAAAAATCCTGCTTTACCATAGGCGCAAACTGCTCTCCAATACTATCGGCAGACTGCCGTAAACTGCTGCCTGCGCCTGCCATTGCCGCGATAAAAGGCCGTCCACGCCCACGCTCGGATAATTTAACATCTCCTCCGAAATTAAAATAAACATAGTCTAAAGGTAAATAAGCCCTCCAGTCTAGGCTGCTAATCGGGATATCTGTCTGCGGCAGGCGCAGCTTAAGGCCACCTACCAATCCTAATTTAGACGAACTAGATAAATAAACTATTTCTACCGGAAACTGCGTAAGGGTCTGGCCGGCTAGCTGTGATTTCTCCAATGGTATAAGAATATCACCGTTCTTATCCTTCGCGGGCTTCTTTGGTTTCCCTGCAACAAATACGCTCCACAATGTTGCCTCAGGAGGAAGTATAAGATGAACAAACTGTTTGACGTTATTGCGTACCTGATAAATTGCCTTGGTTAAACTTTTACCTTCATCGGTTTCCAGGGTAATATAGGAGGCAGAATCAATAGCCGCCACTAAAACCGGTAACTCCTCATGCTTGGTTACGTCTATTGCGATAGCAAACGGATGATTTAAATATTTAAAGGCTAAAAGGATAGGGCTAGTCGTACTGCCCCAGATAGAAGAAGGTAATTCCTTAATATCTATTAGGTTTACCCGGTCAATTTTGTTTACCGCTAATTCCACATTTGTGGCGGCGGCAATGCCAAAATAACCGGTCTCGCGTTCTGTCCCCAACGCCTTAACCTGCGGTACATCGGCAACCACCGAACCTTCTCCGATATTTCTTTCATAGCTTAAAGTTAATGCATAATTGCCTTTTACGCCAAAATTAAGGTAAATATCAACATACTGCTGGGTATCTTTTTTAGAAATTTTCCAGTCGCGTAAATCATTTCCTCTTACATCTAATACGCTGACATCTTCAGGCAGCGCAACGCGTAAACTCGAAACCTCTGATTGAAGTATGGAATAATTTATGTTGGTCGTACAGCGGATTAAACCCTCGCCGACTGAAGCATAAGTGGTGGTATCGGCATAAAGCTTCGGCTCTAACTTGACCGGCGTAATATCTTCCTTAGGCAATGCCTTTGTCCAGCGCACCATCAGATTATTCGTATTCGGCATAATCGCCCAAGCAATGGTCTTATTCGTTTCTCTTTTAACCTCCGTCTTAATTGCCGGCTCAACAAAAATATCCACCCCTGACTCCGGCATCGTAAATTCAAACTGCGAAATCGGCGCCGGCATCATCTCAAAACTAAAGCTCCCCGGCCCGTTTTCCCGCTCGCGCGCTGCCTTAATCAAAAATTCTATCTCAAGATTATACCTTCCCGGCTTATCCACCATCAGGTAATATTTCCCGCCCTGCATGGTAACAAAAGATGCGCCCTTGTTTACACTGACATCGATAAGGCCTACGCTGGAACTTACCAGAGACAGCTGCGTCCAACCCTTTTTAAAAACTTCAAAAAGGACACTTCCCTTAACTGTGGCGACGTTATCTTCGATCTCTGCTTTATAATCTGTTTTATATATAGCATAAGATGATATACTGGGAGTAATTGACGAATCCGGCTTATTGAAACGCCTAGCTTCAATCAACGCCTCTTCTTTAGGAAGGTTTTTACCGCCTTGCTCAAACTCACCGCTAGATATCTCCTGCTGCTCTAAATAATACGGCTCATACTGGATAGCGCTTTGAGAGCTGATTCTACGCTGTATTCTCTCTTTGAATTTTCCTTCGGCGCTTAAACTCTTAGGCAAAATAAAAGCAAAAAACCCCATCATGGCAACCAACACCAGAATACTGCGGTTAGGCTTTTTCATCCTTACCTCCTTTAAGTTCCTTCCTGCCAGCTGGCTAAATATTTCTTTTGCTCAACCGTCAGCGTGTCTATCTTAATACCCATCGATTTTAGTTTTATCTCGGCAATTTTTTTATCTATGTCGTCGGGAACTTTATATACTTTCCTTTCCAGCTTTTTATGGTTTTTGACTATATATTCCGCGGAAAGCGCCTGATTGGCAAAAGACATATCCATAACCTGTGCTGGATGTCCTTCGGCTGCGGCGAGGTTTATCAAGCGGCCCTCGCCGAGAAGGTAAATATTTTTTCCGTTGTTAAGTTTATATTCCTCGGTAAAATCACGGATCATCCGGCGGGCTTTGCTTATTTTCTTAAGCCCTTCAATATCTATCTCAACATTGAAATGGCCGGAATTAGCCACAATCGCGCCGTCCTTCATTTTCAGAAAATGCTCCTGCCGTATAACATTTATATCTCCGGTCAAGGTTATAAATATATCCCCGATTTTTGCCGCATCATTAATAGGCATAACCTGATAGCCGTCCATATTCCCCTCAAGGGCGCGCAGGGGGTCGACCTCGACAACAATCACTTTTGCGCCCAAGCCTTGCGCGCGCATCGCCACACCTTTACCGCACCAGCCATAACCGCAAACCACCACGTTTAGCCCGGCAATCAGGCGGTTTGTAGCGCGGATTATGCCGTCTAAAGTAGATTGCCCTGTGCCGTAGCGGTTATCGAATAAATGCTTGGTCTGTGCATCATTTACGGCGATGATGGGATAATTAAGCACCCCGTCTTTTTCCATTGCCCTAAGGCGGATGACGCCTGTAGTCGTTTCCTCTGTGCCGCCCAACGGATTAAGCTTTCCTTCTTTATGGATTATGGAAACCAAGTCCGCTCCGTCATCCATGGTAATATTCGGCTCAAAATCCAAGACTGCCTTTATATGCTGGTAATAAGTTTTATTATCCTCGCCTTTAATCGCGAAAACAGGAATTTTTAAATCTTTTACTACTGCTGCCGCCACATCATCCTGGGTTGACAAAGGATTGGAAGCGCAAAGCGCCACCTCTGCCCCGCCGGCCTTAAGTGTGCGCGCAAGATTTGCTGTTTCCGTAGTGACATGCAGGCAAGCCGCAAGCCTGACGCCCTTTAACGGTTTTTCTTTACTGAATCTTTCTTCGATAAGCGCAAGCACAGGCATATTCTGGCGTGCCCATTCAATACGGCCGCGGCCTTTTGTTACCAAATTTATATCTTTGATATCGTATTTCATCTATTATCTCCTATTCCGTATTGCGTATTGTGTGATGCGTATTGTGTTTTAAAAATTTTTACCCAATACTCAATACGCACGACGCATGACGAAGTTGTTTACGCTTCCTTTGCCAGCGCTTTTACCTTATCCGTTTTCTCCCAAGTAAATCCTTCGCCTGACCTTCCAAAGTGTCCATAGGCTGCAGTTTTACGGTATCTGGGTTTTAATAAATCCAGCGAACTGATTATGCCTCTGGGTGTTAAATCAAAATTTTTACGGACCAGTTTTATGAGTTCCTCTTCGCTAAGATGCGCTGTGCCGGAGGTCTCAATCATTATCGAAAGCGGCTCTGCCTTACCGATAACATAAGCCAATTGTATCAGGCACTTCTTGGCTAGTTTTGCCGCAACGATATTCTTGGCAACGTAACGCGCCATATAAGCGGCTGACCTATCAACCTTTGTCGGGTCTTTGCCGGAAAATGCCCCGCCGCCGTGAGAAACTGCCCCGCCGTAGGTATCAACAATAATTTTTCTGCCGGTCATACCGGTATCGGACTGCGGCCCGCCGATAACAAATTTACCAGTTTGATTAATATAATACTTAGTATCTTTATCAATTAAATCTTTTAACATCGGCTTTACCACCGCGTCAATTATTTCGTTTCTTGCCTTTTGTGTAATAAACTGCCCTGATTTATCTAAAACCTCTTCGGTATGCTGGCTTGCGATTACCACAGAATCAACCCTTTTCGGTTTATCGTTTTCATAAACAACGGTAACCTGGCTTTTGCCGTCAGGGCCGAGATAATCCAGTATCCCTTCTTTACGAACCTGAGTTAATCTCAAGGAAAGTTTATGCGCCAGATATATCGGCATCGGCATAAGCTCCGGCGTCTCATCGCAGGCATAACCTATCATCATGCCCTGGTCTCCGGCACCTCCGGTATTAACGCCTTGGGCAATATCCGGCGACTGGGCATTAATCGCGTTCAATATCGCGCATGTTTTATAATCAAAGCCGTATTTGGGATGGGTATAGCCGATGTCCTTTAAGACACCCCTGACCAAGTTATGTACATCGACATAAGCTGTAGTGGTTATCTCTCCGCCGACTATAGTTAAACCCATAGTAATATAGGTTTCGCAGGCTACCCGGCCTGTCGGATCCTGCCTTAAAACCTCATCTAATACCGCATCGGAAATCTGATCGCAGACCTTATCCGGATGCCCCTCGGTTACAGATTCAGAACTAAAATAACGCGTATGCACTTTCTTCACCAAACCCTCCTTCAATTAACCTTTCCCCTTGTTCAAAAACTGCGTGAATACCGTATCGGCCGTCTTGTAAGCATCTACGTGGCCGATATCATACCAATGCCCTTTAAATACAAAACCGTACACCGGCTCTTTATCATAGAGCCAGCTTATATAGTTGCCTGTAGCATCATTCTTGCAAAGATTTTTAATCCCGCGCAGATACTCGCCGGTCAGGCTTAATTTTTCTTTGGGAAAATAATAAAGGCACATCGCCACAAGCCTGGACTTAGGCAAAGACGGTTTTTCTTCAAAGTTAATGATGCGCCTGCCTCTATTAATGCCGGCTACGCCATATCTTGAAGCCGCCGCCTTATTTTTCATATCATACAACCCAACAGTCAAAGCAGGCTTCTTATCTAAAGCGTAATCTACAAAATCACCTAACCCCCACGTAAACAGATTATCCCCGCCTAGAATCAAAAGGTCATCATTTATATGTTCTTTTTTGATTACTAAATTTATATCGCCGATGGCGCCTATCCGCGATTTTTCTGATTTAGTACCATCATTAACTATTGTTACCTTTATCTTAAAATCTATCTCCTTGGCCCACTTTTTAAAACAGCTGAAAAATTTCGCGTTGGTAACGATAAAGACTTCGTCAACACCGTTAATCTTTTCTAACTTATCAACGATATAATTAATTATCGGCCGCCCGGCAATTTTCAACAGCGGCTTGGGCATATTTTCAGTCAACGGATAAAGCCGCGTCGCGTAACCGGCAGCCAAAATCAAAGCCTTCATCTCACCCTTCTCTCTTTATACAACAGCACAAAGCAATGTTTTATCCGCGACAAAACAATTATTATAATCGTATTTATCCGGATATTTAAGAAAATCTAATTTCTCAACACACTCATCCAGGATGCTGTATATGGGCTTATCGAAAAATAAACCAAACTGCTTAAGCGGCAAAACCGGGCGCGCTGTCCTTGCTTCGGGTAGCTCTTTAAAAAAATCGTTCTTGATAAGGTTTATTTCTCCGTCGTTATTTACAATAAAATAAGCCGCGCCTTTTGCCTTTCTGTATAAAGTATAATCCGAACTGGATTCGCTTGAAACCCAATTAGCAACCACCAATGGGGCTTCGCTTAAAGGGTTTATTAAAATATGCCCGTAATAAGGCGGTATAACTATTTTCTCTTTAGCTTTTACCTTAACAAGCATTACATCTTCTATCTTTGTGAAATCATCCTTATCCGGCCGCTGAAGGAGGCAAAACGCCTCGCCCCATAAAACCTCATAGAGTTCGGGATAAGAATTCAGATGATAATGCCCGGCGGTTTTTACGAACTCCTTGCCTACGAGGGCCGGCCTGATAATTGTAATATCGTAGCTTAAATGATGTTTGGCTATTTTAGCACTGTCCGGCTGATATCCCACCCCTCTATACATATAATAAAGCTCTCCCGGGCCGCTTGCTTTTTTATCCAGCAAGACTTCCTGCATTTGCGAAAGAGCGCGTATATCCGGCTTAACCGGAATCATATCCCTGCCGAAAACTAATTCCGGTTTTTCAAGGTTTAGCCTTATATCTAAACTTGAATTCTTCTCTAAATTAATTAATTCCTGCTTAAAACGAATCATAAACTTGCGGGAATAATTCTTTAAGCTTTCTCTTGCTGAATTTTTCTACTTCGCGGGCAGTGGCAAAACTCAGCGCCTCGGCAGCTATTTCCTGCGCCTGCTTGATCGTGACCGAACGCACTAACTGTTTTATCTGCAGGACCATCCTAGAAGGCATACTAAATTCATCTAAGCCCATGCCTAAAAGAATAATGGCAAACATGGGATCTCCCGACATTTCACCACACATCCCCACCCGGATTTTATTCTTATGGGCATCATCGATTATTTTCTTTATCAACCTCAAGACGGCGGGATGCGCCGGCTCGTACAAATAAGCGACTTTTTCATTAGTCCTGTCTACGGCTAGGGCATATTGGATTAAATCATTGGTCCCGATACTGAAGAAATCCGCCTCTTTAGCGATTAAATCCGCGGTAATTGCCGCGGAAGGAACCTCAATCATTGCTCCGATTTCCATGTTCTTCTCAAACGGAAGGCCTTCTACGCGCAACTCTTCCTTTACGTCCTCCAGCACCCGGTTTGCCTGCCGCATTTCTTCAACTCCGGAAATCATCGGGTACATTAGTTTAAGCTTACCATGCACTGAAGCGCGTAAAATCGCGCGTAACTGTACCTTAAATATATCCGGGCGCGCCAGGCAAAACCTGATTGCCCGCCAGCCTAAGAAAGGAAGCATATCCTTAGGTACCTGCAATTGCGAAATGAACTTATCTCCGCCTAAATCCAGCGTGCGTATAACCACCGGGTAAGGGGCCATCTTCTCGGCGACTAACTTATAAGCCTCAAATTGCTCCTCTTCAGTAGGCAAATCCTTCCGGTTCATATAAAAATATTCTGTCCTGTAAAGCCCTATCCCTTCTGCCCCGTGCTCAAGCAAAAAAGGTATCTCTTCCGGAAGCTCTATGTTTGCCACTAGCTCAACGCGCCTTCCGTCCCGCGTCTCTGCCGGCAGCTCTTTCAAAGAAATAAATGTTTTATCTTTGGCTAATATTTTTTCTTCGGCTTCTTTATATTTTGCGATTGTCCTCTCGTCGGGATTAATCACTATTATCCCGGCCGTACCATCGATAATAATAGTATCGCCTTGCGATATTTTAGAGGTCGCGACCTCAACTCCCACTACCGCGGGAATTTCAAAAGATTTTGCCATAATGGCCGTATGCGAAGTTTTCCCGCCGATATCGGTGATAAAACCGAGGACATTTTTGCGATGCATAGCCGCGGTATCAGAAGGAGATAAATCATGCGCTACGACGATAACTTTTTGCTCAAAGTCAGCAAGGCTTTTTTTCTTCCTGCCGCATAAAGCACGCAATACCCTTTTACCGACGTCATTGATATCGGCGATTCTTTCCCTTAAGTATTCATCTTCCATGCGGGAAAAAACACTGACATATTTTTTCAGCACTTCCTGAAACACGTAATCTACGCTGCATTTTTCTTTTTTAACGCGTGAGATAACTTCTTCAATGAGCATCCTGTCTTCAAGGACCAGTAAATGAGCGTCAAAAATCTGCGCCTGCTCCTGATTAAACTCGTGAGCTATTTTTCTTTGAAGTACTATCAGCTCCTGGCGCGTCTGGATAAGGGATTCCTCAAAACGCACAATTTCTCCGGCCACTTCTGACTCAACAATAAGCCTCTTTGACACCTCAAAATCATCCCGGCCTATAATATAGACTTGCCCGATAGCAATACCGCTGGAAGCGGCTATACCTTTTAATATCTCATTCATCTTGAACTAAAAGCTTTTCTAATTCCAAAAGCGCTTCCTCCGCGTCATCGCCAATAGCCTCAATAACAACTTCGCTTCCCTTGGCAGCACCAAGCATAAGAATCCCCATAATTGATTTTCCGTTTACCACTTCACCGTCTTTAGTTACAGTAATACGGCAATCAAACCGTGAGGCAACCTGCACAAAAAGCGCCGCCGGCCGCGCATGCAGCCCCTGCTTATTACATACGACTATTTTCTTATTTACTGATTTCACCCCGTTAGACCTCTCTAAAATTAAGTGTCTTCTTGTAACTGCCGGTTTCGAATCTCACAAATACCTCTATTTCAAAATCCCGCTAACCTCGTCATGAGGTTCTAACAGGGTTCATTGGTTAAATTATGCCTTAAAAAAAAGAGAAAAAATTATCTGTGCCAGCTTATACGAATCGTGCCTGATTACTTCGCCAACTTCAACAATCCTGTCTTCTATAACTTTAAACCCGGCTTTCCTGATCTTCTCAGCATCATTCCTAATAAGGAATGCTTTCTCCTCTTTGTACTTCATTATCAGGTTTTCCGGTATATCGGCGGTATTGACAATCACGTAATCAACTATACGTTTCTTAGAATGGTTGATTACCGTATTTAAGTGGTCATACGCGGAATAACCATCGGTCTCGCCGTATTGGGTCATAATATTACATACATATATCTTCGGCGCGCTAGATGCGGCCATGGCTTCTGTTATTTCCTTTATTAAAAGATTCGGCAATATGCTGGTATACAAACTGCCCGGGCCAAGCACGATTACTTCTGCCTCGGATATCGCCCGTATTGCTTCGGGAGTCGCCGTTGCGTCCGCGGGTTTTAAATATACATTCTTTATCGGGCATCCCTTCTCTGGAATTTTAGCTTCTCCTTCGGTAGAAGTCCCGTCTTTGTATTCGGCGACTAAGGTAACTTTATTGAGAGTTGAAGGAATGACCTGGCCGCGGATAGCCAAGACCTTGCTTGATTCTTTAACCGCTTTTTCAAAGTCTCCGGTCAGCTTTGTCATTGCTGTAATAAAAAGGTTCCCGAAGCTATGCCCCTCTAATTCCGAACCTTCGCCAAACCTAAACTGGAATAAGTCGCGCATCATCGGCTCGGCTTCAGCTAAGGCTACTAAACAGTTACGGATATCCCCCGGAGGCAAAATTCCGAATTGCTCCCGAATCCTCCCGGAACTGCCGCCGTCATCGGCAACTGTCACGATAGCGGTGATATTACTCGTATATTCTTTTAGGCCGTGCAAAAGCGTAGATAACCCTGTCCCGCCGCCAATAGCCACAATCTTAGGGCCGCGCTCTAAATATTGCTTTTCATAAAGGATATCCACTAAACCTTTGCCTGCCCTCATTTCTTTTGGGGGCAAAAATAATTTAATAATAAACACTAACAACTCTTTGAAACCTATAAAAATAAAATATATACCCAGCGCAACAGTTAAGATATCGCCGACTTTAGTAAAAGTTAATTTATGCGTAAAAAAACTTGCTTCCCCTAAACGTGATGCTCCGAATATGGTTAAAATAACACCGATAATAGATACAACCAGCCAGCGCTTTATGCCTATGCCCGGATAAAGCCACTTTAAAAGAGTATTCCTTAGGCCCTGCTTTACCGGCAGAAAAGCCGCGCCAAGGTAACTACGAAATAATATATCAAATCTTTTTTTCATCTTCCTGTTGGATTATTTTTAAAATTGTTTTTTCATCCGGCGCAGACTTTAAGCCCTCGCGGAAGTATTTATCTTTTAAGAGGCGCGAAATGCGCGCCAGCGCCTTAAGGTGAGGGCCTGCCGAATCTTGGGGTGCCAAAATTAAAAAGAAAATATATACTGGTTCTCCGTCCAAAGAATCAAAATCAACGCCGTTTTTGGAGATGCCGAATGCCGCGATAAGCTTAGTTACGCAGTCGCTTTTGGCATGCGGAATACCCACGCCCTGGCCTATAGCTGTCGAACCCAATGCTTCACGGTTTTTCAAAAGCTCAATAAGCTTATTCCTGTTTTTCTTGTCTATGTTTTCTGCGGCCAGCAATAAATCTACCAGTTCTTTTATTACGCCATCTTTGTCGGTAGATTTAATGTTCACCGTTACAGCATCCTTAGAAAGAAAATCCATTATCTTCATAATCCGTGTTCCTCCTAAAATAACCAGTGATTTTCCTGCCTAAAAAACGGCAGTAAGACTTTCTGATTTAACTTATGGTATTAACCTAACACCATATTGTGTTGATATAACTGGAGCGGGAGACGGGGTTCTTGCTCCCCCGAGCCGACATTCGTCGGCTCTCCTCCACAACCGGCCGCCCTCGCTCGAAGCAGTGCCGCTCGGGTCGGCTTCGAACCCCTCTGTTAATAATTTGGAGCGGGAGACGGGGTTCGAACCCGCGACATCAACCTTGGCAAGGTTGTGCTCTACCAACTGAGCCACTCCCGCATATCTTAAATACTTAGCCCTTAACCGTCGGCTCTTTAATCTGTTTTTGGGCGGAAGAGGATTTGAACCTCCAAGGGTTACCCCAACAGCTCCTAAGGCTGCCGCGTATGCCAATTCCGCCATCCGCCCCCTCTTTTTAATAGCGTATAGCGGATAGGGGATAGCGTTTAGTTATGTTTTTTAGAAATTCGATAACTATACGCTAAACGCTATCCGCTAAAATTAAATGAGCCGCCCGTGACTCGAACACGGCACACTCGGCTTAAAAAGCCGATGCTCTACCAGATGAGCTAGCGGCCCTAAAATTAAGACCCCAGGAGTTCTTTTTCTTTTTCTGAAAGCAGCTTATCTGTATCTGCGATATATTTGTCGGTTAATTTCTGAATCTGCTCCTGAGATTTAAACCTTTCGTCTTCAGAAATAATCTTATCGGTTTCTAGTTTCTTTATCTCTTCATTAGCGTCGCGCCGGATGGTGCGCAAAGATATCCTTCCATCTTCGGCCATTTTTTTAACTACCTTGTCTAACTCCTGTCGCCTTTCTTTCGATAATTGCGGAAAAGACAAACGCACCACCTTACCGTCATTAGAAGGAGTAACGCCTAAATTGGACTTAAGCACTTCTTTTTCTATCTCGACTATTACGGAAGGGTCCCACGGCTGTATCGTTAATAAATGCGCGTCCGGGGTAGTAATAGAAGCAAGTTGTTTTAATACGGTAGGTGTCCCATAATAATCAATCCGCATGCCTTCTACCAAAGCGGCAGTTGCGCGTCCGGTCCGCACTTCATTAAAATACCTCTGCGTGGACTCTACTGCCTTTTTCATTTTATCTTCTGTCTGGTGTATTATCTCTTTAACTATCATATTCTACCTCACTTGACTACTGTTCCCACTTTTTCACCTAACACCACTCGTTTTATATTTCCGGTCTTGGTCAAATCAAAAACGATAATCGGAAGCTTATTGTCCATACAAAGGCTGATCGAAGTCGCGTCCATTACCTTTAAACCTTTTCTTAAGAAATCAATATATTTTAGGGAAGTGTAACGTTTTGCGAATTTATCTTTGAAAGGGTCTGCCGAGTATATACCGTCTACTTTTGTTGCCTTAAGCACGGCATCGGCATTTATCTCCATCGCGCGTAAAGCCGCCGCGGTATCGGTAGTGAAATAAGGGTTCCCTGTACCCGCGGCAAAAATCACCACCCGGCCTTTTTCTAAATGGCGGATGGCTTTTCTGCGGATATACGGCTCAGCAATCCGCTGCATTTCTATCGCTGTCTGCACTCTCGTCGGCAGGCCGATTTTTTCTAAAGTATCCTGCAGGGCTAATCCGTTTATTACGGTCGCAAGCATTCCCATATAATCGGCAACCGACCTGTCCATATTAAAAACTCTGGAATGCGCCTCTCCCCGGAAAATATTGCCGCCCCCGACCACCAACGCAACCTGTACCCCTAAATCAACCACTTCTTTTACCTGGCGGGAAAAAGAAAGGCAAACCTCAGGGTCTATGCCATGCTGTTTTTCACCCTGCAGCGCTTCGCCGCTTAATTTTAAAACGATACGCTTATAGACAGGCTTCATAATGAAGTTATAAGTTAGAAGTTATAAGTGCTAAGTGAAAAATAACAAAGAAAAATTTATAATTTGTCACTCATAACTTCTAACTTCCTAAAACTATTCTCCCAGCTGATACCTGGAAAACCTTCTGACGACAATATTCTCGCCGGTCTTGGCAATAACCGACGTCAGATAATCGCTGATAGTCAGGCTTGCGTCCTTAATAAAAGCCTGCTCTAACAAACAGGCGTGCTTATAAAAATCATTGCCTTCCTTACCTTCCTTGGCAATAACCTCCTGCGGCACTTCCTCTTTTTTAATATATTTGGGATTCATTGCCGCAATCTGCATCGCTACATCCTTGACAAATCTCTGGAATTCCTCGTTTCTGGCGACAAAGTCTGTCTCACAATTTATCTCAACCAATACTCCGATTTTACCGCCGGAATGAACATAAGATTCAACTTTACCCTGGCGCGCTGCCCGGTCAGCCTTCTTTGCCGCAAGCTGCATGCCTCTTTTTTTTAATATCTCAATCGCCGCCTTCATGTCTCCCTTGGCTTCTTCCAGCGCTTTTTTGCACTCGATTACGCCACAGGAAGTAAGCTGGCGCAGTTCTTTTACAGATTCATTGAAATTCATTTCTTGACTCTCCTTTTTGTTTCTACTCCTTTTACTTCCTCTTTCGGGCGGAGTTTAGGCCTCTGCGGGCGGCTCTCATCACCGTCAGCCTTAATCAACTCCTCCAGCTCTTCTGCTTTTTCCTTGATAATGTCGCTACCCGGCTCTGCTGGGCCGAACGCGTCTGAGGCTTCGGCAAGCTTATCTTCCTTGACCAGCTCTTTACCCAGGTACTCCAGAAAACGCTTCCTGCCCTCAATAATGCTGTCGGCGATCATAGTGGTAACCAGCCTGATTGATTTTACGGCGTCATCATTACCCGGTATAGGATAAGTAATCTTGTCGGGATCACAATTAGTATCGATAAGCGCGCATATCGGAATAGCCAGTTTGCTTGCTTCCTGCACCGATATCTCTTCTGACTTAGAATCAATGACAAACAAAGCCTGCGGCAAGCGCTCCATATCCATAATGCCTTCAAAAGTCCTCTTTAATTTATCCATTTCCTTGGTAAGGCGGGAAACTTCCTTCTTGGCAAGCTTGTCAAAAGTACCGTCAGTCCTCATTTTTTCCAAGTCTTTATACCTTTTTATGCTCTTTTTTACGGTAGCAAAATTAGTTAAAAGCCCTCCCAGCCAACGGTGGCTTATATAAAACATGCCGCACCGCCTAGCCTCTTCCTTAATTACATCCTGTGCCTGTTTTTTGGTGCCGACAAAGAGGACGGTTGAGCCTTGCGCGGTTAAATCCGCTAAAAAATCCTGCGCGGCCCTTAGTGCCTCTTGGGTTTTTTCCAGGTCAATAATGTATATCGAATTTTTTTTACCGAAGACGTATTTTTTCATCTTCGGGTTCCAGCGTTTGGTTTGATGGCCGAAATGCACCCCAGCCTCCAATAATTCTCTAAGTAATTCTATTGCCAATTCTTCCTCCCTCTTTCAAAAATACAATTGTTATTTTGTTATTTAAGCGGTTTAACCTTATAAACCGCTACGCCTGAAGGCAATGGTTTGGCTTTCAATATAGCCAAAGCCATACAGAGATTAACAGTTTAACATATAATTTATATATTGCAAGAAATTTTGTTTTATCGGATATTTTACTCCGGAACGTTTTGAAGGTTGTATAAATTACGATAGAGGCCGTTTTGGGCGAGCAATTCTTCGTGGCGTCCGCATTCGGCTATCCTGCCTTCACTTAAAACAATAATCTTAGAGGCATCTTTAATCGTAGACATTCTATGGGCAACCATAAAGACAGCGCGCCCGCGCATTAAAATATCCAAAGCTTCCTGCACAATCTTTTCCGCGCGGGAGTCTAACTGCGAAGTCGCCTCATCCAAAAGCAGGATCGGCGGATTTTTTAAGATAGCGCGGGCTATGGCAAGGCGCTGCTTTTCCCCTCCGGAAAGCTTAAAGCCGCGGTCTCCGATAACGGTATCATAACCTTGGGGCATCTCAAGGATAAAATCGTGGGCAAAAGCCTTCTTTGCCGCCGCCTCAATTTCCTCCTGCGTCACATTAAGATTGCCATAGGCAATGTTTGCCTTTACCGTATCATTAAACAAGATAGTTTCCTGGGTAACTATAGCGATATTTTTTCTTAGCGAGGACAGCGAGGCCGTCTTTATGTCTATGCCGTCAATGAGGATTCGCCCCTCTTGTGGGTCGTAAAAACGCAAGGTTAAATCCAAAAGCGTGCTTTTACCCGAACCTGAAGGGCCGACTATCGCCAAAACCTCACCGGCCTTCACTTTCAGGTTAATATTTTTTAAAATAATATTATCCTCGTATTTAAAAGAAATATTTTCAAACTCTATGCCTTTTTTTACCGCCGCTAGCTCTACGGCGCGCGGGATTTCTCTTACTGACGGCACCGTATCTAAAACTTCATAAATGCGCGTGTTGGCGGCCAATGCCTGCTGCTGAAGGCTATTTACCTGGCTGAGTTTCTTAAACGGCCGAATTGTAGATAGAATCGCGCCCATAAGCAAAGCGAATACGCCGAAAGAAAGGCTCCCCTTAATTACCTCCTGGCCCACCCAGTAAAAAATAAACAACCCGGCAAACGCACCGATAAGCTCGGTGCCGGGCCCTAAAACCAGCGTTCGCTTAGCAGATTTCATCGTAAGTTTATAATAATCCCTGTTTTGGCGGTTAAACCTGCCTATTTCATAATCTTCCATAGAAAACGCCTTGACAATGCGCACGCCGGTAATGGTCTCAATCAAAAGCGAGTTGATATCCGCCACTTTTTCCTGGGTACGGGTGGAGATTTTGCGCAGTTTCTTGCCGACTTTGACAATCGGGAAAACAATCAACGGCACAGCTATGAAAGAGATAAAGGCAAACTTCCAATAGACAAAAAAAGCTAAAACCACATAGACTACCACCTGCATTGACTGATATAACAAGTCATATAAACCGTAAGAAAGGGCGTTTTCCACCACTTTTACGTCGTTGGTAATCCGCGAGATAAGCTCGCCGCTGCGTTTTCCGCTATAATAATCCAAAGATAAAGCCTGCATCTTGGCATAAAGTTTTTTGCGGATATCCATAATGATTTTCTGCCCGACATCGGTCATTAAATACGACTGCAGAAAGCTAAAGCCCGCCTTTAAGATAAGCATAACCAAGACTACCGGCAACATTAACTTAAGCAAAGAAGCCGGAGGTAAACTATTAATAGAAGCGATAAAATTTTCCAGGAAAAGCGGGAGCTTCCCCGGCAGGATTATCTGCTTATTTGTCATAACCTTATCTGCCAGAGGCACAAGCATTCCTAACGAAACTCCGTCAAAGACCGCGGAAACCGCCATCGCCACTACCGCAAGGCCAAATAACCCTGCATGCGGCTTAAGAAAAACCAATAATCTCTTATATTCTTTACTAAGCATAGTGTTTTAATATAACATCTTACCTTTATAGCGTCAAGGCATTTTTCGATTTAAACTGGTTAAAATCAATGGAGTTAGGGTATAAACACGTTAAAGGCGGGAATTTTATATTATAACTGCGGCATTATATTTAGGAAGGCCCCCCGTTGCCTAACTTAAAATGCCCGGGGATGCTTCAGGCCGCTCTTTTCGGCTTTTTCTCTAGGTTCATGCGGCTGCTTTTTCTTAAGGCATTTCTTAAAATCAGACGCTTTCTTCTTTGACGGCCCAAATGCTTTTCTGCCCATGGATCTGCCTCCTGCATTTTACAAAAATATTTTTGATTTGAATACTAAAAAGGGCTGGACATCCAAGCCCGGCCCTTTTCGAAAATAACTTGATAAACTGCTATTATTTTTCCGCTTCAGGCGCTTGCGGGGCAGTAACCGGACATACAGATAAACCCGACTTACCCATCATACCTTTTCCACCCATCATCATGCCTTTTTGGCCCATCATAGCTTTACCGGGATCCATGCACGGATACCCTTTAGACATACACATGTGTTTGCAAATCGCTCCGCCAATCAACATAATTACTATAACAGTCAGTAAAATGTTTGTGTATAAAGGTGACGAAAAAAACTCGCAGCATTTCTTTTCATTAGCCATAAAACACCTCCTTTAATTGCGTGTATTATAGCACTCTTATTTAAACAAGTAAAGGATAGTTAAATAACTATAGAGCGGGATTACTTAATAAGCATACTTTAATGCAATTTGGCTTTTATATAGGCTTTACAACGCAGGCAAATTCTGGATATTTTGAATCGCTTAGCTGGCCAAACGTAATTAAATTTAAAAGTTTAAGTTCCCAGCTATTATTAATTGCCGGGCCGATACCTTCTATTGTTACTATTTCATAACCCAATGCCTTAAACATACCTTCTATGCTTTTCTGAGTAAAGAATCGCAAGTGTGATTTGTCTAAAATTCCGGAATCCTGGTATTTCCATTGTTTTTTTATAAGTAGTTCTTTTAATATTTTAAAATATCTCATATTCGGAATAGCGCAAACAATTATCCCTTCTTTAGTAAGTTTGGCTTTAATTTTATTAAGCACAGTAAACGGATCTGCCAGATGCTCTAACGAATCATTGAAAACAACACAATCAAAATAAGTATCCGGGAGCTCGCCCAACAAATTATAAATATCCCCGACAAACAACTTATCTATTTTATTTCTCGCCAAAGACGCGGCTTTTTCGTCTATTTCAATGCCCCAGACTTCCGCGTTTAATTTTTGTTTTATCTCTTCGCCGAATAACCCCGCGCCGCAACCCGCGTCCAATATCTTTCTTGCGGTTTTCGGAATATAGCCGAGCATTTCTGGACGTTTTCTTAAGTAATAATCATCGGGCTTAGCGGATAAATCGAAAATTTTTTCGCTATGCATAATTAATCCTTACGCTGGCACAAGCTCTAAACGATAACCCATGCTGCCTGCGAAATTTTTCCATTTTTTTGTTTCTGTTTCTTGACTTTTTAACGCGATCATTTCTTTAATCTACTCCGAATAAAATAGAAAGCCGATGGTTTCGTATATTTTTTGATATTTTTTACATTTAAAACGCACTGCCAAAAAGTAAGGGGGTCCGCTTTAAAAACTTCCATAATCTCTAATCCATTGTCTTCAATCATAGGCTGAAAATCCTTGGTGGTTGTGGCTGGTTCACATTCCTGGAATAAAACCGAACCATCGGGTTTAAGAAATTTTTTAATATCTCTATAAAATTTCTTATGGACCGTAAGATAAGGATCGAAATTCCTAATATTCTCCCGATATTTTTTTTCATCCGAAGGCCAATGCGGAGGATTACTGACAACTAAATCCCACTGCCCAGTTATCGGGATAGAGTCAAGACAATCAGATAAATAAACGGCTGCTTTATCTTCTATCTTATTATCTTTGATGGTTTTTTTACAACATTCTACGGCATCAGGATTAACATCAGCTACGGTCAAACGATTACAAAGGCCGTGCGCTAACATAGAAAAGCCTATAAAACCGGGCCCAGCGCAATATTCAAAAACATGGTCGACTTTTCCGAATCTATCCCTAACCATACGAATAAACTCTTGGCCAAAATTTCTGCCGCCGCCTTCCAGATAAGGCAAAAAACTTACAGTGATATTTTTATAACGCACTTTTTTAAAAATTTTACCCATTTATCTTTCCACCGTAAAATACCGCATATTCAAAAGGTTAGTTAAAATCTATGGCTTCATAATACTTATATTATAAAACAATTAACCATTTCCCAACGGGTGATTGACGACATGAGGAGATTATATCAATAGCTTAAAAACTTTCAATATTTATTTTGTAATTTATGTATCCGGTGTTACGTAAACCGTCTACTTTACTTTGTATCCCCTGATTTTGCTATTAACATTTGGGCCGAATATTTTTTTATCTATATATCTGTATCAATTTTTCTAATCTTTAATATCTTGCACAGGCGCAGAAGGGTCTCTAAAGTCACGTTCTTTTTCCCTTCTTCTATCTTAGAAATATCCGGCTGTTTCATGCCCGTATTAAACGCTAATTCTTTTTGGCTTAGGCCCATTTTAATCCTTGCTTCCTTTATCAAGGCGCCTATCTTTATAAACGAAGCGGGAGGCTCGCCTTTTAGGCTTTTATTTTTAATATTAGACCCCTCTAAAAGCTGCTCATAAATAGTTTCCCACCAATCCCTAAAATCGGATTCACGCGAAAGTTTTACCCAATAAGATTTAATCCCGGGCCAAGCCTTAATAAATTCTTCCTTAGAGATTAAAGAAAATACCTCTTTAGGCTGGTCACAGCGGGAAAGCAAAGTTACCATGCGTTCACTAAATTTAGGGTGCTGCGGGCTCTTTAAGATATGCTTAGCTTCTTTTAACGCCCTATCGTTCAAATTCCAGAAATACTTCGCGATATTCATGCTATGGCCCCTTTTGCGAATTCCTTTATTTCATTCTCCAAATAATTAATCATCTCTTTAGAGTTAAATTTTTTATCATATATATCCAAGTCCAAGAGGCCGAGTTTCATTTCTTGGCGGGAAAAACTGCGGTACCAATGAATCATCCCCCGCTGTAAATGCCTCGGCACGGACTTTAAAAACAAATGCAACGGCTTTATTTTTTTTGAAAGCATATAAATATCAAACGCGTCGCGCGCCTCTCGCCGGCCTCCCTCAATTGTTTCCCGGCCTATCTCATCTGTCGTTGGCTTTACTCCCGCGACAGCAGTAATTTTTTGCAGATATATGCCTTCTGCGCTGTAAACCCGCACTCCTTTAATCCGTTTAATACCGGGTTTGGTAAAAATAACATCTTCCACAAAGTCAATTTTTAACGGCGCGCGCGAACCCTTTACCGGCACGATATAAAAATGCACGCGCGCCCTGCCCCTAATTGTAAACTCAGATTGCAATTTTATTTTATTTTTAATCCGTTTCTCAAATGCCGCGATTAGCCTCTCTATTTCTTTTACGTCATATTTAGGAGAAAAAAAGTCTAAATCCCTGGAAAAGCGGTGATGCAGATAATACAGCTCAAGGGCAGTGCCTCCGGCAAGAGCAAAATCCTCCGCCTCTTTTGCAAAAACATCAAGAATTACGCCTTGCGCTTTTCTGATTTTCAAGTCCATTTTATCTCCAGAAAAAATAGGTTATAACCTATATCCAATATAGATTATAACCTATAGAAACCGTTTTGTCAAATAAAATCTGCCAACCGGCGCTTTGATTTTATTTGATGCCCCGCCATAAAGCGTTGGCGGACAGACGTAAATACTTTTACGGCGCAAATAATATTTAATTTTTCCGCATAACAAATAACACAAAACTATAAATATGTTACGACACTGATTATTTGATTATTCGCTATACATAATTAATCATTGCGCTGGCACAAACCCTAAAAAATTACACAGGTTATTCTATGTGTAAGAAATTAATTTGTACCACCTGTTTCTTGACCAGACTTAATCTTCGTAACCTTATCGTCTTTATCAAAATCAATCGTTATCTGCAGTTGTGAACTACTAAAACCCTCAACAGGTGTTCCGATTATCTCCCATCCACCGAAAGTTAACACATCCATTACCCCGTGTCCTATTGCTCTGCCCGCACTTGGTGAGTTACCTCTTTGAATTTCAAAAATTTCTTTTCTACCTGTATCAGTAGTTAATGTTTGCGCTGGTTGACCTAATAATAATATAACTTCATCTCTTGGTTGCCCTACATGTAACGACCCTAAATCTACTTCTCTTTTTCCGTGTAATGCCATCATTACTGAACAGCCGGAAAATACAAATATTAAACAACACACCAATACGAAAAAACCAATTCCTTCCTTCCTAAACATGCTCCCTCCTTTTTTGTTAATTATAGCGATGAAATCCTGTATAATCAATAAGAAGTATTGTGTTCATAGAATCCGCTGCAGGCGCATAGATTGTATCAGGTTTATTTATCCCTTCCATTTTTATTTTTTCCTACTGATAACTACTAAATGCCTTCCATAAAGTAATTCATCGGACAATAAAATTTTTGCGATTCTATCATATGATATATTGCCTTTTTTCCTTGCTCTTTTACATTTCGACAATAATTGTAAATATATAATGATTTTTAAGGGAAATGTCCATAATTTTAATCCCGGATAATAAGAAGTTGTGGCAACTTTCTCAATCTCAAAGCCATTATTTTTCAAAAAATATTCCAATTCATGCATTCGCAAAGGACAAATATGTAAATACGCGGCCGCGTCACCACCTACGCTTTGAGCTTGTTCTAATAACGGCTCACGAAAATATTCCCATGCTCCTTCGAAAAGAAAACGCATCCGCGACTTGATGTTAAGGATATTAGGAGTTGTCAAAATAAAAACTCCTCCCGGCTTAAGCACTCTGTAGGCTTTTCTAATTATTGATTGCGGATTTTCTAAATGCTCGATAAGCTCAAGGCAGGACACATAATCAAAATAGTCATCATCATACGGCAGCGCTTCTTTATTAAAATCAATTTCCTTGAAATTAACTGTCCGGGGAAATGCAAAATATTTCCCCAAAACATCGCAAGCATAAGATTGAAAACCTTCCCTTGCCAACATGTTTGGCAGATCGCCCTTTCCTGTGCCAATATCTAAAAATTTACCTCTCTTCTCCGTTCTTAATAGCTCAAATACTCTCTCTATCGGGTTAGCTAATTTTTTCTTCATTTTTAATTTCCTTTTTTGTTCCGTTAAGTGTATAATCGCCCATTTATTTTGTAATTTGTTTATGCATATAGAGCTACGTAAACCGTCTACTCTACCTAGCTACTCTACTGCTCTATTTAACACCTTCAAACCAAAACCTTATCTCTATACCTCAACACACTCGCCAAAGTCAATGGATTAGGATCCTCTATATCCACCGAGCTCCAGGCGTCCATCATATAGCGTTCAATGTAGGCGTAGGGCAAGAAGCCATAGCCAGCCCTTCCCCATTTATTAGACCATGAATTTTTGAATTTAACGAGTTTTTCTTTATCATCGTAGCCGACCGGACAGATGGCGTGGCCGCCTAAGGAAGATTCGCTTTTCTTTGGCATTGGAACAATGCCGGTTTTAGTCTTCATCATACCGCCAAAGACTTCCACGCCGATAACGCAGGGGCCTTTGGTGGAAAGTGACAGACATAATTCATTTAGGTCTAGGATACGCGCGTAGGTGATAATGCGGAATTTTTTGGCGTTCACAACAGCGCCCTTTTCGGGCTTGGATTTTTTACGCGGAATATATGGCCAGAATTTTTCAAGACAGACGCCTTTTTTCGTAAGCACTTTCATCGCCGCGCGGATTGTTGTGCCTTCTGCCTTAGGCATGCCGTCAATCAATTTGGCTTCGCTATAAAGAAAACGTGGGGAAAGCTCTACCGGCTTTTGGTAATCAAGGAGCTCCTGATATTCTTTCATGCCGACTGTCGCAGCAAAACCAACACAAACCCCCTCATCCCCTTGATCCCGAACCGGAGACATATTTTTCGTCCAGTCAATTCTTTTGGGAAGCTTAACTACCGGCAGATAAGCGCGCATTAGATAATCGCGCGCGTCTAATTTATCTTTTATACAACCTAAACCTCGAAAAATCACTCTGATCCCTTTCACTACTTCACCACCTAAATCCTACCCCGGCAACGATAGATACTTCTTTACGTGAACTTAAGGTCCGGATAAACGCCTCACCTTGGCCTTGAAGAATTTTTCTTGAAAGTTTGACATCTACGCCTAAATCTTCACCTCTTTTATTTTCCAGCCTAATTTCAAGATTGTAGTTTTTGTCAAGCTTGCCCCATGCTCCCAAGACAATGCTGTTAATTTTCCCATCTGCAGAGGGCATCTCAAATAACAACCCTATTTTTGGGCTTAGTTTCCAGCTACCAAATAGCGTAATTGCTTTTTTCGCAGGTACTGCCCCTATGCCTATCTCATACTCCAAACCCCTATCAGCGGATTTACCAACGCTTACTTTAAAATCAAATTCTGATTTTAGTTCTTTATTCAAGACATATATGATTCTGTGCTTTCCGCCTATATCCCAGTACCCCTTTAAGGTAATGGTGTTAGCGCGCGAAGGTTTCTCGTAGGTATAGATAATCTCGTTTTGCTTATTTATTTCCCATGAGCCCCGGAAGGTTATTCTGTCGGTTGGGCCTTTTTCTTTTTCTACGTCAAATGAAAGCCGGTTATATTTATCGGCCTGCCATCTGCCGCTAAGTTTTATGATATAGATATGTTCTTTTCTGTCGCTATCCTTTGAAGTTACCATAAAAGATAACATATCGGCATCGGCACCCATAAGCTCGCCTTCAATGGTAAGTTTATTGCCGGCAATCTGGTTACCCCATTTGTCTAAGGTAAACACGAGATTATGCTCTTTATCCAAAGACCATGTGCCTTTAAGTTTAAGTTGCTGCGGGATATTATCAGAGATTTGGGATTTTTTTACGTGGTAGGTAAGGTAGTTGTTCTTATCTATTTCGAAGGTTCCATCAAGGACCGCCCTAAAACCGGGCACTTCCGACTCCCTGCCGGTTTTTTTATAGATGAGCCGGTTGTGAGGATCTATTTCGTATCGCACTATATCTCTTTTTTTCACACACATTCTCCTTTTCGCAATATTATATCACTTTTAAAGCCTCTTTTCTATTCTCTTAGTCAGGTAGATTGACTTTTACTGCGCCATTTGCTATCATTTGACCATATGGAAAAAATAAGGTTAGCAGTTATTGGCGCAGGCAGGCTTGGCTCAATCCACTGCCGCATTTATAAAGAACTTGAAAATGTGGAATTGGCTGCGGTCTGCGACATTGACAAGGCGCGCGCAGAAGTTGCCGCCAAAACTTATGATACTGCCGCCTCTTTTGACTACCGTTACCTCTTAAACCAAGTTGACGCGGTAAGTATCGCCGCCCCCACCCAGCTGCATTATGAAATCGGCCGTTACTTCTTATCACACGGAATTCATTCCCTAATTGAAAAACCCTTTACCACAGATTTAAAACAGGCAGACGCCTTAATTAAACTTGCGCGCAAAAATAAGCTCATTCTGCAGGTAGGCCACGTTGAAAGGTTTAACTCGGCATTTGCCGCGGCAAAAAAAATTATCCAAAACCCCCAGTTTATTGAATGCCACCGCTTAAGCCCATTCCCTAACCGTTCATTGGATATCGGAGCGGTCTTAGACATCATGATCCACGACATAGACATTGTCTTAGGACTGGTAAATTCCCCGCTTAAAAAAGTAGAGTCCGTAGGTATTCCGGTTTTAACCCAGTTTGAGGATATTGCCAATGCGCGGTTTACATTTAAAAACGGCTGTGTCGCCAATTTGACCGCAAGCCGCGTATCGGATGAAGTAATGCGTAAAATCCGCATTTTCCAAAAGAATACCTATATATCGCTGGATTACAAAGAAGCACAGGCCTCGGTTTACCGCAAAGACGGGCTGAAAATCACTCAAGAAAACCTGCCGATTGAAAAAGAAGAACCCCTCAAAAAAGAACTCGCCTCATTTGTGGATTGCGTCATCAATCGTAAAGAGCCGCTCGTTTCCGGCGAAGTTGCCCGCGAGGCGCTTGCCGTTGCTTTAAAAATCCAGAAACAAATATGGAACAAGTAAGCTCAAAAATAAAAACTCAAAAGTCAAAACATGTCTTTATTGTCTGCGGCGAACCTTCCGGCGACCTAAACGCCGGGCTTTTAGCCGAAGCGTTAAAGAAACTTAACCCTGACATCAAAATCAGCGGTGTGGGCGGCGCATTATTACAAAAGAGCGGCGCTGAAATATTCTACGATATCGCCGGGCTTTCGGTAATGGGCTTATTTGACGTCCTAAAAAAACTCCCTAAATTCTTTGCCCTTAAAAAACTCATCTTAGAAAAAATAAGTTCTGAAAAACCCGATGCTATAATTTTGGTAGATTTCTCCGGCTTTAACCTGCGCCTTGCCAAAACAATTAACAAAAAAATCCCGGTAATCTATTATGTTAGCCCACAGGTCTGGGCATCCAGAAAAGGCCGCGTTGAGACAATAAAAAAATATATCTCCAAAATGATTGTCATTTTTAAATTTGAAGAGGAATTTTATAAAAAATATGGCATAGACGCAGAATTTGTCGGCCATCCCCTATTGGATATCGTAAAACCGGCTCAAGAAAAAAATGAATTCTTAAAACAATGCGGGTTCTCTGAAAATAAAACCACTATTGCCCTTCTGCCCGGCTCACGAGCCGCCGAGATAAAAAACATTCTTCCTGTAATGGCAAAAACCGCCGAATTAATCAGCGAAAAACTTAAAAATGCGCAATTCGTCATTGCCCGCTCGCCAAACGTTGAGCTAAATATTTATAAAGAAATCATTGATGGGTTTAAAATAAATATTACTATTATTGAAGGCAGGACTTACGACTGCTTAAATATCGCAGATTTCGCGCTTGTCTGCTCTGGAACAGCCACGCTTGAAACAGCAATTATGCAGAAACCATTTGTGATAATTTACAAAATGAACCTCTTAAACTACCTGCTCTATCGCCCGCAGGTAAAACTCCCCTATATCGGAATGGTAAACATTGTAGCGGGTAAAAAAATCATCCCCGAATTTATCCAGTTTGGCGCAAAACCGGAAATCATTGCCGAAGCCGTCTTAGGCATTTTACGTGATGAAACAAAACTCTCCCAAATGAAAAAGAACCTAAGCGAAATTTCTTCTCTCCTGGGCCCCTCCAACGCCGCAACATCCGCGGCGAAGATAATTTTGAATATTATTTCATAACCATGTACACTCCCGCCAGACTAAAGTCGGGCTGGTCCGCGATGCACATAAGGTTAGAATGACCTTAGGCGGCGATAAAGGGAAGATTTGGTATGGTAGGGTTTATTAATATCGTAACTATCCTCATCCGAATCACTCTGCCAATCGTTCTCCGGAACAAGGCGCGAAAAATCAGAATCTATTTTAGCCAAGACGTTCTTAGTGTTTAAGAAGCGGGAGACTTTATTAAAGCTAGATATACCTGAATTAAATCCTTCGTTATGCATAGAAAGATATAAATTATTTTTAGCACGGGTAACCGCCACATAAAGCAGGCGGCATTCCTCTTCTATCGCCTCATCATCATCTAAGGCATAAGTTACGGGGAGGCAGCCGTCAGAAAGAGCGATGACAAAAACCGTATCCCATTCTAAGCCCTTTGCCGAATGAATGGTGGATAAGACTAAAGGCAATTCATCATGCTTTGCATGCGGATTAATCTCCGAAACCGAGCGTTGCGGCGGCTCAAGTGCCACAAAATCCGCCAAAAATTCGGATAAATTACTGTATTCCGCAGAAACTTCAAGCAACGCCTTTAAATCATCGGCTCTTTTTTGGTAATCATCAAACTTATCCTTCATTAAAGGATAATAAAAATCGAGCGCTTTATCCAGCATTTCAGACACATCTTTACCTTCGCCTCCCAATAACCGGATTAAATTCAGGAGGCGGGTTAATTCACCAAAGAATTTTTTCTGTTTAAAATCAGCCATTTCAAAGATAACCCCTTGCCCTTTAGCCAGTTCGTTAACAATCTTGCCGGCAGTTTTAGGGCCAACACCCTCTAGGAGCGATAAAATCCTATGCCAAGACAGTTCATCACGGAAGTTATGTGTAATACGTAAAAAAGCCAAAACATCTTTTACGTGCGCTGTCTCAATGAAGCGTATTCCGCCATATACTACAAAAGGAATATTTAATTTTGCAAGCTCCATTTGCAAGGGGAGCGAAAGATGGTTGGAGCGGTATAAAACGCTAATTTTATTTAAAGCCGCTCCCTCATTATAAAGCTCTCTAATCTTACGCGCTACCCAGCCTGCTTCATCGTGCGCGTCTTTAAAGAACGAGAGCTTGGGTTTTTCGCCGCCCTCTCTTACCGCGTGTAAAACCTTAGTGTATTTATGCGCTTCCTCTTCGATAACAGCATTAGCTAAGTCTAATATCGGCTGATACGAACGATAATTTTCTTCCAGTTTTATAATTTTTGTCCTTGGAAAACGCTTAGGAAAATCAAACATATTTTTATAATACGCTCCGCGGAAACTATATATACTCTGCGTATCATCTCCCACCGCCAGAATATTCCCGTGTGATTTACCCAAAAGATACACTATCTCACCCTGCAGTTTATTAGTGTCCTGAAACTCATCTACCATTATATACTGGTATTTCCTGGATAAATCCTCCCGTATAAACTCATCCTCAAGGAGAATTTTCAAATATAAAAGCATATCATCATAATCAATAAGCCTGCGTTCCAATTTATATTTTATATACGCGTCTTTTAGCTCTTCAATATCGTGATAGACTTCTAAAAACTGCGGATATTCCTTCTGTATTATATCTACGATTTTTTCCGAGCGGTTAAAAGACATGCTTAAAATTGACCGAAGAGTATCCTTTTTGGGAAAGCGCTCCTTCCTGCCCCCGCCAGGGGGTGAATCACGAAACCCCAATTGTGTCGAAAGTAGCCCCAGCGCCTCTTCGGCATCCGCTTCATCAATAAAGGAAAAAACCTCTGAAAACCCTAATTTTTTATGGTATTTTTGGATTAGACGATAGGCAAAAGAATGAAATGTCCCGCCGTCAACTTTTTGGCAGTTGATATTGTGGCGTGAGGCACGATCAATCATTTGGCGGGCGGCCTTTCTGGTAAAAGTCAAAAGAAGTATCCTCTCCGGCTCAACATTATGCTGGATGAGGTTTAAAACCCGGTATTCAATAACACGGGTTTTTCCGGTGCCGGCGCCCGCGACCACCAAAACCGGCCCTTCTAAGCTATTCACCGCTTCTAATTGAGCTTTATTTAAGGGAAATTCTTTAGCGTGAGAAGAATGCATTATTTTAAGATATATTTCGCTAGCATATCCACCTCTATATTTACAGATGAGCCGGCATTTTTGTATTTAAAGGTAGTGTTTTTTAAGGTATGCGGGATGATATAGACTGAAAAGGTTGTAGCAGTTAGGGCAGCGACAGTTAAACTTATACCATCAACAGCAACAGAACCCTTAAGCGCGATATATTTACCAAGCCCCTTAGGGGTGGCAATCTCAAAACAAAGGTTCTGCCCGATAAATGATTTCTTGCGAATTAAACCCTTGGCGTCAATATGGCCCGCAACAAAATGCCCGGACAATCTATCCCCTGCCTTTAAAGCACGCTCTAAATTTACTAGATCATTTGGGTGCAATTCGCATAAATTAGTAAGTCTTAGAGTCTCTTCCATTACTTCAAAAGAAAGGTAGTCTTTTTCTTCTTTAACTACTGTAAGACAGGCGCCGTTTACAGCGATACTATCGCCGATTTTAACATCATCCATGATTTTATCCGCCCGAATTTCTAAAACGGTATAATTGCCTTTTTTGCTAAGGCTTCTGACTATGCCTAATTCTTCGATTATTCCGGTAAACATCTTTTATAAACAATATTGGCAGTTTTATATTTCTTCGCTCCGGTTGCAATTTTTAACGTCAGCTTCTCGGTATTTTAAGGCACCTGCGGAACTCGTTCTTCGGCACATCCGTGCCAGGAATGAACTCAAACAGTCCTCGGCGTCCCGCTCTGCGAGCGGGCAACCTTAAAATACCTACGACTCCTGACTAAATTGCAAAGTCGCTCAGTAAATACAAAACTGTCAATATGTTATGTCCCCCTCTATTAACAAATCTTCCCCAATTTTAGTTACCTTAATATCTTTCAGTTTTGCCGCTTTATCTATCCGGCCAAACCCCTTACCCGCAACCGAGCTAACCGCGCATCTGCCGCCGATAATCTTAGGAGCGATAAAAAACTTGGCCTCATCTACCAGTTTTTCATCAAATAAGGAACCGATTAATTCCCCTCCGCCTTCGACTAATATTTTAGAAATTTCTAAAGCGGCAAGCTCTCTCATCATCTGCCGCAAATTAACCTGACGATTTTTAACGCCGACGTTTATTATTTGCGCGCCTTTCTTAATTAACTTTGCTACTTTATTATCGGTTATTTTTTTTGTAGTGACAATAATTATTTTTCCGTCATCAAATATTTTTGAATCGAGGGGGGTTTTTAAGTTTGTATCCGCGACTATCTTTATATTCTTACTTGTCCCGGACAACCGGGGATTATCTCGAATTGCCGTATTTACTCCTACCATAATCGCATCAAAATCTCTTCTTAATTTATGCGCAAAATTACGCGCAGCACCAGATGTAACCCACTTTGAATCAAAACTCCGCGTTGCGATTTTACCATCCAAGCTCTGGCCAACTTTCACGCAAATATAGGGGATTTTTTTAGTAATATACTTTATGAATACCTTATTTATCTTTTTAGCTTCGTTTTCTAATATGCCCGCTCTTACTTTAATCCCTGCTTTGCGCAATATTTTGATACTTGCGCCGTTATTTACCGGGTTTGGGTCAATCATTCCCACAATGACTTCCGCGACTCCGCTTTTTATAATTTTATCTACGCAGGGAGGAGTGCGGCCGAAATGACGACATGGCTCTAAAGTTACATACAAAGAAGCGCCGCGAGCTTCTGAACCAGCTTTATTGAGGGCAAGAACTTCTGCGTGCGGTGCGCCTACTTTTTTATGGAATCCGGTGGCAATAATTTTATTATTTTTTACGAGGACGGCCCCGACGTAAGGATTTGGGCGGGGATCTTTGGCCTTAGCAGAAAGGAGAAGCGCCTGCTGCATGAAATATTCATCCCAATTTCTTTTTTGCATCTTTTAATTCTTCAACCACGGAATAAGGAACCTTAACTCTTCCAAGTGGATTTTGCGGTTTGATTGCCCCGTGAAAATCCGAGCCGCCGGTTTTAATCAGGTTTAATCTATCTGCGACTTCCTCATAATGTTTAGTCACGGAAGGTAAATGTTCGGGATAATAGGCTTCAATTCCGCGTAAGCCGTATCCGGAAAACTCTTCTATCACTTTATCATTATTCAATATGTATGGATGCGCTAAAACCGGAATACCTTTCGCGGAGAGCACTAACTCAATAGCTTCTTTGGGTGTTAACTTAAAACGCGATACATAAGCCGGGCGATGCTCGCCTATATATTTATTGAATGCGCCTTGAAGGGTAGAAACAAAACCTTCTACGTGTAAAATACGCGCAAGATGCATCCTACCTACGGTAGCTGCGCCGGCAAGCCTAAAGACTTTATCGACATTTATGGATATACCTTGCGACTTAAGCTTCTCGACCATTTCATGCATACGGCTTACCCTGTCTTGGCGCATTTTCTTTAACCTAGACAATAGGTTAGCATCTTCGTAATCTATTAAGAAGCCTAAAATATGCACCTCAGCGTTATTATGTTCGGCGCTTAATTCCAAAGCCGGAATAATCTCTATCCCTGTTTCACCTGCCGCTTCTTTCGCGGGGAAAATTCCGTCTATAGTATCATGGTCACAGATAGCTACAGCTGATAATCCGTTATCTTTGGCTAATTTTATCAGCTCGTAAGGGGTAGATGTTCCGTCGGAAAATGTAGTGTGGGTATGCAGGTCGGCGAATTTCATTTACTATCAACCTTTTCTTTTTTAATTTTGTCCAATACGGCATTGACAAACTTACCGGAATCTTTGTCGCCGTATTTTTTGGCAAGCTCTATAGCTTCGTTTATGGAAACCTTGGGAGGAATATCGGATAAATATAAAAGTTCGAAAGCGGCAAGGCGCAAGATATTTCTATCAATTACCGGCATCCGGTGTAGCTGCCAGTTAAGAGCAAAATGCGAAATGTTTTCATCGAGGATATTTAAATTTTTAATTGTACCGCAGACTAAAGTGTTTACAAAGTTTTTCAGCTCGACATCAAGAGACTCTTCAGAATAAGCCCAGAAATTACGCAAGGCATCATCTGCTAGCGCGTCGGTAACATCAATTTGATAAAGTATTTTTAAAGCGCATTCGCGCGCATGGGTACGTTTTCGCATATAATGAGCACACCAGTTACGGAGCATAAATGCGACGTAACTGATAAGTACGAATTGAACCCCACACCCAGTTACTACGAAGAAACGCTACGAAGTATCTGGGTGTGGGGTAAATTCAGACAGATAACTTACATTCGCTTCCACTCTGTAAGTTATGTCTTTATTTACAGTTGTTCCATCACATTTACCATCTCAATAGCATTCATAGCCGCGTCAACGCCTTTATTCCCGTCTTTTGTACCGGCACGCTCAATTGCCTGCTCAATAGTATCGGCGGTAATAATGCCAAAGATTGCCGGAACACCGCTGTTAAGCGAAACACTGGCAATTCCCTTTGCCGCTTCTGATGCCACGTATTCGAAATGCGGAGTCGCCCCCCGAATAATCACTCCTAAACATATGACCGCGTCAAAACCCTTAGACTTAGCCAGCTTTGCCGCTACAGTCGGAATTTCAAAACACCCCGGCACCCAAACTACTTCAATTTGGGCTTCTTTTGCGCCGTGCCGCAGGAGCGTATCCACGCACCCATTTAATAATTCCTTGCTGACAAAATCATTAAAGCGCGAGATTACTATAGCAAATTTTTTGTCCTTTGCCAATAGTTGACCTGTGATTGTCTTAATCATCTGTTTCCTCCCTTCAATGACGACATAATTTACGAAAGGCGTAAGCCAAACGTAAATTATGTGTCGGAATTGAACCCCACGCCCAGTTACTTCGAAGCGTTTCTGCGACGTATCTGGGTGTGGGGTAAATTCATCCAAATAAGTTATCTCGGCTATCGCCTCCATAACTTACGGCTTCATTTATAATAAGTGCCCCAACTTCTCCTTTTTCGTCTCTAAATATTTTTTATTCTCCGAATTAGGCATAATTTCAATAGGCACTCGTTCGGTTATCTTTATGCCATAGCCCTCTAAGCCAACAATCTTTCTGGGATTGTTAGTAAAAAGCCGCACCTCGTACACACCCAAGTCCACAAGCATCTGAGCGCCTATGCCATATTCACGCAAATCCGCTCCTAACCCTAAGGCATAATTTGCCTCAACCGTATCCAATCCCTTATCCTGCAAAGAATAAGCACGGATTTTATTTATTAAGCCTATACCCCTGCCTTCCTGATTCATATAAAGGACAACACCACATCCTTCTTTACCTATCATCTGCATTGAATATTTAAGCTGCTGGCCGCAATCACATCTTTTAGAAGCAAAAATATCACCGGTCAAACACTGCGAATGCACCCTTACTAAAACATTTTTATTTTTTACCTCACCTATCACTAATGCCAGATGATGGCTGTTGTCAACCAACGACTCATAGACAATTAATTTAAAATTGCCGTAATCGGTGGGCAGATTTGTTTCCACAGCGCGTTTTACCAACTTTTCCGACTTTCGGCGGTACTCGATTAAAGAGGCAATGGTGCCTATTTTAAGGCCGAATTTCTTGGCGAATTCTATTAACTGCGGCGTACGCGCCATCGTACCGTCATCGTTCATAATCTCACATATTACCCCCGCGGGATAGGCCCCGGCAAGCTTTGCCAAATCCAGGCTTGCTTCGGTATGCCCTGCCCGCACCAGCACTCCGCCTTTTCTCGCTCTTAAAGGGAAGAGATGCCCCGGACGCGCCAAATCCTCAGGCCTTGTTTTAGGGCCGATTAAAATCTGTATCGTCCGGGCACGATCATGAACAGATATCCCGGTTGTAACTCCCTGCTTAGCATCTACAGAAATCATCCACGCCGTAGAATAGGCATCCGTAGATGATGACTGATGCATCGGATAAAGTTCCAGCTCACTTAAACGCTCTTCTTCCATAGAGACACAAATAAGGCCACGGCCGTATTTGGTCATAAAATTGATACCCTCAGGTTTGACAAAAGAAGCGGCAATAACTAAATCACCTTCATTTTCACGGCCTTCATCGTCAAGGATAACGGCCATCTTCCCCTGCTTTATGTCTTCGATTATTTCTAGGATGGTGTTGAATTGGCTCATCTGTCTAAATTACCCGCCACAAAGCATTGGCGGGTTAATTCCGGCAGACAAGTTATATCGTTTTCACTCTATAACTTGTGCCGTCATTAAAAATTAAACCCCTGAATAAAAATCTTCAGGGGCTATGATAAATACCGCTAATGAGTTTTCTTAGCTCTTAACTCTTAGTTCTTAATTCTGTATCTATATCTTCTTCCATCTAGACTTTAACTATCGGCCCCGGAACCTCACCGGGTCTGTCCGCCACAAAGCATTGGCGGACTCGCGGGCTTTACCGCCGGCCGGGAATTTCACCCTGCCCCGAAGATGTTAATATTGTAGCAAAAAATACGTTTAAGTCAAGAAGAATTGCCAGCCGATGAATGATTTGCTATAATAATACAATTATGCCCATAGCAAACCGTACCGCGAGATTATTAGTAAGAAATAAAAAAACGCTTGCCATAGCCGAATCCTGCACCGGCGGGCTTCTCTCTAACCTTTTAACCAATCTCCCCGGGAGCTCAAAATTTTTCCGCTTAAGCATTATTCCTTATGCCAATCAATTTAAAACTATTCTTTTAAAAGTCTCCGATAAAATACTTAAAACAAAAGGGGCGGTCTCCAAAGAAACTGTTTTAATTATGGCAAAAAATATCCGCAGTTTAGCCAAAACAGATTTTGGCCTAAGCGTTAGCGGCATAGCCGGACCGGGCGGGGCGACTAAAATAAAACCGGTAGGGCTTGTTTATATCGGGCTGTCTAGCGGCAAAAAAACTACCTGTAAAAAATTTATATTTAAGGGCAGCCGCGCGCAAATAAAAAAACAGGCGGCCAACGCCGCCCTTGAATTACTATTAAAACAACTAAATAATCAGCGTAATCATATTTTAAAATCTGTGTAATCCGTATTTAATATGCGTACCTTTATCGCTATAGAATTAACCAATGGTATACAAGATAAACTCGCCTCTCTACAGGAAAAACTTAAATCCGCATCAGCCGATGTTAAATGGGTTAATCCTTCCAATATTCATCTCACCCTGAAATTCTTAGGCGACACCGATGAAAAAAAGATAGATCCCATTAAAAACATTATCAATAAATTAGCCATAAAATTTAAAGCTTTTAACTCGGAGGTATCCGGCTTAGGCGCCTTTCCTAACCTGCAGTCGCCGCGCGTGATTTGGGCGGGGCTTAGCAACGCAGACACCATCTCAGCTATATCCGAAACACTGGAAGATGGATTGGAAAAATTAGGCTTTCCTAAAGAAAAACACAGTTTCAAGCCTCATTTAACTTTGGGCAGGGTACGCTGCCCTAAAAACATAGATATATTGGAAAAAATACTCGCGGAAAATCTTGATTTTAAGGCGGGAATCTTAGAAATCAAAACAGTTTGCCTTATTGAAAGCAAACTAAGCCCGAAAGGGCCGGCTTATACCACTATTTATTCTAAAACATTAGCTTAAGCCTTATTGTTATTTATTGTATCTCGTCCAAAGTAAATAATTTATCCGCCTCTTCTTTGGAAGTCAGGCCCAGCGAAACCATTTTCCCGGCGATGTCCTGAAACGGCAGCATCCCGGCTTCAACAGCAGATTTCTTTAACCCCTCTTGAGACGCCCCTTCTAAAATTAAATTCTTAATTTTATCTGTAACTTTCATAATCTCAAATACGCCGATGCGTTTTTTAAAACCTGAATTCGCGCAATGCATACAGCCTTCGCCCTTACAAATCCTGCAGAGCAGCCTGATTAATCTTACCGAAATAACGCCTGTCAATGCCGCAGAGATAAAATAAGGCTCAACCCCCATCTGAAGCAGCCTTATTATAGCGTTAACACAGTCTCTGGCATGCAGGGTAGAAAAAATTAACGAACCTGATAATGCCGCCTGAAAAGCCGTGCGCGTGGTTTCGGCATCGCGCACCTCTCCTAAAGCAATAATATCGGGATCCTGCCGCATAATCGCCCTAAGGCTCGAGACAAATGTCATACCATAGTCATATTCAACCTGAATCTGGTTAAAACCGCTGATCATGCACTCAACCGGGTCTTCTATTGTACAGATATTTTTCTGGCGGGAATAAATATGATTAAGTATCGCATACAACGTCGTTGATTTTCCCGCGCCTGTCGGCCCGACAATTAACACAAACCCTTCCTTCTTGGAAATTAACGGGACTAACAGTTTCATGCCATCAGGAGTAATGCCCAAATCTTCCAATTTTTTGCAAAATTGTTCTTTATATATAATACGGACTACTATTTTTTCTCCCGAGACAACCGGCATACAGGAAAAACGTAAATCCAGCTCTATTCCATCAACATTAAAAGTAGTCCTGCCGTCCTGCTCTCTGCGTTTTTTAGTAGTATCCATACCGCACATTATTTTTAGAGCATTGACTGTAGAGTCAAGATTAATTTCCCTCCTCTCTAATTTTACGATATCTTTTAAAAGGCCGTCTACCCTAAAACGCACCACTAATAAAAAGTTGTTATTTTCATATAAAGGCTCCCAATGAATATCGGTAGCATTGCTTTTTACTGCCTGCTTTATGATATGGTGTATAAATGGCAACGGCTCATGCGGATAATTTTCTGTTTTCTGTATCATATTAAAATAACCCTGTTTTAATCAGGGCCCTCAGGATAAGATTAGTATATACCGCAGCACACATATCATCCATGACTATGCCAAATCCGCCTGGTAACTTTTCTATTTTTTTTAAAGGATATATTTTAAGTATATCAAAAAACCTGAAAAATATAAAGCCCAATATAACATATTCCCACTTAAAGGGAACAAAGAGAAAACTGACAAACATACCTGCCATTTCATCAATGACTACACAGTGCGGGTCTTTTTCCTGAAAAATACGCTCTCCCTGCCAGGATACTGCTAACGCCAAAGGAATAGATAAAAGCGCTGATATATTGTAAATTAAGAGGTTATTCTTTAGGATAAAAAATATAAGGACCGCGAAAATACTCGCTATTGTCCCTGAAGCAGGAAGGTATCCTACATAGAAAAAACTCGCTATGCATTTTATCACTTCTTTTTTTACCAGCATTATAATTTTAATAAATGCTTATTCTTTAGAATAAAAGATATGCCTGAAATCAAAGTTAAAGCTAAGGTAATGCCCATTAATATCATAATGCCCAAACCGCTATAAAACTCTATTCTTTCGCTCCACAATGATTTTTCTGATAAAACTTCCTTAAAAATCAAAAGAACCAGAATAATGAATATGGTTACCATCTGGGATACGGTCTTATGTTTACCTGCATCTTCAGCCGCTAAAACCTTCCCCTTCCTTAAGGCGATCAGCCTGAAACTCGTGATAAAAGACTCTCTTAGAATTATCATGATTACCATCCATGCCGGGATTAAACGCATCTGGATAAAAACCAAAAATGCGCCCAGCACAAGGATTTTATCCGCGATGGGATCCATAAGTTTGCCAAAATCCGATACGATGTTATATTTTCTGGCGATTTTTCCGTCATAAATGTCCGTAAGTGAGGCTAAGCCAAAAAGGCAAAACGCAAAAATCCTTGCCTTAATGCCTGGAAAAAAAATAAAAACCATAAAGATAGCTGTTAAGACTATCCTTAGTATGGTTAATTCGTTAGGAAGGTATTTTTTCTCCCACAAGGTCATATTCGTAGGTTTGGGTTATTTTAACTTTAACTATATCGCCCGCAAAAAGCTTTTCTTTTGATTTGACAAAAACGCATCCGTCCACTTCCGGGGCATCAGCCTGCGATCTGGCCGCGTATACGCCATCATTATATTCCTCAATCATTACTTCCTTGGTTTTCCCCAATAAAGACGCATTGTAATCTTTTGCGATTTCCTGCTGTTTTTGCATAAGTATGCTAAAACGCTTCCGCTTTACGCTTTCGGGCACTTGATTAGGAAAATCATAGGCGGCCGTGCCTTCTTCCCTTGAATAGACGAACGCGCCCAGCCGGTCAAATTTTACTTCAGTGATAAAATCAATTAATTCCTTAAATTCGCTCTCAGTCTCAGAAGGAAATCCCGTTATGACGGAAGTGCGTATTGCGACTTCAGGGATTTCCTTTCTTAGGCGCTTTATCAAAGAATGAATTTTACTTTTAGTAATCTGCCTATTCATAAGCTTTAAGATTCTGTCGTTAATATGCTGTATCGGCAAATCAATATACTTGCAAATTCTTTCATTTTCCCATATTAATTCTATCAAATCATTATCGAGGCGTAAAGGGTTTAGATAAAGTAATCTTACCCACTTTATATTTTCGGCCTCTTCCAGTATTCTGGAAATTAAATAGCTAAGGCGGCCTTTAGCGGCACTATCTAATCCAAAACAAGTAATATCCTGCCCGATAATATTTAATTCTGAAATGCCTCTCTTATCCAAAAGGCGGGCTTCCTCTAATACGGAACCTACGCTCCTGCTCTTAAATTTCCCCTTTATTTTAGGAATAACACAAAAACTACACTCATTAAAACACCCCTCGCATATTTTTAAATATGAGTAATGTTTTGGAGTTAAAGATAAGTTATTTACGGAATCAGTCAACTCCTGCCTTCCGACAATCGCGTCTATTTCTTTAAATTCTTTAAGTATTTCTTCCGGATAGCGCTGCGCGAGGCATCCTGCGAGGATAATCTTTTTTATGCGGCCTTCTTTTTTAAGCTCTACGGCATCGAGGATAAAATCAATAGATTCTTCCTTGGCTTCTTTAATAAAAGCGCAGGTATTAATAATTATGGTATCTGCTTCCTGGGAGTCTTCGGTGATTTTTGCGCCCTTTAATTTTAACCTTTCGGCAATCGCTTGAGAATCTGTGAGGTTTCTCGGGCAGCCTAAGCTTACTAAACTTATCTTGGAAGTCATTTTATCTGGAAGGAACCGTCGCGGCTGATGAGCATATTGTTGATAGGCTGGTTTTTCCTGCCTAAAGAAGAAACGGCCCTGCCGTTTATTTCTAATTCCACGCTTGCAGCGCTTCCGATGGATAGCCCTATTGTTTCTTTAGCAACCCAATTTTCGGTTTGCCCTTTTTTTAATGTTCCCTGGAATACCGAGTTACCGTCAGTTTTTACGTGAAGGTACGTATTATCCTTCGCGCGAATGGCTAATTTTACGCTCTCAATTTTTTCTTGCAGAGGTGCAGGCTTTTTTTGATTTTGTTGAGGTACTGGCTCTTTCTTGGCTGGGGCTACTGTCTTTTTGGCTGCTGCCGGAGGACGAGAGACAGAAAAAACCACTTTTGCCTCTTTTAGCTTTTTTTTACCTACTATATGTTTTATAAAGCTAAACGAAGAAAACAATAAGACGAGAACAACGATAATGTTTAAAATTATAAACGGGTTGAATTGCGGAAGAATTGCATTATCTTGCTCCGGCCTTTTTGAGCGCGCCGGAACCAAAACCGGATTTCCTTCTTTAGGCAAGATGCCTTTATACGCTTGCGCTATCGTTGCCTGATCCATACCTAAATATTTAGAATAAATTTTAAGGTATCCCCTTAGATAAACGGGATTTAAGGTACTTATTCTATCCATCTCAATATCGCGTAAAATTTCCTTAGGAATCCTTGTATGCTTATGCACCTCCTCTAATGAGAGCTTCTTCTTTTCACGCGTACTTTTTAATAATGCGCCTAAATATTCCATTTCTCCTCACTTGGATCGTAAGATTATAAAAATCTTTAAGTTGTGACCGCGGAATCTTCTTCTTTCTGCTTCAAATATGTATCCTTATCCACCAGAATCTTGCGCGGCTTCGACCCTTGATATGGGCCGACTATTCCGGCACCTTCCATCGCGTCAATGATCCGGGCGGCCCGGGTATAACCTAGGCGCATCCTACGCTGCAATATCGACACTGATGCCTGGTTACTTTCTAAGATAACACGTACGGCATCATCAAATAGCTCGTCTTTTTCTCCGTCCGCGTAAGCGAAACCTTTTTCTTGTCCCTTAAGGATAGTCTCGTTATAGATTGGTCCGGCCTGCGATTTTATGAATTCTACAACCCGTTCTATCTCTTTATCCTGCAGGTACCCTCCTTGTAGGCGCAATAACTTTGACTGACCGGGATTTAGAAACAGCATATCCCCCTTACCTAATAATTTATCCGCGCCATTGGCATCCAAGACCGTACGAGAATCAACCTTGGAAGCTACCTGAAAAGAAATCCTCGCGGGAAAATTAGCCTTAATCACGCCTGTGATTACATCCACGGACGGCCTTTGTGTCGCCAAAATAAGATGTATGCCTACTGCACGGGAAAGCTGTGCCAGCCGTGTAATCGCATTTTCAATCTGGTCTTGCGCTATCGCCATTAAATCCGCAAGCTCATCTATAACTACCACAATATAAGGAAGCTTCTCTTGCTTTGCATTATAACCCTCGATATTCCTGACACCTTCTTTGGCTAAAAGCCTGTAACGGTCTTCCATCTCGGCCACCACCCAGTTTAAGGCACTGGAGACCTTCTTATGGTCTGTAACTACCGGGCATAAAAGATGCGGCAGGCCGTTATAAACTGCCAATTCCACCATCTTCGGGTCAACCATTAAAAATTTCACTTGATTAGGATTCAGGCGGAATAAAAACGATACAATCAGGCAGTTTACGCATACGGTTTTCCCCGAACCGGTAGTCCCGGCAATCAGAAGATGCGGCATATCGCCCAAATCAGCTACTATAGGAACGCCTGCCGTATCCTTTCCCAAAGCCATGGATAATTTTGCGTTAGACTTTATAAATTCATCGGAACGGATGATCTCTTTAAAATAAACTGAGCCTATCTGTGTATTAGGTACCTCTATGCCTACACGGCTTTTGCCGGGAATGGGGGCTACGATACGCACTGACTGCGCCTTCATTATAAGTGCAATATCATCAGAAAGACCGACTATCTTCTGTACTTTTACGCCCGGCGCCGGCTCAAGCTCATAGCGCGTAATAGTCGGGCCACGCTCAATATCGGTAACCCGCACAGTAATCCCAAAATCGCCTAAAGTCTCTTCTAAAATCCGGGCATTTTCGGTCAGATCTTCTTTTATCTCTTTCTTTGCGCCTACCTGCATAGGCTCATCCAATAAATCTAAAGAAGGAAGCTGATAATCCCCATCGCTTACTTTTATTACGCTGATTTTTTCTTTTGTTTTATTTTTTTCGTTCTCAGGGTTTAAAATAGACAGGCGGGGCGCTTTCTTGTCAACACCCCAGGCCGCGGCAGGCCTTAGCGCTTCATCAGCTTCAGAAAAAGAAACATCTTTTACTGCGGCTATTTCTTTGGGTTTCCTTAAGATATCTTTTTCCTCCTCTTTTATTTTTTCTTTCCGGCTTAGTTTAATTAATACCGGGCCTTTAATTTTTTTTAGAAAAACCCAGAAATTATTTATACCGCGCAAAAATGCCAATTTTGACTTAGAAAGTATGGGATACAACAGAAACTCCCCCAGCAAAAGGCAGCTGGAAAGTAAAAGTGTTGATACAATTACATATCCTCCTGTCCTGCCAAAATAATCAACTGTAAATTTAGAAAATGAAGCGCCGATAAAACCGCCGCCCTTAAACATAAGTTCTTTATTATAAAAAAATACAAGGCTCAATAAAGAACTCAACGAAAACACTGCCACAGAAAGTGCCGCGCTTTTAACCGGGCTTAAGTAGAAATCTTTATGCCGTATTTTATTCAGGCCAAATATGCCTAAGATCAACACTAAAAGATAACTCGCCCAGCCAATTAGAAATAATAAAACGAAAGCGAGGTATGCGCCGAAGCCGCGGATAAGGTTTTTAGGTGGGATATTCGGGTGCGAAGTTAAAAAAGATATGTCTTCTTTGTGGTAGGAAATAAGGCTAAGAAAAATCAGGATGCCTGCCGCGAATAAAATTATCGCGAAAATTTCATCCAGTAAATGATTTCTTTTCACCTCGTTCTTCCTCGAAATCTATATTCAACAAAGTACCCCGCTCCTCTTATATCTATATCCGGAAAGCGCGAGGCTCATTGCTCTGCTTGCTTTTTGCTTAAGTTTACCCGTCCTAACTCATCAATACCGATAACTTTTACCTTAAACTCGTCCCCTACTTTTACTGCATCATTCGGGTCTTTGACAAATTTACTAGAAAGTTCTGATACATGTACCAAGCCTTCTTTATTCGGCAAAATCTCACAGAAAGCCCCAAAGTTAAGTATGCGCTTAACCACTCCATTGTAAATTTTACCAACCTCGGGAACTTCGGTCATTCCCTTAATAATCGCAACAGCCTTCTCGGAAGCGGCGGCATCGGTAGAACCTACTAACACAGTGCCGTCTTCTTCGATATCAATAGTAACCCCTGTCTGCTCAATGATCTTTCTAATATTTTTTCCGCCCGGCCCGATAAGCTCTCCGATTTTATCGGTGTTAATCTTTAACACTGTAATACGCGGGGCATACTCCGAGAGTTTTGCCCTGGGTTTATCAATAGCCTGGCGCATCTTCTCTAAAATAACGAGGCGTGCCTTCATTGCCTGATGAAGGCCTTTTTCCAGTATCTCAAAGGATAACTCGCTTATCTTTAAATCCAATTGTACCGCGGTAATGCCTGCCGTTGTGCCGGCTATCTTAAAATCCATATCGCCGAAGTGGTCTTCTAGCCCGTTTAAATCGGTGAGTACAGCATACTTATTGCCATCTTTGATTAAACCCAGGGCAACTCCGGCTACCGCATCTTTTATCGGCACGCCCGCATCCATTAAAGATAATGTCGAAGCGCATACTGTCGCCATACTAGAAGATCCATTAGACTCAAGGATTTCAGAAACTACCCGCACCGTGTAAGGAAATACATCCTTTGAAGGCATCAAAAATTTAAGCGCTTTTTCTGCCAATGCTCCATGGCCGATTTCACGCCTGCCCGGGCCCCTTACAGGCTTTACTTCTCCCACACTAAAAGGAGGAAAACTATAATGCAGCATAAAAGATTTAGAAAGCTCTCCCTCGAGATCCTCAATTCTCTGTTCATCGGCACGGGTTCCCAAAGTAGTAATTGCCAAACTCTGGGTTTGCCCCCGGGTAAAAAGCCCTGAGCCATGTGTACGCGGCAGGACCCCGATCTCGCAGCTTATCGGACGTAAATCATCGTATTTTCTTCCGTCAACGCGTATACCCTTTTCTAAAACAACTTTTCTTACTTCTTCTTTTTCCGCTTCAACCAAGGCAGATTTTATATCCTCGGCAGACACTTCACTTCTTGCCAGGGTAAATTTCTCTACCAGAGACTTCCAAAGCAAATCCATTTCCTCTTCCCTTTTCTCCTTATCGGATAAAGAGCAAACCTCAACCAGTTTTTCGTAAGATAATTCTTTTACTTTATTAAAAAGGTTTCCGTCAATTTTTTTATAGGTAAATTCCTTAGGGGCAACCACACATTGTTTCTTTAACTCCTCCTGCAGGCCAATCACATCCTGAAGATGACTATGCCCAAACCGGATAGCCTCTAAAATTTTTTCTTCCGGGAGCTCCTTGGCTTTTGCCTCAAGCATAATTACGCCGGTTTTTGAACCCACCACCACCAAATCTAATACGCTTTTTTCCAATTCCGCATAGCTCGGATTAAGGATAAAGTTTCCTTCAATCATGCCTACGCGCACTGCTCCGATAGTCCCGGCAAAAGGAATGCCGGCCAAGGCTATAGCGCTGGAGGCGCCAATTACCGCGAGTATATCCGGGTCATTTACGCCGTCGCTGGAAAGGACCAAACCCATTATCTGGATCTCATTCACAAAACCCTTGGGAAAAAGCGGGCGAATCGGACGGTCAATTAAACGCGAGGTTAAAATTTCGCTCTCTGTAGGCCGGCCTTCACGCTTAAAAAACCCTCCTGGAATCCTTCCTGCGGCATAAGTCTTTTCTTGGTATTCTACAGTAAGAGGCAAAAAATCCACCCCTTCCCTCGGTTCCCTGGAAACACAAGCAGTAATTAAAACTACAGTGCCGCCATACTGCACAATTACAGCACCGTCTGCCTGCTTAGCCAGCTTGCCAGTTTCTAAATGAATATTCTCACGCCCAAATTTTGTCTGGACGTGCTTGATTTCGCTATGCATATTCCTCACTTTCTAAGGTTAAGCTTCTGAAGGAGTCCTTCGTATTTTTTGGTATCGGACTTTTTAAGATAGTCAAGGAGCCTGCGGCGGCTTCCAACCAACACAAGCAGTCCCCGGCGGGAACCAAAGTCTTTCCCATGTTGTTTAAAATGGTCTGAAAGGCTGTTTATCCTTTCGGTAAGGAGGGCTATCTGTACAGAAGTAGAACCTGTATCTTTTTCATGCCCCTTGAAATTATTTATCACTTGCTCTTTTTTCTCTTTCACTAAAGCCAAAGCATCCACCTCCTCATATATCTCACAAAAAAATATAATACTCCTTTTAGCCTATTAAGTCAAGTAAAATAACCCTTCGTCATTTGAGAATAAACTTAAAACGGATCTCTTATTCCTTAGCGGTTATACAATACCTACCTAAGAGATGCTTTAAGATACCGATAAACCCGGGGAAAGATTTATCTATACAGCCTGTATCATCAAGACAGGTTCTGCCTTGGGCTAACAGGCCGGCGATAACCATGCTCATGGCAGTACGGTGGTCTCCGAAACTTTTAACACAGGCACCTTTAAGCCTATCTACACCAATGATTTCGATGCATTCATCAGACCCTTTTTTCTTGACGCGAATATTTGCCCCCATCTTTTTTAAATTAACCTGCATAGAGTTTATACGGTCGGTTTCTTTTACTCTTAATTCCTGCGCTCCCTCTATAACGGTTTTTCCTTTGGCTAATGAAGCGGCAACCATAAATATAGGCAGCTCATCAATTATCAAAGGGATTTCCATGCACTTTATTGTTGTGCCGTGTAACGCCGCGGATTTTACGCGGGCATCCGCCATAGGTTCAAAAAAATCCCTGTTTTCTTTCCTTAGTTCGATTTTCGCGCCCATTTCTTTTAATTTGCTTATGAGGCCTGCGCGTGTTGGATTAATGCCTAACGATTTTATAATTAAATCCGAACCGGGCAATAAACTTGCCAGCACTATAAAAAAAGCCGCTGATGAGATATCTGCCGGGATATAAATTATTCCGGGCGAAACAAGGCTATGCTGGGTTAACGTTATTTCTTTTCCTTTTTCTTTGATATTTGCGCCGAATAATTTCAACATCCTCTCGGTGTGATCGCGTGTTTTTAGCGGCTCAATGACTTTTGTCATGCCCTTAGCGTATAAGCCGGCAAACAATATCGCTGATTTCACCTGCGCGGAAGCAACCGGTATTTTGTAAGTAATTGCCTTTAAATTACCGCCTTTTATCTTTAGCGGAGGGTATTCTTCAATTTTTGATTTTATATTTTTTATTTTTGATTTTATCTCGGCACCCATCAACCTCAATGGTTCGGTAATACGGCGCATCGGGCGCTTAGAGAGGGCTTTACCGGCTGTTAAAAAAGAGGTGAATTCCTGCCCGGATAAGATACCGGCTAAAATGCGGTATGTAGTCCCTGATTCTTCAATGTGAATGGGGGTTTTTGGTTTGGATAAACCGTGCAGCCCTTTACCAAAAATAACGGCGCGCTTTGAGCTTTTATCAAGTTTAATTTTTACGCCTAACTTGCAAAAAGCATCGATGGTAGCAAGAGAATCTTCAGAAAATAAAAAATTATTTACCCGAGTTTTACCTTTACTAATTGCAGAGATAAATACCGCGCGGTGAGATACAGACTTATCGCCCGGCAGATACAAGCTGGCATTTAGAAGAGATGCCGGCTGGTTAATTATAGCGGGGTGCATATATAAAAGACAGGCCCAATCAAAAACAAGCTTAACGGGATTTTATAGCTACCCGGTCGTTTTCTTTAATAATATCTTTAAGGCTCGCGTCGGTAAAATTAGCCGAAGACATCGCCTCATCTACGCGCTCTACCAATACATCGCCTATATATTTATCTTTCTGATAAACAGAAAGCGTATCTCCTACAGATATTCCGTCACGCAAACCTAAATTTATAACCACAAAGGCATATTCTTTATTCACTACCAGAACCTTGCCTTCGCTTGGCTTAGCAGTAGCTGCGGCATTCAAGCCGGAGGTATCTCCTTTGGCATCCGCCCCTTCTGCTCCGACTATGATTTTACCTAACTGAACATCAGTTTTTAGAGATGTTTCCTTTGTCTTTTTCTCTAAGGTGTCCTTCTCTTTCTTTATTTCTTCCAGCTGCGCCTTTAGAGAATTAATTTCATCTTGATTTTGGCTTATTTTCTTCTCTAAATCAGCTTTTGCGTTTTTTGCGTCTTCTAACTCTTTATTAAGCGAAATAACGGCTTGTTCGCTCTTATTTTTTTCAACATCTAAAGAAAGATTCAGCTCTTTAATCTTTTTCTCGGACTGCTCCAGTTTTATGCCTGCCTCCGCAAGCTCGGACTTATACCGCTCTAACGTTTTTTCAAAATTAGCCTTCTCTGCTTCAAGAATCGAGATTTTTTTTAATAGAGCTGTGCTCTGGCCTTTTTCTTTCTCTAAAGTAAAATAAATTATGCCGGCCACAAAAATAGATGCGGCAGCTAATAATATCAATAGGATTGTAACAATCTTACCTTTTCTGTTCATGCTTCCTCCTTGTATATTTTATATTTATACTAAGTATATGCTGTGAAATTAGCTAAGTCAAGTAAAAAATGCCGCGTGAAGGCTAAATTTTACCGTGAAACCAAATTTACCAAACAGCGCATTCGCCAACGCCTTTAATCTATTCTTTTTCTACTCTAAAACGGAATCTGCTGCGCTTGGAGGCTGCCCGGTATTCGTCCAATAGATGACGCCCGTCTCATCAACAAAAAAACTCCTCCTGCCGCTAAAACCATAATTCCGCGGTAGGGCCGTTGCGGTAAAAGAATTATTCATCCCGCTCAAAGAAAAATCGTAGCTCTGCCTTAAGCCATTAGCCAGCTCCGAATCAATATAAGGCGGCTGAGAGGACGCCGGCCCCAAAGAGCTCAAGGTTAAGGGATAGTTGATATTAGCCCCGCGGTAACTTTGGGCGGCGGAACAAACCGTGCGCAAATTAGAAATCGCGGCAGATTCGTTAGCGTTTAATCTTGAACGCAGAAGATTAGGAATGCCTATCGCGGCTAATATGGTAATAATTAAAACTGTTGTCATGATTTCTATCAAGGTAAAACCTTTTCGCATAAACCCTCCCAACACAATAATAAAATCATGCCACCCTTGATTCACCGCCGCAAAAGAAAAAGGCCTAAGGCCTGACAAATACCTTTCCCGGAAGCTCTCTTATCAGTTTTTTTAATTCTAACCTGGTTAAAATACCCAAAACCTTAGCGGCATTTAAACCGCTTCTTCCGGCTATTTCGTCAATATGTGTATTTTCTCTGCCGACTAAACCATATACTTCCTCTTCTTCTTTATCTAAGCCCGTACCGGGCAAAATACTCTTTTCTTCCGAAGCCTGTATTTTTTCTTTATTTTTCTCTTTTAACTTGCCGTAAATCACATCCTTTAATTCTTCAATTATATCATCGGCATTTTCCACCAATTTTGCGCCTTCGCGGATTAACTGATTTGTCCCTTGTGAATTAAACTTGTTCGCCTCGCCCGGTACGCTAAAAATTTCCCTACCCTGCTCCAGCGCATGCTTAACTGTAATTAGCGCCCCACTTTTAATGGGTGCTTCAATTACCACAACACCCAAAGATAATCCGCTGATAATCCGGTTACGCATAGGGAAATTTATCCTATTCGGCTCAGTACCCATCGGAAATTCTGAAATTACCGCGCCGTTTTTGCTTACTTCATCAAAGAGCTTGCCGTTTTCAAGAGGGTAATTGACATCTACGCCAGAGCCTAATACGGCAATGGTGCGGCCGAGCGCTCTTAGCGCCGCCCGGTGCGCAGAAGTATCTATGCCGCGCGCGCCTCCTGAAACAACGGTCAATCCTCTTTCCGCTAATTGCGCGCTGATTTTTTCAGAGATATTACGGCCATATACCGAAGCAAGGCGTGTGCCGACTATAGCAATAGAAAAGTAATCGTCAGGCAAAATTTTACCTTTTACGAATAAAACTAACGGCGGGTCAAAAATTGCTTTTAGCTGAGCGGGGTAATTTTGGCTATTTAAAGGGATAACTTCTGCCTTATTTTTATCAATTAATTTAAGCTGTTTATCTAAATCTATCTTATCCCTATTTTCAACTATTTTTTTTGCAACTTCATTTCCAATATTTTCTACTTCCCTAATTTCGGATAAGCGCGCTTTTAATATTGCGCCGGGAGTCTTGAATTTCTCTAAAAGCTTAATCCCGCGCCGGGAGCCGACTTCCGGGATCAAGCTTAACCTCAACCAATCTTTTACTTCTTGGCCGAACATATAATTACGCTGGTAAAAATTCCTCTATTCTGGCTATAGCTTCTTTTAATTTATCAAGGCCTGTGGCATAAGACATGCGGACATATCCTTCGCCGCCTGCGCCAAAAGCGGTTCCGGGGACAACTGCGACTTTTTGTTCTTTCAATAACCGTTGGGCAAACTCCAAAGAATCATATCCGGTATTTTTTATAGAAGGAAAAACATAAAATGCGCCGTCAGGTTTAACACATCCCAAACCTATCTTGTTTAAGGCGCCTACGATAAATTCGCGGCGGCGGCTGTATTCGCGTTTCATTTCTTCAACCGATTTTCTTCCGCTCTGCAATGCCTCGCAGGCAGCCATTTGAGCCGTAATAGAAACACACATAATCGTATATTGATGGATTTTTGTCATCGCGGCGATTAAATCTTGAGGGCCGCAGGCAAACCCCACCCGCCAACCGGTCATTGCATAGCTTTTAGAAAAACCGTCCAGATAAATAGTGTTTTTCTTTGCGCCTGTCAATGTGGCAAAAGGCGTATGCTCAAATCCGTAAGTTAAATCGCCGTATATTTCATCGGATATGCAAATTAAGTTGTGTTTCAAAATAACTTTTTTTATCTCTTCCAGTTCTTTTTTACGATAAGATACCCCTGTGGGATTATTCGGATAATTAAAAATTATGGCTTTGGTTTTCGTATCGATTTTTTCTTCTAATGATTTTGGGCTGAGTTTAAAGTTATTTTTTCTCGTATCGATATATACGGGAACCCCGCCTGCTAATTCCGCAAGCGGCCCATAAGAGACATAGTTCGGGGTGGGAATTAAAATTTTGTCTTGCGGGTTAATAATAGCACGCAAGGCCAAATCAAAACCTTCGCTAACGCCCACAGTAACCAAAATCTCATTATCCGGGTTGTAATCTAATCCGTATTTATTTTTCAGGTGGCGCGAGATACTTAAGCGTAATTTATACAGCCCTTTATTTGAGGTATAGGAAGTAAACCCCTGCTCCAAAGAATAAATACCGGCTTCTCTTATCTGCCAAGGAGTAACAAAATCCGGCTCCCCTACGCCAAGAGATATCACATCCTTCATACCTAGCACTAAATCAAAAAATGCCCGTATCCCTGACGGCTGCATATCTAAAACTTTTTTGGAAATAACGTCTTTCATTTTATTAACTCATCACTTATAACTTCAATAAGATATATTAATCCTCTTATTCTCTTCTTTATGCTTTAAAATTACCCCGTCTTCTTTGTATTTTTTTAAGAGAAAGTGCGTAACTGTGCCGCGTACATTTTCCATCGGCGCAAGCTTTTCCGAAACAAAATTAGATACCGTATGAATGTTCTTGCCTTCAATCACCAGTAACAAATCATAAGTTCCGGAAATTAAATAGCAGCTGGTTACCTCCGGGAATTGATAAATCCGCTCGGCAACATGGTCAAAGCCTAAATCTTTCTGCGGGACAAGGTTTACCTCAATCAAAGCACGGACATAATTTTCCTCTTCTCTGACCAATTCCTTATTCAGCACCGTGCGGTATTTTAAAATTACGCCTTCTTTTTCGTATTTCTTAATCGCGCTCTTTACGGACTTTACGTCTTTTTTAATAAGCTTAGCGATCTCTTCCGGGCTCAACCGGGCATCTTTTTCTAAAATTTCTAATATCTCATCCATATTAATCCTCTCAATGAGCGCATAAATTACGGAGGCAAAGCCGACGTAACTTATAAGCGCGAATTGATCCCGCCGAGTGTATCAAAATTATGGGACAGAATTTTGATACATAGTACGAGGCGGGACAAAATTAAATAAATTAACACTAATTACCCTAAATTCGGCTTCCTGCCGTGATTGGCTTTTTTAGAACGCCATCTTAGCTTGCCGCGACGGTTACGTTTCCCCATTTTGTTACCTTCCTTTCTTATCTTTCTCTACAGAACATGCCTTTACGCATATTCCGCAGATATATTGATCGGCGAGCCTTTTTCTTTGGAATTCTTTTAGCTGCTCAAAACAGCCGATATGATCAAAATCTTTTGGCTCCTTCTTTATAGCGCCGGCAGGACATACTTTAACACAACTGGCGCACCCGGTGCAAGCCAAATCTTTAGGCTTATCTATCTTTAGCGGCATATCGGTTAAAATCGTAACCAAGCGAAATTGTGCCCCTAATTTTTCATTTACCAAGAGGTTATTCCTGCCCAACCAGCCTAAACCAGCCAGTTCACCCACTTTTTTATGTGACAAATGCGCGGACTGCCTCTGCCAATCAGTAATCTGCGATGCGGGGATAGGAAGCGCGCGATACCCCTTCCTGACAATGTAGTTAGAAACCTTCAGCGCCAACTGGTCTAAAAAATGATTCACTGTTTTATAATGATGAAAATACAATTTTGTAGGATGGGTTTCTATTTCGGATAAAACCGAAGAATTAAGCGCGGCACCCAGGCTTACAGCGCGGTTTAATTTCTCTAGGACTTTTTTACCTATCTCAAATTCGTCCTTTATTCGGCTGATATCGGCTACGCCAAATAAGTCCGCGCCTTGACCAAGCGTATATTTTTTCAGGCTATTATATAATAGTTCTTGTTTGTTCATATTTTAATTGGGAATTGAACAATTGGACATTTATTAGTTATTGCCGGCCCGGCTTCGTTCTGGCGGGGAAATTGGCCATTGGCCATTGATTTTTTTAATCCAGACCAAGAGCATCGAAATCGCCGCAGGCGTTACCCCGGATATACGGCTGGCTTGACCTAAATTTATCGGCTTAAATTTAAGCAATTTTTCTTTTATCTCGCGCGAAAGGCCATTGATAGAACCGTAATTTAAATCTTGCGGCAGTTTTATTTTCTCTAAATTCTTAAACTTCTCTACTTCCACAAGCTGCCGCTGAATAAAACCGGCATATTTAACCTCAATTTCTACTTGGCTTAAGGCAAATTTAGGGATATCTAATTTAATGTGATCTAAATTTTTTATATCCGCCAAGGTTACCTGCGGCCTTTTTAGAATTTCTTCCAAGGTAAACGCCTTCTCTATAGGCGAAGTACCCAATCGGCTTAGATTATCGTTTATTTGCTTGGTTGGTTTAATCCGTGTTGATTGCAAAAATTTTATCCCTTCCTTGATTGCCTTTTCTTTCATCTGTGCCAAAAAGTAATCTTTCTTACTGACTAAACCTATTTTATAACCAATCTTTCTTAAGCGTAAATCCGCGTTATCTTCACGTAAAATCAGCCGGTATTCTACCCGTGAGGTAAACATCCGATAGGGTTCAGGCGTTCCTTTAGTAGTTAAGTCGTCAATTAGTACGCCAATGTAACTTGTTGAGCGGTCTAAAACCAACGGTTCGCTATCTTTAACTCTTAAGGCGGAATTTATTCCGGCAATTAATCCTTGTGCCGCCGCTTCCTCATAACCGGTAGTGCCGTTAATCTGTCCGGCAAGGTATAAATTCTTAATCAGTTTGGTTTCCAGCGTCGAAAAAAGTTGCGTGGGCTCAACTACCGTATGTTCAATACCATAACCAAAACGTACCACCTCTACATTTTCTAATCCCTCTATCGAATGTAATATTTTTAACTGTACGTCTTCGGGCAGGCTGGTAGATATTCCATTTGGATATACTTCATCGGTTTTTAACCCTTGTGGCTCTAAAAATATCTGATGCCTTTCTTTATCGCTAAACCTAACAATTTTATCCTCAATTGACGGGCAATATCTCACTCCTGTTGCCTTAATTACTCCCGCATAAAGCGGCGAGCGATTTAGATTATCCAAAATAATCTTATGCGTATTTTTATTGGTATAAGTAATGTAACAAGGAACCTGCTTTTGGGTTAATTTTTTCGTAGAAAATGAAAATGGTTTGGGAGGCTCATCCCCATATTGCACAATCAGCCGCGAGAAATCTATCGTGTTCTTGTCTAAGCGCGGGCAGGTGCCGGTTTTAAACCTTAACAGATTAAAACCCAAGCTTTTTAAATCCTCCCCCAAGCCAATAGATGCCGGCTCATTTATCCTGCCTCCGGAGAAATGCTTCATCCCAACATGAATTACGCCGTCTAAAAAAGTCCCGGGTGTCGCTACCAGGCAATCAGCCGCGATCTCTTCGCCTTTCTCTGTAATTATTCCGTAAATTTGGTTATTTTTGACAATTAATTTCTTTACTTCTGCCTCTTTTATGCGCAAGCCGCCTTGAGATTTAACGATTTTTTGCATATAGCGGCTGTATTTATCCATGTCTATCTGGCAGCGCGATGACTGCACTGCTTCGCCTTTTGAGGCATTTAAAATACGAAACTGTATTCCGCAGGCATCCGCGGCGCGGCCCATTTGGCCGCCTAAGACATCCAGCTCCTTGACTAACTGCCCTTTACCGACGCCGCCGATAGCCGGGTTACAACTCATCTTCCCGATAGTTTTACTATCAAGCGTAAGCATAAGCGTAGCACAACCCAAGCGCGCACTCGCTAGAGCGGCCTCAATACCAGCATGCCCTGCCCCAATAATTATTACATCGTATTTTTCCATATTTTAATTTAACCCGTTGTACACCCCTGGGGTGTACAACGGCTAAAGCTCGCTTCCTTCTTCAAGAATAAGCTTTTTTATGTCGTCCAGATGCCGCTGATAAGAAATCATATCCTCTACAAACTTCTTATACGATACCGGCTCTATATCCAAAACGCCTTTATAATTACAGACTCTATTCTCTACGCCGTCATATGAACTATATTCAAGATAAGAAGAATCTCTCCAATCTTGCGGCTTATCAACTATGCGCGCGGTTGCCGGATTCAAATGAACATATCTCGTCAAATGAAGTAGCTGCTCATCGCTATCAACCAATACCGCCTTAAATTTGCTTTCCCAAAGCGGCCCTTTACGGCCATGTTTTATATTAAAATAACGGCTGTAGCTATTAAGTAAATTGCTCATAAAAAATGAAATGCCTCTATCTTCTAATTGTTTTAAAATTAAGTGCAGGTGGGTCGGCATAAAGCAATAGGCAATTATCTCAACAAGCTTTTTACTTTTTCCCGCTACCGATTCAAAATGCTTATCAAACCCCTCTTTCTGCGTACGCTCTATTTCCAAAAATCTAGAAAATTTATCCGGTTGATTTTCAAGCTGATAATATTTTAACATCCGCTTCATTCTTGAAAAATCGGCGTCACTATTAAATATCTTAAATAAAGCAATACTCTTGCTAAAAACATGATAAACTTCTCCTGTTGCCAATATTTCTTTTCTACGCATACCCTACCCCTTTATCATTACCAACCCGTTGTACACCCCTGGGGTGTACAACGGGTTATATTATAATGGAAATAAGAGCGGCAAACAAGCGATATTAATTTGGCTTGTAAAAGCTAAAATACCTTATATAATTGATATAAATACTGCTAACACGCTTTGCATAACTGCTCTGCCGCCTTTTGGCTTCGACTATCAACAGGTAAGTTTAAATATTATGGACAAATAAATAATGGATAATCCAATATTTATACTATTTGGCACAATAATTTTAGCCCTTACGTTGCTTTGCTTGCTAATATATGCAAGGAAGAATAAAAAATTTTTAAATATTAGCGATGGTTTCTTCCAAGCTATCACATCATCAATTATTTCTGGCATACTCGTTGGATTAGTCGTAGCATCAGCATCGTCTTATTTTGCATATTCATTATGGCAGTTTCAAGAAAAGAAAACTGAAGGAAAAGAAAAATATGCTATCGCTAGATTTATGTGTGTCAGCATTAAAAGGGAAATTAAAACATCAAAACAGTTAATTGATGCTTTAGATAAAGAAAAAATCAAACCCGGCAAGATGGTTCCACATGGCTTTAAATTCCTACATGATTCTGCATTTTATTCTTCTGCCTGGGAAAATATTGGAATTCTGGATGAAGAAATAATTATTGCTCTAGATGCGTATTATAGGATGATCAAATCATGCCAGGCAATGAGAGATTTTATGTACGAGGAAATAAAACGTGTTAACGAAGATACAGCTTTAGCTAAAGGTTCTATCGATGCTTATATTTATCAAGTAAACCGTCTAATTGCAACAGGAGAAAAAGTTTTAAAACTTATAAATGAGAAATATCCACAAAAGGATGTAAAAAACACCTGCGAAGAATTCTTGCCGAAAGTTAGTTTTTTTGAATTAAAGTAAAATAAATGTTGCCTAATAAAATGAACCCTGTAGACCTAAGCCACACCCTGATGGGGCTTGCTCAAAGTCGCTAATTTTTATACCAGGAGGCAATATGCAACCAGAACAATATATCCCGCAGCAATTTGCGGCAGTAAAAGACTCTGATGAAAAAATTATTTGGTCCGGCAAGCCTCTTTTTCTCCCATTTATCCTAAGCGGCGTGCCTTTTCTAATCATTGGGCTAATCTGGGGCTCTTTTGATCTTTTCTTTATTTTACAGATAGGAAAAGCTAAGGCAGGCGCAAGCGCCCCTCCCCTTTTCTTCATCATCCCTTTCTTCTTATTGCACTTATTCCCTTTTTGGGCAAGCATCCTGAATATGATCAGGCTATTCCTCGTCCATCAAAATACCTGCTATGCCATAACCAATAAAAGATTAATGATGCGCAGCGGCTTCTGGGGCATAGATTTTAAAGCGATTGATTATGATAAAATCTCCGACATTGAAGTAACAGTTAACCCAATTGAAAATATGCTGGGCGTCGGCACAATCCGCGCTTTCTCCGGAAGGACAACTTCAAAAGGCACGCATCTTTATGACTCTTTTATCGCTATCGAAAAACCATACGAGGTTTTTAAAAAAATAAAGGAGGTATCGGTAGATATAAAAACCGACTGGAACTACCCTAATGCCATACGCCCCGATATAAACCCCGGATACAAAACAGAATATAAAAAAGACTAAACCATAAATGCAAAATGGCGTAAGGGAGATTTTTTCCGAAGTCCCAAAAACATACGATGCGGTTAACGCTATCTCCACCTTTGGCCTAGATATCGCATGGCGGAAAAAATTGGCGAAACTTGCGGCGGGATTCGGCGGAGAGCGCTTTCTGGATTTATGCACCGGAACGGCAAAAACCGCCATTTATCTTAAACAAGCGACAAAAAATAAAACGGAAATATGTGCCGCTGATTTTTCGCTGCCGATGCTGAAAATTGCCCTTACAAAACCACAAGCTAAAAGCATTGAATTTATTGCCTGTGACGTAAAAAAACTCCCTTTCCCCGATAACAGCTTTGACGTAGCAACTATCTCTTTCGCCACGCGCAATATTAACATTAACCGAGAAATACTAATTTCAACTTTTAAAGAATTCAGGCGTGTTTTAAAACCCGGTGGCTGTTTCCTAAACCTTGAAACCAGCCAGCCGTCATTCTGGATAATAAAAAAACTCTTTCATCTCTACGTAAAATTATTCGTGCGCCCAATAGGCACCCTGATATCTGGTTCAAAAAAAGCCTATACCTATCTATCAAAAACTATCCCTCGCTTCTATTCTGCTCAAGAATTAAAAACCCTGCTTGAACAAGCAGGGTTTAAAGAAGTTAACTTTCAAAAACTCCCCCTTGGTATCGCCGCAATTCACATAGGAAAAAAAACTTAATCTATTAATGCTTGAATTATTAACTTGAAAAAACTTCCAGAATTAAAAAATCAAGGCCCGGCCCGTTTATTTTTTAGCTGGCGAATTTAATGAGGCGGGATAATAGTTCGCGGCCGAGAATTTCACCTAAAGAGCCGATCTTGGCGGTCCTTTCAGAAAAGCTCATCGTGCCGTCCGGAGTGATTCCGCCGCCTGAGATTAAAAGCGGCACAGGATCAGCTGAGTGGGATTTCATTTTACAAGGCGTAGAATGATCAGCGGTTACGCAAACAATACTGTTCTTGATGTCTATTTTTTCTAATAAGTTCTTAAAAAAATACTTATCTATCTCCTCAATAGATTGTTTCTTCTTAATAAAGTCCCCGTCATGCGCCGGCTCATCCGGGCCTTTGATGTGAATATAAAGCCCGTCGTAATCCTTTATTTTTTCCAAAGCGAGTTTTGCCCAGACCGCGTAATCCACGTCTAAGTGGCCGGTGCGCGGCGGCACATCCACAATCTTTATCCCGGTTAAAAGGGCAATGCCTTTTTCCACCGGCATCTCTACAAAGGAACCAAAATTTATTCCGTAATTTTCAGAAACCGGAGGAAATTTTGGCAGTCTATCGCCGGCATCACGAGATACTATAATATTTGCCGGCATCTTCCCGAGAGAAACGCGTTTTTTATTTATCGCCGCTTCATTTAAAACCTTGCGCGATTTTTCGGTAAATTCGTTTAAAAGACGGGCGGCATTTATGGCACTTGGATCCTTTTCATATCCATGATATGGCGCAGCCTCCAAGATTTCATTGCCGAATTTTTCAAGAGCGATGCCGAATACTCCTTCTTTTCCGTAGGCAGGATCCGTATTGGTAATCCATCCGGAAAGACGACTACGTATCCCGCGAATAACCAAAATTCCGCGGTGGCCGATAGTATTTTTAAATTCAAAGGTAGCGTCGGATAAAGTAACTTTGGTGTTTATTTCTTTAGACAAAACCGATGCTTCTTCAGTAGTTAGGTTTCTGCCCACCCGGCGGTCAATTATCTTCTTCGTATCGGCGAAAGCGGTAGCAAAATTAACCCGTAAAGCTAAATCACCCTCGTTAATCACCAAACCTTCGGCATAAGACTCAAGCGGGCCGCGTCCTGTATAATATTTATGCGCGTCATAACCTAACAAGCTGATTACGGCAACGTCTGATTCAGGAGCAATACCACGCTCAACCGGATGCACTAAGCCCGTTACGCCGGATTGAGCAAGCCGATCCAAATTCGGCGTAAGCGCTGCCTCAAGCGGAGTCTTATCGCCTAATTCTTTAATCGGTAAATCCCCTAAACCGTCTAAGATTATGTAAAATATTTTTTTCATGTTTAATAAACTCCGAAATTTTACCAAACCATCTTATCCCGCTTCGTAAGATGCGTTAAAATTATATTCTATAATTTTAACGCGCTTCGCGGGATTAATTCCGGCATACGAATTATATCAGCCTACGGCTCTCATAATTCGTGCCGTCATTAACACTTAGTAAACCCACACGCCTGGCACTTAATACATCCTTCTTCATGCCTAAGCGCTCCGCCACAGTCAGGGCAAACACCGATGATATTCCATTCTTCTTTTTTCTCGGCATAAACTGTATCTGTATGAGGGCTACCGTGTAATGTTTTATCCAACAGCCTCTTTTCAATTACCCGGGCAATAGCATCAGCACAAGAAAAAATCCTCGCCCCCTTTTCCCATGATGGAGACGGGCACCTTATGCCCTTTAACTGCTCAATCATTGATTTTAAATCTATGCCTGAACGAAGCGCAAGCGATACCAGCCTGCTTATCGCCTCAAGTTGGCTAGCCGCACATCCGCCGGCTTTACCCATCTGAGTAAACACCTCAAAAGGACGGCCTTCTCCATCGGAATTTATGGTAACATAAAGATTGCCGCAACCCGTAGACACCTTAGTGGTTGTGCCTAAAGTAACCTCCGGCCTTGGGCGCGGGCCTACCTTAATACCGGCTATTTCTTTTTCCCTACCAGCAGGCCTGGCTTCAATCTTTCCGATATTTAATACCTGCTCCTGACGGGATTTATCCCGGTAAATTGTGACCCCCTTACATCCCATCTGGTATGCCAATAAGTAAGCCGTCTTTACATCGTCAATAGTTGCTTCCTGCGGAAAATTTACGGTTTTACTCACCGCATTATCGGTATATTTCTGAAATACTGCCTGCATCTTAATATGCCACTCAGGCGCAATATCATGAGCGGTGACGAATATACGCTTTACATCATCGGGGATTTCCGCGATATCTTTTGCGCTGCCGCTATCGGCAATCTTTTCCATCAACGCGCGTGAATAAAAACCCCGTTTTTTAGCCGCCTCTTCAAATACGCTTTCAACTTCTACCAGCTTATCATTATCCATTACATTTCTGTAATACGAAAGGGCAAAAATCGGCTCAATACCAGAAGAACACGGCCCGGCGATAATACTGATGGTGCCGGTTGGCGCGACAGTAGTAAGCGTAGCATTACGCATTTTGCCGTTTTTCTTAGCGTAAATACTTTGTTTAAACGCGGGAAATTCCCCTTTTTCTTCGGCTAAAAGCTTCGATTCTGCGCGCGCCTCTTTTACGATTTCAGACATTATTTTTTCGGCAAGTTTCAGCGCCTCGTCAGAATCATAAGGAATCCCGAGGCGGCAAAGCAGGCTACCCCAGCCCATTACGCCCAAGCCGATCTTACGCGTCCTCTTGGTATTTTCTTCAATTTCTTTTAAAGGGAATTTATTAATATCAATAACATTATCCAGAAACCTTACGGCGATACGCGTTAATTTTTTTAGCTTATCACAGTCAATTTCGTATTTGGCTCCTGATTCTCTTGCCAAGAGAGACAGATTAATGGAGCCAAGGTTACAAGACTCATAAGGCAGAAGCACCTGTTCTCCGCAAGGGTTGGTCGATTCATATTCTCCTAAAAATGGAGTGGGATTGAATTCATTCATCCGGTCAATAAAAATAACTCCAGGTTCGCCGTTTTTATGCGCCTGCTTTACAATCAAATCAAAAACCTCTTTAGTGTTAAGGCGGCCCACCGGCTTTTTTGTATGGGGGTCGGTTATATCGTAATCCTCAGCCCTCCCTAACTTCTTCATAAAATCGTCGGTTAAGGATACGGAAATATTAAAATTAGTAATATCTTTATTGCTTTCTTTACATTGGATAAATTCTAAAATGTCCGGGTGGTCACACCTTAAAATGCCCATGTTTGCACCGCGCCTGGTTCCACCCTGCTTAACTGCCTGTGTTGCCGCGTCAAAAACTTTCATAAAAGAAACCGGCCCGGAAGCAATGCCACCGGTAGATTTAACCATGCTGTTTTTAGGGCGCAGGCGCGAAAAAGAAAATCCTGTGCCGCCACCGGATTTATGAATGAGGCTTGCGCTCTTTAAAGCCTCAAATATCGCTTCCATAGAATCCTCTATAGGAAGCACATAACAGGCAGACAGCTGCCCTAATTCACGGCCGGCATTCATTAAGGTCGGCGAATTAGGCATAAATTCCAAATTAGAAATAATGGAATAAAAGTCCTCTTCTATTCTCTTTATATCGGCTGGCTTCTTGCCGTATAACTTTTCTGCCTGCGCTATGGTATGCGCGACACGGCGGAACAAATCTTGCGCACTCTCCATAACCTCGCCTTCTGCGTTTTTCTTAAGATAACGCCTTTCTAAAACCTTAAGTGCATTGTCAGATAATTTTACAGTCATGCTTTCACCCCAAAATAGGCTTAAAACACCAAAATTTTTTTAACTCTGCCCGGACGTCCCGGCTATTTCTTGCTTTTTCTTACCTCCTGATCCTACAAGGATATGCCTTCCTGTTCCGTTGAAGAAAAAGCGAATTATAGCATAGCAGCCGAAAAGCAGGCCGTCAAGAGAAATATACAATATATTGTATATTTTTGATTATTATACCCAATAAGTTGTATTAAACATTAAAAAATTAAGAACCGGGGAAGGAATATATCAAGCTAATATTTAAGCTTTGGCGTAACCTGACAACTGCTTGATACGTTTGAGCATATTCGGATGCGTACTCAAGATTTCAAGAAGCCTGTCGCCAAAATTTAGTTTTAACTGCTTACTATTCAACGCAAATAATTCCGCGGAATCTATGCTTCCGCTCTTATCGAGGTCAAGTTGCCTTAACTCCGATAATTCTTTAATTGCGCTGGATGGATCATTAACAAAAAATGCCTTAAGCCCCTCGACTTGTCGCAGCTCTTCTTTCGGCGTACGCGCTGAACCATAGACTAATTTATAAAGAGCTGAGGCAAGTTTATGCGGAGAATTACCCAACTTTACTGAACCTCGGTCGGCAAAATATTCCCGTATGCGCGATGCATACAAAACAAGCAGGTTACTTATAAAATAAAGGATTAATGCCGCAATGCCTACCAACATTATTGCCCCTGACGAGCGGTCGTCTCTCCTGCGGTAGAATAAAATACTGGAAGCTATGCGGTAAAGAATAAAAGGGATTACCGATAAAAGTGTAATAGTCAGGACATCCCTGTTCTTTAAATGCGACATCTCATGGCCAAGCACGGCGCGCAATTCATCCCTGTCTACGAGGTTTAAAATTCCGCGGGTAACACAGATACGGCCATCTTTCTTCCAACGCCCAAAGGCAAAAGCATTGGGAAGAGAAATTTCGGAAATACCGATTCTCGGCACAGGTATCTCTGCGGCACGCGCCAAATTCGCGACCATGGTTCTTAGTTCCGGCTGCTCTCCTTCCTTTATATACTTAACCCCCATTGACCATTCTACAATTTTTGGGCCGATCATATATTGTATAAAAAGCAACAAGACAGAAAAAATAATATAAAAATTAATATCGGAAACGCCTACAGCATAAGCGGCCATCGATACTACGCTATAGATAATCCCAAATAACACCAGCGTCAAAAGAAACATCCTTAATTTTAAGAAAAACATGCGTTCCCCCTTAATTCGTTATATTATTTTAATTGTATCAGAAAAATGCCATTTGTCAATCGCCAAACGCGTGCGCGGTTTCAACAGAAAGTCGGCTTATTTTTTCAGAAAACCCGATATCTAATGTGCCGCACCCGCAGGAAGAAGTAATCAGAAATCTATCAATTTTAAGCTTATCTTTTGCCTGCCTGACCCGATTGGCTAAATCTTCTTTTATTCCTGCTTTTTGCGCTTCTTCATTGTTAGGGACTATTCCAAAACTCAATATTCCGCCGCGCGCCAAATATTTATCCAGGGCATCCCGATAAAGCAAGAGATTATCTAAATACCCGTAAGCGTCAAAACTTAAAATATCTAAACCTGTGGATAGAATCAGCGACCAATCAGTATTGCCGCAGCAATGTATGCCGACAGCTGCGCCTTCGGCATGGGCCGCTTCGATTATTTCATTGAGCGCTGCGATAACGTCTTCTCTTTTTAACGTAAAGAAGCTTAAACCGGAGCAGGATAAATACGGCTCATCAATAAAAAGTATAATTTTTAATTTTTCATTTATAATTTTTAATTTTCTTATCTGCCATACTGCCTTCATTGTTAATAACTTAATCAGGCACTCTTTTAATTCCGAATTATATATTACCGGCTGCTTATCGCTATCTAATAAATTCATTCCCAAGGTAATCGGACCGACAATCTGGCCCTTTACCCCGTTAGAGATAATTTTTGCAACGTCTATATTGTTCAAATTGTTTTTTATGGAAAGTTGATTTTTGTCCTGCGAATTTAGCGTTAATAAACGGTCGTCTTTAGACGACCCATCTCTAACGGGGTTAATTATTTTCTGGCTGCCTAAGCCTTGTAGTTCTTTCAACTTATCGCATAATGCATATAGCCCGCTGGCGTATTCGGGGCTTATGGAAAAATAATCCAAGTTGCCATCAAGATAATTTTGAAAACATTCTTCTACCTCTCGGCTGAATGACTTTTTTTTGATATCTACAAAAATATTTTTATTTTTTAGATCAATTACCACTCCGGGGAGTTTTTCCGAAAACTGCACCATCATCTGCTCTAAGAAGCTTTTTTTGGGTAATTGCGGCCAAAAGGCAATATCGCCCTTAAAACAGGACAGGACAAAATCCAGCGCTTCTTTTGCGTCTAAATAAGGGAGGCTGCCTATGCCGGTGGCAAAGTTTTTTTCCAGAGAAAACATTTTGAAAGAGGAGTTTATGTGCGGTTTTGGCGCTACGCGGATAACGCCCTACAGGAATCGCGGATTATGAGTTTAGTAGGCAAGGAAAATTTCGAAACCTTGGCCTCGCCTTTCATTAATAAGTCTAATTCCCTTACGGCTATCTGCGCCATTTCCATCAAAGGCTGCCTTATTGTAGTAAGCGGGACAGAGCCGTATATGCTTACAGGATTGTCATCAAAGCCGATTACTGAAATATTGCCTGGTACCCTCAAGCCATTTTCAATGATTACTGAAATTACTTCCTGCGCCATATCATCGCTTGCCACGAATATCGCCGTAGGCTTATGCTTTAAAGAGAGAATTTTTTCTGCGGCACCCCTTGCGGACCTACGGGAATAATCTCCATGCAATACAAATTCTTCTTTAACCGGAATTTTCTTCGCCTTAAAAGCTGAAAAAAAGCCTTGCGTGCGGTCCTTAGCTGCCTGTGTTACAAAACCGCCGCTTATATAAGCGATATCCTTATGCCCTAAATCAAACAGGTAATTAACCGCATCTATAGCGCCCTGTTTATTATCTATGGCTACACAGGTAACCTCTAGATCCTGGATTAAGTTGTTCATTACTACCGCAGGAATCTCCAGATTTAATGCCTCTTCTAATTGATGCCTCTCTTTAAAAACCTCGGCAAAAATAATCCCTCCCACACTAGAAAGGTTCAGGATATTCTTCGGCTCAGTTATATGTAAAAGGATATCCATCTTAATGCTGTCACAAATAGTGCCTATGCCGCGGATTATCTCAAGGCCGTAATAAGAATAAAAAATCCCTTCGTAGCGCGGGATAACTAAGGCAATGATATTAGACTTTCCTTTAGCTAACTGGCGGGCCATCAGGTTAGGCTTAAACTTAAGCTTTTTAATTACTTCTTCTACCTTAATGCGCTTTTCCGCCTTTACTGTATCCGCTTTATTGATTACTCGGGACACGGTTGCGCAGGATACGCCCGCAAGTTTTGCTACATCTTTAATGCTTACGAATTTAGGCATAGTTATTTATCGCGACTTCACTAAATCGCCTACTTTTACCTGCTGGCCGGGTTCGGTAGATTTTATATCGGCAGCTGAAATATCGCGCCTGACTTGGATTACTTCCACGGAAGCGATTTGCAGCTCATTGCGGTATACATAAAAAATCATTCCGGTTTTTGCACCAACAGATTCCCCTATATCAACAACCACAAAATTATTTTCTTTATTTACGGCGAGTATACTGCCCGATAGCCTGCTCCTATCCGTATACCCCCCCGTATCCCCACCTTGCACCACTATCGGCGGAAGCTCTACAACTTTAGAGCCTTCTTTTGAAGGCCTGCTCGTGTCTGAACGCATAGCCGTCAATTGATCTTTAATCCCCACTATGTCTGTCATCCTGTCTTCTAAAACTTGATCTAATTCAGCAATCTTTCTTGCTAAAACCTGCTTATCCGCCTTTAAATCCTGCATCTGTTTTGACAGCTTTATCTTTTCTGCTGTCTCATCCCTTAACTGTTGCTGCAACACAGAATAATCCTGTTTTATTTTATCAAACTGCTCTGTTAATACCTTTTTATCGTTCTTTTCCCTTACCAGCTCTTCAGATAAGGCCTTAGATAACTTCTCGCTATAGGCGATTTGGCGCTCTAAATCCGCCCTCATCTGATTGATTTTATTGAGCTCTAACGTTAAATCATTATTCTGCTTAGACAGCTCTTCTGTTTTTATATTCATGCTTTCCAATTGCTGCTTTAAGCCACCGACCTCTATTTCCAGGCCGGTTTTATCCTTCAGCACCGAACCCCAATAAGAATCTTCCGAAGCAACAGACGCTGCTTCTACCTTAGGCTGCGCCTTCCGCTCTGCTTCTAATTTAGTAATTTTCTCCATCAGCTCTTCTTTTTGTTTCAGCGCCGCTTCATACCTTTCTTTTAAATCATCGCGCTCGCTGGAAACACCGCCTATTTCTTTTTGCATGGTGTCTAATTTACTCTGCGCGCCTTTTAAATCTGTTTTGGCCTGATTGAGCAAGGCGGTTAAGCTGTCCCTGTCCTGGATGACTTTCTTTATCTCTGCCTCATATCTATTTTTCTCTGCCTTAGAGGACTGTATAGACTGGAAGGCGATAAAACCCATAGCCGCCAATCCTATTCCCAGGATAATGACAATAAGCTTAATTTTTTTATCCATCTTTTTGCCTCCTCGTATATTTCCTTGCCTTCCTGCTCGTTAGCCTTAGCCTGGCAAGCAGAAACTAAAATAAGGAAATACTGACCTCTTTTAAAAATAAAACTACGTTTGTGAAAAAACCTGCCTTATCACTAAATTAGCCGCGCCCAATGCTACAGCGTTTTCTCCGAGGCTAGAAGGAATAATTTTAACTTCCCTCGCCATTTCCTCAAAGGCCCACTCCGAAACAGCGCGCCTGACTACATCCAGCAAAATTTCCGAAACCTCTTCCATCCCTCCGCCGATAATCAAGACCTGCGGATTAAAAATATTTACTAAATATGCCGCCCTGATACCTAAGCGCCTGCCGGCATTCTTTATTATCGATATAGCAACTTCATCTTTTGCCTTAGCCGCGTCAAATATATCCCTCAAGGTAACATTGTCTAAGCTGCCGGCCTTTTCTAAAATTTTTGAAGATTCCCTTCCGGATTTTAAAATTCTCCTTGCTTCTTCTATCATGCCCAAGTCGGCTTCCCAGCGCTTCAGAAAACAGGGGTTACCTGAAGCACAGTTAAAATCTTTATCCTCTGCTTGGCTATAAATAGAAATCTCTCCCGCGCATCCGGTTGAACCGTGATAAATATCGCCGTTAATCATTATACCGCAGCCTACCCCGGAAAAAAGAAACAAGACATTCTTTACTTCAGGGCTAAGCGTAAGCCACTGCTCGCCGAAACAGGCGGCGGTCGCATCATTTTCAATCAAACAGGGAAGTCCGAATTCTTTTTCAATGATATCTTTTAAAGGCAGAGTGATAGTGGCATAATTATAGCTGTCAGCTAGTTTCTGCGGCCATCTCACGCTGTCTTTTTCTTTATCAATTATGCCCGCGATACCCAGGCCGATGCCTTTAATTTTATCTTTTGGCTCAATACTGTCTAAAGTTTTACGGATAATCTCCAGGATGGAATTAACCACCTCTTTAACATCGTTCGTTTTCTTGTCTATTTTCATATGGGTAAAGATCTTACCGCTTAAATCCACCGAAACGGCAACCGTGTTGAAGAGATTCGTCCCCACACCGATAGAAAGGCCTGCTTCAGGATTTAAACCTAATAATACCGGACGCCTTCCTCCTCCGGAAACATCTAAATCTTTTTCTAAAACTAAATTAAGGCGGAGCAATTCGTCTATATAGTTAGAAATAGTAACTACATTTAGGCCGACAGACTTGGATATCTCTGCCTTACTGATAGGGCCAGCCCTTCTTATAGCATCAAGGATAGCCAGATTCTTGCGTGAGCGCTCGCTCAATAATCCTGCATTTAATTTCATTTTTTTTATGAATGAATACGGGATTTACCCGCGCAAGCAAAGTAAACCCTATTATATGAATTTATATATTTAAAGTATCTTAACATAAAAACAATTCTAATTGCAATAGTTTTTTATAACTTTTTAAATAAGACGGGGTTACAGCTTCTTACTTTACCGGGTAATTTTTCCATAATTTTTTTAACATATGATATGCCGCCCTCGGCAACCTCTTGTTTAAATCCCCTTCTTTCTGTTTAAGGATGCTCACAATACCAAACCACTCTTCATTCATATTTAAATTATTTTCCGCTTTATTATCCAAATAATAGGCGCCCTGCGACCAGCCAGCCTCGGTATCATGCACTTTCCAGTTCTCCGGGTTATCAGTATTGTGCTTCCACCATTCATCATTCCATTCAAAGATAAAACCACCCAAGCAATTTCCGGCGCCCTCTTTGCCAAAACCGGAATTCTTAAAAATTTCCTTCCACTGTGATTCCAGGAAAAAAGACTGCATTCCTTCGTCTTCGGCTTTTTTAAAACTATTATAGCTGTCGGCTCCGAATTCTATCAATACCAGCGGTTTATCAAACATTTTCTTAAGCCCGTTGAAAATATTGCCGAATGTTTTCCCCCGGTACATTAACACCCCCACTATGTCCACATCCGGAGAAAATTTATCCGCCACATCTAAAAATCCTAATTCGCCGTTTCCTAAGACTACCGGGTGCTCGGGGTCAATCTTATGTATTTCGCGCGCTATTTCATTTACAAAAGAATAATATATCTTTGCTCTTATATTTGCGCGCTCGGAAACTTCGGCCTTATCCGCCTCGGGACAAGACCAAGGATTAACCCTGCCAGAAAAAGAATAATTATTTTCATTGCCTAAGATCCAACACAATATGCCTTTTTCGTCCTTATAGGTTTTTACCATATCAATTACTTCTTTTTTTATTCTGGCCCTAAATTCCACGCTGCTATAACAAGGCTGGGGGTATTCCCAGAAACCCAACCAATGCCCTAATGCCGTTCTTATGCCGTATTTTTCATAGAGGACGCGGATTGCTTTTTTTAAACCGGATGGATTAACGCTATCTCTATAAAGGCGGACTGTATTAACACCTATCTCCCGCATTAATTTTCCGTCTAAGTCCCATGGTTCAAACTTATCTAACCCCAAGTCATAATCGTAACCTTCGCCTACCGGAGCGGGATTATAGCAGACACCTTTAATAAAATATGGCCTGCCTTCTACAAAAAGCTGAAAACGGCTATCTTTTGTTTTTTTTACCTTAACTTCCGGCTCCCGGCATAAAAATATAACCCACCAAGACACGCCGATGATAAGCAAAACGAAAATAGTAAAACGCCAGAACCTAAGATTAAATCTTAGGTTCTGGCGCCTTAGCCAATGATGTTTTATTTTATGATACTTATGCTTATTCGTACCTAATCTCATCCAAATAGAAAGTAGCGCCTTCGGGATTTACATCCACGTTGGTCGCCCAGCAGAAACCGCCGATAATCGAAGAAAAATCTTTACCCTTCAAATCAACAGTATATTGTTTCCAGTCCTTGGTCAATATTACCGGGCCGACAGCGGCAACATCGGTATCCGAATATTCCCCGAATAGGCCTCCTGCCTTAAACTCCTCAATACGCTCCCCTCCTTTTGCGCCGCGCGCCCAAAAGGTAAGCCTTGTGGCATTGGAAAGGTCGTATCCGCCTTTTTTATCGCCCCAATTATTAGCCGGATTCTGCCAATAAATCCCCGCCCAGCGCGCGCCTTGCGCGCCTTTTCCGGAATAGGCAATCTTAATACAACCGTTACCCATATAAGGGTCTTCAACGGACCCGATATCAATCTTGATATCGCCGTAATCACCCATCCAACCGGAAGGTATATAATGGTTACTTACGGAGCCTTTATCTAAATAGACATAGAAAGGCATTTTTTCCGCACCCTTAACTTCAGGCTTAATAGCGGGGTCAAATTCATATTTTATATCGTCAAAATAAAACTCAGCTCCTTCGGCATTGCTATCTGCATTCATTACCCAGCCAAATCCGCCCGAGATATAAGAAAGGTTCTTCTCGGATAAATTTACCGTATATTGCTGCCAGTCGCTTCCCAAAACAATCGGGCCCATCTCTATTTCATCGGAATCGGCGTAGACGCCTTTAATTCCGCCGATAATCACTTTATCAACAACTTCCCCTCCTTTTGCGCCGCGCGCCCAAAAGGTAAGCTTTGTCATGCCCGTTAGATCAAATCCTCCGTTTTTTGAACCCCAATTGTTAGCCGGGTTCTGCCAGTACGTACCCGCCCAACCCTGATTATTTGACTTTTTTGCGGAATAAATAAACTGAATACAGCTTGAGCCGGAATGCGGGCTATTAGCGAATTCATCATTAATTTTTATATCTCCGTAATCACCCATCCACCCCGAAGGTATGTAATGGTTATCGGGGGAATTTTTATCGCTGTAGACGCTAAACTGCTTGCCCTCTACCTTCTTCGCCGCCTTTGCTTCTTGAGCATTCACCCATAAAGGTAAAACGAGAAGCAAGCATAAACTTGCTATCCATTTCTTAGCCATAACTTTTCCTCCTTGGTGTTAGCGTATAGCGTTTAGTTAAAAGATTTGTACTATCCGCTCTACGCTAAACGTTATCTTTTCTTCCACATCTCCTTATACATATAGTAAATTTTCCTTAGTTGCCTTAAAAACGGGCTTGATTTTCCGTCGCCTTGGCCTGCAATACCCAGCCATTCTTCATACATAAACCCTTCGGGAAAGGGGCCCGCCCAAAGCCGCTTGGTATCGTGTATTGAAGGCTCGTATGCCTTCCACCATTCATCAAGCCATTCAAAGGCAATCCCGCCCAATGAATTGCCATAGCCTTCAAAACCCGCGGAGTTCGCCATTATATCTTCCCATGCGCTCCGGTAATATTCTGATTGTGCTTTTTCCGCCATCTCCTGAGTATCGGTAATCATATAGGCAGGGCTGCCGTATTCAGTGATAAATGCCGGTTTATCCGCCTCGTCATAAACTGCCTGCCAGAAATCCACAAAACCGTAATCTCCCCGGTAGGCATTGGCACCGAACATATCTATATCAGGACAATTCTTACCAAAAATATCCAAAAATAAAGTATCGCCGCTGGCAATCGCTACCGGATGCTCCTTATCTACTTTCTTAATCTCGAGTGCTGCCTCGTTAGCAAACTTAAAGAAACTTTCCGGGTCTTTATCAGCATTGCAAGCAACGCCATAAACATTTTCGTTACCTAAAAGCCAGGCAAGAATATACGGCTCATCCTTGAATTCAGCCACCATCTTAAGCATCGAATCCATCATATTTTTCTTATGAACCGGGTTGGCGTAATCCGTGCCCTCGCTCCATTTCGCGCCCGAACCCAGAGCGTATTTACCGAGAAAATCGCCTAAGATTACCATGATACCGTAATTCTTATATAAATCGCGCAGCAATTCTTTATTCGGGCTAAAAGGCTGATGATAAACCCTGATAGTATTAACACCCATTTCTTCCATTAAGCGAAAATCACCGACAGGCATCTCATCGCTATCCTGTTGATTATTCCTGTTTTTATCCACGAAACTATCATAAGGCCCGTCGGATTTACCGTTATTATTAAAATCATAATCCATCCAATTAGTTAGGGTGCCATTATCCGGGCTCTGGCCAACTTTCGTCGGAGAATAAGTGACGCCGCGGATAATATATGGCTTATTATTGACAAATAATTTCCAGTGGTTATTTTTGTATTGAATGAGTTTTATTTTACCGAAATTTTTGGCGTTTTTTACGCTTCTTAAATCATTCCAAATCAAAAACCGCTTTTTTTGCTCTTCGAGCCTCTTTAACCACGGTGAAATTTTCTCCAATTTCCCCGGATTCACTTCAAAGATATCATTATTTATATTCTTGTCGAAGCCATTAATAACGCGCACTCTGGCATTGGTAAGCTTAAGGCCTAATTCCGGGTGTTTAACGATCAGGTGCTTTATTTTGGCAATTGCCGCCTGTGAAACATACCAAGGTGTATGCCAATAAGTCCAGCCGATGCTTTGAGGAAAATGCACCAATATTGCGTAATAAGCTTTTATTGCCTGCTTAATATACCCTGCTTTTTCTAAAATAAACGCGGTATAATAAATCCGTACTCCCGGCGGCTCCGGCGCAATCGCCCACTTAAAAAAGGCCGCTTCTAAATCAGGACTTGAGACAAAATCCCAGTGAGAACCATTAAGCCGTTTTTCTTTTTTTACGATATCAAAACGCGGATTAAAACGCACGCTGTTGGTATTAGGGTATATGCCTTCGCCGGCGGCATTGGATAAGCCTTCACGGTCCGTAATTACATATTCGTAATCATTGGTGCCGACATTCGTAAGTTTACCGTATTTTTCGTAATTGATAATTTCTTCGCTGCCCAAATCGTGTAATTTTAGTTCGGTTTTCTTCATTGCAGCCTGCGGCCGCGGCGGAGGCGGCTCCTGCGGGCGCTCCATATTCAGAATGGACTCATGGCTCTTTTCACTCAACGAATAATACCAACCCCTGGGATCCCATGCCTGGCTGGAAGGATATTCGTTAATAATAATGTTAAAAACTTTTTTCGCCTCGTCTTTTTTTCCTTGCTCCTTATAAACCTCTCCCTGAATAAAAAGGCTGACAGCGACATCGTTTAATGGCCGGTATACATTCTCTGTCCCGGAGGGCTGTTTTGCCGTGCCTAACTCCAATTGTTCTTTAGCCGCCTCTTCTTTAAAGCGGTCAATGCATTCTTGGGTATATTTAAATACGCCGTCTAAATCATTGGCGGATTTGGCATCGCGCGCCTTGTTAATTAATTCTTCCGCTGAGGCTTCCGGCGGCTTTATCTCTTCTACGACGGCTGTCTCCTGAGCTACCACCTTTTGCTCAGGAATTGCTTCCTGCGCGAAACAAACGAAGGGCGAAGGACGAAGGGCGAAGGGTGAGATAACAACAAATAATAAAGTTAAAATTTTAACTTTGGCATTTGTTTCGAATTTCGAATTTCGAATTTCGAATTTCTTCATTTTATCCCACCAACGCTCCTGCGGTGATGCCTTTTATTATATATTTCTGGAAAATAAGGTAAATTATTATTATCGGTATGGCGGTCATGGTCATGCCGGCCATTAAAAGCGGATAGTCAGTCACGTGCATACCTTGAAAAACAATCAGCCCCCTTTGCAAAGGCATCGTTTCTTTCGAAGAAAGGATTAATTGCGCCAAAATATACTCATTCCAGACATTGAGCGAATTAAAAATAGTGATTACCGCAATAGCCGGCTTTGCTAAAGGAATGGCCACGTGGCGCCAGATGCCTAATTTATTACAGCCGTCGATACGCGCCGCATCCTCTAATTCCTTAGGCATTTTGTCAAAGAATGTTTTCAGGATATATATGCTTAACGAGAGCCCGACATTAATCATGCAAAAAACATAAGCACCGCGCGGAAAAACCTGATTTAAGATAAACGTATTGGACTGCTGCACAAAGCCCTGCGGAAAGATATGCGCCAGCTGCGGGCTTATGGCAGTTAAAAAATTAAGCAGGACTTTCCTTATGTTATTCACTAAAACATACAGGGGGACGAAACTGCCGGGAAGAGGAACCATCATTGCCGCAAGGAACATATGAAATAAAAAATTACTTCCGGGAAATTTTAGGCGCGAGAAACCGTATGCGGCAAGCGAAGAAACAATAATTATCCCAAAGACCACTACCGCAGTATAAAAAATACTATTCAAGAAATAAATCCCGAATTCGCCCTTAGTCCAGGCTAAATAATAATTCCGCCATTCAGGATGCGCAGGAATAAGGCTAGGGTCAGAAAATACAGTGCCTTGAGTCTTTAAGCTTGAACCGAACATCCAGAGAAGCGGCAAGATGCAAGTTAAGGCTACAATACCCAGAAAGATATAGATAACTACAAGTTCTAACCTTTTTTTCAAAATGTATTTTGAAGCTCCGTCTTTCATGTTTTCCTCTGCGCTGTACGCCATGGGCTATGCGCTTTGCGCAAAAAACTCATAACGCACGACGCATAACGCAAAACGCATAACGCCTTACGCCTGCTTTATCCGCTCCGATAATTTTTTCTGAGTAAAAGAAATAATAATCAAGACCAAGCCAAAAATAATTCCCTGCGCGCAGGCATATCCGAAACGCGACGAACCAGTCATTGAAGCTAAAATCCGTAACACCGGAACATCGGTATGGTGCACCAGCCCTTGTCCTACCATCGAAATAATCAAGACAAATACCTGCATTGAGCCGAGGATAGTCAGTATTATCACCATAGAAAATACCGGGATCATAAGCGGAATTGTGATTTTAGTAAATACCTGCCAACTGTCCGCACCGTCTACTTTTGCCGCCTCATAGAGCTGTTTCGGAATAGTCTGCAGGCCTGCTAATAGTATAATAAATCCCCAGCCAAAACCTTTCCAGCTGTGCACTACCGCAATACAGGTTAAGGCGGTTTTGGGGTCAGAAAGCCAATTACGCACCAGTGAATGCATCCCCATCGCGTTAAAGGCATTATTTAAAATTCCGTAATTGCCGTCTAAAATCCACTGCCAGATTAAACCGACAACGACCTCAGACAAAATCGGCGGGATAAAAAATATCACCCGGAAGATATTGCCGTATTTTATTTCCCTGTCGCAGGCAAGCGCCAAAAGAAGCGCTAAGCCATTTTGAAAAGTAAGGGCGATCAGGGTAATGTAGCCGGCGTGCCACATAGAATCCCACCAGATTTTATCTGTCATTATTTCCTTAAAATTAGAAATCCCCACAAACTGCATTGTCGGCAAGATTCCGTCCCACTCCATCAGAGACAACTGAAATACTTTTAGGAAAGGATAAATATAAAAAATACCGAAGATGAGGACGGCAGGAAGAACAAAAAGATAGTTAATCAGGATGGATTTAGCCTTCATTGTTTTTTGAGTTGCTTGAGCTTATTGCGTTAACCCCACAAACTTTATGAACCCTATAAACTCAACGAGCTCTTTTTTGTAGCTCTCTTTCCTTTATCTTCTGTACTTCTTCCGCTACTCGTTGAGGAGTTTTTTCGCCTATTATGATCGATTGTATGCTTTTATCAAAGGCCTCTATTACCTGCGGGAATTCATGCACCGGCCAGATATTCGGATGCGTAGTCGCCTCCATCGCTTGCGAAAAATCTGATAAAATCGGGCTGATTTTAGTTAAACAATTTTTGTTCGCGGGAAGATTTTTCGTCACCTCGGAAAGATATGCCTGCTGCTCAGCGCTGCTTAACCACCTTAAAAAATCTATAGCCTCTTTTTTCACCAGAGAACGGTCATTTACTAAAAGCGATGAGCCGGCTCCTCCCCAAATTTTCATGGGAAATTCGCCATAATTCGGCGGGAACATCGCGCCGTAACTTAAATTCGGATTCATTCCGGCATACACGTTTACGCACCATGAACCGTTAAAGGCAAAAGCCGCTTTGCTATTGGCAAATAACTGTTCGGCGGTTTTATTCACCATCGTAACTATCCCGTTAGCCAAAAGCCCGGAATCATTCAGCTCCTTAAACAGGCCAAAAACCTTAATCCAGTCCGCGTCCGTATACGGAACTTCTCCTTTGATAGTCCGCATTACTTTTTCTTCACCCATAATATTAAAGGCGTAGTTTGAAGCAAAGCAATCAATCATCCAAACCTCGCCCCATCCGGAAACCAACCCCTGAATACCTAAGGCTTTTAATTTTTCACCCATAGCTAAAAATTCTTCCAGCGTCTTGGGCGGCTTTTTTATACCCGCTTGTTTTAATAAATCCTTATTGTAGAGCATCTGGATATTCATTACATCCAAAGGCACGCCGTATATTCCCGGAGTAACCCTAAATTCATTATCGGGCAAGAATTCATTTACGGCTATCGCGCGCGAAAAGAAATCATTTTTCCAGAGGCCGGCGTCTTTTTCCATGTCAGGGCTTAAATTCGCTACATGCCCGGCAATAACAAAAGAGGCGAAATCCCTTTTCTCAGCCAATATCCCGAAAATATCCGGGAGGGTACCGGCTTGAGCCGCCGCCCTTACTTTTTGGGTGTAAGAATCCGACGGCGCATATAATTCAAATTTAACTTTTATGCCGGTTTTTTCTTCATAGCGCTTTGCCAGCTCATTAAACGCGTTATCCCTATCAGTCATCCAGTGCCAGACAGATATGGTTACCGCGGGCTTAGAAATCTCGCTATTGCCACCGCAACCGGCTGTTAAAAACGTTGAAATTACGAAGATAGAAAATAGAAAATAGAAATTCGACTTAAAACATTTTAAGAAACTTTTTTTCATATTCATCCCCGCTTGCATCCTTTCATTTTTACCTCTCACCTTCAATCCTCGATTTTCCAACTTCGAGAATTAACCCATAACCACCCTTACTTTATGTGTTTTTCCGTCACCCACAGGCTTAATCAGATTATCGCGGATAATTTTTCCGTCTAAATAAATTTCTTTAACGCCTTTTTCTACGCCCTTTGGATTCTCTATCCCGATTTCATAAACATCGCCGCGGAACGGCCGTGTTATTTCGCATTTTTTCCAGCAGCTGGGGATACAAGGGTCAATTCTTAAGCCTGCGTAATCGCGCCGCGCGCCCAGGAGCCATTCCGTCGCGCACATATACGCCCAGCCGGCGGCACCGGTAATCCAGGTAAATTGCCCCTCGCCGTAACGATAGGGGTTCTCCGGGCCGATGAGATATTCGGCATAGACATACGGCTCGGATTTATATAAATCGTAATCTTTTTGCTTATTAGGCATGAGCTTACTCATCCCTTCATATAGTTTATTGCCCCGGCCAACCAAAGCGTAAGCCACAAGCAAAAAGTGCGCGGCGTGAGCAAAAACCGCGGCGTTTTCTTTCGTGCCCTCGGAAAACATACTGATGCGGCCTAGTTCCGGACGAAAAGACGTAAAAGCCGGATAAAACATCGCGATACCATGCTCGCCGTCTAAATACTTATCGCAGGACTTTAATACCTTCTCTAAACGCTTGCCTTCAGCGATACCGGAAAGTATAGCCCATGCCTGGCTCATGATAAAAATCTTTCCTTCGTCATAGGCCTTTACGCCATATGGGATGCCATCGTCCGTAAAACCTCGCGTATACCAGTCGCCATCCCAAGCTACTGCATTTACCCTTTCGGCCATGGTTTTGGCTTTATCCAAAAATTCGCCTGCTTTTTCTTTTTCGCCCATCAACTCAGCTAATTCGGCGAAATACTTTTGCGAACGCACCAATGCCTGTGCCAACCAGACGCTTTCGCCTTTATTTTTCTTTCCGGCAGCATCGATAGCATCGTTCCAATCGGCATGGCCGATTTTAGGCAGGCCGCGCTCACCGACATCATTAAAACAGAAATTCAGATTTTTTTCCAAATGCTCTAGGAGCGTACCTTCCCCTTCGCTAGACGCTCCGCCTTTATGAGTATGGTCAATTTCCCATCCATTAAGCCACTTATCTTTTAGGTAAGGGATATATTCTTTTAGGATATCTTTGTCGCCTGTTTCCTGAATATAAGCGCGCACTGTGGCGGTAAGCCAAATTTGATGATCCTTATTTGGGCGGTGAGTTACCGGGCCCGCAGTGTCCGACCAGCCGGGCGCAGAGGTACCATCTTTCCTGATTAAAGAGGCGATCTGCAGGATTCTCTTACGCGTCAATTCCGGGTTAAGCGAGACGATTGCTTCCGAATCTTGGCAGGAATCGCGGTAACCCCTGCCGCCGGAGCCCTCATGGTAAAATGAAGGCGAACGCGACCAAAAATTACAGATATACACCTGGTATTTTACCCAGATGTTTACCATATTGTTAAAATCTTTATCCGGCGTCTCTACCGTAATATTCCCGGTAATGCGCTTTTTCCAAAGTTCTTTTGTTTGGCTAAATGCTTTTTGGGCTGCGGATAAATTGCGGTATTTTTCAACAAGCTTTATCGCGTTATCCTTGCCTTCGGTCTCGCCTAAAATTACTACAAATTCTTTACTCTTTTTAGGCGCTAATTTAACCACATGTTTAAAACATCCGATTCCGTCTTCGCCCGAACAAAGCGGGGTGTTTTTAAACTTACCGCTCAAAATAGCCTCCGGCCTTTCTTCGGTATTGTAACGGCCCAAGAATTCGCTTTTTCGCGTAGCATAGCCCTTGACGTCCAAGCTTGAAGCGAAAAATCCAAAATTCTTAAACTCTTTGATATTCATCCCCTGCCAAAAAGCAGTCTTCCAGCCGAATATAAGCTTGTGTTTTTCATCAAGCCACATGCGGTTATATAAATTCATGATATTACGGTAACGCAGCTCTTCCTGATAATCGCCTATCAACCATTCAATATAAGGATAAAGCTCTAACTGCTTTTTTTTGCTCGCTTCGTTAGTAATTTTAACCAGCCACAGCTCACAGTCATCGTTGGCCGGCACAAAATACGTAATTTCTGAAAGTATACCGTTATATCTGCTTTTAATGGTTGTGTATCCCAGGCCGTGGCGCGCTTCAAAAAAATCAAGTTTTTGTCTTATCGGCTGGTAGGTCAGGCTCCAAACCTTTGCGTTTTTATTTTTTCGTCCTTCGTTCTTTATTTCCCTTGCATAAATATAACGGCCGGGACGGTCAAAATTTTTATAGTCAGGCGCCCAGCGTAAAATCCTGTCCGTACGGCAGTCGCGGTAAAAACTATACCCTCCGGCGCACTGGGAAATTATCGCGCAGTACTTTTCATTGGTAAGGTAATTTATCCATGGGGTGGGAGTTTGGGGATTAGTAATAATAAACTCTAGTCCGTCTTCAGAAAAATGACCGTATTTCATCTCGCGTTCTTTCTTCCTCCTTATATACTATTTAAATAGTTTTAATAAGAGCAGACATTAAGGCAATAATTTAACATAAGGTATTCTAAAGGTCAAGTCAAAATTATCAACCGATGTTTCGATCCTTCCATTAAAGCTTAGGAGGGAATTTATTGGTTAGGAGGTAAATAATTCGGCTACCTTGCCAGATTCTTAAAAATACTGGAAAGCTCCATCAGTCCCACAGAATCAAACTTAACCCCTGTTTCAAAACTGTGTAATAAATTCTCTTTAACCCAGGCAACCTGGGCAGTCTTGTGGATGGGGTCGCGCCCTTCAGGAGTAGTTATCCATAACTCTACCGGCTCTCTGGGCTTTAACTTATCTTTGGTAATAAATGCTGTTCCTCCTGCTGAAATATTCCTGGTGATTCCCTCGCCGTTTTTAATCCGCTCTGCGGCATTAAACTTTAAGAGAGAGCTGAAATTCCGGCGCTCAAATATTCTTTTGTCATCCCTTACATCTTCCAGAACAACATTGTTTTCCATATCTGCCTCCTTGGCCGAATAGGCCCTTTTTAACGGTTTTTTCTATGTTTTATTTTACCGCTTTTTCTGCCTAAAAACAAGATTTTTTATTGCGACAGCCCATGCTATTCTTCAGACAAAAAACCCGCATTCCTGTCAAAAACTCTCCATAAATTAAATAAATTTAACTCATCAAATTCCAAGCCCATCTCCAAAGTATGCAGCGTTTCCAACCTTGTCCAGACTACGCGCGCCGCTTTAAGGATTACCTCTTTCCCGTCGGGCACACCCAAACGAAGCATAAGCCTCTCCAGCGGCTTAATATTCTGGCTGACCGAATTAAGCCGTATCCCTCCGGCGCTAATGTCATAAGAAACAGCTTTGCCTGAAACCTGCGTTGCGCAATCGCTAAACCCTACCATGAAACTCACCTTAAACCGTTCAAACAACCGCTTATCCACCACAATCATTTTTATCACCTCCTTAATTCCGCCAATTGCGGAATTAACTCCGAAGCTTGCTGAGAAAAATGTCGAAGAGATTTTCCCAGCGTTCAAGCAAGGAGTAAAATTATTTTTCCCATTCCTCAATCCTGTGCCATTTTCCTTTCTCTGTTAACTCCTCTGCTCCAGACACCCCAATATACATCGCATAACCGCCTAATTGCGCATCATCTTTATTAACAGGGGCATCTAAAACTAAAATAAAATGGCGATGAACAATACCCACAACGGTAGCATTATAATAAGCCCTTTCGTATTCTATACGAAATTTCTCTCCGATATTAACATTATAGCCGCTCTGCAAAGGCTCTTTTTTCAGCCTCAAGCCGAGCGCCGATAAATCTCGCACAGAAACATCTACCAGCATACTGCGATACCCTTTATTTAAATAATCTTTTGATGCGAGAAAACCCATGAAAGAATCCGCCCAATAATGAATCGGTAAAATTTTAACGCTCTGTGTATTGGCATTACCGATAAGCACGCCGCGCTGGAAATAGGTAAAAGGGCTGTGAATCTGCACAATATCACCCTTCTTTAAATCAGGCGGTATAACAAGAAAATCTTGATTTTTTTTCTTTAGCCTTTTTTCCCAATAATCCGCTAATCCTTCTTCCGCTCCCATCGAGAGAACGCCTATTTTAGAAAGAGATTTAAAGGAATTACGTTTCACCTCTTGTTCAAATGCCTCAAGAATCAAGCGCGCGATATCTCTATAGCTATTAGAGCCATAAGACGCTGTAAAAAAATTATAAAATAATAGCGCCTTTTTCTTCTCTTTATCTACCCAATAAAAATCTTCAATTGCCCGGCGCTTTACTTCCTGAAAATCTGCAACTACATCACCCCGGCAATAATCTTTCCAAAGCACGGAAACATCGATTAATTCAAACTCTTTTTTATTTATCGGCCGGTTCGAAGTATTTTCGGCAAATTCTAATTTTTTATTTTTCCCGAAAGAAAGAGTAAAGAGCGACCCCGGGAATATTCTATTGAACTTCCCCTTTAATCTGTTGCGTTCAACCGGATGTAGCGCAAGGCGCACAATATTGCCGCAGCCGCCGATTTTTTCGAGGATTGCGTCCCGCACATCTTGGCGACTATAATGGCGTTTCGGGTTATAATTATGGCCGAAACTTGAAGCCGCGCGCTCTTCGTGAGTCAACAAACTCAAGAATCCTTCCAAATTCGTCATTAGCGCCCCTTCAATCGCCTTTGCGATTTTCACCTCAAACCCTTTAAAAACGTCAAAGCCAAAAATCCGCGCGTCTAATTCAGGGAATAATTTAAAAAGTATAAATTTAACATAGAGCTGGCGGTTAAAAGGAGTAATGGCGGGGTCATCGCCTGCGCGCGGAAGGGCAAGGCCGAACTCGTCGGCAAATTTTTTCCCAAATTCTGAAACAGACACTAAACCAAAATAAATAAGGTTTGGATACCTGTCTCCGGGATGCTCCGCGTAAGAAAATACCTCGAAAAGCTCATGCAAAACCATTTCCCAGATAAATCCCTTAACCGCGCCATAATAATTAAAACTAATACCTGCCAAGCGGATATATTCCATAATTAATTTTATTTCGCCGTCAGAAACTAAAAGGCGGTATTCTTTTTTGTCTGGGTCGTATCTAACAAAAGAGGTTACGCGGTGCATAACTTGCATAAACTTATCCGCTTCTTTATCAAGTCTTTTGGCTAATAAAGCATCTTTTACATATTTTTTAAATGTCTTGCTAATTAAGCCTGAATATTTCTGCCCCTCTAACCCTTCGCCTGCCTTCACCGGCGAGGCGGAGGTAATTAATTTTCCATCCCTATAAAATTCTCTACAGAATCTTTCGGCATAATTACCGCCTATTTCTGTATGATGAGGCGATTGTTCTCCGGATAAACCGGTAAGCGAAGATATCTCCCTTGATAGTGCCTGCTTAAGTTCTGCGGCGATTACAATCTTATTTTCTACATCCTCTCCCCTTCTATGCATAGTCAAATTATCCTTGCTGACAAAAAGCGTATTATATTTCCCTGCCCAAGGCGAAAGATAATACAAAACTGTAATATCCACCCCTAAATCAAGCGTTACCCTGCATAAGGCATCCTGAATCAGGCGGGTAGTCACCCTATGCGTGGAATTATTATCATCGGGATGCGACAAAGCGACAACTATATTACCAACATTTGTTCTTTCTGCATTATGTTCGCATATTAAAACCTTAAAGCTATCGGCTAACTTAAAAACCATTTGCTGAAAACCTATATCATGCCATTTGGCTTCCTCTTTTCGATACCTATAAATAAACTCATCTAAATCAAGGTTTATAACTTTTATTTCTGTCCCAAAAGATAGAATTTTAGCCGATTCCCTTACTTCAAACCTTCTTTTTTCTGCGCCGCTAAACCCATTTGCTATATCTTTTTCGCTTAATACCACCCCTCGCGCTCCACTACTAAAGACCATATTGACTACGGTTGCGCGCGCTTCAGTAGCCCGCATTGCCAAGCCTCCGACGGCAATCTCCTTATCATCAGGATGCGGAGAAGTAGCTATAAACAGCGTATCTTTATTTATTATTAAAGGCATAGAACCATCAGGCGTATCTCGGCCGTTAAAAACAATACTATAAAATTTATCTATCTCGGATGGAACAAGCTTCCCTTTTCTTGCATACCCTACACTAAAGGGATGGGCGTAAATATCTCTTTCTTTGGTTAAGCCTAAATATCCTGCCATAGCGCCAAAGTATTTCATAATATAATAGGCTATACCCTGATAATCCCTGCGCTGCATTTGGCTTTTATGCGCGCCTACTGCCTTTATTACCCGTTCCGCCTTTTCTTTATTGAAGGTAAAAAATAAGTTTAGCCCCTGATGTAGCCTTAAAGAAGGATAATAAAACACATCGCATTCACCCTGAGTTTCAGAGGCATAATCCGAAACCATTTGTTTTATTTGCGGCGAATAAGGGGCAAGAATAAAATCTGGGCGATATCTGCCAAACGTATTCCTTAAAGGATTAACGCCTAAAATAAATCGCTTTATTTTATTATCTTCTTTTAATGCTTCAATCAAATTACCCGCGAAAGGCAGACTATCCCCTTTTTCAATCTCTAAAACAGCGATTTTCCTGCCGGCGACAAGAGGAAAATTGTTTATCTTATCAAGGATCTCCTTATCTGTAAGAAGAATATTCCTACCTGCCGGATATTCTATTTGAAAAACAAGCCTGTTTTTTATAGCGTCATATCTGACTTCCCCAAGCTTAAGAAATTCATCAAAACGCTCGCGGATTATGGTCAAGAAAACTAGATCTTTTCCCTGTGGCACAGTATCAACATTATTTTCCTGAAATGCTCTTTCTAATTTAGCGACGGTATTAAGCCGCGGATAAAGCCCCTGATAGCGCTTTGGATAACCCACAAGTAAACCGACAAGCTCAATAAGCTTATTATAGTTGCTTCTGTATTTAGCCAATAACTCCCGCGGAATATTTTTAAGTAATACTGGTTCTTCTTTAGAGATAAATTCAAGATATATCCCGGCTATTTCCGCCAATTGCCTAGCCGCTTCTTCAATAACCCGCTTTTCTCTTTTAAAGACAGGGCTGAAGTTATCAACGATCCTTATTTTAAATCCATGTTTTGATGTTACTGCAAGCGGCAACTTTTCATTTTCTATAAGCTTATACATTTCACTGCTGACCTTTATATCTAATTCCCTGTCATGTTTATAGAACTTTGCGGAGAAAACCGCCTCATCCTTTAAATAAGATACGGGCGGCTCAACATTCATCTCTGTCGCGTATAAAAATGATGCATTTGGCGTCTTTCGATCTATTGTTAGGACAATTCTTAAAAGAACTTTAAAATCCTCCACAACCCTAAAGATAACGAAATCCTTGCCTGAATCGATATATATTCTTACCGGTTTATCCTCTATTTTTTCAGGCATGCTAATCCAAAATATGTTAGAAACGGACTTAATCCCCTCTTGCCAATCAAATACTTCAACACCCGCGCTTTCATTTTCCTTTTTTATCGGCGAAGCGGTGGTTTGTCCCTGATAATCAACCAATATAAGAAACGACGCTGGAAAATTCGGAAAATCTTCAAATGCGTCTTTCGGAAAATACTCTGCGAATTTATCCCAATAAGGAACTAGCCCATTCGCTTTCGAATAAGAACCTTTTCTATCAATCTCAATCCGGCCTCCGATTTTTATTATTTCTCCAAAACGGGGGACTATCGCAAGTGCTTGCTCTTCTGCTCCCACATTACACATGATACTATCAAACCCG
>JAUXSB010000015.1 GCA_030681595.1 Candidatus Omnitrophota bacterium
TGCTCTTCTGCTCCCACATTACACATGATACTATCAAACCCGCCCGGCAAATGCGTATTAATTATATGAATAAACTTATTTATATGCTTCCTTTTTTGCAATGTATCAGTTGTATTATCTAAAGCCAAAAGCGCGTAATCTTAATCAATCCACGGTTTATATAATATTCTGGCGGGCGCTAATATACCATGCGCCCATTCAAGGCTAGAGCCGCTAATATTGCTAACCACTACAGAAATTTTAAATTCTCTATAATTCTTTTTTACAATATAATCCAAAACATTATTCTGAAAATACTCCACTTCTTCACTATGGGCAGCATTAAAATAATAGCTGATTTCTTTATCATTTCTTTCATATGCTTTATCAATCTGCGTTTTTATTAAACGGGATAAAATCCCTTGGTCGTATATAAGAACATTTTCAAAAGTAGGATTAAACTGCATTTCTTTGGGCGGTATTATTGCCCTTATTCTCTCCATACGGCAATAATCCTGCCATTCGATAATTAAGTCTTTCAAGCGATTGCCTTCAAGATAATTAATATCAGCCGCTAGCGGCGAAGATATAGCTTCAGGGCAAACTTCTTCCCATTCCCGGAATTTAATTCTAAACTCTTCTCCGCCATAAAAACCATATTCCGTCAAGTAGGCTTTCGTAACTACAAAGAAAACAATGATCCTTTTTTCCTTCGCCAAGCCAAAATCATTTCCGCCGGGAATTATATTACCGCTGGGATGATTATGAACGCTTATCTTTACTTTATTCTCATTGAATAAATTAATAAAATTGATTGGCCAGAAGAAGCCCCTTTCTCCGCTTCTAGCCATCACCCAATTACCGTCCTTTAATTTAACAATACCGGCCTCATACTCTAAATCAGCTAATAATTTTATTTCATCAACTGTAGGCGGATATTTCAAACTATAGGTCTCTTGCGCCAACCCAGAGCCATCAAATATTTTTAACACCTCTTTGAACTCTAATATGGAAAATCTGGATAGCGGCGAGGCAGCAGAATTTTTATCCTTAAAGTCATAACTTATCGCCTTTATTTTTCCTTCCTGATTTCTTGTCATTTCAAACTTATATCGTTTCTCTACGCTAGTCAAAAATTCATCTGCCGCTTCCTCTGTGTGAAAACCCCAATAATCACTGGCGCCATAACCATATAACTGTTTCATGCCGTGGCGCTTAGCTAATTTTGCGCTAATCCCAGGGTCTAGCATACAAGATAAAATAAGCAATCCTTTCATGCTGGCTTCCCTGGAATGCGATACTGCCAAATACATCAACAAATCGGAAATCGGGCTATATCTCTTTTTTAGTTTTAGGGCGGATAACAACTTAACAATTCCGCTGCGTTTTCTTCTCATGTCAGGGTGGATTTCGCGGACATGAATCATCAAATAAGGCTTATAATTATATGTGTGTATTTCTCGCGGGCCGCTATAAAACAACACACCCTCAATCCGCTCATTCCCCAGAACTGGGTCTATCGATACGGCAGCCAATCCATTTCTTGATCCGGGTTCATTTTTGAACTTATTCCATGCGGCCAAAACATATCTCCCTGCGGTTAATCCGCTGTTTAAAAATTTCTCCATTGCCACTTCGTCTTTTATGCCAAGATTTCTAAATTTCATTTCTGTAAAATTTGCGCCTCTTTTATTTTTATTCCCAAAAAATCTTCTTACGCGCTTTAAATTTACTTTGTAATAATAATCGCCTTCTATTGTTGATAGGCTTTTTAAGAAATTAAAAGTATGCATCGGCCATAAAATTCCTCTGACTATCATATGCCGGACAAACCTAAAATGGTTGCAAAGATACAGACTATAAACTACTGCGCTAGGCGCATAAAAATAGAATAAAAACAAATGGAGCAGGCTCATAATGCCTTTTCTCTCATATCCCGGCATAGTGCGCCAGCCTATTATTTCTATTTGGCGTTCTTTCCCAGCGGCATCATTAAGATTAAAGATAATATAAGCACAGAGGTCTTTATATCCTGCACTAGCATCTCTACGGTATATGTTAAGTTCATTAAATCCGGTAATCGGATTAAGCGTAATGTTAGCCTCTATTCTGCCTTTAAGGTTAAACTCTTTTTGCCATGCATTAAGCCGCTGTTGTAAAAGATTAAGGTTATAAACTTGCCTTTTTTGGTTAATCGGCGAGGCGGCGGGGGTTTCATCGTTTTCCTCATATTTTGTAATCAATACGCTCGCTCTCAAGAAAAGTTGCTTATATAACTCCTCGCCTCTCCAGTGTTTCAAGCGGATAAATAAATTAATGGTTTTTTCTTGCGGAGATATAATGACCATTCCTTTTAAAGGAAAAAACGGCTCAATCAAATTAACTTTCAAAAACCAACCCCCTAAAGGAAAATTCTGTTTTTCCTGCCATTTCTGCCATAAAAACTTCCAAAAATGAACAGGCGTACCGTTGCCGTGGTTATAACGAGAGTCGGGAAGCAGGCATAAATATGTATCCCACCTTATAATATCCCGCTTCCTAATATCCTTTTTCTCTTTTTTATATTTTAAAAGGAGGCCGTCTGCCCATCTTAATAAAATTTTCCTTACCATATTTGGCAGGCGCTTCCCATAAAATACATATCCCTTGAAATCATTAGAGATAGTTAATATATTAGTCCTATTATCCTTCGCCGGCGAGGCGGCACCTTTAGGGCTGATATCGACTATTAGTATTTCTTCTTTCTTGCCCAAGACAATATCACTTTCTGGATTATCAGAATAAACAAAGCGGCTATCCCCTGCTAGCAATCTATTAATAAATAAAACAGGGGTTCTTCTCATTTTGCTATAAAGTTTCCTAACCAAATAGGCGTTTTCTTCAAAGCTATAAGCAGGAATAACCAATAGATCAATTTTGTCTGTGTTTATGTTATCTATGCCCTCTAAGACTTTAATAACTTCCGAACAAATTAAAGTTGTAATATTATAACTACTTATTTGAAAATCGCGTCTCTGGTCAATAAACTTTCCATCTTCAGGGAGAATAATCTTTCTAAATATTTTAACTTTTACTTCATCTTTATCACAGAGAATAATTGTATATAATATATCCCTGAGGCAACGATTAGCGCCATCGCGACGCGTCTGCGTACAATATCCGACAGATATCCCAATTCCGACAAGTTTTTCTTTTAGTGTTTCTTCTCTTCTGGCATGATTAGCGATATCACCTGATATTAAGTCCTCCTTATCTAAAAATTCCGGAAAAATTACTAAATCAGGGGCATTTTCTTCTAATTTTTCCTTTAGGCCTAAGGTTATTTTTATAATCCTTCGTGTATTTGTATCAAAATCTCCTTCGCCAAGCTGGATGCCTCCCACCCGCAAACAACTTCCTTTCTTAATACTGCCCGCAAATTGAATCGGTAAACCCTCTATAAAATATTCCACCGGCGAGTAGGCGCGATAGTTTAACCGGCTAACCGACGAACCGGCGTTATAGGAAAACAGTAGTTTTTCAACGCCGTTTATCTTTCCAACAAATTGTAATGCCCGAAAATCAATAAATCTCACGTCTTTAAAATCTTCTATGACAATGTTTGTCTGTGCCAATTCATTTATAAAATAAAGTTTTACTTTTTTATAACCCAAACGCCGTAATGCTCTCATCAAAGCCACATGCACCAAAGCACAATATCCATCCCGTCCAAACGATTGATTAGTGACCAAAATTTCGTACAATCTGTCCAATTGCAACCTTAATCTTTTATTATATAAATCATCTAATTGCGCATCAATGCTTTGCTCCATCTTCCTAAAGAGATCGCCAATACCCATGTCGAATCCGTGCTCATCCCTTCTGCCTTCAAATCCCCGAATCAAAAAATCCTCCAAATCAGTCCAATCAGTCATATTTTGTAGTTCTTGAATATAATAGCTGGCCATAACATTCCCTGAATCAGCTAATTTTTTTAGCTTAGAGTGCTTTAAAAAGATATAATCTCTAACCACCGGCGAGGCGGCGCGGCCTTCGGCAGTTGACAGTTTACGGTTAACTGTTGACCATTGTCCACCTCGGAGGTGGTCATCGGTTATAATTACCGGCGAACCTGTATCTGCCTTCTTTTGTAAAGTAGCTGTGCTTAAACCCATAAAATCAGAAAATAAAACGAAACTCTGATAATCAATAATAGACGAGGGGAATGTATCGCTGAATATTCCTCCTGGCAGCAATTCGTTATCATAGAGATACTCGTATCCTTTGTCTATCTGCAACCATCCTCCGGGCTTTAGCATCCCCGGCAATAAAGGAACCATCTCCAACACATCATACTGGCATCCGGAATTAAGCATAATTCCGTCAAAGCCGTTTAGGTGCTTGGTAATTAATCTGATAAATTCATAATGGTGCCTTCTGTATTGCGTTCTATTATCTAAAAGCAACACATTAAAGCTAAACCCAAAGGATCCAGAACCCATATTTTTCTTCAGCCTACGCAGCAAGTTATTTGCCTGGCTTATTTTCTCATTGAGGATATTAACAACTATAATATAAACTTTAGAACCATTAAGTTTTTTATGTTTAATGTATCCGGATATTTTCTTTACAAACCATTCTATATCTTTGAGTTGGCCTAAATTAATAAAATAACTAATTTCCTTAATACCGCTTTTATATTTTTTATCTATCTGCTCAGCTATCTTGGCATAAAAATATTCTTCATGCTCATACTGCAAATAAAATGTATCACGGTCATATATCTTGAATCCACTAAACGGCTTATCTATGCCTTCAAGCCCAGCCCTATTGCCATACACCCTCCATGCTTTTGTAAGTCTTTCTAAAGATATATTGTCTTTATTAATTCTTAAATTGGATTTAGCGACATTTTTTAGCGGCGAGGCGGTGGTTTGTCCCTGATAATCAACCAATATAAGAAACGACGCTGGAAAATTCGGAAAATCTTCAAATGCGTCTTTCGGAAAATACTCTGCGAATTTATCCCAATAAGGCACTAGCCCATTCGCTTTCGAATAAGAACCTTTTCTATCAATCTCAATCCGGCCTCCGATTTTTATTATTTCTCCAAAACGGGGGACTATCGCAAGTGCTTGCTCTTCTGCTCCCACATTACACATGATACTATCAAACCCG
>JAUXSB010000032.1 GCA_030681595.1 Candidatus Omnitrophota bacterium
CCGCGTCACCGGCCTGCGCATCGCCTGCATCGAGCGCCGCGGCAAATATATTCTTGTCGACTGCGGCGCGGACGCGCATGCCGGCTGGCTGATCCTGCACCTGGGCATGTCCGGAAGCCTGCGCATCCTGAACGCCGGCGCCGCAGCCGGGCGCCATGAGCATTTCGACCTGCTGCTGGGGAAGAAGTTGCTGCGCCTGCGCGACCCGCGCCGCTTTGGCGCCGTGCTCTGGCATGGCGGCGACATCGCGCGCCATCCCCTGCTTGCGAATCTGGGCGCCGAGCCGCTGGAAGACGCGTTCACCGGCAAGCTGCTGCACGCGGCCACACGCAAGCGTAAGACTGCGGTGAAGCTGGTGCTGATGAACGCGAACATCGTCGTCGGGGTCGGCAATATCTACGCCAACGAAAGCCTGTACCACGCCCGCATCAATCCGCGCACCCAGGCGCTGCGCCTGACGCTCGCACGCTGTGAAGCGCTCGTAGCCGCAATCAAGTCGACGCTGAACCAGGCGCTGGCCGCCGGCGGCAGCAGCCTGCGCGACTTCGTTCACAGCGACGGCAGCTCGGGCTATTTCCAGCAGCAGTACTACGTCTACGGCCGGGCCGGGCAACCCTGCCGCGTCTGCAGCACACCGATCCGCCAGTTGCGCCAGGGCCAGCGCTCCACTTTCTACTGCCCGGCCTGCCAGAAGTAGCCGGCCGGCATCGCTCGCTCGAGGCTCGTTCAGCCGCTCTGCTTCTGCGCCATCAGGCGCTGATATTTCTGCTGCAGCGCGTCCTTGGTTTCGGCATGCTCCGGGTTGAGCGGTATGCAGTCCACCGGGCAGACCGCGACGCATTGCGGCTCGTCGAAGTGGCCCACGCACTCGGTGCACTTGGCCGGGTCGATGACATAGATTTCCGCCCCCTGGGAAATAGCGCCGTTCGGGCACTCCGGCTCGCACACGTCGCAGTTGATGCACTCGTCGGTGATCATCAGCGCCATATCAGCCTCCCATCTGCCGGACTTTTTCCTTGATCCAGCGCTCCACCGACGGCTGAACGAACTTGCTCACGTCCCCGCCCAGAGTCGCGATTTCGCGCACCATCGTGGCGGAAACGAACATATGCTGTTCGCCCGGGGTCAGGAACAGGGTTTCCACATCCGGGTAAAGGTTGCGGTTCATCCCCGCGAGCTGGAATTCATATTCGAAGTCGGACACGGCGCGCAATCCGCGCAGCACGACGCGCGCGTTCTGCGAGCGGATGAAATTCATCAGCAGGCCGCGAAAGCTCTCGACGCGCACATTGGTATAAACCGACAGAACTTCGCGCGCCATGGTCACGCGCTCGTCCAGCGTGAAGAACGGCTGCTTGCCCCGGCTGTCGGCGACACCGACGATCAGTTCGTCGAACACCATGGCCGCGCGCCGCACCAGGTCCTCGTGGCCGCGCGTAAGGGGATCGAAAGTCCCCGGATAGACTGCCCTAGTCGCCATATGTCACCAAAGTATAGTGCACCTGTCCGGCGCGTCCCTGCTTGAGCACGCGCCAGCCGTCCGACGGCGCGAAGGCCGCCGCGCCTTCGACGTAGATTCGCGCCCCTGGCCGCAGCAGCGGCACGACCCGCGTCAGGGCCTGCGCCAGCAGGTTCGAACGAAACGGCGGGTCGAGGAAGATCAGGTCGAAACGCGCCGCCGCGTCTGATGCAGCGGCCGAGGCGAATTCTAGCGCATCCGCGCAATGTACCAGCAGGTTTTTCGCTCCGAGCAAACCGGCATTGCTGCGCAGCGCAGCGCACACGCTGCGGCTTTTTTCCACCATCACCACCGAGGCCGCGCCGCGCGACAGCGCCTCGAATCCGAGCGCGCCGCTGCCGGCGAACAGGTCGAG
>JAUXSB010000049.1 GCA_030681595.1 Candidatus Omnitrophota bacterium
CGGGGGTGGGGGCCGTAGGCCGGAGGGGGTCATGGGCAACCACATGGATCTTGCGACCCCCTCCGCCCTTCGGGCACCTCCCCCACGCAAGGGCGTGGGGGAGGAGAATAAAGGCCGGAGACCACACCGCGATCATGTCCGCATCCGGGGATCGATGATGTCGCGCAGCCCGTCGCCCAGCAGGTTGAAGCAGAACACCGCCAGCATCAGCGTGGCGCCAGGAAAGAGCGCGATCCACCATTCGCCGGACTGGATGAAGTTGGCGCCCTCGGCGACCATGATGCCCCATTCCGCCGCCGGCGGCCGGACGCCAAGGCCGATGAAGGAGAGGCCCGCCGCGTTCAGGATGGCGTAACCCATGGTGAGCGACATCTGCACCATCATGATCGGCATGATGTTGGGCAGCACATGACCCAGCAGCACGCGCGTCTCACCGTTGCCCGAGAGGCGCGCCGCCTCGACGAAGCCCGCGTCGCGCCGCACGTTGGCCTCGGCGCGCGCCACGCGGGCATAGAGCGGGAAGTTGATGATCGCGGTGGCGATCACGATGTTGATCACCTCGTTGCCCAGCGCCGCCACGATGCCCATGGCCAGCACGAACAGCGGAAACGCCATGATGGTGTCGGCGATGCGCCCCACGATGCGGTCGGTCCAGCCGCCGAAATAACCCGCCGCAACGCCCGACAGGGCGCCCAGCATGAAGGCCAGGATCACCGAGGCGAAGGCGATGGTGAGGTCGAGGCGCGTTGCCACCAGAACGCGGCTGAAGATGTCGCGGCCGAGCTGATCGGTGCCGAACCAGTGCGCAGCCGACGGCGGTTTCAACGCCATCGCGGCGTTGCTCTGCAACGGGTTGTACGGGGCCAGCAGCGGCCCCAGGATCGCCGCAATCAGGAACATGGCGAACAGGCCGAACGCCAGGCCGGTGACCGGGTTCTCCGACAGGACGTAGCGGGCATGGCGCAGCAGCGGCAGCATGCTAGCTGTCCAGGCGCACGCGCGGATCGACCAGGCCGTACAGGCAATCGATCGCGAGATTGAGGGCGACGTAGAGCAGCGCCATGGTGAGCGAGATTTGCACCATCATGATCGGCATGATGTTGGGCAGAATGTGCATCAGCAGGATTCGGAAGTCGCCGTTGCCGGACAGCCGCGCCGCCTGCACGAAGCCGGCGTCGCGCCGCACATTGGCCTCGGCGCGCGCGACGCGCACATAAAGCGGGAAGTTGATGATCGCGGTGGCGATGACGATGTTGGTGACGGTGTTGCCGAGCGCGGCGACGATGCCCATCGCCAGCACGAACAGCGGAAACGCCATGATCGTATCGGCGATGCGCCCGACCAGCTTGTCGATCCAGCCGCCATAGAAGCCCGCCATCACGCCGGCCAGCCCGCCCATCGCGAAGACGAGCGCAACCGAGAACACGGCGATGGCGAAATCGAGACGCGTCGCCACGATGACGCGGCTGAAAATGTCGCGCCCC
>JAUXSB010000056.1 GCA_030681595.1 Candidatus Omnitrophota bacterium
CTTGCCCCGCCCTGCCCTTGTGGGTTTTTGGTTGTGGGTTGGGTTTGGGTGATTTTGTTTGTAACGAGCGTGCGGTAGCCTTCGAGAGGGTTGTTGACGAAATCACCCGAAGGCATACCGCCCGCTATTAGCTTTAAGTGCTTGGGGGCAAGGAACATACTTAAAAAATAATTCGCAAAATAATTAGCGTAATCAAATTTAGGAAATTCGCATCTAACTGCTAATTTTGTAAAAATTAATTTGAGAATTAATTTATCCATCTAAACTCCTATTTTAGAGCCTATTTTTCCCATTCCCTTGTCCGCATGAAGAGTTAAAGCAGTAGCTGCTTCTCCTATACCGGATAATACACCTTTAGTCATAAACCAGGCTATCCCTGGAGACATGACCAGAAGCACCCCGGTAACCGTATTAAAATAGGGCTTCTCAAAGAACCAAGAGCTGGTTCCGGAACCTAGCCTTGCCTGTAAGGTAGACATATAGATAGCTGCATAATGAATCAGTGCCCAAACAATAACCCAAGACTTAACCCAAAATAGATAGATAAAATACTCCTTTAAAATACTGAAAGTTCCGAATAAAAGACACAGCAACAAAGTAAACGGAAATAAGCTATAGATAATCATTACCGCGTATCCCTGTAAGTATGGCAAAGCTTTAATCATAAACTCAGACAACGTGGTTGAAAAGAACTGCCCTACAAATGATGAAGCATAGGCCAGCCAACTAGCAGGCTGCCTCATCATCCAGCTTAAGCCGATAGCCTTAGGCTCTATACCGTAGCCGGTCATATTAGAGGCTATATCCGTAGCTGCCTTCTCAGCGTGTCCGGCAAGAAGCTTTATCTTTATTGCCTTATAGTCTATGAAAAGGTCGGTAAATGGCCCCTTAGCGCCTAAGTTGCCTATTTCTGTCTTGATATAGGCGGTTAGCCTTAAATCCAAAGCTTCCCAGCGTTTCCTCTGATCCAAATCGTAGTTCGTTATGACCTCTTCATCACCGGGCCACCATTTTTTGGTTATAGCTGCTTGAGTCTTACCGTTATTAATCATTCTTCCTAGAGTCTGCGGATAGTCGTTTTTAAGAAAATCTTCCAAGTCTTTTCTTAAGGCATTGTCTTTCTTGATTCCTTCGCTGCTAAAATGCTTTAAATATAATGACACCTTATTTACGATAAAAGGGTTGTTTAGATAGTTAAAATCTTTCTGCTGAGTAACCTTGGTAATAGCGCTTATCGTGCCATAGACAATTGCATTATAACCCTGGCTTATTAAAACAAGCCCTAAGGATCCGGCTCGAGTTTTACCGGTATCAATAAAAATATCTTTCAAAGCCTCTTGGGTTGTAGTGCCTTTCCAGCCAGCTGCTTCCATGGTAGAAGTGGCATTTTCAAGACTGCCCATAGGCTTAATGAAAATAAATAAAAAAATGCAAAACATCATTAAATAACTCCATAAAACTGAAAAATCTGTTTCTTTGACTGATCTCCACAAAGCGGTCAACATTCCAATAAGAAAAACAACTGCTCCTATCTGGGTCTCAAAAAACAGAAAATCTATTATTGACTTGGCGTTAACCAAACCAATAACTTCAAAAGCTGCTTCTGTAGGTGATATGCCTGTAGGAATCATTTCTCGTAACCTCCTATAGCCTCTTGACTTAACATTACTTTCTTGATCAATAAACAAAAAATCCTCAGGCTTATATAGCTTGAGGACATAATAATTCTTTACTTTTTATCGTAAATTCTAAATAACTATCGTACTGATGTTCCAATTCATGTATTGCACCATCAGGCGTACCTGTGAATCAATAAGCCTTTGCTGGTCGCTCCAGATTAAGTCTCCCAAATCCCAAGAAAGCCCCACGCTCCATTCCCGCGGGCCGATAAAATATTTATCGGAACCGCTGTCGTAATTAACAGTCTTATTATAGTCCAAATCAAAACTTGGCACTAATGCTTTAAGCCTTGCGCCTTTTCTTAAGTTCTCGATTTTTTGCGGGTCAATCACTTCGGCATATTTAATCGCGGCCTTCTGCACTTCGCTGATTACCGGCTCATCCTTAAAACGAACCAGGCAATCCGAAGCTTTATCCGGGCCTGTTTGGCTCCAGGCATATTCCTCTAAGCTGCGGAATACCCCTTCATCTGTTATGACCCATAATCTTTTTAAAGAATCAAACCCGATAAAACGCGTATCAATGCCTAATAACCCGGCATAATAATTCTGCCAAACCTGAGCATCTTTTGCCAAGACAAATAATCCTTTTTGGGTAGAGGCATATAAATTTCCTTCTAGAGATGCGATATTGCCGATACGCGCGCCATGCAGGCCGGAAGAAGAAACCGCCTGAAAACTAACGCCGCTGTCAAAACTTGCCAAAATGCGCCTGCCCGCGGCAAGATATAGATTATCTTCCCTATCTATAAATAGAAAATTTATTCCTGTGCTTTCTGCTTCTAAATTTTCTTCCGGCTCCAGAGAAACCTGGTCTTCGCTACTTTCTGCCGCACCCTCTCTTAACCCTAAGTTAAAAACCTTGCTAAACTTTTCGCCTTTATCTGAGCTTATAAATACTACGTCCAAGGTAGCTACAAAAAGCTGTTTTTTGCTAGCGGCAATGGACACAATTATGGAATTGCCCAACTCTCCGCCTGCCTTACGCCAATTCCTACCGGAATCTGAACTTATAAATAAGCCTCCCCTGGTACCCAAAAATATTCTTTCAGATTCAGCCAAAACACAAGTGCAGTTTTTTTCCTTCTCCCCGATACCGGAGAATAATTTTTCCCATGTATTTGAACTAAAGGTTTTAATTTTTAGCAAACCGTTGCCGGTAGCAGCATAAATAATATTTGCGTCTTCCTGGTTAAAGGCAAGAAAATTCGCCCTCTTATCTATGCCTTTTAAGCTCAGAACAGTTTCCCATGTTTTTGCGCCGTCTTGAGTGCGGTAAATAGCTTTCTTGGATCCGATATATGCCAAATTAGGATTACCAGGCGAAACTGCCAAAGCAGAAATGTCGGTATCTTTTAACCCTTGATTGCATTGCTTAAAAACAACGCCACAAAAAGCCGGCTTAAACAAACATAAAGAAAAAAACAGAACCAGGATCAATTTAGGCATATATTACTGCAAAAGTAAAGTCATTACTACGCCCGAAACAACACCAACAGATAAGTCTTGGTTTACCGGAAATTTAACCCATCTGACTACCGTCCCGGCAAAACACCCGAGAAGTGCCACGTGCCAATCAAAAACTAAAGGAAAAAATAAAAGAAAAAGGCTTGCGGCAAGAGAAGAATAGGCAAAGGTAATTAATTCTGTCGCCTTCCCGTAACGCGCTCTGGCGGCTTCAGCAAAGGTATTGCCTAAGATAATGAATAACATTGTGTTTAAGGCGATGGTTTTCCCAAAAAAGAAAATAGCTAAAAAACAGCTAATCGCCAGGAAACTAAAATTGGTCTCCGGCTCAAAAATTCTGCTTAAAAATCTTGGGCTTATTTTGCGCTCTAGATAATATTTAAGGTATGCAATAAACAAAACTAAAAATAGTATTGCCGCGTTTATAAAAAGCATTCCCTCGCGGCTTAAAAAATAGTATCCTGCCGGCAAGAACAGCATGATTAAACGCCTCAACAGAATCCGGATATTTGATTCTTTACTCATAAACTTATTCTTTAGCAAACACCGAAGTAACCACTCCGGCTATTGCCAAAATATCCCCAGACATGCCTTGATAACGCTATTTAAATTATTATACTATAATTCCGGGCGGTTGCAAATCAGTTATATCCCCTCTGCTATTTACTGCTATATCAGGCCCTTACCCTAAAGGGTATCCGGATGGCCCAGGCTTGCAGGATTAGGCTGGCTTTTCCACCTGCGGTGAATCCAGCCCCATTCAGCGGGATGCGCGCGCACATATCTTTCGATGATCCCGGTAATTTTGGCGACGTTATCGAAAATTATTTTATCCTTATCTGCGTCTGCCTGTGTTCCGAGAACAATCCGCGGTTCAATAGTAAGCTGATGCATATTATCAGCCTTACGGAAAATAAAAGCCGGCACTATCTCTGCGTCAGTCCGCAGGGCAAATACTACCGGGCCAGTGGCAGTCGCGGCTTTCCTGCCGAAGAAGTCTACAAAGACTCCGGCACCTGAGCCAAAATTCTGATCCATTAACATAAATACTATTTCGTTATTTCTTAAGGCAGTTATGATATTCTTCACGCATTCTGTACGCGGCTGGGTATATATAGATTTAATCCCCACGATAGATCTTCGCTTATTAAAATATTCATCCGCTCTCCCATCCCGCATCCTGCGCAATACCAGATTTACCTTGTACCCCAAAATGACGAGTTTCGTTAAAAGAAGCGGGAAATTACCAAAGTGGCCGCTGACCATAATCACACCCTTGCCCTTGGATAAAGCTTCATCTAAATTATCCCTGCCTTCTACCGAAACCATTTTATCCAAAAGTTGAGGCTTACTAAAAAAAGCAAGCATTTCAAGTATTCCTTTGGCCATACCCACAAAACAATCTTTAATTATTTTAGTAATTTCCTGTTTATTTTTTTTATTGCCAAAAGCGATATTAAGGCTTTCATAGGCGGTACGCCGGTGCCGGACGGCTATAAAAAATCCGACTTTTGCCGCAGACGCCGCAAGCGCATACACCGCGGGCTTCGGCAAAACGCGTATGATGGCGCCAAAAAATTTTAAACTGTTAAAAGCGATCGCGCGCTTTATTCGCGTTTTTACTTCTTTTGTCAGTATTTTCACAGTTTATATCCTATCTTGCGTAACAAATCCTTGCGCCAGGCGATATCCTCCGGGCCTTCCACGCCTTTTGGCTTAAGCCCGTCAATAACCCCCAAAATTCCCCTGCCTTGTTCAGTCTCGGCGATTATCACTTCAACGGAGTTGGCTGTGGCGCAATAAATAGAGCAGACTTCCGGAATATTTTTTAGAGCATTTAATACATTAATCGGGTAACAATCTTTCAGAAATAGAATAAAACTGTGCCCTGCGGCTAACTCTTGAGCGTTTTCTACAGCTATTTTTTTTAAACCTTCGTCTGTGCCTTCCGAACGGATCAAGCATTTTCCTGAAGATTCACAAAAAGCTAAGCCAAATTTTATTCCGGGGACAATACTGACTAACGCCTCATAAATATCTTCTACCGTCTTAATAAAATGCGCCTGTCCCAAGATGAAGTTTAACTCTTCCGGCTTCTTGATTTTAATGGTTTTAAGCTCTACCATAACGGCCTCCGTTTATCAGTCAATCAAATCCGAAATCCTAATTCCCAAATTTCCAAAACGAAACATCTTGTTTTAATCATTATGGTTTTGGATATTTAAGCTAGTGTTCCGGATTTCGACATTCGGGTTTCGGATTTTGTTTTTCATATATACTTCATCATCCCAACAGCCGCAAGCAGGCTCATAATCCCGCCAAAGATAAAGGGTGCTTTAACGCCTATGATATCCCACAGACCTCCGGCAAGAAAAGAAGCAAAAAACAAACCTATTCCTGCCAACGCCGCATGCATACCGATAAATGTCGCCCTTAAATGGACGGGTGCCAAATCCGAGACAAACGCCTTCTCCACCCCTTCAGTTAAACCCATATATATTCCGTAAACAGCAAATAAAACCCAGGCAAACTCCTGTGTGCCGACAAAAGCAAAACCAAAGTAAACCAAAGAATAAAAAACATACCCCGATATAAGCAATATTTTCCTACCGATTTTATCTGAGATAACGCCTGCCGGATAAGAAAACAAAGCATAAGAAACATTGTAGGCAAGGTATAAAAGAATAATCAAGCGCGTATTAAAACCTAATGTCTTTGCCCGAAGCAGTAAAAACTGGTTTGAAGAATTCGCCAAGGAAAATAAAAACGTTATAATCAAAAATGCTTTAAGGCGCTTATCTAAAATTTTAAACTGAGGAATGAGGTCCTTAAAAGAAACCTTCGGTTTATTAATTCTTGCTGCGCCCAGGACAGATTTTTGTTTTTCCTTAACCCAAAATAAGGCGATAAGCCCTAAGACGGCAGGAATAAGGGCGATAAAAAATACTTTACTGTAATCCGCGCTGGCACCCTTAAAAAATAAATAAGCCAGTAGTATGCCAAGACATGCGCCTAATGTATCCAGCGCCCTATGCAAGCCGAAATTTCTGCCACGGTTTTTCTCATTGCTTGAATCGGCGATTAAGGCATCGCGCGGGGCTGTGCGCACCCCTTTACCAAAACGGTCTAAAATCCGCGCTAAAAAAACTAAACCCCAAGAGCTGGAAATATACAAAAAGAATTTACCAAAAAGCGAAAAAGCATATCCTGAAATAGTCAGCGTTTTTCTTTTTTTAATCTTATCCGACCAATAACCTGAAAAGACCTTAAGAAAAGATGATAAGCTTTCGGCCACCCCCTCAATGAAACCCAGGAGCGCCGGGCTTGCCCCCAGTTGTAAAACAAGAAAGAAAGGCAAAAGCGGATATATCATTTCGCTGGATATATCCGTCAGCAAACTGACTATTCCCAAAATAATAATATTAAACATATTTTAACTCAAAACTCAAAGCGAAAAAGGCAAAACAAAACTCAAAATTAAATACTCTCATAATATTAAAGAGTTTTTAATTTTAAATTGTGGTTTTTACTTTTTACTTTCATTATTATACCACAGCCTATAACGATAAAACAAAATAAGGCAAAAACGTCTCCGAACCTAGTATAAAACGAATTGCCATCGCCAAGAAATACAGTATCGCTTATATACCCATCAATAAAAGTTTTCTTACCCCGCATATCTTTAACAGCCGTCTTAATCTCGCCAAGCGGTGAAATAAAACAGGAAATGCCTGTATTTGCCGCGCGGACCACGCTTACCCTGTTTTCCACCGCGCGAAAAACTGAAGCGGCCAAGTGCTGAAACGGCTCACTGGTATCGCCAAACCAAGCATCATTGGTAATATTAACTAAGAAATTAGCGCCGTTTTTTACAAAATTACGCGCTAAACTAGGAAATACATCTTCAAAGCAAATTAATACAGAAAATTTATTTCTGGTTTCTGGATTCTGGTTGCTGGCTTCAAATACAACATATTCCTTCCCGGCAGTAAAATCCCCTATCGGCACAACTACTTCTAAAAATGGCAGGGCGGCTCGCAAGGGGATAAATTCTCCGAAAGGGACTAAATGTAATTTGTCATAACGCTGTACAATTTCTCCCTTTTGCGAGAATAAAACAGCGCTGTTGTAAAAATTTTGGCTATCCAGCCCAACCATCCCCAGAAGGAGAGGCTTATTTATTTCTTGAGTAAAATCTGCCAAGTAATCCGCATTAGCGTAGCCCCCTTTTTCTATTACCAAATAATCCTGTACCGCACTCTCCGGCCAAATGATTAAATCCGGGCTATCCTTTAAGGCCTCTTGAGTTATACGGAAATATTTTTTCACAATATCTTCTTTAGCAACGGGGCTCCATTTTAACTCCTGGGGGATGTTGGGCTGAACCACAGAAATCCTTATGAGGGACGATGGACGAAGGACGAGGGGCGAATTCAATTTGTAATAACCATAGCCAAATGCTATCAGAAGGCAGAGGGCAGAAGACAGAGGACAGATAAAAAAAGATGAAAAATTAATTTTTCTGTTTTCTGTTTTCTGTTTTCTGTTTTCTGAAATAATCAACCATATCAGCACATTCCCCATCATCACCAAAAATGATACGCCATATGCGCCGGTTATATCGGTGATTTGGATAATAGGTAAATTTTTATATTGGCTGTAGGCTAACAGCGTCCAAGGAAAACCGGTTAAAAAATGACCGCGAATATATTCCAAAACTACCCATACAGCGGGAATAAAAAATAACTTATAACTTATAACTTCTAACTTATAACTTCTAATAATTAAACCAAACAACCCAAAATATAGGGCAAGATAAAGAAACAAAAGTATATAGCCGGCTAATGTGACATAGGTCAGCCAATAAATGGTACCGAGCCAAAATACGGTGCCGGTAAGATAGGCAAGCAAAAATGCCCTGCCTTTTGCTTTATTCTGCAGAGCAAAAAACAGCGGCACAAACCCCACCCAAGCAAAAATCCAAAGATTAGGTGTAGAAAAAGGAAGAGTAAGTAATAGAGCAGAGAATATACATAAAAATAAATCTTTTCTAACTGGTGACTGGCCTGTGCCCGACAGGGCATGACTGGTGACTGGTGACTTCATCTGCCGCAGCATTTTTTGTATTTTTTTCCCGAGCCGCAGGGGCAGGGATCATTACGGCCGGCCCTGGGAGAAGTTAATGAGGCGGACGGCGGTAGAGCCGAAGCACGAAGCCTTTCCTTAAAAGGAAGAGAAGCAGAAATTTCCGGTTGGGCTTGAGAATGCTCAAACTTCTCTGCTTCAAGATGCAGGAATTGCTGAGGTATAGAACTAAATACTCCCTTTAACTCCTTCGGCGGCGCTGCCTGAACATTAAAAATCAATTCTACCGATTCACCGCCAATAGAATCCATCATCACCGTAAAGAGATTAAATGCTTCATTTTGATACTCTATTAAAGGATCGCGATGTCCGTAAGCCCTAAGGCCTATACCCTCCCTTAAATTATCCATCGTATAAAGATGGTCTTTCCATTTAGTATCTATTACCTGCAACATAACCATGCGGATAAGATTAACCATCTGGGCTAAACCGATGGCTTCTTCTTTTTCAACAAATACACCGGTAATTTTTTTCAATACTATTTCTTTTGTTTCTTCAGTATTGCGGCCTTCCAAGCTTATTTCTTTAGCATCCATACTTAAGGAAAATTTATTCTTCAGCCATTCATAAAATGGTGCCGCATCAAAATCCTCCGCTGCCGAATTAGGGAAATATTGCGTAATTGCACTATCTAATAATTCGCCAACCGCCGCAAATAATTCCTCTTTAATCTCTCTGCCTTCTAATATTGCCCTGCGGCGGGAATATATTACCTCTCTTTGCTTATTCATTACATTATCGTATTCCAGCAATTGTTTTCTTATTTCAAAATTATGCGCTTCCACCCTTCTCTGCGCTGTTTCAATTGAGCGGCTTATCCAAGGATGTTCTATGGCCTGTTCTTCCGGCATGCCTAGTTTTTCCATGATAAAAATGATTTTTTCCGAGCCAAAAAGCCGCATTAAATCATCTGCCAAGGAAACATAAAACCGCGATGATCCCGGATCACCCTGCCTGCCGGATCTACCTCTAAGCTGATTATCAATCCTGCGGGCTTCATGCCGTTCAGTCCCTATGATATGCAAGCCCCCCACCGCCACGACGTTATCATGCTCTTCTTGAGCCTGTTTCCTGTATTTAATAAGCAAATTTTTATACTCTTCTTCAACATTTAATTCCTTGCCTGAATCTTTTAACTGTTTTATTATGTTTTTGGCCATGTATTCGGCATTCCCGCCCAACAAAATATCCGTTCCGCGGCCGGCCATATTGGTCGCGATAGTAACTGCCTTAAAATGCCCGGCTTGGGCGACAATATGCGCTTCCAGTTCGTGGTATTTGGCGTTGAGCACATTATGCGGGATACCTCTTTTTTTAAGTAGGCCTGAAAGCCGCTCGGATTTCTCAATAGAAATAGTTCCGACCAGAATCGGCCTGCCCTTATTAAAACATTCGGCTATTTCTTCAACTACCGCGTCAAATTTTACTTTTTCCGTCTTGTAAATACAATCAGGGAAATTGCTGCGGATTAATGGTTTATTCGTGGGGATACTTACGGTGTCTAATTTATATATTCCCTTAAACTCCTGAGCTTCAGTCATGGCGGTTCCGGTCATGCCGGATAACTTTTCATACATACGGAAATAATTCTGTAACGTTACCGTGGCAAGAGTCTGGTTTTCCCGTTCGATCTTTAAACCCTCTTTAGACTCAACCGCCTGGTGCAAGCCATCCGACCAGCGCCTACCGGGCATAAGCCTGCCGGTAAATTCATCAACAATAATTACCTGGCCGTCTTTTACCACGTAATCCGTATCGCGGCTAAAAAATTCCTTGGCGCGCAGAGCCGCCATAATATGATGGCGGTATTCAATGGTCTCTAAACTGTGTAAATCGTCTACGCCGAAAGAGGTGGCGACTTTACGCTCTCCCTCTTCGGATAAAGCGACGGTCCTAGCCTTCTCATCCGCCACATAATCAAAACCGGCGGATAAATCTTCTCCCCGGTATTTTGCCTCAATCTCGTCTTTTTGGGTGATGCGGCGGCCTTTTAGATTTTTAACAATCTTTTCGGCGGTATAATATTTATCGGTAGATTCTTCGGCCGGGCCAGAAATTATTAAAGGCGTACGTGCCTCATCAATCAAAATAGAATCCACCTCATCCACAATCGCGTAATAAAACTGCTTGCCCGGATCTAATGATACGGGCCTCTGCACCATTTCAGATGAATGCACGACCATATTATCGCGCAGATAATCAAAACCAAACTCGTTATTGGTGCCATAGGTGATATCGCAGGCGTATTGCGCCCTTCTTAAGATAGGCGGTATATCGTGTTGGATAACGCCCACTGAAAGCCCTAAGAATTCATAAATCGGCCCCATCCATTCGCGGTCGCGCCGGGCAAGGTAATCATTAACCGTTATAATATGCACGCCTTTTCCTAAAAGGGCGTTTAAATAAGCCGATAGTGTCGCGACTAAAGTTTTTCCTTCACCGGTGGACATCTCGGCAATTTTCCCCTGATGCAGGACCATACCGCCGATTAACTGCACGTCAAAATGGCGCATATTTATTGTGCGCCTGCCCACCTCGCGCACGACCGCAAACGCTTCGGGTAATATTTCATTTAGCGCATTTTGTTCTGTTTTCTTAATGGCCTTTTCTAATTCTTCCTCTGTTAAACTATTATCATTTTTGATATTTAATATTTGATTTTTTATTTTTTCTCTAAACTCTTCTGTCTTTGCGCGTAATTGGGCATCAGAAAGCTTCTGCATAGCCGGCTCAAAGGCATTTATTTTAGAGACCAACGGCCTAAGCCGCTTAACCTGCCTTTCATTCTGCGTGCCGATTATTTTATTCGTAATGAATTTAAGCATATGACAATTCTACAAAAAGGAATCTCAAACTTAAACTAACAAGGATTATTAGTGCAATTAGCGCCCCAGATTGGCCTTGTGTTCCAATTTACAGTGGTTATGCCTTGCAGTTCACAACATACTATTGATTCAGGTATCCAGTCATTACCATCCGTAGTTCCTCCAACGTTGATATAGCCTTGTCGGCAGTATCCGGTATGCGGGCCAGTTGGGCTTCCTATCTGCTTCTGATAACAAGTGCTGTAATCTAATACCCCGCCTTGGCTCGCCCATCTTGGAGGAACTGCGCCTCTCAACCACACATCATTAACATCAAGATTACCTGGCTGAGCGTTAGGCGCGGGGGAACGAGGGTTGGCCGTTCCGATACCGACACTGCCTTCCACCACTAAATCCACATCTGGGCTTCCGGCGACTGTAGGAATAACAACTGAACCGAAAGGACAGGTTGCCGCGCTTCCCCAGCAGACATTAGTATCGTTAGAATAGGTTGCGCCGATTGCTTCACGATCACTTCTTAATTCGCCATAGACGCCAAACGGCGAAGGATAATAAGTAGTTATGGTGATGTCTTCGGTGGTTTGAGCGAAGGCTATGGCTGAATTTAATATAACCACGGTAAAAGCAATGAAAATTTTACTTTTCATGGTTGACATTCTGCTTTAAATACGCCTCGATAAATTCATCAATTTTACCGTCCATAACCGCCGCGACATTTCCCGTTTCGTGCTCGGTCCTGTGGTCTTTGACCATATTATAAGGATGCATCACGTATGAACGTATCTGGCTGCCCCATTCAATCTTTTTCTTTTCACCGTAATGTTTGCTCATTTTCTCTTCTTGCTCTTTTTGCATCTTTTCAAACAGGCGCGCCTTAAGTATATTCATCGCTACATGCTTATTCTGGTACTGCGAACGCTCGTTCTGACACTGCACTACTATGCCGGTAGGCAAATGCGTAATGCGCACTGCCGAATCGGTGGTATTTACGCTTTGGCCTCCGGCGCCCTTAGAGCGGTAAACATCTATCCTTAGCTCTTCCGGTTTTATTTCAATATTTATCTCTTCGGAAATTGACGCGATGACACCTATAGAAGCAAAAGAGGTATGCCTTCTTTTATTGGCATCAAAAGGGGAAATTCTCACTAACCTATGCACGCCGGATTCAGCGCGCAGCCAGCCATAGGCATATTCGCCTTCAATTAAAACCGTAACATTCTTTATGCCGGCTTCTTCACCTTCTAATATATCTATTACGCTTGCCTTATAGCCGTTTATCTCTGCCCAACGCAAATACATCCTAAGAAGCATTGCGGCCCAGTCGCAAGCCTCGGTCCCGCCGGCTCCGGAATTAATACTTAAGATCGCGCTGTTTTTATCCAGCTCGCCTGAAAGAAGTGTCGCTAGCTCTAACTTTGCAACGCCCGCTTCAAGCCTCTCGAACTCCCCGGTTATTTCACTTAAGAACGCTGAATCAGCAGCATCTAAAGAAACCAGTTCTTTTAGCTCTGCATACTTGGCTTCCAAGCTCTGCCAAGAATCTAGCGTATTTTTTAAATCTTTAAGTTTGGATACCTGTTTATTTGCCGCGCCGGAATCGCCCCAGAAGCCTTCCCTTGACATCTCAATCTGTAACTCTTCTATTCCCTTCTTTTTGTTTTCAACGTCAAAGATACCCCCGTAGGTTAGCAAGGCGTGCCTCTATTTCAAACAGCTTTCTTTTTAATTCTTCAATCATATTTACCTCATTAGAGACCAGCCCGACTTAAGTCTGGCGGGTAAGTCACCGTAGGTGACCATCTAAAAAATACAAAACTAAATATTATCACTGCTCCCCTATAAAATAATTACCGCTTAAAATACATCTCCTGTTATCCCCGCCAGAACAAGATTGTCGGGCTGGTCTAACGGGGTTCATTGCACCCTTTTAATACCTTTTAACTCTAATTCCAGCTCATCTTTAGAATCGGCAAATCCCAGCGCCTGCTCACGGTCAATCTTATCTGCCTTAATTAAATATGCCAGCGATTGTTTAAAGCTCTGCATACCAAAAAGAGAACCTTCCTCAATAAAGTGCAACAACTCCCATGTTTTTCCTTCACGGATAAGCCGGGCTATGGTCGGGGTTAAAATCATTGTTTCGTAAGCCGGGATTCTGCACGGGCCGTCTTTAGCCGGAATTAGCCTTAAGGAAATAATACCGCGCAATAACAGCGCTAATTGCGCCCTCACTTCATTATGCTGGTGTGGCGGAAAAAGATTGATTATCCTTTCCAGTGTCTGGTAAGCATTTACCGAATGAATAGTGCAGAATACCAATACTCCCATTTCAGCGGCAGTAATTGCCGCCTGCATAGTCTCTAAATCCCTTATTGTCGCTATATATAACACATCTACGCTCTGTAGAGTTGCCTGCCTGAGAGCTACAACATATGATTTTACGTCTACGCCTAACTCCCGCTGGCTGATAATAGATTTGTTATCCCTGAATATATATTCTATCGGATCCTCAATGCTAAGGATATGGCGGCTTACGTTATTATTTATATAGTCAATCATCGCGGCAATAGTAGTTGATTTTCCGCTTCCGGCTGTTCCGGTGACAAAAACTAACCCCCGCGATTCCCTGCATATTTTCTTTAATACTTCTACCGGAAGGTTTAATTCCTCAAAACTAGGGACGGATGGCTTTATCCGCCGGATTACTATCATCGGCTCATTTTTTTGAAAGAAAATACTTACGCGGAATCTACCCAAATCATCAACACCGACGGCAAAATCCACATCAAAATTATCATTAAGGATTTTCTTTACTCTTTGGTCAACTAACTCTGCCATAATATCCTCTAAGTCCCTGCGCGTAAGCCGCTCTTCAGATATAACTGCCAAACCGGAATATTGCCTTACGTATACCGGGATGCCCACTTTGAAAAATACATCCGAAGCATCCCTCTCCGCCATTATTTTTAAATAGTCTTTAATGTTCATCTTTTTCTCTTTAAAACATTTTTCATTTTAAATTTTGCCTGCCCGACGAAGTCAGGCGGGCATTTTGAATTTATAACATTATATATCTTTTTCTCTAAATTTAGTAGCCTTTTTTTGGCCATTACACCCCTAGAATATCCGCCGAGCTTTCCACCAGATGCTACCACACGATGACAAGGGATAATTATCGGATAAGGATTTTTGTTTAATGCCTGGCCAACCGCCCGGGACGCCTCAGGAAATCCGGCCTTTTCCGCCACCCATTTGTAGGTGCGTGTTTGGCCTAAGGGAATCTTAAGTACAGCTTTTAATACTCTGCGTTCGAATTCAGTCATCTTCTATTATTTTACCCTATCGCCTTCTTCTTTCTCAATAACCGATGATACGACACTGCAAACCTATGCGCTTCGTCGCGGATCCTGCGGATTAAAGTAAGCGCTTTAGAATCCATAGCTAATCTTAAAGGTTTGTCTTTTTGCGGAAGATAGATTTCTTCTTCTTTTTTAGCAAGAGAGATGATCGGTATCCTTAGCCTTAAATTATCAAGCTCTGACTTCGCCGCGCTAAGTTGGCCTTTACCCCCATCAATCAGGATTAAATCAGGGGAAGTTATCTCACCTAACAAAACCCGTTTATACCTACGCCTGACTACCTCGGCGATGCTCGCGCAGTCATCAAGCCTTTCTCCCTTAATACGGAACCTACGGTAATTATTTTTATCAGGCCTACCGTCTAAAAAACCCACCATAGAACCCACAACAAATTCCTGTGAAATACAAGAAATATCAAATGCCTCAATACGCTTAGGGCTATCCTTTAGGCCCAAAACCCTGCGTAGTTCCCTGCTTTCTGCTTCGTAAATACTTGCCGCCCCACTCATACTGCTTAAAGCGGAAATCTTATCGCGTAATTCTTTTGCCTTCTCAAAATTACGTTCTTTACTAAAACCCGACATCTCTTTAGATAGCTTAGCGAATAACTCCTCATTTTTTCCTTCTAAAAAAAGGCGTATGTCTTCAATATTTTTAGCATATTCTTTTTTAGAAATTTCTCCGATGCAGGGTGCAGGACATAGCCCGATATCGTAATTAAGGCACGGCTTTTTTGGAAAAGGGCGGCAAGTACAATAGGGAAACACCCGCCTTAACACCTTAATCGCCTGCCGCAGTAATTTTGCATCGGTATATGGCCCAAAATAAACAGCGCCGTCATCTAATCTTCTTCTTACTACCAAGAGGCGCGGATAATCTTCTGATGTTATTTTAACCAAGGGATAATTTTTACCATCGCGAAGCGAAACATTATACTGCGGCTTATTTTTTTTAATCAACGCCGACTCTAAAATCAACGCCTCTGCCTCATTTTCCGTTAAGATATAGTCAATATCGGCAATTTTCTCCACCAGCGCCATCTGCTTGGCAGAGCCGTATTGTTTACTAAAATACGACCCCACGCGCTTCTTTAGCGACGCGGCCTTCCCAATATAAATCACACGGCCTTCTGTATCCTTCATCAAATATACCCCCGGCCTATCCGGTATAGATGCGATTTTTTGTTTGAGCTCTTGAATATTATTCATAGACATAACCATGTGCACCGCGGAGGTGCACATAAGGTTTATTCGCGCTAATAGACATATTTATTATCGATGAATCTAACCATTTTCTTACTCAGGTGCGATTTTAGCCAAAGCATAATTTTTGCGGGTGGCAAGGCTTGTGCTTAACCATAAATAATCCGCATTGTTTGTTCCCCCGCTGGGAATTAAGCTGCTTAATAAATTTTGCTGTGGGATTTGGGAGCGTGCATTAGAAAGCTTTCGGCAAAAGTGCGCAAAGGATTACGGCGAGTGAATGACGGAACTGACCATAGGGAATTCCGTCAAATGAACGAGCCGTAAACCGTAGCGCACGGCGAAAGGTTTCAGCACGCGGACAAAACACACAGTAAAATACTAAAAATCCTCACTTAGAGCGAGAAGACTAATAGGTTCATTGAACCCGCCGCTCCCTCAACCACTTCCACAATTCCCTCATCTCGCTCACCTTAAAAACAAAACAAAAAATAATATAAGAAATAAGGCCGAAAAGAATGGAAAGCGATAGGTTGAGCAACTTATCCACCGTATGCGTGCCTAAGAAGATTTTTTGCGAGACGATAAACGAAACTAAACCCATTGCAATACTTGCCAAAAGGGTACGCGCAAAAGAGTTAAATATTGGTTCGGACTTAAAATCTCCCAAGCGTTTCTTCAAAATAAAAAAGAGGATACAAAAAGTGGTTATTCCGGAGATAGAAGTGGCTAAGGCAAGGCCGGCAATTTTTAGCGGAAACATCAGAATGGAATTTAAAACGATGCCGATAAGCAAAGCCAGTCCGGCTATTTTTGCGGGTGTGCGCGTGTCTTTTAACGCGAAAAAACATGACTGTACAATCCTTGTCCCGCCATAGGCAAATAAACCGATACTATAAAAAAATAAGGCGTTGGCAGTCGCGTTCACCGAATAAAGATCAAATTTTCTTCCGCCGAAAAGTGTCCCAATTATCGGCTTGGACAAAACCATTAAACCGACACAGGCAGGCAGCATCACAAAAAAAGTGGCGCGTAGGCCGAAAGCAAGCGTATGCTTTAACTTTTCGTGATTTTCTTCCAACGCCTGTGTTGAAAACGCCGGTAAAATCGCCTGCGCAAGGGCGTTACTGAATATACCTAAGGGAAATTGAATAAGCCGGTAAGAAAAATATAATATGGCGACTCCCCCCTCGCCCACAATCCAAGCTAAAGACCCAAATATGGAATCAACAAAGTTATTCAATTGGTAGATGCTTGAACTTAGCAGGCGCGGGACCATAAGCTTGCCGATAGTTTTCGCCGCGGGGTGTTTAAACTGCTTGAATAACTGCAGCCTAAAACCCTTTCTATACAAAACCGGTATCTGCACTGCCAACTGCAACACCCCGCCCACTAAAACGCCCGAAGCTAAACCAACTATTTCCTCGCCAAAAGCTAAAGCGCAGACAATTACGGAAATATTCAACAGGCATGGCGCAAAGGCAGGCACAGAAAAATGCCTCAATGAATTCAAGACGCCCATTGAGTAAGCGGCGAGGCTAATCAATAAAACATAAGGAAAAATAATCCGGCTTAGTTTAATAGTCGCGGCTAATTTTTCTGGGTCGGATACAAATCCGGGAGCAATAGCCCTGACAATAAGGGGTGAAAACATTACCCCTAATATGGTTATAGCCGAAAGCATAACTAATAAAAAGTTAAGCACAACATTTACCAACTCCCAAAATGCCTGTTTATTATCCTTTACGGTGTATTCGCTAAATACCGGTACTAAGACAGCGTTGACCGCGCCCTCGCCTACTAAATCGCGTAAAAGATTAGGAATGCGGAAGGCGATAACAAACGCCTGAGCGTAAATATAGACGCCGAAAAGCCGGGCAATAACGATATCGCGGATAAACCCTAAGATGCGTGAGCAAAGGGTAGCAACACCGATTATGGTAGCGGATTTAGCGATTATTTTATTTGACATATATATAATTCTGTGCTATATTTTTGCTTCACGTTTAAGAAAGGGGTATCTACTATGCCACAAAGAAAAACATCTATAAAAAGCATGAAATTAGACCGCGTCCGCCGCCTGCACAACCGTGTTATCAAAACGGATCTTAAAAAAACTATAAAAAAATATACTGAATTGGTTTCTGCGAAAAAAATAGACGAAGCCAAACAACAGTTAAAAGAAGTAATGTCTAAATTAGACCGAGCGGCAAAAAAGCATCTTATACATAAGAACAATGCCTCCCACCAGAAATCCCGCTATAGCCTTCTATTAAAAAAGGCATAACTTTACCACCAGCAATTCCAAAGCGATATTTGGTTTTAGGCGGCTTAACTTAATATTTAAATCCGCTTCCAATAAAACCTCAAAGCCTTCTTTTATCTTTTCCGGCGAAAGACGCCGTTTGGTATTTTCCCAATGCCAGATTAACCCCCCCATTATCTTCTGGGGCCTTTCCCCTCTTACCATTAAATCTGAGAGGATGCCTAACGCTAACGCCTGATTTTTATTATCTATTGCCCTGCCTAAAGCAAAAACATCAGGCGGCCTTACCTTGCTGAAACGGAAAATTTGCGCACACGCAGCAACCTGCCCTGCTTCTTTATCCGTTATATCACCTTCTAAAACCAGCGTAATCCACGGATGTGGTTTATTTACATAAGCAATGATTTTCTGCCGGCAGTCTTTAGATAAATCTTCTAAATTACGTAAAATCAACATCCGCCTATCGGTTTTTATGGGCAGGCGTAACAACGCCTCTTCAAGAGTTTTAAGGTTAAGCTCTTCGGCAAACAAAATCTCAAGGTTAAATTCATTGGCTGTGCCGGAGAGGATTTCTTTTTTTAAGCTTTCAATCTTATTTAACTTGAGGATTTCGTTGTCGCCGATAATAAGATAAACATTGGCTTTAGGCATAGCAATCTAATGAAAACTCAAAAGAGGATGCAAATAAAGGAGGGGACTACCATTCTTCTATTGTCAAGGCCACAATTCTTCTGGCTAAATCTTTTACCGCATCAGATAAAGCCGTTTCTTCGCTTTTAGCGGAACTGCCTGAGATAAAATAAGTCGTATCGCCGACGAAATTATTCTGTTCCCATAGGGTTTTATTTTCGTTACGGTCGATAAGAGAGACGTTCACTCTGAGGCTTAAACGATATTCCTCAACTGTTGAATTATCGCTGGTGTTATATCTTAAGGCATCCTTTGCATAATCAAGTAACTCACCTTTTAAAACGACATCAGCGGTTTCGGGCTTTCCGATACGCAAATTCCCGTCAAATACAAACCTGTCTACCACCGCGCGGGTAATTTTTGCTTCCAAAAGAGGAAAGTAGGTTTTATATTTTTTGTTTTCCGATAACTCGCTGGTTATATCAATTTTGTTCAGAAATGGCTCAATGTAAATAGTCTTAATGCTAGGGGCAATAAATGAACGCGTTGTGTAACCGCAGCCCAATAGAGTAGCAAGTAGCAAGTAGCAAGTAGCAAGTAAAAAAAATCTGTGTAATCTTGATTTTTTATCGGCGTAATCAGTGTTAATCATTTTCCCCTCTCTAGCACCTGATACCGTTCAAATGCCTTTGCTGCCCAAGTAGTCTTAGGGAAATTAGTAAATACATATTCGTAATAAATTTTTGCGCTCTCATATTTTTTCTGTTTTTCATAAAACGCTGCCGCGGTAAAATTACTTTCCGCCTCTTTTTCTTTTAAGGCACTCACCTCTGCCTCAGCCTCTTTACTCAATTCCGCTTCCGGATGAGCTTTCACAAACTCTTCAAACTTCTCCTTTGCTTCTTGAGTAGTCATTTGGTCATAGTTAGCCTCTAAAGATGTTTCCTTGGTACAAATGGCAATCTGAAACTTTGCCGGCTCCGCCCATTCGCTTTCAGGGTAATTAGAAACAACTTTCTCAAACTCATCCTTTGCCTCGGAAAATTTGCCTAAGCTCTTAAGGACGAGGCCAATCTTATATTGTGACAACGCGGCATATTTTCCATACGGAGAATTTTTTATCACCGCGTCAAAAACATCCACCGCGTATTTTGAAGTAGGAATGTCCAGCCCTAAAAACCTGTTTTTACCCTGCATAAAGGTTTCGGCAATATTGTACTGCTTCTCAATAGCTTCTTCAATTCTTTCGCTAAAAGGGTATTTTTCAATTAGCTTCTGGTGGGCAAGGTAGGCATCGTAGAGCTTATTTAGTGCTTCTAAAGACAGGCCGATATGGTATTGCGCCTCCGCTGATTCTTTTGCCTTGGGATAACGCCGGATAAGCTTCTCAAATTCAGGCAATGCCTTCTTATAATCCTTGACATCAAAAAATGATTTGGCATAGGCGAGCTGTTCGCTGGGGCTATCTTTGGCCGCGTATTTTGGGTTAGTCCAACGCTTACTTTCCGGCGTCCAAATCCAGAAAGCCGGCGCCGAATTGACAGCGCAAAAACTAAAGAAAAGTAAAAAAAGAATGAGCCTCTTTATTTGCATAATGAGGCTCATCTTATCATAAGTAATTTGTATTGTCAACCTAGGAGCTTTTAACTCTTTTTACAATTTACCCCACGCTAAAACCCGCTAAAATTCAGATAGACAGTAAAGTTGTTATTCGTTTCCGCTGCCTCGGCTATCTGATTGCCGGCGTCTATCTTAAGTTCTAACTTTGCATTTTGAGGCAGAACTGATATTGGGACAGTAACATATTTAATCTGAAAAGCGTCTAGGCTTATGTTGCTTAACTGGTTAACTAACTGGCCGCTGAATAAAAGGTTATTCTTAAACCCCGCGGCAGGGACATAGTTATATTCCCTAAAGGCATAGGTGACGTTAAAAATCAGCCTGCCGTCTGCGGACCTCCCGTTAATATCGAGAGGGGTCAAGGTAATAGCCTGATTCCAGATAACCTGTTTCTGATATTTACCGATCTTTAAGAAACCATAGGCGCCTAAATCCGGCAGGGCTTTTTCAACGTTAACCGCCACAACCTGCCAAAGCGACAAATTACCCGCCTTATCTTTAGCCCTTACCCACAGCCGGCAAAGGTAGCCGGAACTAATCTGCGTATAAGAAACAGGAAATACCCATGCCTTGGTTGTGGAATTATAGCTCGCCAAGGCGTTATTTACCGTATACCCCCTCCTTGCGTCATAAACATATACCCTTACCTCGGCTATGCCTGAAATATCATCGGCCGTGCCGCTAAAACTAAAGCCCTTACGGGAAACAATACTATTTACCTGAGGCGTTGTTATTGTTACAACAGGCGGATTAATATCGGTTACAGTCAAAGAATAAAATATCGTAGCTACGTCGATGGTTTTTGACCCCAAAATCTGCTGTAATTTATAAGAGCCCTGGTATAAACCCAGCGGCAAATTATTGTTGGCGTAAGCGCGGATAATAATAGATTGCTTAGCGCCCAATCCCCCGCTTGATTCGTAAAAACCAAAACCCTGCACAAGGATAGGGCTAGGTACTGTGCCACCTTTAGGCGTAAACCTACCGTCTTGATTATTGTATAATTGCCATCCGATAGCAAGATTACTGTTATTGGCAATTGTAAAGGCTCCGGCGAAGGTTAATCCCGATGGAGAAGCCTGTTTATTAAGCGTAACTTTTACATCTGTATTAGAAGGGCTTAAGAAAATATCTGCTAATTTAAAACTGCGCTGTATTTCATAAAACACGGTTTTGGGATTCCGGCCGGCATCTACAACACCGAAATATTCTTCATTAGCGACATTATCGGGATGGCCGCCGGGTAAAACAAATCCTTCGCTATTATATTCATCGTAGCTGGTATCAACGGCGTAATCTACCAAACCGCCTAAGCCTGAATTATAATTACCTACCTTCCATAGCTCATCATTAAATTCATGCACTAAACCACCGAGGCATAAGCCATCGCTATATAATACAGGAAGCTGCTTGGCTATCTCGTCCCAGAGATACATAAAAGTAGTTTTTTGTTCATCCTGGCTCTCTGAACCATTATCTATTTTGGCTAAATTACTGCATTGGGTTAGTGGATGATATGCCGATGTGTAGAAAGAATCCGTGCCAAATTCACTGATATAAAACGGTTTGGGCGAATTTAGCTGGTTTGCCCCTTTCCATTGGCTAAAAAGGTTGCCGAATGACTTTCCGCGATATATATTTATACCCCAGATATCCACATTGGGAGAATTATTTACTATCCACGGAATATCGCTGTGCAACTCAGGCGGCGCGCTACAAGGATTACCGGGATCATAGAATAAGTCGAACTTATCTCCTAAGCAGGAACTTACCGGATGGTTCGGGTCAAGCTGCTTGATTTGCGCCGCGGCTAAATTGGTACTGGATATCAAATAATCCATGGATTTTCCATAATCATAATATTTGTTAAAGTTCCATTCATTACCTAACGACCACATCAATATCGCCGGATGGTCTTTGTACAATTGCACAACTTGAAGGTATCTACCGCAATCTAAATCATCTATAGATATCGCGACTGTCAAAATAACCATAATATCGTTACGATAAAATTCATCTAAAATTTTATTGTAAACCAAGGGGTCTGTGCCAAAATCCGTATATACGCGCACAGTGTTTATGTTCGCCTGTTTCATTAAAGCTATATCGGCTGCATGATACTGCGTCAGCTCATTTTTTATCCAATAAGTAAGTATGTCATGCCCCTGCGGATTACGCCCCGGCCAATCAAAGAAAAATCCATAGTCGGTTAATACGCCGGGGTTCAATGGATCCGGACCCTTAGCAGGCGCGCGCGTTGCCGGAGAGTATGTAACTCCTTTAATTATGTACGGGACAGCTTGGTTTAATGATCCGTTTGCATTACGCTTCTCTACTATTAATTGATTATTTAAAACAGATACTTTAGAAGGTGCGGCAGAAACATCCTGACTAAAAACCGACATACTTATAAACAATACCGTGCTAAAGAAAACTGTTAGCCTTTTCATTTTTCCTCCTTATAATCCGTTGGTTACACTCCCACCGGCATTGTCCCGTATAACCTTACCGCCTCAAGGAAACTCAGGTGCTTCTTAAGATGCTTTTTATGTTTCTTGTTTATTTTAGAATGAATGCGTTTCATCTTGTCAGTCAGACAACACTCGCGCGCTACCGCTTAGCGCGAGGTGTCAGCCTCCGGATTAGTAGAATTTTCTTGTTTAAACAGTTTTATTAGACTGATAGCTTTAATACGTTAAATTAAAAAACCACGACTTTTTCCAATGTATTATTATTCTCATTGCTCTCAATAACTTGATTTAACGGGTCAATGACTGCTCGTATTTTATGACTCCCCGAAAGCACCTGCGGCTGAACTACGGTTACGCCTGCCGGCAGGCGGAATGACTGGTTAGCCAGCGTACTTAGGCCGTAGGTCCAGATAAGGGCTCCGTCTATATAGATATACAACTGCCCTTGTCCCTGAGGAGACTCTAGCTTACCGATATTGCCTATTTTTATTGATAGCTTGCCGGCATCGCTGTATATATCAAATATGGTAAGGTCGGGATTGGCGACAGTTATCCCACCCGAATAGCCAACCGCGCTCATTAAGCCAGCATAATTCTTGGCTTTAACGGAAAAATAATATGTTTTGCCTTGGACCAGACTCAATCCCCCGGCAGTAATATCTTTGGCTGTTCCTACTAATGTCCAATTACGAATAATCGTTGTACTGGTAGGCGAGCCTTGAGTAATTTTATATTGGTATTCGGCAATACCTGATTCAGGATCCGAAGAAGACCAAGATGCAGACAACTGGTCTACGCGCCCACTATAGATTCCCGCCGTAACGGTAGGAACTAAAGGTACGGTAGTATCGGGAAGTTCTGTAAGGTAAATATCTTCTTGGCCATTACGCCAGTCTATCCAGACAATCTTATTGCCGGAGATAAATGGAAAACATTGCTCATCCGTATTAGTAGTAATCCGCGTCTTCTGGTTTGCTATAATATCATACATATAGATATCGGCGTTGCCGTTGCGGTAGTCCTCCCAGACAATCTTGTTGCCGGAGATGACCGGCCAATATTGATCCGCGATATTACTGGTAATCTGCTGGGTTGTGCCGGTTACTAAATCACGCATATAGATATCAGTGTTGTTATCGCCGTTACGGTAATCCTCCCAGACAATCTTGTTGCCGGAGATAATCGGGGAGTATTGATCCTTGGCATTGGTGACAATCGCCTTCTCCTGATTTACGGCTAAGTCATACATATAGATATCGTAATTACCGTTACGGTAATCATCCCAGACAATTCTATTGCCGGAGATAACCGGGCCATATTGCCCGGAGATATTGTTGGTAATCCGCTTTTCTTGTTTTATGCCCAGGTCATACATGTATATATCGGCATTGCCATTACGGTAATCCTCCCAGACAATTCTATTGCCGGAGATAAATGGAAAATATTGATCAGCCGAATTAGTAGTAATCCGCGTCTCCTGGTTTGCTATAAGATCATATATATAGATATCGAGGCTGCCGTTACGGTAATCATCCCAGACAATCTTGTCTCCGAAAATTATAGGGATAACCTGGACAAGATAACTATTTTTATCAGTAATTCTGCGGCTGCCAAAGGTAACGGAAAAATTTAAAACCTGGACAACGCCGTCCGCATTAATCGTCAATATAAAAGGAATCTCCTTTTCGTATTCAAAAACTCCGGCCTTTACAATAAAAGGATTAACAGAATTATCTTTAATTTCTCCGCTATTTATGCTCCCGAAGTTAAATATGGGATTAATAATGGAAGAAATATATGCGCTTGTAGTAGATAAAGTAGCGGTAACTGAAATGGCAGACTTCCAGATATTTTCTATATTAACGGCCAGCTTTATTTTTTCGTTGGCTCCCAATATCTTATCGCCATCGCCCTCTGATTCTTCAGCATAGACTTTAAGAATATAAAAATATGGCATATTATTGCCAGCAAGCGCCCTATAGGCATTAATTCTTCCTGTGCCCATTAAGCCATTATAATCTATCGCTAAAGGATCGGCGCTTGCCATGATCCGGCCTCTAATCGCGGTATTAGTTTCACTAGGATATTTACTAAGCAACAATGCCGCCACTCCCGAAACATGTGGACAGGCCATACTGGTTCCAGACATTAAGGTATATCCGTTATTAAGATAAGTAGAATATATACCAACCCCTGGAGCAGTGACATCTATTTTTGATCCGTAATTAGAAAAATCGGCTTTAATATCATTTTTATCAGAGGCGGCAACAGCAATAACATTAGCAATATTTGCAGGCATAAAAAACGCTACATCGCTATAGCTATTCCCGGCCGCAGCTACAACAACGCATCCCTTAGCATAGGCATAGCTAACCGCGAGTTCCACGGTTAAAGAAGCACCCTCCCCTCCCCAAGAATTACTAATTACATCCGCGCCCATATCTGCCGCATATCTTATACAATCAGCCAAATCAAAATCATTCCCTGAGCCGACATCATCCAATCCTTTCACCGCCATTATCTTTGCTTTGGGAGCTACTCCTATGACGCCCTTAAGGTTATTGCCAACTGCCGCGATAGTGCCGGAACAATGCGTTCCGTGGCCATTGCCATCCATGGGATCATTATCGCCATAAGCAAAATCCCATCCCCTTATGTCATCTATAAAGCCATTCCTATCATCATCTATTCTGTTACCGGCAATTTCACCGGCATTATTCCACATATTATCTACTATATCTCCATGATTGTAGTTTGTACCTGTATCCACAACAGCCACAATGGTTCCTGCGCCCTGTGAAATATCCCATGCTTTATCTGCTTGAATCTTTTGTAACCCCCATAACTTCCCGGATGCATAGTCAGGATCATTGGGTACCATTTGAACCTTTCTGATATAATTTGGTTCAGCATATTCCACCGCAGGATTACTTGAATATTCGGAAGCCATAGCCAAAATATTTGTATCTCCTGCTGCGTTTAACATATACACATTATCTAGTTTAGGCACAGGCATCCCTTCCGGTGCGCGATTTTGCCTTTCTTCAAGCTTAGTAACGAGCGCTTCCTGGGCTTCTATTTGGGCTTTCAGTTCTTGTTTTTCTTTTTCTATTTTTGCAGCATAGTCCTTATATTCCTGGGAATCTTTGTCTAACTGCCAGTACCAGCCTTGATGTTCTTTTGAGTCAAGCCCAGCAAACTTGTCTTTGAGCTGTTGGAGAGTTGCTTTGGGATTTGGGGTATCTTGGAAAACCTTATCTGTCGTAGTAACGTTGTATTTGACGTTGAGCTCGCTTAAGGTTTCTAGAGTTTCGCCTTCTTTAAGCTTTACAATCAGCTGACCAGGAACGTATTCAGGTTGTTGTTTGGTTGCGTCTTTCTCAGACTTAGTGCCGCGATCTTTATGCGAATTAGGCAATGGCGGAGTTAAACTTGGTTCTTCTTGTAAATCAGGAAGACTTATTACCTCGCTATCCCCTTCTTCTTCTGCGCAGAGAAACGATGGAGAGATAAAGGTAAACATTGCGATTAAAGCAATAACTGCGACAGATTGAATTGTTTTGGTTTTCATCTTATGCCTCCGGTTTATTTTGGCTATCTTGTTTAAACAGTTTTATTAGTTCTTGCTCAAGAGCTTGCCTGTCTTTGGTTTCTTTATATCTGAATGCCTGGATGATTTCTTCGATCAGTTTGGCGCGGGGGATTTTGATGCCATGGCCAAAATAGAGATCTTTGGCTACAGAATCCACAAAATCCAATTCCTCGCGGTTTAGGAAGGTTACTACTTTATATTTACCTTGTTTGTCCATAGCTTATGCCTAAAAATAAAAACCCTAAGGTGAAAAAGGCTGCCTTAGGGCTTTAAATTCTCTTTCTTCGCTTTGGCAGCCCTGCTACCCGCCATAATACTTTGGCGGACCAGAAGCTTTGCGCCCTAAGGTTACCCTTAGTTTGCCTTTTTCAAAGGAAATCTAAATTGTCAATTAACAAAAGGGCAAAAATGCCTTTTTGCCCGCTCTATCAAATATACTATATTAAATGGGGGGGTTCAAGGTCGAAAGGGGATATTCTTGAAAACGTTTTCAGCGGGGATTAAAAATCGTTGCGCATATCCGAGGCGTTGATAGTGGTGGTAACGCTGTCAACGGTTATACCGAACTGTGTGCCGGATTGCGGAGGGGTAAAAAACATTATTTCGTTAAGGCCGCCTAAATTAATGTAGTTTATCGTGCCTTGCGTATCAAAATCAAAAAACATGCTTACGGTAGAACCGGCATTAACAGTTATAGGCGTAGTTAAATCATTGCTACGATAAATTTCCATATAATTATCGGCATCGCCGGCATCCATGTCCATAGTTGCCGTAATCTCGCCTTTCTGCGCAAGGACCGCGGTATGGCTTTCGGTATTTTCAGTCATTGTGACGACTGTTGTTGGAGGAGCCGTTGGCCATGTAGCGGTGGAAGCAGCAGAAGCGGCTGTGCCTGTAACCGTTACCGCGCCCCCTGCCTTGGTATAGTTTACTCCATCAGAACCGGAGAATTTAATTATTTCAGATACCACAATCTTAAAATTCACGTAGGTCCCAACCGGAACCGAAACATCGCTTGCTAGTGAAGCCGCTATCGCCCCTGAATTTACCGAAGCAATATCTATCTCGCGATTAGGAGAAGCTATGGTAACCCAATTACCAGCGCTGGACTTAAGCTGGATGCTCTGAACGGTTATCTTATAGGTATCGGCGTTGCCGGCATAACTATAGGCGGCAAAAACCAAGGCTGTCGTTGCCGCGATTACAATTGCTTTTAATCTTCGCTTTATCATGTTATATTAATTAGTCCCCTCTTTTTACTTCAATCGTTGCCGAAGCCGTCTCAGAGTATCTTTCTACTTCTATCTTATGCTGTCGCTCCACCCTATCCAATACCCTGTTGCTATGGTCTGTTTTATCAGGATATGCCTTATCAGAAATAGCGATATTACATTTAGTATCTTCTTTTGTGTAAGGTGCTCCAAACGGCAGGGTAACCCTGGCATCCACGCGGAACGCCGGATCCCCCTTATTATCGTCAAATACTATTAAATTCAGCGTGCTGTAATTAAACGGCTTTATCTCGTTTCTTAAACGCCAGCCCATTTTATTATCAAATTTTTCGTAATTATACCAGTAACCGCCGCCGAACACCTTTATCCAGTTTAAATACGGCAGAGGTAAACCAAATTCTAAGTCAAAACCATCAACTGCCTTTTCGTATTCCCTAAGGGTACCAACTTCATTTACTAATCTGCGCGGAGAAAGGCCAATGTAACTATTGCCTCTTATTTCCACCTGATTTATAAATGCCTCTCCACCTAAGCCAACACGGTAATGTTGATGGTCATTTTCGTAATCAAAAAAGCTATTTAAGCCCAGCAAGACGCTGTTATCGCTTAACAGTTTTCTATAACCCAAGCCTAAATTGACGGCGCTATTCTCGTCCTCTAAGGCATAGCGCAACTGCGTAAAATAAGTATCTTGCTTGTTTATATCTTGGGATATTGGTTGGACAGTCTCAAAATAGATGCGGGGCTTAGATTCGGTATCAACGTCAACGCCGAAATCAACGCGCTTTACCCATTCAGGGACATATTCGGCATCATCGGCACCGGAAGAAAAATTGATAAGGAAAGAGAAAAACAGAACAAAAAAGATAATTATGGTTTTTTTGTTGAGCATCTTAAAAATAATTATAAATCCACCTTTATTGTAAGTCAAGAGTTTTTATATAATCGGTAAATTGGATTTACCCATTAGGTAGGCATCTATATGGTGGGCCGAGGTGCGGCCTTCGCTGATTGCCCAGACGATGAGGGATTGGCCGCGGTGCATGTCACCGCAGGAGAAGACGCCTTTTTGAGAAGTAGAGTAGTCTGGGCCGGTTTTGACATTACCGCGCTGGTCTAATTCTAATTTTAAATCGTTAACTATTCCTTTATGTTCCGGATGCACAAAGCCGACCGCTAAAATCACTAAATCGGCTTCAATTTCAAATTTACTATTGGGGATTTCAAACATCTCCCTACCCTTAAACTCCACACGCGCGCATTCTAACTTCTTTACTTTACCATTTTCGCCGATGAATTTCTTGGTAAGAATTGACCAATGGCGTTCACCGCCTTCTTCATGCGAAGTAGAAGTCTTTAGAAGTAATGGGTATCTTGGCCACGGGCAGCTATTATCCCGGCATGCAGGCGGCTTGGGCATTACCTCAATCTGCACCACACAGCTCGCTCCTTGGCGATGGGCTGTGCCTACGCAATCAGCTCCGGTATCACCGCCGCCAATCACCAAAACACGCCTACCTTTGGCAAAAATTTCCTTATCTTTAGGGATGTTTACACCTGCCACTCTTTTATTGTTCTGAATAAGATAATCCATAGCAAAATGTATGCCGGAAAGTTCCCTGCCTGGAATATTTAAGTCGCGCGGGATACGTGAGCCGCAGGCAAGAGCAATTGCGTCAAATTCTTTTAATAATTTTGTAGCAGAATACTCCACTCCAGCGTCAACGCCGGTTTTGAACTCAATCCCTTCCTTTTTTAAAATATTAATCCTGCGGTCAATGACTGTTTTATCTAATTTAAAATCGGGGATACCGTACCTTAAAATCCCGCCTACTTTATCATCGCGCTCAAAAATTACCACGCTATGTCCGGCGCGATTTAACTGGTCCGCACAAGCAAGGCCTGCAGGGCCGGAGCCAACCACCGCTACTTTTTTACCCGTGCGTGTTTTCGGCGGATTCGGTTTAATTAATCCTACGCGAAACGCATGCTCAATAATGGAAAGTTCGTTTTCGCGTATCGTTACCGCGTCGTCATTTAACCCCAAAACGCAGGAATATTCACAAAGTGCCGGACAAAGCCTACCGGTAAACTCGGGAAAATTATTGCAGGCATGCAAAAGTTCAAGTGCGCGCTCCCAATGCCCGCGAAAAGCCAAATCATTCCACTCCGGAATATAATTTCCCACCGGGCAAGCCCAATGGCAAAATGGCGTTCCGCAATCCATACAGCGCGAAGACTGCTCCTGCGAATGCTCATCGCGAGGGATAACCGCCACCTCCCCAAAATCCTTCACCCTCTCGCACACCGCCCGGTAATCGGATTTTTTACGCTTAATCTTCAAAAAACTTTTTACATCTTTCATAAGATAAGTATTGGGTATTTAGGTATAGAGTATTGGGTTCCGCCAAAGGCGGATCTCATGCCGAAGGCAGATCAGCCTTCGGCTGAAGCTACGGCTGAAAAAATTCAAAACGAAAAAGTCAAAACCACAATTAAAAATTTAAAACTCTTCTTCCCGTAAATAAATTATTCGAAACGACACTCTTTGTTATACATATATATCAAGGATTTTTTAAAATTTATTCTTTTCTATATGCTCACCTATTTACACCCATAAGTGTAATATACTACACCTATACTATTAAGCTTTGAATTCGTTATTTGTCGAACGCCCGCCGCGCTGCTTATCGGGTAAAAATTGTGATTTTCCATTGGGAATTTGACATTGGTAATTTATTGGATATTGCCAGCCCGACTTCAGTCTGGCGGGGAAATTGGTCATTCCGTCCTATCCATCCGCCACTTCCGTAACACCCAATTCCTTCTCCACCTTCACTTCTTCTAAAATGCGCTTATATTCTATGGGCATGACTTTGATGAATTTTTTTACTTCAGCGTTAAAATTATCTAAGATGCTGGCGGCTCTTGCACTCTGCGTATATTTTTTATGATTAGTAAGTAAGTTCGTTATGGTATTTCTATCCTCATCCGTTAAATTTTCCAACTCTACCATTCCCAGATTGCACCTGTCGCGGAATTTGCCGTCAACATCATAGACATAGGCAATGCCGCCGCTCATTCCTGCGCCAAAATTCCTGCCGGTTTTGCCCAATATTACCACGCGGCCGCCGGTCATGTATTCGCAGCCGTGATCGCCTACACCTTCAACTACGGCGTTTAAACCGGAATTTCTGATACAAAAACGCTCGCCTGCGACACCATGGATATATGCTTCGCCGCAGATTGCGCCGTAAAAAGTGGTATTACCGATAAGGATATTTTCGCTGGGCTCATAATCTGCCTGTTTTGACGGATAAACGATGATTTTTCCGCCCGATATACCTTTACCTATATAGTCATTGGCAAGGCCCTCTAATTCAAAGGTGATACCTTTAGCAAGCCATGCCCCAAAACTCTGGCCGGCTACACCTTTAAATTTACAATATATGGTATCATTGGTAAGGCCATCTTCGCCGTATCTTTTACAAACCTCGCCGCTTAACATAGCGCCGGTTGTCCGGTCTTTATTTTTAATTTCTAAATTTAAATTTACCGCCTTACCATGTTCCAATGCAGGCATGCTTAAGGTGATTAATTCCTTGTCTAACACTTTGTCTATGCCATGATCTTGGGAAATCTTGCAATGTGTACCAATGCTATCAGTGACTTGGGGCCGGTAGAGAATCTTAGAAAAATCAATCCCTTTTGCCTTATCAGGAACAATATCTGAATTTACTTCCAATAAATCAGTCCTGCCGATTAAGTCATCAATTTTTCTTATACCAAGTTCGGCCATTATTTCACGCAGTTCACGCGCGATAAAATGCATATAGTTTACAACATGCTCGGGATTTCCGTGAAATCTTGCCTCTAAAAGATCGTCCTGTGTGGCTACACCCACTGAGCAATTATTTAGATGGCAGTGCCTGAGCATTACACAGCCCAAAACAATCAAACAAGCCGTGCAGAAACCGTATTCTTCAGCGCCAAGCATTGCGGCAATCGCTACATCGCGGCCAGTGCGCATCTGGCCGTCAGCCTGTAACCTAACACGGCTTCTTAGGTCATTTAACACCAGCGTCTGATGCGTTTCAGAAAGCCCTAACTCCCAAGGCAAGCCGGCATGCTTTATTGAGCTTCGAGGTGAAGCCCCCGTACCGCCGTCTCCACCGGAAATTAAAATCATGTCCGCATGGCCCTTGACTACACCTGCGGCAATCGTGCCTACGCCGATTTCGGAAACCAATTTTACGCTGATGCGAGCACCCGGATTGACATTCTTCAAATCAAAGATAAGTTGCGCCAAATCCTCAATTGAATAAATGTCATGGTGCGGGGGAGGCGAAATTAAAGTTACCCCGGGTGTAGTATAGCGGGTCTTGGCAATAGTAACGCTTACCTTATGCCCGGGGAGTTGCCCGCCTTCGCCGGGTTTTGCCCCTTGGGCAATTTTAATTTGCAGTTCATCGGCGTTGACTAAATAATTTGTGGTGACACCAAATCTGCCGCTTGCCACCTGCTTGATTGCGCTTCTTTTTGATGCACCGCTTGGTAAAGGAATAAATCTTGTTGGGTCTTCTCCGCCCTCACCGGTATTTGACTTACCGCCGATTTTATTCATCGCAATGGCTAAGCTTTCATGGGCGCCGCGCGATATGGAACCAAAACTCATAGCTCCTGTAACAAAACGTTTAAATATCGTGTCAGCCGTCTCAACCTCTTCAATCGAGATTGACTTGGCTTGCGCAAATTTTAAAAGCCCGCGCAACGTAGTGGGATTTTTAGATTGGTCATTTATAAGCAATGCAAATTCTTTGTACCGGGCGTAATCATTATTTTTGGCTGCATCTTGAAGCGCAGATATTGACTCCGGGTTCCACAAATGAAATTCTCCGTCTTTTTTCCACTGATAAACACCACCCGATGATAAAAGTGGTGTTTGGGCGATTGATTCAGGGAATGCCTGTTCATGGCGGACAATTGCTTCGAAAGATATTTCCCTAAAGCCTACGCCGCCAACCCTGGATACAGTATGGGCAAAACACTTCTCAATTACCTCATCATTTATGCCTAATGCTTCAAAGATTTGCGCTCCACGATAACTCTGCAAGGTAGAGATCCCCATCTTAGAAAGTATTTTTAAAAGGCCTTTATTCACCGCTTTGATATATTTTTCCTGCGCCTGGCTAAACTCTAAATCGATATCTCCCTCTTCTTTTAAATGCCTGATAGCTTCAAAGGCAAGGTAGGGATTAATACAACCTACGCCAAAGCCGAAAAGCAGGGCAAAGTGATGCACCTCGCGGGGTTCAGCTGTTTCTAAGACAAGCGCTATCTGCGAGCGGATAGCGCGTTTAACCAGATATTGATGCACATATCCTACGGCCAAGAGCGCCGGCAAAGCGGCGTAGTCTTTATTTACGCCTCTATCGCTTAAAATAACAAAAGTGGCGCCATTATCAATGGCCTTCTCTGCCTGATAGGCAATCCTATCTAAGGAAACCATGAAATCATCAAAGCTGCCTGCTCTAAAAAGAATAGAAACAGTCTCTGATTTAAAATCTCCCTTTATGCGGCGTAATTTTTCCAACTCCTCATTAGTAAGGATCGGTTGTTTAAAGTGGATCTTGCGGCAGTGTTCGGCGGTTTCATCCAGGATGTTTTTGCGCGGGCCGGCAAAACATTCAAGGCTCATTACCAAATCTTCCCTGATCGGGTCAATTGCCGGATTCGTTACCTGGGCAAACAACTGCTTGAAATAATTATATAAAAGCTGCGGATGACTAGATAAAACCGCATGCGGCGTATCATTTCCCATTGAGCCGGTTGGCTCTTCACCGGTCTCGGCCATTGGCTTAATGATGACCTTTAAATCTTCCCGGCTGTAACCAAATGCCTTTAACTGAGCTACTACATCATCAACTTTTTGTTCTTTATATTTCGGGATAGGCAATTTTTCAAACTCAACTAAATTTTCATTAACCCATTTCTTATAAGGCTTGGACTTGGAAACACTTTCTTTAATCTCCTCATCATTTATAATACGGCCCTGTTTAGTATCTATGAAGAACATCTTGCCCGGGGTAAGCCTTCCGGAATAGGCGATATTTTTATCTTCGATATCAAGTACACCTACCTCGCTTGCCATAACCACAAATCCGTCTTTAGTTATAATGTAACGCGAAGGGCGCAGGCCGTTTCTGTCAAGGACCGCGCCAATGGATTCACCATCTGTAAAAGCAATACTTGCCGGCCCGTCCCACGGCTCCATCAGGCATGCCTGGTATTTATGAAAGGCACGCAGATCTTCGTCAATAAACTTACTGTTCTCCCATGCGGAAGGGATAAGCATCATCATGCTGTGAGGCAGGGATCTTCCGGATAAAATAAGCAGCTCAAGAGCGTTATCAATCGCCGCTGAATCGCTGCCGCCCGGCACAATTATAGGCTTTATCTTTTCGATATCATCGCCAAAGAGCTGGCTTTTCAACAGCCGTTCCTTAGCGCGCATCCAATTGATATTGCCGCGCAATGTGTTTATCTCGCCGTTATGGGCCAAGAATCTAAAAGGTTGTGCCAAATCCCAAGTGGGAAAAGTATTTGTGCTGTACCTTGAATGCACCAGGCAAATCGTAGACTTGATTGCCTCATCATTTAAATCAATAAAGAAATTATCCACCTGCTCGGGCATTAAGAGGCCTTTAAAAGAAAATGTCCGGCTAGATAAATTAGTAATATAAAATTGGCTCTTCTGTTTTATATATGATTCTCTAATCGTATTTTCTATCTTTCTTCTTATAACATAAAGCTTTCTCTCGAAATCTAAATTCACCCCTTGCTCTTTGCTCTTTGCTCTTTGCTCTTCGCCGATAAACACCTGCTCAATCTGCGGCTGGGTATCTTTGGCTGTCTTTCCTATATCGCTATTATCAACCGGAACAACCCTCCAGCCAAGGACAGCTTGCCCCTCTTCCTTTATAATCTTTTCGAATGCGTCTTTACAAAACTGATGTTCTTTTTTATCGATAGGTAAGAAAACAAGGCCGGTTCCGTAGTCACCTAAAGAAGGAAGCTTTATTTTTTGTTGATCCGCTGCTTTTAGGAAAAAATCATGCGGCATTTGTATGAGGATGCCGGCACCGTCTCCGGTTTTTGGATCAGCTCCGGTTGCCCCGCGATGGGAAAGCCGCCTCAACACCTCTAAACCCTGTTGGACTATTTTGTGCGACTTTTTACCTTTTATATCGCAGACAAACCCAACACCGCAGGAATCATGCTCAAAGCGCGGATCATATAAACCGTATTGTTGTAAGTTTTGACGAATATCCATAATTTAAGTTATAAGTTATGAGTTATAAATAAAAATTCTAAAACTTATAATTTATAACTTCTCACCTATAACTTTTATATAATTGAGGATTAATCCCCAACTTTTTTATCTTTGCCCGCATTGTATTGCGGTTAATACCTAAAATACGCGCGGCTTTTAACTGGTTGCCTTCAGTATGCTCTAATACATTTTCAATCAAAGACTTTTCCACTTCAGTAATTACTTTTACATAAAGCTTACCCCTGTTCTCCTCCAATAAGCCTGCCCTTGCCTTCTTAATTATAACCGTAATATCATCCATATAACCCTGCTTATTATTATAACACTTTTTGCCTTAAAAATAGGCATCGAAGAACACAAAAAAAACGAGGATGCTCTTTAAACAAGAACATCCTCGTTCTTATTGTTTCCTTGCTATTCTCTAGCCTTATAACTACAAGTAAAAAAGGCTTACTTTTGGTAACCCCTATTTTTTCCCATCCAGGATTTTTTCCGCTTCTTTGCGGTAAGCATCCATTACATAGGGAATACCGCTGATTTTAGCCGCATCTTCAGTTAAGCTCATCAAATCCTTCCTTGAGACACTGCCTAAACTAAAATTGCGTGAACCAGCCATTAACTGCTGTAAGCCGACCTTAATCCTCTGGCTAAAGGTATAAATTCCTACAGCACCCAAAGGAATTTCCTTCATGTCGTCGCCGTATTTCTCGGCTAATTCCTCATAGCAGACAAAGATCTCTTCGGGTTTTACACCAAATTCAGAAATTGTCGGAGGAAGCTTGTTTTCGGCAATCCATTCGCCGATGTTTTTACCGACAAAACCGGGAATCATCAAAGCCCTTCCCATGCAGACTGCTTTTACATATGGGGCACCCATCGCAATTGCTTTAAACACATGGTCCTCTAAAGAAAACCCGCCGGCAATGGCGATATCAGGTATGCGCATTTTTTTCTTGGCTAACTTTTCGCAAAACTCATAAGTAAGCGCCTGTAAATAGAAAGTAGGAATACCCCATTCCTGCATCATTCTCCACGGGCTCATTCCGGTGCCACCGGGTGCTCCGTCAATAGTTAAGAGGTCAATCTTGGCAATAGAAGAAAATTTAATTGCCTGAGCAAGCTCAACCATTGAATAAGCGCCGGTCTTTAAGGTAATCCGCTTAAACCCTAAATCGCGCAGACGCTTTATCTCTTTCATGAAACCTTCCTCTGAGACAAAACCTAAGCGAGAATGCCGCTCAAACTCTCTGATTGCGCCCGCCTTAAATGCTTCCTGACTGGCATGCACAGTTGGGTCAGGGGTAACAATATAACCGCGTTTTTTAAGTTCTTTTGCGCGGTCTAAACTCTTTACCTTAATTTCACCGCCGATACATTTTGCGCCTTGCCCCCACTTAAGCTCAATGGTCTCAAGCTTATGTTTTTTGCGCACATACTCGGCAACACCTAAACGCGTATCTTCCACGTTCATCTGGACTAAGATTTCGCCGTAACCGTCATGAAACTTTTTGTAAACCTCAATGCGCCTGTCCATATCCGGAGCGCTGACAATCTTGCCCTTTGAATCTAGTTCTAATTTTGGATCAATGCCGCAAACATTTTCGCCGCAGACAATTGTAACGCCTGATATTGCCGCGCCCACAGCAAAATGCTCCCAGTTCTTACGGGCGATTTCGGTTGAACCCAAAGCGCCGGTAAAAATCGGGGCTCTCATCTTTACTTTTTTATCCCAGCCATATTCAGTTTCTACGTTTACACCCGGGAAAGTTGCGGTGTCAGGAGTACCTTCAACGCCCTTAGGTAGGCCATTTGCGCCTTGGGCATAACCCTGGATATTTAAATGCGAATAATCTACCGGATAATCCTTATCCGCACCGGCAGTTACTTCACCAAAAGGCCCGGGATAAATAACTTCTCTACCCCTAAATGAAGATTTAAAAACTTCACAATTCCCCCTGCAGGACTCAAGACACCTTGAACATAACCCCGAACAAGGCACAACATTCTTTGAGCGGTTAAACGTACGCGTCGCGTCGTTTCCGCCCGGTGTGCGTAAATTCATAGCCTCTTGTCTCCTTTCTTGATTTTTGCCCAATCAGTAAGCGGAATTTTATGCCGCAAACTCAAGCATAAATTGCCTAAAAATTAAGCACTTATAACCAATAAAAAAGGCATCCGCTTTCTGCGGACGCCTTTGTCGCAATTTCTATTCGATAAGTTTACTTTATATTATCCCGATCTTTATCTCAATATATGGTTTAAAATATACCACGCGGGCTAACTATTGTCAAGATTTTTTACGCCGCAGGACTTCTTCTATTTTATTTATTAAGTCATCTTTTTTTACCGGCTTTGCGATAAAATCATCGGCACCTGCCTCAGATGCTTTTTTCTTTTCTATATCTCTCGACATAGCCGAAAGCATAACTACAGGAATATCTCTTACGAACGGCTCTTTTTTTAAAGAAACACAAACCTCTATCCCGTCTGCATCCGGCATTATTATATCAAGTAGAATAATATCCGGTTTAAATTCGTTTATGCGCTTTATTAAATCTTTCGTGCTTATCAAAGTCGTGACTTCGTATTCACCCGCCTTTTCCAGGAGCGGCTTAACAAGCTGCAAGAAAAACACTTCGTCATCAATTATCAGCACCTTTTTCTTTTTTATTTGTGAGGCTTGTCCTGCGGAATCCATTGTCTATTTACCCTCCGATGTATTGTAGGCTAATTATTTCTGGCAAGCCTTTATTTCTTACACTTAGCGCAATAAGTATCGTGAATACACTTAATAAAAACCCTGACAAAGGCAAAGATAATTATTAACAATACGATTTGCCCGAATAATCCCCAGCTCATGCTCACCTCCTTAATTCTTACTTCTTCTCCAGCGCCCTATTTAATTGCTCTCTAAAGTCCTGCGGGATTTTGTATCCTAGCGCCTCTGCCTTTTTTACATCTACTAAGCTTTTATCATATTCCTTAAGCAGGAAGTAAGCAGCCGCGCGGTTATAATAGGCCTTATCAAATTCGGGATAAAGCTCTATCGCCTTATCATAATCGGCTATCGCTTCTTTAGTATTGCCTAATTTCAACTGGGCATTGCCGCGGTTACAATAAGAAACCGCGTGATTAGGTTTAAGTTCTACCGCCTTAGTATAATCTAAAATTGCCTGCGCGTAATCGCTCTTTTTAAAATAAGCCCTGGCGCGGCTATAATAAAGTTCATAGTCGCCAGAGAAAAATTCCTCGGCCCTGGTAAAATCAGCGATGGCGTTATCGATATCGTTTTCATCAAAATAGGCCCTGGCGCGGTTATAATAAACGCCGGAAAAAATCGGGTCTATTTCCAGAGCTTTATTGTAATCGGCAATGGCTTCTTTAAAATTTTTCTTTTTTAGATAAGCATTGCCGCGGTTAAAATAACCTTCGGCGGATTCCGGATTTAGGCTGATTGCTTGATTGTATTCCGCTATTGCTTTATCGTATGCACTACCCTTAAAGTATTCATCCCCCTTTGCAAGATAATCCTCTGCTGTATTTGCGGCATGACAAGTTAGCGCAATTAAAAATAAGGGCATCGAAATCAAAATATAATACCGCAACCTAAAAAATAACCCGTTATTTACCATCTTCTTTGCCCGCGTATTTGCAACCTAAGCCGCAAAACATTTTATCGGCTTTTGCGCATTTCTTTATACGTGTTGATCAGGCCATTGGTGGACGCGTCGTGGCTAGATATCCGCTTATCACCACTTAGTTCGCCAAGTATATTCTTTGCCAATTGCTTACCCAGCTCCACCCCCCACTGGTCAAAACTGAATATATTCCAGACTATCCCTTGCACAAAAATCTTATGCTCATACATAGCGATTAATGCACCCAAGCTGCGCGGAGTAATTTTTTTGACTAATATTGAATTGGTAGGTTTATTCCCCGGGAAAGCTTTAAAAGAAGCGAGTTTCTTAATTTCCGCGTCATTCTTCCCCTGTGCTTTTAATTCGTTAACCGCCTCTTCTTCGCTTTTGCCGCGCATTAAAGCCTCTGTCTGTGCAAAAAAGTTAGAAAGAAGTATATCGTGATGCTCGCCTATCGGATTATGCGAAACAGCGGGCGCAATGAAGTCGCAAGGCAGGAGTTTTGTCCCTTGATGGATTAGTTGATAAAAGGCGTGTTGTCCATTTGTGCCCGGCTCACCCCAGATAACCGGCCCGGTCTGATAATTAATTCTTTTCCCAAAACGGCTTGTAGATTTTCCGCTTGATTCCATGTCTGCCTGCTGAAAATAGGCGGCAAACCTGTGCATATATTGGTCGTAGGGCAGAATCGCGTGAGTTTGAGCGCCGAAAAAATTGTTATACCAAACACCGACTAACGCCAAGATTACCGGGATATTTTCTTCAAATGCCGCCTCTCTAAAATGCCTATCCATGGCGTGCGCCCCTGAAAGCAGCTCAACGAAGTTTTCAAAGCCGATAGTACAAGCAATAGATAAGCCGATTGCCGACCAGAGCGAATATCTTCCGCCTACCCAGTCCCAAAACACAAACATGTTTTGCGGGTCTATCCCAAATTTCTCTACTTCTTTTTTATTGGTGGATATGGCTACAAAATGATTTTTTACGTAACTTGCGTTACCCGCTTTTTCTAAAAACCATTTTCTTGCAGTATATGCATTTGCCATAGTTTCTTGAGTAGTAAAGGTTTTAGAGGCGACCATAAAAAGTGTTGTCTCAGGATTTATTTTCTTTAAGGTTTCGCTAATATGTGTCGCGTCCACATTTGAGACAAAATGCGCGCTTATATTCGGTTTTTTATAGGCTGTCAATGCTTCTGTCACCATGACAGGCCCAAGGTCAGAACCCCCGATACCGATATTAACAATATCGCTTATCGGTTTCTGCGTATAGCCGCGCCAGTCGCCACGAATAACTTTACCCGCAAAAACCTCCATCTGTTTTAAAACTTTGTTTACATCGGGCATTACGTCTTTTCCGTCTACATAAATCGGGGTGTTGGCACGGTTACGTAAGGCTATGTGTAAAACAGCCCTCTTCTCTGTCTCGTTGATTTTTTCACCGCTAAACATCGCCTGTATCGCCTCTTTTAACTTTACTTCTTTTACCAACGCAAGAAACAACTTTAGCGTATCTGTAGTGATAATATTCTTGGAATAATCAACAAGGATATCTTCGAAGTTAAGAAAAAATTTAGAGAATCGCGCTGGGTCTTTATCAAACAAATCCCGCATATGCGCCTTGCGCATTATGCGGTAATGTAATTTAAGTTTCTTCCACGCCGCTGTTTTAGTTGGATTAATTCTTTTTAACATTTCTTGCCTCTCCATAAAATTAGGTATTGCTACTATTATAGCAAATTTAACCCAGTTTAAAATAAAAAAGAGCAGATATTATTAGTCTTAATATCTGCTCTTTTAAAACAATAATTTAAAAGAGATGGCAATCCCTAATAAAATTCATGTTTTTATCCTATAGCAACTGTTCCTCTTTCTTCGGTACGGATACGAATACACTCTTCTAGGCTTAAAATAAATATCTTTCCGTCGCCGGTCTCGCCCGTTTTAGCTCCCTTGGTGATTGCCTTTATAGTCGGCTCGACAAACTTATCATTTACCGCGATTTCAAGGCGTATCTTCCTTAAAAGATTCCCCGTCTCTTTATGGCCGCGGTAGACCTCGGTTACACCTTTTTGCCGGCCATGGCCAAGAACTTCGCTTACGGTAATTAAGTTTACTTCCGCCTTATAAAGCTCTTCTTTTACTTCTTCTAATTTGTACGGCTGGATTATCGCTATTATTAACTTCATACATCCTCCTTCTGATTACGCAAGACGATTGACGAGAGACGATGGACGATTTTTCGTTTTTCATCCTTCGTCCTTCATCCATCTTATTTTAATTATTCTAAAATAGTGTATGCCCTTTCCCTATGCTGGGTCAGGTCAAGGCCGATGAGTTCCTCTTTTTCCTCAACACGCGCGCCAACAAATAAATCCACCAACTTATAGATAATCAGCGTAACTATAAATGCGTATCCGATAGTAACTAAAACCGCCAAAAGTTGTATTAAAAACTGCTTCGGGTTACCGAAAAATAAACCGTCCGCACCCGCGGGGTTTACTGCTTTTGAAGCAAATAATCCGGTGGCTAAAGCTCCCCAGATACCGCCTACACAATGAATCCCAAAAGCGTCTAATGAATCGTCGTAGCCTAATTTCGGCTTTATTACGCTTACCGCGGTAAAACAAAATACGCTTACTAATAAACCGATAATTATGGCTGGAATTACGCTTACAAAACCTGCCGCCGGAGTAATGGCTACCAAACCCGCCACAACGCCGGAAGCCGTGCCGAACATCGTAGGTTTACCGTTGCGCATCCATTCTATTAATGCCCAGCTAAGCCCCGCGGCGGCGGCGGCTGTGTTAGTCACCACAAAGGCATTAACAGCCAAACCGTTAGCAGCAAGGGCGCTTCCGGCATTAAACCCGAACCAACCAAACCATAAGAGGCCCGTGCCTAAAACTACAAACGGAAGGTTATGCGGAGCAGGAGCATTATGATCCAAATTTTTTCTCCTGCCGATTACCAACGCCATAACCAAAGCGGCAATCCCGGCATTAATATGCACGACAGTGCCTCCGGCAAAATCTAATGCGCCTAAATTTCGTATCCATCCACCGATACCCCAGACCCAGTGGCAAACCGGATCATAAACAAAAGTCGCCCAGAGAAGCGTAAAGACCAAAAACGCGGAAAATTTCATCCTTTCGGCAAAAGCGCCGATGATTAAGGCAGGCGTGATTATAGCAAACATCGCCTGAAAAATCATAAATGCCTGATGAGGAATAGTCGCGGCGTAATCCGCATACGGCTCTAATCCCACCCCATTAAGCCCAAACCAGCTTAAACCTCCCCAAAAACCCTTACCCGGCGCAAAAGATAAACTATACCCAAACAATACCCACTGGATACTTAAGACGCATAAAATTATAAAGCATTGCATTAATACGCCCAAAATATTTTTGCGCCTGACCATGCCGCCGTAAAAAAACGCCAGCCCCGGCGTCATTAACATTACCAACGCCGATGAAATCAAAACCCATGCCGTATCGCCCGCATTAATCATATTTTATCCCTCCCATTCTTTACCATCCGTGTAATCATTTTTTGAAAATCTGTGTAATCTATATATTAAAAATCTATATCCACCTGCACCGTATAGGTATCGGCTAAATCACGGTCGTTATAAATATCGTAACCAAAAATAACCGACGTATTATCGCTGAATTTATAAGAAAACCCGAGGTTCCAAGCGCCATATGAGGAACGTGAACCCTGATAATCCACTGCCACCCAAAGCTTATCGCTTATTTCCGATAGCGTTCTTTCCCAACAAGCAAGCAACCCCTCATTATCTTTTTTCCCGCCATGTAAGAGTAAGTCACTATCTCCCCTAAAAAACCCAAGAGAAAATGTACCCAAGGAAAAATCTCCCAAGAATATTGTCTTGCCTGCCTTGCCGTAAATAACGTTGTAACCAACCTTTTCATTTGTGCCGATATCATATATACCCACTGCTAATTTAGGAGAAAATTCTCCGAAGCTGCCTTCGGGAATACCTAGCTTAGTATTAAAATAAAATGGGTAATCATCCAAAGCGCCGTAGCCGGACTTATGGTCAAAGCCGACCTCGGCATTTACTTTTTTAAAAGGTAGAACTCCGACAGTTAAACCAAAGTTAGTAATCGTGGCCGGCCGGTTCCCCGCGGCATCGCTTTCAGCCGGTACATAAAAATCGCTTGTTAAATGCCACTTTTTGTACGGCTGAATGTCCGCTGAAGGCGCCCAGATATGGGTTGTTGCAGTAGCATAACAGGAAGAAACCAGAAACCAGTGACCAGCGACCAGGAAAAACAATATTTTTAATTTTCGCATCTTTTGTCCTCCTCAATTAGCTCAAAATCAAGTAAAAATTAACCTAAAAAACAAAAAACGCCTTAACCCACTCTGGATTAAGACGCCTGCGTCTTTAAAATTCCGCCGTAATTCTTAGCGGATTCGACATATTTTGTGGCGAAAAAAAACGCTCTCTTTTTCAGAGAACGCCTTTGTTTATATGCACTTCAATGTGCTTTACCCCGTTAGAAATAATCTGCCGAAGGCAGATGTCATTTATAATGGGGCCTACATTACTATAAGTAAAAAAATCTCAATTTTGGTAACCCTCAATAGTCCCGCCTCACCCCCCTATCTATTTATCTATTTAAAAGAAAATTAATGTACATGCCTATGAGAAAAATTATAAGCAAACCTATGGCATAAGCGCTTATTCCCAGCTTTGTCTTTTTCTTAGGCTTCAATATCAGAGCCGAACAAATTATTATAGTCATAAAAATAACGATGAAAGCGGTAAAGATATGCTGCTGTGATAATACACTAAAAATAGACGCTTTTCTATAGAAGACGTCGTTTATAAAGATTATGGCCATGTTAAACATATTTGACCCTACCATATTTGCGACTGCCAATTCTTTGGCTCCCAAACGAAGGGCGGTAATTGAAACTGTTATCTCTGGTAAAGTGGTGGCAAAACCAAGGAACAGACTGCCTACAAAACTCTGCCCTAAATCTAAATACTTAGCCAAATCATCGCCAAGATACGCAAGCCAAATCCCTGCGCCCGCTATCACAACTGCAAATAGTGCGTAACGGATATAAGCTATTCGCAGAGAAATAGTTTCATATTTGAGGATAAGTTTTTCTTCTTTATGCATCTCATTGACTATTTGATGTCTCTTTTCGTATCTAAATATTATTCTTGTCGAAACCAAATACGAAATAAAAATTAGTATGCTATATGCGCTGATATTTACAAAAGTAATCTGGGGAAATTGCCGGCTTAAAAATATTCCAACCGCAGTAAACGATAAGGGAATAAGGCTTAAAATCGCCGTTAATAGTTGACCGCTAGAAACTAAACTCAATAATGGCGCGCCTTTATTTATACAATCGAGTATTGCAATATTCGCAAGGTTATACGTATTGGCTCCCAAGAGATTACCTACGGTAAGGTCGGGAGCATTAACGAAAATCATGCTGCCAATGCCTGTAAATAATTCAGGCAGGCTGGTAGCAATTGATACTAATATAATACCGACCCACAGCCCGCTCAAACCAGTTTTCTCCGCTACAACATCCGCGTACCTGGCTAGGCGTTTTCCGCTAAAAAAGATTAAAGTAACGCAAACAAAAAATTTTAACCAAAAGATAAACATCTTAATACTTTTTTATTTTTTAAGTTCTTTTTTATTCTCCTCAATTCCGTCTTTTTTATCAGGCATGTTTCCTTTGATGATTACATAAATAACGAAAGCGAGAAACCCTCCCAATAGGATAAATGCCGGAAAATCTTGCGCTAATCTACTATACATAGCAAAAGCCTCCTCTATTTATCATAGATAAACTACGTCTTTAGAATAATATAACGAAAGAAACAATAATATATAATCTTTAAGGTGGCGTGTAAGCAGAAAATTATTCCTAATATTCTCACGGCCATTTTCACCCAACCTCTTGGCGTATTCCGGGCTGTTTAAAAACTGCTTTATCGCAAAAGCTGCCCCCTCTGCTGAATGACAAAGCAGGCCAGAATATTTATGTTTTATCTGCAATGGGATACCGCCTGTGTTTGTGGCTACTACCGGCTTTGCCTTCCAAAGTGCCTCGGCTACAGTCAACCCGAAACCCTCCCTAAGAGATTTCTGCACGATTACCGAAGATGCCCTTTGCAAGGCGTTAATTTCTATATCGTTCTGGCTCAATAAAAGTATATGAATATCTTTATCAGTTTTTGCTTTTTCCCTTACTTCTTCGTAAACCTTTACCCCTTCGGGATCGTCCGTAGCGCCTCCGCCGGCTAAAACTAAACGGCAGTCATTATATTTTTTAACCTGCAGATACGCCTCAATTACACCCAGAGGATCCTTTAGGCGGTCAAAACGGGAAATCTGGGTGACAATCGGCTTATCTTTTGGAATCTCATATTTTCTTAAAACCGCATCGATTACCTCCTGCGGCAGTTCTTTATTTTTATCGCTTAAAGGATCAATAGACGGCGAAATCAAAGCCTGCCTTATCGGCAATTTTTGCGAAAAACCCGGAGCAGAAAAAACCGCCGCATCATATTTAATTACAAATTCTCTTAAAAAAGTCCAGACTTTCTGATTTGGCTCTGATATATCAATATGACAGCGCCAAAGCCATTTATTTTCTTTTCTTTTGTTTATTAAGGTAATCGGTTGGGGATCATGCACAAATACGATGTCGGCATTAGTGTTAAGCTCCGCGATATTGCGCGCGCCTGTTTCCAAGAATATATCGAAATCGGCCTTATTTATTTCGGCAGGCCTTCCGTGCAAGGCATTATGAAATTTCTTGGTTACTTCGAAAAACTGCTCTCCTCCCTTTATCACATCCCAACGGGTATCTATGCCTAATTCCTGTAACAACGGAACCATGCGGTTCAATATCTCTGCTACGCCGCCGCCCACAGCCGTAGAATTAATATGCTGAACTGCCTTACCTTTCAACCGCTCAGCAATTAATTTTAAATCATCAATAACCGACTCTCCAACAATGGGAATATAATCTTCGATTTTAACCATATTATACTGAAATTTCCTTATCTATTACTTGAATAAGCGTTTTTCTCAAATCGTCAAGAGTACGGGTATAAGGATCCATCTGGGTAATTTTGTCAGCTAATCTTTTATTCCCTAAAGAATTTTCAATCCAATTAGAAAAATCGTTGGTTCTTTTTTCTAATCTCAGGCGCGCCTCAAAGATATGGAAATAAATAGAGTCTATGGCAATCTTTCTTAAAACCTCTGAGAATTCCTTTAAATCGCAAGCAGTATATTTAGTCGGTAGAATAAAACTTACGGACTTAATAAAATGAAATTCATCACCCTCGCGAGCAAACCTTAAACTTGCCGTGGGATTTTCTTTCAGATAAATCTCTATGGTTTGAATTATCTTATCGCGTAACGAATTGATATCAAAAAACTGCATTGTGTCGATACTTGCAAGCAGCTCTCCTAATTCGTCTTCGCCTAATATCTGGCTTACCCAATAAGCAAAATCATTCGGCGGCTCAGGTGAAAGATATTGATGCTGTTGCAAAAAACGATGGGTATGATGGTAAATAGAAGCAATCGGCAACTCTCCGATAATGCCTAATAACTGGCCGAGATTTGCCGCCCTTAAACCGGTTAATTCAGAAAGGCTCAGCCGCGTATAAAATTTAAACGGTTCTTTTGCCTTGATTAAATCCGCCATTTTTATCTTTCTGTAAATCCAGAAGTTTTCTTAAAAAACAGCTGGCTTCTTTTGTGTCCTTCAAATAATATTGCGCCGAAGAATTTTCCGCAATACCCACAAAAATAGTTACTCCTTTATTTTTTAACGCCCTAAACGCATCTTCATCGGTTGTATCATCCCCGATATAAATAGGCACAATATCTCTGTCTTTTAACATAAACTTCCATCGCGCAAGAAGCCATAAAACCACCTTACCCTTATCCCAATCAAGCGCCGGCCTGACCTCTAAAACCATCTTTCCCGTTGTGGTCTTTATGATATTTTTTACTGCGGGGACAATCGTGGTTTCATAAAAAATTGTTCTAATAAGATTGGTGTCTTTTTTACTTGCCAAGCGGTAATGAAGTGATAACGTCAGTCCTTTATCTTCAAGCCGCACTCCTTTTATGCTGAACGTTTTTTCTTTTAACTCTTTTTTAATTTTGTCTACTATAGCACGGTATTTTTGCGCCGCAAATATTGTATACCGGATTTTCGGCCCCTCGATTTCTAAACCGTGGTTTCCGACATAGATTATGCCGGAAATTCCGAGTATTCTTTTTATATCGGATAGCGCCCTGCCGCTGATTACCGCCAATCTAAAACTACCATTCTTGGAAATTTTATTTAATGACTCTTTTGTATGAGGAGAAATTATAACTTTTTCCGGAGTATCCGCTATCGGGGCAAGAGTTCCGTCAAAATCCAAAAATAAAGCGACAGCTTTGCTATCCACTTTTTTCTTAATCTTATTCCAACAATCAAACAGATATCTCATCCCTTTACGTAGCGTTAAATTTTCTTAAGCGCTGTCAATTCCGTGATAATATTGGCCGCCCAGCGGTAGATATTATTTTCGCTGACAATCCGGCGCATATTCTCCATACGTTTCTTTTTTCCATCAAGCGGCATCTCAATAGCCAACCGTATACTGTCAGCAAAATCCTCTATGGAGTAAGGATTTATCAATATCGCATCGGTAAGCTCTCTGGCGGCTCCGGTAAACTGGCTTAAGATTAAAGCGCCAGATAAATCTTTCTTTGCCGAAACATATTCTTTGGCAACGAGGTTCATCCCGTCATGCAATGAGCTCACCACGCAAAAATCGGAAAGCTGATAAAACGGCTCTATTTCATCCGCGGAAAAGTGTTTTTTAAGATAGACGATCGGCTTCCATCCGCTATCCATATATTTCCAGTTTTTCTTCTCTATTAACTCGTCAATTTCTGCCATTAAGTCGTGATAGCGCTTTATATGCGTGCGGCTGGGCGCCCCCAGCTGGATAAAGACAAACTTTTTTTTGTATTGCGGGTATTTTTCCAGAAACCTATCTATGGCAAGGACTCTTTCAATAATACCCTTTGTATAATCAATCCTGTCTACGCCTACGCCAACAACTTTATCCTCTAAATCAAATTCCGTTCTTAATTTTTCTATTTCTTTAGCTATGCCTATTTTATCCGCAGCACTATTTAAGTGACCGTTAACGCTTATCGGGAAAGCCCGCACATAAGTTTCTTTATTAAACCGGGTAATGCTGAATTTTTCCGTGTCCACCCTTGACTCAAGCAGGCGGTTTGCCGTATCTAAAAAATTATTGCAGTGGCTCTGCACGTGAAAACCAATAAGGTCGCATCCTAACATCCCGTCTAAGATTTCTTTATGATAGGGGCAGATTAAAAATGCCTCCGGCGTAGGCCAGGGGATATGCCAGAATAAGGCGACTGTTGCGTCAGGCCGCTTTTCCTTAATCATTTTAGCAAGTAATGTAAAATGGTAATCCTGGATAAATACAAAGGGATTTTTTGCCGGTAATTCTTCCAGGATATTGTCGGCAAATTTTTGGTTTACATTCTTATACATATCCCAATCCGACTCCCTGAAAATCGGACGGGTGTGCGTATTATGGCAGAGCGGCCATAAGCCTTCGTTGGAAAAACCGTAATAATAACCATCCTCTTCTTCCTTGTTTAACCAGACTCTTTTTAAGATATAGCGGTTATCTTCCGGGGGCACACCCAGCTTATTTTTTGAATTTACAAATTTCTTATCGGCATTCCCGGCGCCGTGCGCAACCCATGTGCCTCCGCAGGCGCGCAGTATCGGGTCTATCGCGGTAACCACTCCACTGGCAGGACGTATACATTTAACTATTCCGCCTTCTTCATCAACAACATGCATAAAAGGCTCTCTGTTTGAAACAACCAAGAAAGCATTGCCGCCTAATTTCGTATGAATAAGGTCCCTTAATTTAGCTTCAGTCCATAATTCTTCTTTTTGTATTCGCGCGTGAGCCTCATCGGTAACCACCTTTCTGGCTACCCGTAAGCCCAGAGCAACCTGCTCAACTTCGGTAATCAATTTTCCAAACTCCCCCTTTTCTTTAAAAGGCCGCAATTTGTCAATTTCTCCTCTCTGGAAATGCGTAAACCACTGGGTAAGCCGGCGCACCGGCAAGACAAAAATCTGCCGCTGGACCAAAAGAGCGACCAGCGCAATTAATATTATCAAAATAATTGAGGTTATACTTATCCTCTTCCACAACGCCGTCATCATCGTAAACATATAAGAGGTATCATAAACAACTTCTACTAAACCCAATGCATTATTCTCATCATCTAAAATAGGCAGGGTATAACTATAGGCAGAAAATTCTTTGAATTTCTCTAGCTTACCACGGGCGTTTTTTGCGGCTAAAACATTTGCCAGATAAGGTTTATCCTTTTTGCTCCAGTCGGAAATCCGTTCGGTAATTGTGATGATCTCGCCATCTTTATTATAAATAACACAGCCCTGCAGCCGCTCACGGCGCTGAAAACTTTCCATCAAACGCTTGGCTGACCTTAAATCATTATTTACGATAATATATCTCGCGGATAATTCTATGCTTTCGGCGACTGCCTTGGCTTTACGCTGCAGGTCATCCATCAGCTTCTCTTCTTCAAAACGCGCCTGCATAACTCCGAACATAGTAAAAACGAGTGCAACAATTATAAGAATCGGTAAAATAAATAAAAGTATTCTTCTCACTTTGCCTCCTCGCCCCTATAAAACAAAAAAAACCATCCTATCGCACTGACAGGATGGCGGCCCGACCATCTTATTCTCTCTAGGCATGTTTTAATTCCTAGACCCTAATAATTTTTGAAGTTGTTGATTTTGTGCTTATATATATTATAAGGTATTTGGTTAATAATGCAACTTTTTTTATCTATACGCCCGGATGTTGGCGCAGATAGCAGAGGGGTGGCCGGTGCGGGCGTTGCGGCATTTAGAGATGACTTCAATATTCTTAAAGCCAACTTTTTCCATAAGCGCTAAGAAATCTGCCTCAACTAACGCCCCACCGATACACCTAAACCAGTCATTAGCGTTTTTTCTCTCTTCTTCAGAAAGGGCATTTTTTAATACAATCTCGCAGAAAACCGTTCTGCCACCGGTTTTTAGCACACGAAAAACCTCGCGCATTACCGCCTCTTTATCCGGCGAAAGATTATAGATACCATTTGAAGCAACCAGATCAAAAAAGTTATCCGCAAAAGGCAGGTTGTCAGAATGGCCTGCTTTTACCTCTACATTCTTAATACCGGTAAGCTCCATATTCTTTCTCGCCTTCTCAACCATTGCCTCCGAAATATCTAAGCCATAAACTTTGCCTTTTTCGCCTGCGGCTTTGGCTATATTGAAAGCCAAACCACTGCCCCTCTGGCTTGCGGCTTTAGCGTAAAAATACAGATCCAAGCCTGCGCCACAGCCCAAATCTAAAACTGCTTCCCCCTCTTTTAATTCCACAAACGGCTGCGGGTTATTCGCGCCGGTAAAAGACTCATATAAAGACTGCGGCAGCTTATCAAGAGCTTCCTTGGGATAACCGACTTTTAGGGCAAAGGCGCGGCCCACAGGAAAATTAAATACGGCGCAGGGGTTTTTTGCTACCTCGCCGTATTTATCCTTGACTAATTTTTTAATTTCTTCCGGAGTTAGATTTAACATAATAACACCTCTTCAAAAAACGAGCGTCTGTTTACTTGACTTTATGGCGTTAGCCACGTCCATCAAACAGCATACTTGCGCACCGTCAATTACCTCTTCTTTCTTTACGCCTTTTGCCTCGCAACAACTGCCGCAAACTAAAACCTTTACCCCTAATTTAATTAAATCCGTTAACTTTTGCGCTAAATTTAAGCCCTTTAAATCCTCCGGCGGGTTCTGCCCTTTTTTGGCGCAGATAACCGCCTCATCAAACAAAACCACCTCTACCGCTAAATTTACATCCAACAGCCCACCGGCAAGGCGCAGGCCGTTCCAAGAACGCATCGTATTCGGTCCTTCATTAAGAATAACGGTAATCTTATCCATATATACCCCCCCTATTAAAATTTTAACGCTTTCTTAGGACAACTAACCACACACATTTGGCATTTTAAACAATCTCCGTCTTTTATTGTCTCAATACCATCTTTTTTATAGCGATAAGCGCCGACTTGAATCGGGCAGACTTTATAACAAAGCTTACATTCGGTACAAAGCTTTGAGTCTATCTTTAACGGGTATTTACCGCGGCCAACCCAATTACCCAATGAACCTATGGGACAAAAACAACACCAAGTACGCTGCTGAAAAATTAAAGCGAGTATTATTCCCAAAATCGTAGTTACAGTAAGCAAAACAACAAAGAACATCCCGATTTTGTAGGGATCGGGCCAGCGCTTGATAATCTGTATCGTCATCATCGCCATCAAAAAAGACAGAAATCCAATACGCAGTGGCAGGCCTTTAAAAAATTTCGGAATCTCTTTTTGGGGGCTTGCGGCTTTTAAAAACACATCGTTAAAGCCACCTCTGGGGCAATACCAGTCGCACCACTTCCTGCCGCGCCACAAACCCACACCGATACCCAAAAACATGCAAAGCGGAATAAAATAACCCAAAAGCGGCCAAAACCATCCGCCGATAAGGATAGACAGAAAAAGAAGGCCCATGAAAAACTGTTTTATTTTCCTGTTTTTTTCGAAAGCCTTAAATTCTTCCATAACATTATACCTTTTTTGTTTTACGAATATCCTGCGAAAACTTCTCTGCCTGGGCTAATTTTTCCAAAAGCATTTCCCTGATCATATCAAATGCCTTGATAATTTTGGGGTTAGCCAACGAATAATAAATTGTTACCCCCGCCCTGCGAGTATTAACAATACCTTTTTCGCGCATAATACCTAAATGCTGGGAAAGGTTTGCCTGGGGCAGATTAGCAAGTTTAGCAAGCGCCCCCACGGAAAGCTCTCCGCCCCTTAAAAGGTTTAAAATCTCCAAGCGTTTTGCCGAGGTAAATACTCCGCACATTGATGCATGTAATTCGTAGAGTTTTTCTTCCATCATATCCTCTTATATGTTTATATTCTAATATTAGCATATATTTATACAAATGTCAAACAAAATCCCGCCCGCTGGCAAAGGCTAGGTGTAGGGTAAAATTTTTCCAACTTGGCTTTTGTATTATTAAATACCGGGACGGGATTATTATAGATCGCTATTTTTCAATTTAGCGCGGGTTTTGGCCCAGATATTTTTCTCTATCTTGACCACGCGCACGTGCGAAATACCTAACTTTCTGCCTATCTGGCGCGTGTTAAGCCCTAATAAAAAATATTCAAATACCTCTTTTTCTCGCGTGGTTAAACCGTCATTCCTGATCGCATCTATTAAAAAATTTACCTCTATGCTATGATCGTCGTTTAAGCGCGCATCCGGGATAATTTCCTTTAAAGTCGCGCCTTCTTCATCTATTGGAACATCTAAGCTTACAGGTGTAACCGCATCCAACGACTTCCTTAAAAAATTCTTCATTTCAAAATAGCAGCCTTTCAGAATATAGCTTTTATTCTTATCTTTGAGACTGCCCGCTTTCCATTTTAACCAAAGGGAAAGCAATGCCTCCTGCGCAAGGTCCTGCGCGTCAATAAATCCGCACTGCGGCCGATGCTTGCTGGCTATTGCCTTAATTCCTGAATTAAATTGGCTGGCTAATTCGTTGAATTCCATAAAAATAAAAGACGCCCCGCGCGCATTAAAATAATGCGTCAGGACGCCTTAGTCCTTACAAACAAAAATCCGCAAAATCATCTTTTGCGGACTACTTTGTCTAAAACACTCTCTTTGTGTTTCAATAAAAGTATACCATAAAAACCCGGGATGTCAAGCAAAAAATGCCGACTTGGCGTAAATTTTTTGCGCGATGCCCGCCACAAAACTTGTCGGACAATCCGCAAAGGCTTTTACGACGCAAGCTATTTTAGATAAAAATACGCGCCGGGAATTAAGGAAAAAATTTGCGCGGATTTAATGAGCAGAAAGACAATTACACCGGCGGTCAAACCAAAAATATGCGCAAGCGCCGGCAGAAAAAATATACTTAATATCAGGATAAACCCCGCTACGGTAAGCACGGTTACTAACGGCACGATGACTAAATTTGCTAAAATGGTTACGGGAGAAATAATCTTAAAATAGTAGATTATCAATAAAAATGTGCCTACCCACGCCGCCAGCGATACAGAAAAAGATTTAACTGCAAAATTCTTAAAACGCAGGATATTCTCTATCTTCGGTGAAAGATACACTATTGATAAAACGCTAATAAAAGATAGCTGGAATCCTATCTCTTCTAATTGCAATGGATTAAAGCTAAGAATAATCAAAGCGGCAAAAGAAAGAGAGTTATAGATATTTACTTCCCTCTCCAGCAATAACCCTATTAAAAGAACCGAACCCATAATCACCGCCCTTACCACTGACGGCTGTGCTCCGGTGATAAAATTATAAAATATGAGCGCTATAAGTGCTAAAACATAACGCGGTTTTCTCGGGATACGTAGAATTTTTAAAAATACAAGCAAAATGAAAGCGGTTATCGCGATATTCATACCGCTTATAGCTAAAATATGGGTCTTGCCGAGTCAAAGTAGGATAAAAATTCCTGCTCTGAAGGTGAGGGAATCCGGGGAACGAAACAGTCAATATCAATTATCCCGCTGACATTAACCTTTACTGAAGTATTCAAAAGTTTCAATGCCTGTTTCTTTGCCTCATAATTAAACTGCCTGAACTCTTTTTTTATTTTCTCAATAAAATCAACCGCATGCTTCACTTCAGCTTTCTTGTCGCTTTCATTCAGGCTTAATCTTAAATCCTGCCTTGTCCTTTCAAGATTTTCTCTTGTTTTTCTCAATGAATCAATCTGCTCTTTCAACTGCTCAATTGTAATGATGCTCTGCCTGTAAGCCTCAAGTATTCTCTGCTCTTCTTTTGTCAGGCTTTCCTGCATTAAAGAAATCCTCGCAATCTCTTTCTGAGCTGTCTCCCTGCTCATTGACTTGACTTCTTCCCTGTTCTTAATCGCATGCTCTATAAGGTAAGGATTCTGGAATATTTTCTCAACTTGATTCCAGACTGCATCTTCAAGTTTTCCTGCCTGAACGTACTTTAACCTGCATTTAACAAGCTTCTCAAATTTATTTTTGACAAAATGAGTGCACCTGTAATACATCTTGAAATAAGGCCCGTATTTCCTGCCGTTCTTTTCCTGAAACTGCTTGTCAGCTGTTCCTGCTATTGTATTGCCGCAGTCCCCGCATTTAACTAATCCCTGCAAAAGATAATGATATTTTGCATTTCTTTCAGAATAATTTCTTCTGTTGTTAAGATATTCCTGCGCTTTCAAAAAAGCTTCCTCTGAAATCATTTGAGGCACCTTTACCTCAATCCATTCTTCAACAGGTTTCAAACCGCCTGTTTTTGAATCATGCTTGTTCGCATGCCACTTTCCTATATATATGGTATCTTTCAAAATATCATGGACAACATCTTCCCTCATCAAATGCCCTTCTTTTGTCTTGTAACCCAAAGTACGCAATTTTCTTGTTACCTTTATAAGAGAAGAATCCGGCTGATTGTAAAGCTCATAGATCAACTTAACAACTTCTGCCTCTTTCTCATTTATCTTAATCTCTTTTGTTTCCTTGTGATAGATATAGCCGAATCTTGTTGGAGAGGATCCGGAATAATACCCTTCTCTCGCCCTTCTCAGCCTCCCATCCCTTGAACGCTGCAAAAATGTATTTCTCTCAAGCTCTGCAATCGACCCAAATAATGAAAGCACAAATTTGCCTAAATAATTGGAAGTGTCAAAGGGCTCTGTTATTGAACGGATGCTTACGCCGAATCTCTGAAGTTCATCAACGGTATTAAGCAAGTTCTTGTTGTTCCTGAAAAATCTGTCAACCCTGTAAACAAGAATCAGCTGCAACTTATCCTGCCTTGCGTCTTCCATCAGCCTTTGAAACTGAGGCCTTTCAAAACTCGTTCCGGAATAGCCGTCATCAACGTATTCATCATGAACAATGTATTTATTATCAAAGGCATGCTTTCTCAGCAATTCAAGCTGTGAGGCAAGGGAAAAATTCTCCTTCTGCTCTTCTGTTGAGACTCTTGCATACAAGGCAACCTTTATTATCTTATTGCCGTTATTATTGTTCATAACGCTATCCCTTTTTGGATAATTCCTTCAGCCATTCTTCCCTGTATTTATACTCCCTGTTTAATGCCTCTTTTCTTCTAATAACAATGGATTCGGCTATTTTTACTGCCTTATCAATTGCGGAGACGAAAGAACTTGGCTCATAAAAAACTCTTTTTACAAAAGAAAAGTCTATGGGATAACAAGCCTGCAACCATGTTGCGCCACCTTTTATATTCTTTTGCTGAAGAATAATCGTAACGAGCCTGTTTCTTGTGCAAATGTTTAATTCATCTATATGCCCCGAAGGGTAGGAATTTTCACAGACAACGAATTTAGCAAGGTTTCCTAATAAATTCATCTTCTCCTCAATAGACTGTTCCTCAATGTCTTGGTAATCTTTCAACAGAATTCCCTCATAGCCAAATAGTCTCAAGCGCCCTTTTATAATATAAAGTGCATCTAATTTTTTCTTATAATCCCCTATAATCAATACACATTTACGCTTTGATTGTCTTATCATCATATAAAGATGTGAAAAATCTTTCAAATAACAAACCAAATTGTCAACTTTTCTAAGAAAATCTGATCCAAGCACGAGTGGTTGTTTTAACCCTGCATAGGTGGCAAAATCAGAATTAAATTTTTTCCTTTTTGAAATGACTTTAATAGTTGCAATGTATGCCAAACTTATTCTCTCCGGCTCGATTCTCGAGACACGGTGTAAATCTTCTTTTCTGTATCCTAATAACTTAAGAAGACTGAAGCTTATGGTTCCAACTTTAATGTTTGTATCTACTGGCGCAGTGATATTAAGGCTTTTTGAGGGACCCATTAATTTTATATTGTACTTTAAAGGATAATTTTCTCTGTCCATATACTTTTTCCTTCGTTAAACCCCACCAAAGAATTCAGAATTTTTTCCTATTATAAATATGAACATTACATCTATTTACATTCAAATTAAGTATATTATACCAACTTCTTTCATCATAATCTTTTCTCAAAGGTATTTTCATCTCTACGGAAAGTTTCTCTAGGGCTTTCTTGTTTCGCGTCAATATCTCAAAAACCGGCTTACCATCAAAGTTAACATTTCTATCATAAGTCATCTCTACAATGTCGATATTATGACTTGATAGAAATTTCTCCACTTCCTTGACTAAATCAGAGTCTTTTGCCATATCAGATAAAAAAGCCTGATCTCTTATAAATTTTTCCATTATATTCATCACTGCCTGCCTGTTATTTTTTTCAGCTTCCTTAAATCCTCTTCTGTCCAATACCTGTATTTGCTCATGAGATCTCTTTTAGCCTTAGGCACCTTGCCAAGCTTCTCCCAATTATAATAAGTCCTTCTTGTAATGCCCAATTCTTTTTCAATATCTTCAATCAGGTATCTCTTTTTCATATTCAATACTTTATCATAGTTTTCCTTTATTGTCAAGATTATTCTTATCGTTCTCTTCATTCTTCTCAGCAAGCTCAATCGCATGAATAATCAAATTAATTATATCCCTTAACGCAATAGGATCGTCTTTAAGATGAATTTTTAATCTGGGAATAAGAATCTGATTCTTTTTAGGGGATAATTCAACAAATTCTTTAAAAATAAACTCTTTGTCCTCCTCAGAAAAATCCTTGCTCTCAGCCCATTCCTCAAACAGAGAAAGAAAATCCCTGCCATGGAACTTTCCTGCCCTTATCAGAAATTTCTCCGCCTGTTCTCTGTGAAAGTTTTTCTTATCCATGAATGGTATAAAGTTTTCGGGGAAAGTCATCCGTCAGCCTGATCCTGTAGCCCATTTTTTCCGCATACTTTACTGCAACATATGCCTCTGGCTCTGACACCATGGCAAAAAGGCACAAATCCCGGAAAGCAATGGCTTTCTTGGGAGAACTGGCCTGCATCAACAGGGCAGCCGCGGTCTCAATCTTTTCCTGTCTCTCATTTCTTTTCATTTATCTTTCCCTGCGGTTCCGCCCTCTGAAGATTTTGTTATCCCAATGATCATGCAGTTCATGCTCTGTCAATTTCGTGAGAAACGGATGAATCTCCCCGGCACCAAAACAATCCTCGCAGGACTTCCTGGGGTTAAACCCTGGAAATGTCCTTTTGATTATCCCCAAATCATCTTTATCATAACGAAGGAGATGAAAATAACTTTTTCCTGTGCCTTCGCAGCATTCGCACTTTTCCGGATTAAACATATCATTAAACATCTTGATCCTCCTCCTTTTCCGGCTTGCCTTTATCTTCTTTTGGCTTTCCAAATTCATAAGCTGTCATTGCTACAAACAAGATAAACTCAACTGCGTAAACATAGCAGAACTGCGCGATTCTCCCTGAAGCCGCAGCATGCGTTGCAGTTATTATCAAATTGAAGGTAACTAGAACACAGCACGCAATAAAAATCCCCAGTCTTGCCCTGTAATTTAAATTCCCATGCCTTAAAGTGATAAACAGCATCTTTGAGGCAAAAACCGCAATTAAAATCAAGGCCTGGCCTGCCCTGAACTCATTGAAAGGCAGAAGGCAGAACAGCGAGTTAAAAAAGCTGAATTTCCATGACACAAGGGCTATTGGCAGAGAGAACAGCCACAAGGCAGTCATCAATAGCAAAGAAACAGGCCATCCGGCAAAGCTGTGAAAAAAGAAATTCATGCCCTTGAAAATTATGCTTAAGGAGACAGCCGAAGAGAAAACCGCAAGAGGCATAATAAAATATGGCAGCAGGGTATCAAACACAAAAAGCAATAAAGGATTCCTCTTCGGCTTAAAGTTTTCATCCAGCTCAATATCCTCAATGGCTTCGTCCATGATTCTGCCTTTCTATTCCCATCTTCCAAACTCAACATACAGATTATTGAACTGCACAACTAATGCAGGATCATTGATGGCTGCATCCATAATGCCTGCCACGATTGTAAATGGCAGCGCAAATATGCATCCTGCAAATGCAATAGCATTCTCTGACATCGCCTTCATCTCGCTGTCAATTATCTCCCGGGCATGGCTTTCCATGGGAAAGGCAATCCAGATGCCATCATACTTAACCCTATGCTGCTTTAACACCGCGAGCTTCCTGAACATTTCTGAGGGAATTTTATCCTGTTCTGAATAATCAGCAATTCTCACGAGAGCCCATTTGAAATCACTGCCCTTAACAACAAACAGATTTTCATTCTCCCTTAATACATGAAAGCAAAACGGTTTTGCCTCGAGCCCGGTTTTCTCTAACCCTTTGATTATCTCCCTTCCTGCCTTAAGATGATTCTCTGAACTGCTTAATATCCTTGGCTGTCTTGAATCACTCTTAATAAAACTGATTCTTTTTGTTCTGCGTATCCTGCCCGGAATTTCCCCTCTCTGGATTTTTTCCGGCAGAAGAATTCTCCCTGAAAGTAAATTCTCAATTCCATCCCTTTTTAACAACCTTTCATTCACAATCAGATTTTCCATTTCATTCCTCCTGGTTTTTGTTCCGGTTAATCAAATCCCGCAAATCTTTTTTCAAAATCTCAGAAAGCAGCAGCACTGTTGTTCTGTTTCTCATTTCTTCTGGAATTTCCGTAATAATCTGCATCACCTCCTCTTTGACTTTTTTATCCCTACATGCAATAATAATAAAATCAGCCCTTGCAATACCTATGTCCTTCTCAATGTTTGCCTTTTCATGCAGAGAACTCATCGCAACCTCTATTGCTATAAGCATGCTTTCATGCTCAACTGCAACGTCAATAAACTTGCCAAACTTGTTAAGCTCAATCTCAGGCTTGTATTCCTTGAAATGCTCTACAACTAAATGCTGCCATACAAGATGCTCATAGCCTGCACCCTTTCCATAAAATTTCTTTTCCTCAATGCTTAACAGCTTGTAAGCCTGCTCAAGCAGAACGGGAAACTTGCTTACGCCCTTTCCCTTAACAATTTCAATGATTTTTATCATCTCCGCGCCTTCAAGCTTTTTTGCTGTTTTCGTTCCCCTGCAAGCTGAGAATCCTGCAATATCATGAATCTCTGTAAGTGTTTTTCTGTACTGGTTGAGGTAAACAGCCATGAGAAATTCCTTCTCATCATTGCTGATTAAAGGCTTTTCTTCCTTAATGTCCTCCCTGATTCTTGGCACAGGCGCGGAGAAATCCTTTATTATTCCCTCATTGTTTTCTGCCAGCTCTTCTTTGCTCATCGGCTCTGGAAAATCTGCCTCATAAATAAATGCCACGAATGGCCTTGCAATTCCTCCAAGCTCCACTATGGCTTCATGCTTTTCCCTGTTAAGGTTGCATAAATGCTGTTTCTGCTCTTTCTCTGTCAGGCCCATATGCTTCTCCATTGCATTCCTGTCAATGCCGGAAAAGGACAACATCATAATCTTGTTTGCCATGTTTGAAAGAACCGCAGGGCTTAATTCTGCAGGCGACTGCGAGCATAAAATCATATGTATAACCCCTTTTCTTATATTTGCAATAATGTCTGATATAAGCGTTAATTCCATGCTTTTCTGCAATAACAAATTTGCATCATCAAGGACAACAACCCGCATCCTGTCTGTCTCGCTTGAATAAAGGTGCAGAAGCAATGAATTGACAATGAATTTCTGCTCTGAGAGCGTTAATTCCGAGATTTTAAAAATCGCGCTGCTTTTTACGATGTCATCCTCATGCCCTTTCACGCAGTCAAACGTCTTTCCAAGAGAACTATTAATCAGGCCTCCAAGCCGGTTCAATATACTTTCCTGGTATCTTGCAGTCCTGCTTAATCCCGGATGTTTTCTTGCCCTGATAAAATAATACAAATCATAAAGATTGGGCTCAGGATTCTTTCTTTTCAGCTCTCTTATTGCCTCAAGAAGATATGCCTCACTGCCCTCATATAAAACAAAGGAATCATTAAAAACAGAGACAAAAACTTCTGGCTTCAGGAAATGCAGCGGATTTATCTGCATCTTCCCGTTGAAATCATCATAAAAAATGTCAGGAAAAACTTTCATCATGCTTGTTACCTCATCGGATTTTGCGAAAATCCATGCCTTATGGCCCTGCTCCAATGCTCCCCTGCACAGAATCATATAGGTAAATGTCTTGCCTGTGTTGGACGAGCCTATGATAAAGGTATGCGGGCTTAATATGGGCCATCCCACATCTTTGCCGGCTTCTGTCAAAGCAAACCTTATCAGGCTGTCAACGTCATCCGGAACATTAAAAGGCGAGCATGTCAGCTGCATCCTGATTATTTCAGGTGCAAGCTCGTCCAGGCATTCCTTGAACAATCTCTGGTTGCCCGGCTCTGAAAGTGAATCAAGGCACATTGCCATTCTCTTCCTGTCAAGCATGCCTTTCTTCTTCAGGAGCTCGAAAAGCTCTAAAGGATTCCTGGGAAGAATTCCTTCTATTCCCTTCATTGATTCTTCCATTACTTACCCTTTCATGAATTTGCAGATTGTACCCCTTGTTATTTGCAAGCGTCATAAGCCATGTATCTGTTCTATCTCTACCTGTAAACACTGTTCTCGCTGAAATCAGCAGCAGCATGGGCAAATGATGGCTCCTGCATGCATAAGCGCTGTTTACTGCCCTTGCGCAATCCCTGCATCCGGGAACAGTGCAAAGTTTCCTGAAACACCCGGGATAAATACAGACAAGAATGTATCTCTGCGCGCATTGCAGGCATATCAGATGCCCTGAATTGCAGACATGCCCTATGCCAAGGCTTGCAGAATGGCCGCAGGGCAGGACAATCTCCTTTTCATTGTGAACCATAATTATGCCCTGTTCAGGCACGTAGATTTTGCCTTTCTCCACCTCTGAGATTATCCCCTTGCCCGGGTCAAATTTTGAGATGCTCTTGTGAATCCTTACTGTCTTTATTCCGCTCGGTCCGTCAATTATAATCTTGTTAATGCTTTCTTCGTTCATTTCTCACCTCTCTTAAAATTCCCCATCAAAATCCATTCCTGAATCTGCATTAAAATCATCCCCATCTGAAGAATCATAATCCTTAACTGCATCTTCTTCTGCCCATTTTGCAGGGCAATCTTCTCTCGTGATAAAACTTCTCTTTTCTACTGTGGCTTTAGGCTCATCAGCTGCATTTTCATCTTCCCTGTCATCCTTATGCCTGAACTCATAATCCTCAATCATCCTCTCTTCTGCCTCAAACTTTTCCTGTTCCTTTCTTTCTGCAAGCTCTTCTGCCCTGGCGCGCCAGAATTCCATGCCTGGATCCTTATCAGGCTCATAAATCTCATAATCCTCAATATCCCGGGCAGGTTCATCCTTGGGAATTCTCGGTCTTAACTTTTTCCCTCGAAAGGTGTCAAAAAGTGCTTTCAGAAAGCCTATAAAATTAGGTGGATATCTCATCCTGGCTCCTTTCAGTTCAAATTTTTCTTTTAACTTGAAATTCCGGTTGAACTTCAAATCAGAAAAAGTTAATTCAGGCTATAGCTGCCAGAACCCCTTGACTCATTCCCGCAGCTCGGGCATTTCTTTTTGTATAGCCTGCGCGCCTCATCCAGCGGATCAGGAAGCCTTCCATAAGGCACAGGAAACAGGGTTACAGGTCCATACAAACTTTGCCTTATTGAATATCCCTTCATTTTTATGCCTGCATTTGCATAACCTCTTGGTGTTATGGAAGAATATCCCATCCTTGACGAGTCATTTATTCTGTTCGTTAAGCTATACCCTTTACTAGAGCCTGCTAAGCTGTATCCACCACCCGAACCCACTAGAGAATATCTTGAACCACCTCCGGCACTGCCCAGGCTGTAACCTGTTCCGCCAATGCTCATGCTTATCCCGCCGCCTTTCTTGCTCATGAAACCATGAACAGCTGCAATTATTTAAAGTTTTCCCTGTCTTGACTCTCATTGCGGGGCTCTATCAAAGAGCCCCGCGCTGCCAACTGCGTTTTTAGAAACCCTTCATTACAAAGCTGGCATTTGAGCCGAGAGAGCGGATCTTGCCATCAACAAATATATTGTTTATCTTGGGAATCAGTTCGAAGATCGCTGAATCAGGTGTATGCCCGCGCTCTTTTATCATGAAATTTATGACATCACTGCTAGATGGTCTGGCCTCGGGGTTAAACTTGTTCCCCTTAATCAAATCCCTGTAATCAAAAGACTTGATTGGATGCAGCTTGATGTCTGACAAAGGCTCGATGCTTAATTTCCAGGGCTTGATTTCCGGCACTGTAATCTTAGTGTGCCAGAACTCCAAAGGCAGATTTGTCTCATTAGACATGAACTTGGCAAAGTCGGATTTTATTTCTGAACCGCGAAAGTCTTTCATTTCTTCCTCCTTTTTGAATTTCTTTCTGTTTTAGTAAGAAATAGCCAATCTCATTCCCTCCTTCACAAACTTTAAGCCCTTCCGGGCCCTGTCCAGGACTGAAATAGCACGCCTTGACTTACTGAGAATCCTCATCACTTTACGCTTTAGCTTTTTCATCTAGGATCACCTCCTTTCGATTCGCTTCTAGGGTAAGTTTACAATATCTTTCGTGCGAGATAAAACCACTTGTCTGCCACGTTTGTGCCACGAGTTTAAGGAAAAATTTAAAAGGACGGGGAGCTCAGGATGACTATGAGCATACTTGATTATTTGGATAGAAAAGCACTCAAAAGGAGAATATTTAGTAACGGCGGGAAGATTAACTTAAATGCTACTATAAAGGATTTTGTAACTTATGCCGGATATAGAAAAAGAGGAAATGAGGAGGGTCTTAGTTTTAGTGCTTATTTACAACTTCGCAGATTTAATGATATAACAATAAGGGATTTGGAAAGAATCAGGCCATATGGGTTAAAAAGACTTATGATAGTTGGTATTGGAGAAAAAAAGGCAGAGGATTTAAACAATGCCTTATCTAGCTACGGTGTTAAATCTATACCCTGGACAACAAAGAAATACAAGGCATGGGAATTGAGAAAAGAATTGCAAAAGAAGCATGGTAAATACACTGAAACAGTGGGAGATCTTTTAAGGAAAGATTAAATTTTTTCTATTAAGCAATAATTAGGCATTGGGATAAGCTCATATTCATCCATCTCGTTTGCCTTAAGTTTTGCATTTAATTTTTTAAAAAATAAATTGTTCAGGTCCTCAATCCTTCTTCTTAGCTTTTTTGAAATATCTTCAACCTTATCCTTAAACAGTTCTTCTGCTGCTTGCCTTTTTGCTCTGTCGAGATCTGGTTGTATTTTTATCGCTTTAACTAATTCTCTTACATCTTTAAAATCAATGGCATACCTAACATCAAAAACATGCTGAGCCATATTCCACGCAGTTCCTCCGGATCCTTTGTGCTTAAGAATATAAGACAATACCCGGTATGTGAGCTTACCAGAAGGTGCCCTAACCTTTTTACCGTTAATAAAAGCTTGTGTGCGAGTTTCCTCTCTAGAGATAAACAGAGCATACTTTCCTAGATTCGCAATTATGTCTTCTTTTTGTTTTGTATCTGCCGACTTGCCTTTAGGTTCGGAATCGTTAAACCAAACTCCATATTCCGCCTTTTCCGCTTCTGGCTTCACTCTCTTATCAACTCTAATTCTCTTTGTTAAACTATCGCCTAATCTCTGCATTTGTTTCTTAATTTCTCCTCCAACAGATTCTGTAATGTCTTCCTTGAACATTTCCCTGCTTTGTTTTTCCGCCATAAAACAAGATAAATCGTTGCTCAAATCACTGGCAACCCTGAGCCGGCTCATAAGCCTATGTCCATCATCTTTTGATATTTGGTTAATGCTTTTATGGTGTTTGGACCTAACTAACTCTTCAAAATCAAGAACAAAATTTTCTATGGCATCTATGCTTTCTTTGCCTTTTTTATATCTGATATTCCTTAAAATCTTTTTTGCTTCATCAAGCGTATTAAAATCAACTGCTTTAAAATTGAGGCAATCATGTAATGCATAAATAGTTTTAATCTTCACGCCCATAGCCAAAAAAGGATTCTCGGGACGCAATTCTTCGCGTTTTTCCCAATGTTTTTTTACCCTCTTAAAATTTTTATCCGCATCAGGATTAAAAAATGCTTTAATCCATTTCTTTTGCTTTAAGGTAGTAACGAGATCCCTGAGATATCCCGCCATTAAGACTAACGAATCTGCGTTAAAGACCTCTTTATATTTCTTATCAACAGGCATGATTTCATTTACAAGGAAAGGTAATGTTTCTACGATGTTACCTTTAACTTCAAATATTGCAAATGCTTTAATTGCTTTCAAAAAATACTTTTCTGCCTCGTCTACATTACCTTCCCTGAACGCATACAGCCCCTCATTATAAAAAAGGTTTGGGATAAAAAGATTGGGATAATCTTCTGCAAGGGATATAAATTCTCTTTCTACGTCCTTATGATCTCCCTCAAGCAAATGGGTCAAGCCTTTTATATAATCTTCGAAAATGCCTTCAATCTCTTTCTCAAATGTAAACTTTTTCAAATTCATATAATGACCTCTCTTTCAATTGCCTTGATTATACCACTTCCCAAGCAAGCCTGAAAGCACAAAAGAAACCCTGAACAGCTTCTAAGCGGACTCTTCCGTCATTATCGGAATCTTCGATATAGAGAAGATGTTTTCTGCGGGAATGATTGTATCTTCGCTGAATATCGATTGGGATGAATATTCAAAGGTGTTCATCGGCCTGTTGTTAAAGAGGTAATCCCCGAGCATAAATGACTTTCCGTCATAGCCAAGGAGCTCGCCGTGATGATAGCCGTCCTTGGTATGAATTACAACCTCCTCGCCATATAACCTATTTAAGAGATTATCCGCATTGGGATTTCCTGACTGCCTGATCCTTCCCAGCATCTTCGCGAGCCTTGCCTTTGCCTCTGAGTATTTAGGATTCTCATATTCAACAGTTCTCGTGCCATTGAGGGTTTCAGTATGGCTGTGATAACTCAATGGTATGCCTCCCTTTTTCTCGCACTCCTTAAAAAAATCATCAAGCGTCATAGACATTCTAAAAAGGCTGGAATATAAATATTTTTCCCTGCGAGACAAACCTAAAGACAACCCTTGCAAAGCAAGAGTTTTCTTAAGTTTTTTCTCGTGCTCTTTTCCTATCTTTCCCGCGTTTAGCTTTTCGTGTAAAAGCCCAATGGCTCATGGCATTTCCTCAAAACCCGAAGGGATTAACAACGAACAATTGCTTACCTTCAAACAGAGGAAGCTTCGCTAACTTCGCTTCACTCTCGATTGAAGGCAAAAGTTTTAAGGGATTTGCCTTCCTGCTTTGCATTCCATCCTTCTTAAAACATTTTGGCTTGAATTTCATTCAAGCTTTCTTATATCTTATCCCTTCTCCATGAGGGCTGACTACTCCCTCTTCCCTTTTTGCCCCCAGATCATTAAGGGGGCAAAAAAGATTTCCCCCGTTAAATGGTTGAAAGGAGGTAAGGGAAAATGAAAACAACACAGGAAATTAAATCTGATTTTGAGCAGATTTTAAGTGAAGTAAGCAAAATTTTAGGAGTAACACCGGATACAGCAGTTCAGGTTTCAACAGTGATTTTGCAAGAATCTGGGAAATTCCAGAGGACAGAGATAATGCACAATGGCAGAAACAACAGCAACGGCGACAAGCCTGCAACGCCAAAGCAGATAAAGTTTTTGCAGGACTTGGGCATTCCAACTGAATCAGGGATAACAAGCAGGAAGGCAAGTGAACTCATTGAAGCGAACAAGGGAAAGGGCAGGTAACTGCCCCTTCCTTCTCTTTCAAGTAAAATGACAGAATACATTATTGACTTTGCGAGTGTTATCCTTGAGGCTTCCAGCAAAGAAGAAGCTTACAAGATGGCAGCGGAGTTAATCAGTGAAGGCGAAATTGGGGTTGATCAGATTGAGCCAAATTAAAATGACGGATGACTTTTGGAAGGATGCGGAGATAATCGATGTTTACACAGATGGGCAGGCTGTTGATGACGGGGTTTTAATTCCAGTGAAATTTGAAAACATCACAAGGATAACAAGGGCTGTATTTGATGGCTTTGACAAGAGGGGCTTTGACGCACCGGGATTTTACAAGTTCATGACTGAGGCGTCTAAAGAGCTTGAAAGCCAGCAGCGTATAAAATACGACTGGTTTTATTCTGTTTTAATTGAAGGCAGAAGATACTACCTTGTTGACAATGGCAATGGATTTACTCTGATGAAACCTGAAGATTACTGAAAGCGGGCTTATTTGATTTTTTACTTATTCTTTATTTTTTATACATCTTGTGGCAAGATTTATATTGATTGATGGATATACTAATTTAAGGATAAACCCTTTGAATTATATAGAAACCCATAAAAGGGGATTTCGCTAACGGCTAAATGCTCAACCCCAATTTAAGGCTTTCTATCTTATTTATATTAACGACGACGCTGTGTGCCCCAGCTCTGATTGCCGAGGGCTGATGCCATCTCTGGCAATCGAGGGGGCACTTCGTGCCTCCCTACTACGGCTTAACGTACTACCTTTTTATGCTACTTTATTTAGATGCTACTCTCTACTGCTCTGCTAATACTACTCTGCCCCCGTTTTTTACTCACTACTGCTTCTACCTCTAGTACCGCTACATTCACGTACCGCTACCTCTTATTCTACCTTTACTATCTCTGACGCTTCTTTTTTATGTTGCTAACGCTACTACTCCACTTACACTTGGACTATTTCTTCTACTTTTATTTGTTTACTTTACGTAACCTTTTGTCTTACTTTGACTTATTTTTCTTTGACTTGTTCTTGGAGCTTTGACTTGTTCTTGGAGATTTGACTTGTTCTTTTTGTTTCTATTGGTTTTATTTGTTTCTTTGATTTTACTTATTGATTTATAGTGTGTTGGATTTATTTCTATATATGGGATGGGGATAATAGAAGCGAAGAAACAGAAACAAAAGCAAAAGCACGTTCATAAGTCCGGCTTTTTATCTGGGATGAGAAATCTTATCCTTTGGTTTAATCAACTTGGATGCCTCATAGGATTTTCTCCTGAACATGGCGGCTAACTGGTTGAGCTGGTTCCATATTTTTTTCTCGCCCTGCGATAGCCTGTCTATCTCTTTCTCCAGCCTTGATTTATCCGCTTCAACTAGCAAATCTTCTTTTCTTATATCGCCCGTCAGGCCCAAAAACTCGGTGTAGTAGTTCAGCATGGTAAAATCTGTCCAGCCACCTCTCTGCCTTAGCGCATCAAGGCTTATTTTCCCGGATTTCTGGGCTATTTGCCTCAGATGGCAGGCCCCTGAGTGCCTGAAATCATAAAGAGTCATCTTTGAATAAAGCTCACCTCTCGGATGCGATAATTTATCCCCGAATATCTGCTTGGCCACCTTCTGCAATTTATCTGTAAAGACAGGATAGCTGAATGAGAAAATGTAATCATTGGATTCCAGGCCTTTTCTTTTGATATACTTTAATACGGCTTCCCCGCAATAGAGAAAATTGCCTGTTCTCCCTATTGTCTTGCTTATCTCCTGGGAAATATTGAAATATACCTCCCCCTCCTTTACAAAGATGTCTTTTGCCTTCATGTTCATCAATTCAGTAGGGGCTCTGATTAAGGTGTCAAAGATGAATAGCAATACAACCTGCTCATCCTCGCTAAAGTAAGGAAGCATGGAATCTAACTGATCTTTGGTTATATAGACAAACTTTGGCTTTTCTCTTGATGTGTCCAGGTCTTCTGTAATGTCCGGAATTTGTATCCCTTTTTTTCTGTTTACAGTCATATGCCAATGCCAAAAGGCCTTAAAGATTTTGACATAATCAGCAACGGATTTATAGGCCTCTCCAACATTGGTTTTGATCTTTCCCGTTCTCATGTCATTAAAAAGGCAGACTAGATCCTTTTCATCCACTTTTGTTATGTCTTTTGCGTCTCTTTTTTCAAGCATTCCCATTATAAAGGCAATCCTGTATCTCAGGCTATTGAGCCTCTGATAGCTCCTAGCGCCTTTCTTTGCGCCTCTTGGAATGTTTACGCCTTGTTCCATATCAAAGACATATGCTGTTAAAATCTCAGAGTTTTTGTTGCTCAATCCATCTATTCCTGATTTAGAGATCTCTTCCTTCCAGTCTTTATATCTGTCTGCGTGATGGTAAATATCCAATTTAACCATGCAGAAAGATAAGCGCAGCTACTTTATAAGGATTTCGATGCTCCCTCCAGTCCCGTCGGGAGCATTGAGAGAGCATCGAATAAGTTAACTATAGACAAACCGAAAGTTGACGGTGTGTAGGGAATCATCTTTTACGCGATTCCTACTTTGCTCTATAAATAAGCAAATCAAATAACTTGATACAAGAATAAATATCTTTCAATATGTTCTCCTTCTCCTCTAAGCTGAACTCAGTTTTGTAAGCCAAAGGAGTCGAGGCTTCCGGCTGATACTGTTCTATTGTCTGCTCTTTCACGTTCTTCTCGTAATGTGTTTCCATCTCCCTCAGCCTCATGGAGAAACTCATCTCTCCAAACACAATTAGGACAAATCCAATATTGCTCAACCCTGCCATTAACCAGCCGGCTGGTTAAAATGAGCCTGGATTCGTCCTGTTGATGACATAGCTTGCATTCTTTCATAAAGGCAGCATCAAAGATGCCTTTATTGCCTTTTTCAGCAAACTATATTAATGGCCCTAAAAGTCAATCCCCGTAATCAATGCCTTTTGGCATGGTGTGATAGTCAAACTTGTATTCAATTACATGAGTCAGCTTCATGCCCAAGTCTTTCAACATCTTCTCTATGTTCAAAACCGCCTTCATTGCCTTTGTTTCAAGATTCTCCATCATCTTCAGCCCTTTATCTGCTCTGCATTGAAAGCCGTACTTGCCTGCCTTTGCCTGGCAGATTCGATAACCTTCTCAAAGTATGCCACTGCCTTGAAGAAGGGCCTTTCGAATCCCGGCACTCTCACGATGATGCTCCTGCCATCTCTTGTGATGCCTATCTTCAGCTCATCTCTTTTTTCGCCCTGATACTGGTTTAGGTTTTCTTCCATTTTTGGTTTACCTCCTGTATTAATTACAGAGAGGTAACGCTTATATAGGTTTTCAGCAAAGAATATTAACGGGGGATTTTGGCTGAGGGATAGGGGATTTAAACTTTGTAAGCAAAGTGTGGCATGAAGTTTATTTGTTAGATAAAATAGATTTTGCAACTCTGAATAAAAATGCGATTGCGCGGGAAACATTAATATGATATTATTAATAAGTATTAAGGAGTCGAAATGTCATGGTCAGAGAATTTATTTCTAAATGTACTTAAAGCTGCCGCTCCCACTGCATTTATCTACGAAAAAGATTTTTCTCCCTTCGTAAAGGATATCACTTCTCTTTGTGAACAAAACAAAATCCCGTTAGATTGTATTCTAGTTGATTTTGATGGCATAACTCTTTCTCCCAAAATAGCTGAAGTATTACTCAACGATAAACATAAAATTATTCTGTTTGGTCTGAAAGAAAATGTTTGGCATTTCCCTGAGCGACAGCAAGCCAAAAGTAAACTCAAAAAAAAGCTGATTTCTCTAGCATGTTATTACGACCGCATCACTGAAGAAGGAGATTATGATAATAGTATTATTAAAGCATTGGCGAATGACTTAGCCTTAGCACGTCTATTCGAGAAAGGGAAAAAGGTAACCATAGCTAGTCCTAGCGGAACTAAAATTAAAGCGGAGATAGGGGAGAGGAGTTTTTTTGAAAACGGTGACTATAGCAAATGTGGGAGTGGCGGTGATTTCCCATCGGGAGAAGTCGGATTTGGGCCGAAAGAAAATAGCGTAAATGGTCTTATTGTCTTTGACCTGAAAATTCAACATATAGGCACAGTATCGAACTTAAAAGTAGAAGTTGAACAAGATAAGATAGTTACGATAGAAGGTGAAAAAAAGGAGGCCTACGAAAAGTTATTAAAGAAGCACGACATATTAAATCTTATTAGTGAAATATCAATCGGGATTAATCCTTTTATCAGAATCAAAAATGAACCTTCAGTATTGGAAGAAAAGAAATTAGGAACGGTTCATTTCGGACATGGAGCTAATTTGTCTTATGGTAAAAGAAAAGGGTTGCACTTCGATGCGGTTATAAGGGATCCTACCTTCACAATAGAAGATAAAATAATCCTTAAGAGGGGAGGAATCAACAAAATCATTCTTTCGGAAGAGACAAAATCGCTCCTAGAAAAGGTTGACGAAAGTTGAAATATATGCTATACTTATAATCTATCATTAGATAACATGGAAAATCCAATCAAATTCAAGAATAATAGCAACTTGATCCTTGCAGGCATACTGAATAGTCCTGTTGAATCTAGTAACGCAGGCATCATATTGTTGCATGGTTTTGCAGGAAACAAAGAGGAGAATGGGTTATTCCCATATGCTGCAAATATCCTCAGTGCCAATGGTTATCATACATTAAGATTTGACTTTGCTGGGGTAGGTGAAAGCCAAGGCGATTATTCAAAAAGCACTTTAAATAGTCAAAAAGAAGACTTTATTTCTTCTCTGGATTTTTTTGTTAAAAAGTGTCATTTAAGCAGAGTTGGAGTAGTTGGTTTTAGTCTTGGAGCAACAATCGCCTTGCTTGGTTATGAGAAAAAAATAAAAGCAATGGCGTTATGGAGCCCCGCTTTGTTTCCCAAGAAAGATATGTTCCCTCGCTATCAGACAAATGAATTCAAAAGACATCTAAAAGGATATGGCTATATAAATAAAGGGGGGCTAAAAGTTGGGAGTGAAATAATAGATGATTTGGGTAAATGCGATCTGATTCCTTTTATAAGAAGAGTGGAGTGCGAAGTATTATTGATACACGGAGATAGAGACGAAAGAATAAATTATAAGAGTACCTTAAGAGCAGAAAGAAAATTTCTTAAAGCACAGACTTATATAATAAAAAATTCTGGACATTCATACAAAGAAAGTTATCTTGTGAAAGAAGAAGTTTTAAATAAGACTATAGAACTTTTCAATAGAAATATTCTGCATAAAGTACCTGCCAAGAATTTGGTATAACTCCTTTTAATCTAATTAGTTAAAATAAAAGAGGGCAGTTTTAAGTCATGCCCGGGACTTTTTAGTGGTAGTGTTAGCATTAGCTTTTCCCCGCTGATGTCCTTATCCATTCATAGACAAGTGAGAAGGTGTTTTCATCCTTCGTAGGGTCTGGTTTTAAGTCCAGCAACTTCTTTCCTCCTTTCTGTTAAACCTGATATACCTCAAGCACAATGCTTTGTAGCTCGCTTTGCATTGACTTGTCCACCAATGTAACGGTCGGATACCACTTGCTGTCCTTGCCTTGTGATTTTGGCATCGTTACAAATAATCCATTGGTGCCCTCAATTATTCTCACTCCTTTCACAAGAACTTGGTTTATCACAACATCGGCAAACGCCTTCAATGACGAGCCGTTTTCAACCCGATGCAACCTCGCAACCTCTATCATTTTTTACCTCCTCTCCCCATCTCTGCGCTTCCCTGATTTTCTTAACTTCGCTTGCTTTACAAGGATTCCAATGCAAATCCCTGTCAACCTCAACAAAGCTCACCTTGAGACTGCTTAACTCTTCAAGGCTGAAATAGCCCCACTCTGCCATTTCAAGATCATTATTGAGTATCGCGAACCCAAAGAAACATTTTTCCTCAGGTGAATACTCGCAGGCATACCAGTCACAGCCACCGATGAAAAAATGCATGTGAATCATCTTTTTCTTGAGATGCACTTCCTCACTTGAATAAAAAGCCGGCAGCTTTGCCATCTCTTCTTTTGTAGGCATGTTCCACATGATTCAGCTCCTTTCTCTTTAACCTGTCTTTTTATTCGAGAATCAGATTTTTCCCTGCAATAAGAATCTCTCCCGGGCTCTTGAGCTTCCCGAGGATTTCCTTATTAACAAGCACTGCCAGCGGCTCGGTAACGTAATCCCCTTGCGTGCCGTTCAGGGCAGCAATAACCGCTGTATCTATACCCCCTAATTCCGTTGCAAGCAGCACAAAATTGCTGAACTGACCGCTTATTATGTGCCTGTATTTCTTTGTCTCTTCAGGGGTAATATCCCTCATCCGTCATCTCCTTTCATTTTTCATCGTTAATGTAGCAACCCTTACAGTCATCATTTTTGTCAGCAAGGCAGGCCTCGCAGATAATATCTCCTGCTACTGCCTTTAATGACTGCTTAATCAATGATTCTGCAATCTCTGTCATTGGCTTTTTGTAAACCCTTTTCAGCCTGTAGATTGTTCTTACTGCCTTTTCACTCAATACTGGACTGTACAACTTTCTCCTCCTTTCCGCTGCAGAAGCTGCATTCGCACGCACTCCAGCCGCAGCACGCGCACATCATGCAACCCCCAGCATGAATAATCTGAGAGCCACAATCCGGGCAAAATTCCATGACAATCACCCCCTTCCTGAAAAATAAAAAGAGAGGGCAAAAACATCCCGTTAAAACCTTCGCGAGTAAAAACAGGAATGCCCCCTCTATCTGCTTTTGTATTCAGAATAAAGAATTCCGTATCTTAATTCATTGTGCCATTTTCCATATCTGAATCTCGGCTCTCTTATTTTTCCTTCGAGCTTGAAGCCCGATTTTTCCAAAACTCTTCTTGAGGCAATATTTTCCTCAAATAAACCTGCGTAAATCTTATGGAGCTTGAGCCTTCTGAAACCAAACTCTATGAGCAATTTGGCTGCCTCTGTCATAAACCCCTGTTCCCAATATCTCTTTCCCAGCCAATAGCCGATTTCTGCATTTCTGTTTTTGTAATCCAGCTTGAGCAGTGTTATGACGCCTATGACTTTATTCTCTTTTTTCAGCATTATGCCAAAGGCGTATGCTTTCTTTTTTCTTGCATCGTAATGCGTTTTTCTTATAAATCTGGTGGCGCTATCTTTGAAGTACGGATGCGGAATGTTCAAAGTCCACCTGATAATCTCTCTATCCTTTACATTTTGATAAATGTCCTCGCTATCAGAAAATCTTAATTTCCTAAGTGTTATTCTTTCCCCCGATATTTCTGATGTTGCCTTAATGTCATTACTTAAACTCATGCCCCCTCCTTTCCTTAACTGTTTAGAAATAAAAAAGAGCAACGCTATAAGCAATTGCTCTTTCGCTAAAAGGCATAAAGATGCCTTATAAATAACTCCCCATCAAGAGAAGTTATTATTTTGTGTTAAAAATACCTGGAATTTAAGTGGCGGGGTTTTAAATACCTTTTCAGCAAAGTATATTAATGGAAGATTTGGGGCTAATAAAGAATTAATCTATTTCAAAATTCAAGACAGAGGTTATCTTTATCTTGGCATTAATCAGTTTATTTTCAGCCAGGCATTGCCGGATTTTTTCTTCTGCTTCTTTGCTTGTCGCAACGCAGACAGTATTGTCAAACGCCTTTAAATCCCTTGCAATATTCCTGATGAAATCAGAGCTGCCTGTTTCTATCTCAATGGCTGTCTGCCTGCTTTTATTGAGGATGATAATATCGGGCCTGCCGTTAATGTGCTCTTCAACGAGAATTTCAAACCCTTTATTTTTGTAATACTCGGCTATCCTGAATTTCCAGAATTTATGCTCTATGCCTTCTTTGTCATCCTTGACTTCATAACCCAAATCCCTCAGCAGGCCTTTTCCTTTTGGAGTTAATTCAAACAATGTTATCCAGCCTGAGTTAGTAATAATCCTTACCGGCTTGATAAAGCCATTTTCAATCAATGAGCTCCTGTGCCGGTTTCCTGTGCCCGGGCTTATGTTCATTCTCCTGTATCTCTGGGTTATCCCGGAAAGCTGATTTGTAAAAACGTCTATAAGAAGCCTTTCGGGAGGGGTATTCGCATATTCGCATCTTTCTCTAACCTTACTATTATCCCCCTGCGAATACCCCCTGTTTTCATCGCTTTTACCGTCGCTGGCAGGCTTGGAATACCCCCTCCCGTGCTCTTTAAGCCAATCATCAGTTATCTTGCCCTTTTCAACAGGCACGTAGAGGAACTGGGTAAGGCATGGATTTATTCTCTCCATTATTTTGACTATTCCCTGGCCTGTTTTGAGCATGTTCAAATATGCCTCATCATCTCTTGGCAGAAACATCGCCTTTCTTGCCGACTCTATGTCCTCCTGGTGCTGCAATGCAAGAAATATCAGGGTATGGGAATTACCAAGAACGTAAATCGGCAGAAGCGAGGGATGCTGCGTAATGCTCACGATTCCCTGCCCGAAGCTTCTTATCTCACGATAAACATTCTCAAGGCTGTCTATCCTGTCCTTCTCATATTTTATCTTCTGGAAAAGATTGTGAATCTCCTCAAGAAACAAAACATGCCTTAACTTCTCGCTCTCGCCCTGCGAAAGCCTGTAAAGATGAATGAATCTTATTATCAATTCCATGAAAAATATTCGTAATGGTTTTGGCATCTCCTGGTCAAGCTCAAATATAACTGGCTTTTCAAGAAGTTCCTCGATTTTTACAGGGTTTCTCGCGTTGAAAGATTTTGATGAGGGTCCAAAGGTAAAGCTTTTGAATATCCTTTTTGTTGACTGCCACCATAAAAACTCTCTTCCGCCAACCTTGATTTTTTCAAGCTCGTGCATGCCATCGTGAAAATTCGGATAATGATTTTCATCTTGCTGCTCTGCAAACAGCTTTTCATAAATTCTTATGAAAAAATCAGCAACACCCAAGCCGCCTAAATGGCTTTTCTCAAGGCATTCAACTATTACTGAAATCCATGTCTTGTAATCTATGTTTTTTGGCGGCCTGAATGGATTCCATAAAAAAGGAACAACATCCCTTCCAATCGTGTAAACCTGCACTTCCTTAAGCTCTGGAAAATTCTCCAAGCTCAGCATTGACCTCCACTGCCTCTTCCAGTCAATAGCCATGAATGGAATTTTCTTTTTTAACAGCTGCAACGCAAGAAGCATGGCGGTGTTTGTCTTTCCTCCTCCTGTAATGCTAAATATCCCTATCTGCTTGATAAAATCCTCTTCTTTTAAGTATAAGGGAAACAGTTTTTTGTCCCTGTAAATAACCTTACCTAGAATAAAATCGCCTTTTGCCTCTTCCTCTGATGGCGGAGGAAGAAGAATAACCTTATCCTGCAAAGGGCCGTGTTTCAGAATCTTCTCTGCAATGAGCCCTATCTGCATCTCAAGCTCTTTTCTTTCCTGAAAATCAGAGGCAAGCCACCTGTACCATATCTCATCAGCCTTCTCACCAATTATAGGCTTCAGTTTTTTGCATATGGATTCTATGTCCGGGTTTATCATTTTCAATGTTCAGGAATGACTTGCTGCTGCTTGCATTCCAGTAATCCTTTAAGGCAGATAACAGATATTTTTTCAAAAACATCAAGTCCTTCCAGCATTCGAGGTATTCCTTTCTCTTCTCTTTTTCCAGATCAAGCACCTTATCCTCAATCTGCATCTTTGCCTTGCTGAAATAATCAAGAAAATCAGTGGAATAGTTAAAGCGCATTATGCTTTTGACTTGTTCAAAAGAAGAATGCTGCCTGCACATGTCCTCATTGATGTCTGAGAGCAGAATGTGGTCAAGCCTTTCCCTGGTTTGTATTTCATTGAATAACGCTTTTATGGTTTCCTTCAATGTCCTGCCCTTGTCAGAAAAAACTTTATCCACAATGCCCCTTTCTTTCTGCGGCTCTTCATTCAAGACAATCCTCTCAAGGGTTTCCTTAAATCCTGTATGGTAAAACGGCCTTGGCTTTAAGACTGAATCCTGCCGATATCCCGGCATTACGCTTGCGTATTCTGAAATTTTGTATTCCATTACTAAGAAGTAGCAACCCCTATGCTTATAAGCGTTTTCAGCAAACTATATTAAAATCTCAGGATAAAGCTTAATCATTGATAACCCTTCTTTCGTAACCGTGAATCTCTTCGGCTCTGTATTGATAATCCTCATCACCTTGAGTTCCTCGAGTTTCCTGAGCGCCCTGTAAATGTCGCCAGTTGCGATTCCCGGCAGCCTTCCCTTGAGGTTAAAAATGGTCATGTCCCTGCCTTCCTGCCTTAGCTCATTTGCTTTCTTTAAAACAGCCCTCAGCTGCGTGCAATACGGGCACATTAATCTGCCGTATGCCGGCCAGACTGGATTTGAGAAGGCATTCACTTTCTGCTCAATCCCTTTCTTTTTGAAAATCCTCTCAATTTTTTTTGCGCTTGTGGGATTAATGCAGAAAACTTTCCCGATTCTGTCCTGTGGATTAAGGCATTTTGCAATCCCTATTGATTCAAGCTTCCTAAGAATGATGTTGGCATAATTATTTTTCGTTAATCCTGTTTTCACCCTGAGCTGCATCGGCGTCAGGGGATTTTTGGCAAGTTCAAGCAAAACGAGAAAAACGCATCTGGAAGAAAGCCAATTCACCCTTTTTTTCATCAAGTTACAGTAATAACATTATTTAAACGGCTTTTCAGCAGAGTATATTAACGGAGAATTTTATAGGATTTGTACAAGGACTGGAGAAAAATTGAGGTAGGTTTGTTTGCGTGGATTATTTTATTGTTGCTTTCCACAATCTTGCATCCTTGGCATACGCAATTTCATCATCAGAAAGCCAGATTATATCCCTGCATATCTCATCTGAAGGAGCATCGATTTTCGTTATGTTTTCTCCTCTGTTGTTGGCTACGAACAAAGAAGGATAAAAAACTGCATGGCCATCATTGCCCTCCACGAGAAAAGCTATTTTGCTTTTATCGGGCGAGTACGCCCAGCTTACAATCTCATAGATTGCAGTGCCGCCTAACATGCCATAATGTGGATTAAACTTTCTTTCTAGAAATTCTTCCAATCTTCTCTTTATAGAATTAGGCAATTCAGGAAGGGCTGGCTTGTTAAACTCAGCGGCGATTTCAGCATTAACTTCTTCTTTACCCGTGCCATCTGCATTCATAACTACTGCTTTACATATAATAGCGTCCTCTTCTCTATGCTTGACGGAAACCAACAGCTTCTTTTTCTCTGCCGAGAATAATCTTAACTTATCAACCCAGCTTTCAGCAGGAAATTCATAGAAATCAGGCCCGAAAAACACCGTTATCTGGCTTCTGTCTACATCAAAAACTCCAACCAATTGAGAAATATCCTGTCTGTTATTGTTAAAAATGAATGTGCCGGCAGCATTCCTCAGCTTGATAACAAGATTTTCGCCATCAAAAGCCAAGGCATCACACCAGTCATACTTATCATCAGGGGCATATATTATTGCATGCGTCTTTTTTCTTTTATCGTATCTATAGATAGGACCTTTGAAATAAGCTACAAATAAATAATTTTTATCTTCTGCTTTTGTAATCTCTGAAGATTTCCAAGGAATCCTTCCGGGATAGTCCTTTATCTTTACAATACCGTTTTTAATTCCTTTACTGCTGATAAACCACTCTGCAAGTTCTATTCCTACCAGGTCCTTGTTTTTCTTAAATTCCTCTAATGCCTTCTCATACTGCTCATGATTAAAATATGAATCTGCGATGACAAAATGCCTGTTATACTCGTCTTTAATACTAATGCCTCGAGCCTTAAAGGCACTCTCTGCCTTTATCAGCCATTCTATCTCTGGCTCACCAAGAAAATGCCCTCCTGAGCCTGTAAAACCAGCTATTACCGCTTG
>JAUXSB010000021.1 GCA_030681595.1 Candidatus Omnitrophota bacterium
CTTGGCTGGGATTTTCCGCCAGAGGCGAAAAATCCCAATCCAATGCCAGCTTGGGAATTATTTGGTTTGTGGCGTTTTTACTTCCCGTTTTGCAATTTATTCCTTTTCAGGACATAATGAGCGAACGTTTTCTTTACGCGCCGCTCATTGGTTTTTTTCTAGCTGTAATTTTGGGATTTGAACAATTTTCCAATTACGAGAAATCAAAATTTAATTTTAATTTAAACGCGGCGGGAAAAATAATTTTTGTTTTGGTTTTATTTATGTTTTTTGTTTTGACGTTAAATCGCAATAAAGATTGGCTTAATTCCGAAAATCTTTGGAATAGTGTTTTAAGGATTGATCAGAAAAATGAAAAGGCCTTGAGCAATTTGGGAGGTTATTATGTGAATACCGGCCAAACCCAGAAAGTCATTGAATTTTCGGAAAAATTATTACGGATAAATCCTGAACATATTTCGGGAAATTTAAATTTAGGCGCGGGTTTAGCGATGGCGGGAAGATTTAAAGAAGCGGAATCAAAATTTCTTTATGTGCTTGCAAAAAAGCCGGATTATCAGCCGGCGTTGGTTTCTTTGGCGACCCTTTATCAAAGCATTGGCCGCTATGATGATGCCCTGAAAATTGTTCAAAATTTAAATAGCAGATATCCCGACAGAGAAGATATAAAACAAAGGCTTTTACAGCTGGAAAACATAATGAAATATAATAAATCTTCGTCTGGCGCCAATGCTTATATTGAAGCGGAGATTCAAGCGCCGGCGGTGGAGGGCAATATTGTGAATTCCGGTGTTGCCGGAAGGATTATTTTAAGCGACGGAACGCCTTTTGAAGCGAGTTTGGACGTTTTTAAAGCGGATGATATGTCGCGGCCTTTCATTTCAGTGCGTTCCGATTCCCAGGGCAAGTTTCAAATTCCTTTAAAGCCGGCCGCCTATATTGTAAAACCAATGGACCCGGATGGGCCTCATGCGCCTTTAAGGGATCAATATACGATCGCAGTTGGTAATAACCAATGGCTTCAGGTTAAGATAGAGTATAAATAATATGAGCGATCAGGTACAAGAAATAAAAGAGAAACTTAATATAGTGGATGTTATTTCCGGTTATTTGCGGTTGCAGAAAGCCGGCGTTAATTTTAAGGGGCTGTGTCCCTTTCATAATGAAAAGACGCCTTCTTTTATGGTCTCTCCTTCGCGCCAGTCCTGGTATTGTTTCGGCAGTTGCGGCGAGGGCGGCGATATATTTACTTTTATAGAAAAGATTGAAGGAGTGGAGTTTCCGGAAGCCCTGAAAATTTTGGCGGAAAAAGCTGGCATCATTTTAAAATATGACAATCCGAAATTACGCTCGGAAAAAGACAAGGCCTATGAAATTTGCGAAAAAGCAACGCAGTTTTTTACCGCTTCGCTTAATAATGCGAATGTTATTCTGGATTATCTCCATAAGAGAGGTCTAAAAGACAAGACCATCGATGAGTGGCGTCTTGGCTACGCGCCGGATTCTTGGGGTTCGCTTTTATTATTTCTTGGCAAATATGGTTATCGCGAGCCGGAAATTGAAAAGGCCGGTTTGATTTTGCGGGGCGTAAAATATCATGTCCGGTTTAGAAATCGCTTAATGTTTCCGATTTTTGACACCAATGGGCGGGTAGTGGCTTTTTCCGGCCGTATTATGAATGATATTATGCCTTCTAAAACCGAAAAAGCCGATAGCGGCAAATATATTAATTCACCGGAAACAATTTTATATAATAAAAGACGGATTCTTTATGGTTTAGACAGGGCTAAAACAGAAATAAGAAAAGCCGATAAAGT
>JAUXSB010000026.1 GCA_030681595.1 Candidatus Omnitrophota bacterium
CCCACTGCAATATTTGCGAATGGCCCTGCATGAACAAAGCATGGTTGACCTTCTATAGACTGAAGCATGTTTGGATTTATTGCCTCCCTCATCCATGCAGTCATTGCGCCTGCAACCTCAAGGTCTTCAGTGGTAATAGGATTTCCCTGTTTGTCGTAAGCAACGACTATACCGCCGATTCTTTTCCTGAAGTCTGCAAGGTCGCTGAATATAGAAAGGATTGCCATGACCTCTGATGATACAGCAATGCTGAATTTAGAGGGCATCATAAAGCCGTCCATCTTACCGCCAAGACCGATAATTATATTACGAAGCGCCTGAGCGCAGAAGTCAATTACCCAGCCCATCTCGACATTCTTGGAGTCGATATTCAGTCTTTTTAGTTTGCGTTTTGCAAGCTGCTCATCAGTGTAGTTGAATTCATGCTGCATCCTCGCGGTCATCGCGACCATTGCAAGGTTATGCGCATTTATAACAGCATTTATATCGCCTGTAAGTCCAAGTGAGAATTCTGTGAGCGGGATGCATTGAGAAAGTCCTCCGCCCGCTGCCGAGCCTTTAATATTCATGGTTGGACCACCAGAGGGCTGGCGGATGCAGGCTGTCACTTTCTTGCCCCGTTTTCCTATACCCTGAAGGAGACCAAGTGTGGTTGTTGATTTACCCTCACCGAGAGGTGTCGGTGTAATAGCTGTTACCTCAATAAATTTCCCGTCAGGTTTGTCTTTCAACCTCTCCAGAATCCGTGCATAGTCAACCTTTGCAATGTAATGGCCGTGGGGCAGGAGTTCATCATCCAAGATACCCATTTCCCCTGCTAATGCCTGAGAAGTCTTCATGTGTTTTCCTGCAGCCTCTGCAATCTCCCAGTCTGCGTGTTTTGTTGGATCAATCGGCATTGTTCAAACTCCTCCTTTTATTTTAGGTATCAGGTTTTAGGTATCAGGCATCAGGTGTCGGAAAAAAGCAGTTCACCTTGCACCTAAGACCTGATACCTGACACCTGTTAATAATTTATCAGCGCATTTAAGAACTTCTCATTCATACGCCTGAGGTTCTTGGTCATAACAAATACGAGCTTCTTAAGTATCTGTGAAGCCAGAACAACATCTTCTTTTTCCAGTTTCTCGAATTCCTCTTTCGGGAGTTTTAATAGTTCTGTATTTTCAATCGCCACTGCATTCGCTTCATGTTTCCGCTTTTCGATTATTGAAAGCTCTCCAAAAAAACTGCCTGTTGATAGAACTGCAAGGGTCTGTTTCCAGCCGTCCGGTGTCACCTTGTTGATTTCAATTTTCCCGGAACGAATCATATAAATGCCTTTTGTATCTTCGCCTTCCTTAAAAAGAAACTCTCCTTTTTTTAAAGAGACTTCTTTTATGACTTTCGCTAACTTTTCAAGTTCGGAGTTGCTGATGTCTTCAAAGAGAAT
>JAUXSB010000023.1 GCA_030681595.1 Candidatus Omnitrophota bacterium
GAGCGCACGCCCACCAGGCCGGTCGCGAACTGGTCGAGGTTGGACTTGCCGACCACGATGGCGCCGGCCGCCACCAGGCGCTGTACCACCTCGGCCGACGTCTTGGCCTCGTAGGCGAAGCCGGGGCAGGCCGCCGTCGTCATCATGCCGGCAACGTCGATATTGTCCTTCACGGCGAACGGGATGCCATATAGCGGCAGCTTCTCGATCTCACCGCGCCGCGCCATGAGGTTGTCGGCCTGGGCACGTAGGGCGGCATCCGTCCTGCGCGATATCCATACCTTGTCGTCGCCCGCCGCGACGATGCGCTTCAGGACCTCGTCGATCACCTGCCGGACGTCGAGCGTCCCGGTGCGATAGGCGTCGCTGAGCGCGTGAATGCCAAGATCGAGCAAACCGGTCATTTGCCGTTTGTAGACAAGCCGCTGGTCAAATGCAGCCGCCAGATGCGCGCAGAGGTTGGCACGGTCCTTGCGTCCAATGCGGCGGGATCGTGTGGGTCTCAAAAAAACAGGGGGACTACAATGAAGCGTCGCTCATTCATGAAGACGACGGCTGTCGCCGGCGCCGCCGCGACTGCCGCTCCGGCGATCTGGTCCGAGGCCAAGGCACAAGCGCGCAACGAGACGCTGCTGCTGGTCACCGAAAGCCCGCCCAATTCGATGGATATCCACGGCGTCGGCACCAACCGGCCGGCCTACGAGGTGTCGTGGAACTGCTACGACCGGCTGATCACCTACGGCGTCAAGAAGGACGCCAACGGCAACGATCATTACGATTACACCAAGCTCCAGCCCGAGCTCGCGACTGAGTGGGATCTGAAGCCCAACTCGGTGACCTTCAAGCTGCGCAAGGACGCCAAGTTCCACGATGGCACGCCGATTACCGCCAAGGACGTGAAGTGGTCGTTCGACCGCGCGGTCACGGTGGGCGGCTTCCCGACCTTCCAGATGAAGGCGGGCTCGCTGGAGAAGCCGGAGCAGTTCGTCGCCGTCGACGACAACACTTTCCGCGTCGACTTCGTGCGCGCCGACAAGCTCACCATGCCCGACATCGGGGTCCCGGTGCCGGTGATCATGAACTCCGCGCTTTGCAAGAAGAACGCGACCGCCACCGACCCGTGGGCGATGGAGTGGTGCAAGAACAACCTGGCCGCCGGTGGCGCCTATAAGGTCGAGCGCTGGCAGCCCGGCCAGGAAGTGGTCTTTGCGCGCAACGACGAGTGGAGGAACGGGCCGTTGCCCAAGGTCCGTCGCGTCATCCAGCGCATCATTCCGTCGGCCGGCAACCGCCGTGCCTTGCTCGAACGCGGCGACGCCGACATCTCGTTCGATCTGCCGTCCAAGGATTTCGCCGAGCTGAAGACCTCGCCCAAGCTCACCGTGATCGGTACGCCGATCGAGAACGCGATGATGTATCTCGGCATGAACGTGAACCAGAAGCCGTTCGACAACGTCAAGGTGCGGCAGGCCGTGGCCTGGACCATTCCGTACCAGCAGATCATGGACTCGGTGATGTTCGGCCAGGCGCTCCCGCTGTTTGGCGGCGCCGACAACAAATTCAAGGGCGCCTACTGGCCGCAGAAGGACGGTTACAAGACCGACATCGCCAAGGCCAAGGCACTCATGGCGGAGGCGGGCTATCCCACCGGCTTCGAGACCACCCTGTCGTTCGATCTCGGCCTCGCCAGCACCAACGAGCCGCTCACCATCCTGATCCAGGAGAGTCTGGGGCAAATCGGCATCAAGGC
>JAUXSB010000029.1 GCA_030681595.1 Candidatus Omnitrophota bacterium
ACGGACTCGCTCAGATCGGCGCGCGTAATAGTCCGGCCTTCCACTCCGGTACCCTTCCTTCCCCCAGTTAATCCTTACTCTAAGGTTGGAAAGCGGTCAATATCAGGAGGATAGAGGCTGGACTTGAATCGCCGTCTGTTCTCGTTCCGTTGCAGACTTTTTTTGTTTCAATCGCCCCCTGGGCGAGAAATCCTACCAGCGGACCAGCGAAGCGCCCCAGGCTAGACCGCCGCCGATGCCCTCCAGCAGCAGCAGATCGCCCTTCTTTATGCGGCCATCCTTGACGGCCGTATCGAGAGCCAACGGGATCGAAGCGGCGGACGTATTGGCATGGCGGTCGACCGTGACGACCACTCGCTCCGGCGGCAGGCCGAGCTTGCGCCCTGTCCCGTCGATGATGCGCTTGTTGGCCTGGTGCGGCACCAGCCAGTCGATATCCTTGGTCTCGAACCCGGCCTTGGCCAGCACTTCGCCCACGACCGTCGCCATATTGATGACCGCGTGCCTGAAGACCTCCTTGCCCTCCATGCGCAGAAAGCCGGTGGTCCGGGTCGAGGATGGGCCGCCGTCGACATAGAGGATGTCGTGCTGGCGGCCGTCGGAATGAAGGGCATTGGCGAGCACGCCGCGGTCGGCCGACGTCCCCTTGCCTTCCTCGGCACGCAGCACGACGGCGCCGGCGCCATCGCCGAACAGCACGCAGGTCCCGCGATCATTCCAGTCGAGAATGCGGGAGAAGGTCTCGGCGCCGATCACCAACGCCGTCGAGGCCAGGCCGTTCTTGATCATGCTGTCGGCCACCGACAGGCCGTAGACGAAGCCGGCGCAGACGGCCTGCACGTCGAAGGCCGCGCCTCTGGTCATGCCGAGGCCGGCTTGCACGCGCGTCGCCGTCGCGGGAAAAGTTTCATCCGGCGTCGCCGTCGCCAGCACGATGAGATCGAGGTCGGAGGCCTTCAATCCGGCGTGGGCCAGTGCCCGCTCCGAGGCCTTGAGCGCCAGATGCGACGTCATCTCGCCGTCGGCCGCGATATGGCGCTGCTTGATGCCGGTGCGCTGCTGGATCCACTCGTCGGAAGTATCCATCGTCTTGGCAAGATCGGCGTTGGTAACCACACGTTCCGGCAGATAGGCGCCGCACCCCTGAACGACGGACCGGATCACGCGCTTCCTCCGCCTGCCTGCAGCGCCGGCGCCTCGGCCGTCGCCGGCATTGCGTGCAACTTGGCCAGCCCTTCGACGAGTTTGCTTTTGTATTCGTAGCGTACCATGTCAACCGCCACGCCGATTGCGTAGGCAAAGCCTAGCGCATCGGTGCCGCCGTGGCTCTTCACGCAAATGCCGTCGAGGCCGAGGAAGACGCCCCCGTTGTAGCGCCGCGGGTCGACCCGCTTGCTCAGCTTCACCCAGGCGCCCGCAGCGAACAGATAGCCGATCTTGGCGAAGGTCGAGGTCCGGAAAGCGTCGCGAACTAAACCGGTCCGGCCCATCAAGAGCTTAGCCGTGCCTTCTATGGCCTTCAGAGCGACGTTGCCGGTGAAGCCGTCGGTGACGACCACGTCGACGATACCGGTGCCAATGTCATTGCCCTCCACGAAGCCGTGAAAGGACACGGGCGAGCCTTCGCGGCGCAGCCACTCCGCCGCCTGGCGCAGCTCCTCGTGCCCCTTGAGTT
>JAUXSB010000038.1 GCA_030681595.1 Candidatus Omnitrophota bacterium
CGACCAGCTTTTGCCGGAGGTCCTTGTTGATGTCGATGACCACGGACTCGTAGAGGTCCTTCTTTCCGCCCCAGTGGTAATGGAGCGTGGAGATGTCGATCCCCACTTCCTGGGCGATCATCCGGGTCGTCGTGCCGTGAAAGCCGTACTCACCGAAAATCCGGCGGGCGCAATCGAGGATGCGGGCCTTCATCGACTCGGGATCCTTGCGGGCCTTCTCCAGGGGGGTGGTCATGGGAGCCCTCCAGCCTATGATTCAATCATCTGATGGAAATATAGGGAAGAAGAAGGGAGCTGTCAAGAGGAATTTTTGTCCTTAACGTTTCTTGACTTGACACAAAAAAGGTAATACACTTACACCAAAATAAGTATTACGGAGGTGATCTGATGACGATCGTCAAAGCCACGGTCAAAGGACAGATTCTCATCCCGGCGCCGATCCGGAAAAAGCTCTCCATCGTTAGGGGTACGCAGCTCCGCATTTACCAGGAGGGAAACCGCATCCTGGTCGAGCCGGTGCAGTCGGATGCTGTGGAGTCGGGACGGGGGATCCTGAAATCCGGGGGGCGCGTCCTGAAGGTGCTGGTTGAAGACCGGAAAGCGGAGGCGCAGCGGTGAAGCGGTACGTCCTGGATAGCTACGCGATGATCGCCTTTTTTGAGGACGAGCCGGGCGCCCAGGCCGTTGCCTCCCTGCTCCGGGAGTTTCTGGCCAACCGGGCAAAAGGATATATGTCCGTCGTCAACTGGGGGGAAATGTACTATTCGGTGATGCGGGAACAGGGCCTTGTGGAGGCGGAAACAATCCTCTCCCAGTTCGAGAAGTACCCCATCGAGCTGGTCGATGCGGATCAGGCATTGACCCGTGAAGCGGTGAAACTGAAAGGCTCCTATCGGATCGCCTATGCGGATTGCGTTGCCGCCGCCCTGTCTATAAAACTCAAAGCGATCCTTGTGACCGGAGATCCGGAGTTCAGGCAACTGGGAGAAAAGGTTTCTATTCAGTGGATCGATTTAGATGCTCTATGATGAACAGTATCATAAATCGGTTTTGCGTCTATAAAGACGTACGCCTGCGGATTAGAAGCTGTCTATTGATTAATGCGAAGAGATGATCGCCCCGGATCGGTTAATTCGGGAAGTCGTGCCGCTTGCGATGCCACTCCAGATAGTGCTGCTCTGGCCAATACCGTGGGTCGTCTGGCAGGAAGATTCTTCGTCCTTCAAAGTCTGAGAGGCGCTGTCCAGGTATCCCTTCCTCTGTGAATTTTTCTTTGTTTACGAGTACACGATAATCATTATTCAACGACCAGAGGCCACGATCAAACTGCCAATGGGCGTTCTTCGTTAGGGCCATTCCGTTGGAGGGATCATTGTTTCGGGAATCATGGAATTGGTGGATATGGGCCGCGTCCACAATGCTCTCCATTGCCAGGGTAGTC
>JAUXSB010000041.1 GCA_030681595.1 Candidatus Omnitrophota bacterium
CCCGACATGCTGAACAGCGTCACCAGCATGATGCACAACAGCGCGGGGTTTTTGAATACCGCGATCCACGATGAAAACTGCAAGGACTGAACCCGCAAGCCCGGCCTGAGTGACTGCATGACCCCGAAACAAGACAAAGCCGCGAGAAGGGCCATGACAAGGAACGTTATACGCCAGCCAAAGGCGGTGCCCAATATGCTTCCCAACGGAATGCCCACAACCGAAGCCAGGGACCAGCCGATAAAGATGAAAGCGATGGCTTCTGATCGCCTTTCCGGCGGCACCAGCAAGCCGACAGTCACTGCTGCCTGGGGCGTGAACACGGTCACCGCCACCATGGTCACGGTGCGGATGACAAGCAGTGACCAGAATTCCGGCGCAAGGGCTGCCAGTCCATGGCCCACCGCGAAAATCGCCGCCGACACCGCGAGCAGCAGGCGCCGGTCAAACCGGCTCGTCAGCCCCGCCAGAACCGGAGCCCCTATTCCCACCACCAATCCGCCGGCAAACAGCAGCAGCCCCGCCGTGGCTGGCGGCACCTGAAGATCGGCGCCCAGCACATTCAACAATCCGGCCGGGAGCAAGACTCCCGTGCCGATGACAAAATTGCCAAACAGCAGGGACCAGAGTGCCAGGCGATCCGGGGCCTCACCGGGAATTGGCGTCATCAAGCGAACTTTCACAAAGCAAAACGAAAGCAGCCCCTGCCAAACCTGTCCAGCGCCTGTTAAGCATGGCCCTGTGCGTTTATGCTGCACCTGCGAAATAGACTTGCTCTAAACCTGTGCGCGTTATAGGCTTAAACGCTGAAATCAAGCGAGTTACGAACGGACATGAAGATCAAGAAAGTCGGCATCATTGGTGCTGGGCAAATGGGCAGTGGCATAGCGCATGTCTGCGCCCTCGCCGGATTTGACGTCGGCGTCAATGATGTCAGCAAGGAGCGCATTGATGCGGGCATTGCCACCATCACCGGAAACCTGGGACGGCAGCTGAAATCAGGCAAGATCACCGAAGTTGACCGCAATGCCGCTCTCAAGCGCATAAGCGCTGTTGCAGCTTACGAAGGC
>JAUXSB010000045.1 GCA_030681595.1 Candidatus Omnitrophota bacterium
CGATTCGCTCCATGACCTCGTGCAGGACCGCGACGCGCTGGGCGGCATCGGTCGCCCGTTCGGCCAGGCCCTCGATCACAGGATCGAAGCTCTCATCATGGCGGGCGAGGCCGGTATTGCGCAGCCAGAACGGCGCCGGCAGCGTCGGTGTCTCGACATAGCGCAGCCACTGATCGGCGCCGCTGTGTTCGTAGATGCCGTGCACCGTGATCTCGACGCTGTCGTGCCGGTATGCCGCCGAGAAGGTCGTCACCTGGTTGCCGTGCCCGTCGACCCATTCGGAGCGCTTGCCCGGCCCGTCGATGCGCCAGGAGACGATGCGCTGACCGGCCGCCGGTTTGGGCGTGAGCCGCACGTCGTGGATCGAATGGCCGGACGGCTGGTCGAACTGGAACCGCGTCGTGTGCTCGATGGCGTAGCGCATGGTCGTTCAATCCAGCAGGAACTGACGGCCGATTTCATCGGAGAGCGTGGCGATGTCGTCGCGCACGCCGCCCAGGAACTTGGCCAGGCCGATGTCGAAGATCTGGTCGACGCGGGCGTAGCGCAGCCGGGCGTGCAGTTCGCCGGCCAGCCGGTCGGCCTCGCCTTTGGTGCCATAAGTGTCGGCAAGCTCGCGCATGCTGAGATCGACCATCCACAGGCAATGGTGCACCGAGCGCGGCACGTCGCGGCGCAGCATCATCAGCTCGGCCACCTTCATCGGGTCGAGCGCGCTGCGATAGATGCGGCGATAGGTGCGGACGGCGCCGATGCAGGCCAGCACTTCCGTCCAGGCGAAATAGTCGGGCTTGTCGGTGTGCGGATTGCCGTCCGGCCGCAGCAGATGAAACTTCACGTCGAGAATGCGCGCGGTATTGTCGCCGCGCTCGAGGAAGGCCCCGAGCTGGAGGAAGTTGTAGGCCTCGTCGCGCAGCAGCGTGACCTGCGCCGCGCCGAAGATCATCACCGCCTGCTTCTTCACCGTCTCGATCAGGGCGCCGCGGTCGAGCGTGGCGCGGTCGCTGCGCAGCCGCGTGCTGAGCTCGAGCCACAGCCCGTTCAGGCTCTCCCAGACGTCGACGGTGATGTTGTTGCGTTCCTCGCGGGCATTGCTGCGCGCGGCCGTGATCGAGCTCACGATCGAGGAGGGGTTGCTCTCGTCCAGCACTAGGAAGTCGATGAGGCTGGCGAGCCGGCCGCCCTGCTGCTGGGTCTGGCGGAACTCGTCCTCCATGCCGAACATCGCCGCGACTCCCGCGGCCTCTTCGCCGCGCGACTGCAACGCCATGCGCTGCGTCGCCTCGATCAGCCGCGCCGTCGACTTGGCACGCTGCAGGTAGCGGCCCATCCAGTACAGGTTCTTGGCGGTGCTGCTCAGCATCGCTCTATTCGCCCGAGCCGGCTTCCGGCGCCAGCACCCAGGTGTCCTTGGTGCCGCCGCCCTGGCTCGAATTGACGACCAGCGATCCCTCCTTCAGCGCCACGCGCGTCAGCCCGCCGGGAATGATGGTGACCTTGC
>JAUXSB010000046.1 GCA_030681595.1 Candidatus Omnitrophota bacterium
GCGCGGGAACGGGCCAAAAGCCGCCCTACATACGCGTGCCCGAAAGGCACGGTGGGCGGCGAGAAGGACTATTTTCAGTGAGTGAAGTTTCGTTTGCGGATCTCGGCCTGTCCGAGCCGCTGCTGCGTGCCCTGCACGGAGCCAAGTACACCACCCCCACGCCGATCCAGGCGCGCACCATTCCGGCCCTGCTGAAGGGTCGTGACGTGCTCGGCATTGCCCAGACCGGCACCGGCAAGACGGCGGCTTTCGCGCTGCCTGTCCTGCAGCTGCTCGCCGCCTCCAACGAGCGCGCCCAGCCGAAGAGCCCGCGGGCACTTGTTCTGGCGCCGACCCGTGAGCTTGCCGTACAGATCGCGCGCAGCTTCGACACCTACGGCCGTGGCCTCGGCCTCAGGCTCTGCACCGTCGTCGGCGGTCTCGGCTACGGCCGCCAGATCGAGACGCTGGCACGCGGCGTCGACATCCTGATCGCCACGCCCGGCCGTCTGCTCGACCTCGTCGAGCGCGGCAACGTGAAGCTCGGCAACGTCACCTTCTTCGTGCTCGACGAAGCCGATCGCATGTTCGACATGGGCTTCATCCGTGACGTCCGCCGCATCGCCGGCTCGGTCTCCAAGAACCGACAGACGCTGCTGTTCTCGGCCACCATGCCGAACGACATCGCCAAGCTTTCGTCGGAAATCCTGAAGAACCCGGAGCGCGTCGAGATCGCAGCCCAGGGCCGCCCGATCGAGAAGATCGAGCAGCGCGTCTATTACGTGAACGCCTCAAGCAAGCGCCAGCTCCTCAGCCATCTGCTGTCCGACGCGGCGCTCGAGCGCGTGATCGTGTTCACGCGCACCAAGCGCGGCGCCAACCGCGTTGCCGAGGCGCTCGAGGACCGCGGCGTGCGTTCCGAGGCGATCCACGGCAACAAGAGCCAGAACGCCCGCCAGAAGGCGCTCGACAACTTCAGCCGCGGCAAGGCCCGCGTGCTGGTCGCCACCGATCTCGCCTCGCGCGGCATCGACGTCGTGGGCGTGACCCACGTCATCAACTACGAGCTGCCGGCCGACGCCGAGAGCTACGTCCACCGCATCGGCCGCACTGCGCGCGCCGGCGCTTCGGGCATCGCCGTGTCGTTCTGCGACTCGAGCGAGCGCGGCCAGCTCCGCAGCATCGAGAAGCTCACCCGCCAGCCGATCGCTGTCGTCTCGACTCCGGCCAATGAAGACATGCCGGTGATGCCGCCGGTTGCTCGCAGCCGCGAGGAGCGTGATCCCCGTGACGAGCGGGGTCGCGACGAGCGTCCGCGCGGCCGCGGTCCCGGTGGTCCGGGCCGTCCGCGCTCCTTCGGCGACCGTCCGCGGTCGTTCGGCGGTGGTCATGGCGATCGTCCGCACCGTCCCCATGGCGACCGTCCCCATGGTGATCGCCCGCAAGGCGATCGTCCTCAGGGTGACCGCCTGCATGCCGATCGTCCGCGTCCGGAAGGCGAGCGGCAGTGGTCGCGGGGTGATTTCCGCGACCGTCCGCACCAGCCCGGTGACCGCCCGCACGGTGATCGCCCGCATGGCGATCGTCCCCAGGGTGATCGTCCGCGTTCCTTCGGTGATCGTCCCCACGGTGACCGTCCTCATGGCGATCGCCCCCAGGGAGACCGTCCGCGCTCGTTCGGCGATCGTCCGAATGGTCCGCCGCGGGGCGACCGCCCCCATGGTGATCGTCCGCACGGTGACCACCCGCAGGGCGATCGTCCGCGCTCCAACGGCGGCGCGCGCCGCTTCGGCGGCGGCGGTCGTGGCCGTGGTCGCGCCGCCTAGAGGCTCTTAGACGATCCCTTCCTCGCGGAAGATTTCGAGACACTTGCGAAGAGCGCGCTCATATCGGGCG
>JAUXSB010000071.1 GCA_030681595.1 Candidatus Omnitrophota bacterium
CGACCAGGGCGGCCAGCGCGGCGATGCGGGCGAGGCCCTCGCACAGGAAGCGCGCCCGGCGCTCGGCGTCGGCGGATTTCAGCGTCCGCTCCAGCGCCTGGGCGAGGGGCGCCACATTGAAGCCCTGCGAGGCGGTGCGCACCAGCCGGGACAGCGTATCCATCGCGGCCTCGGGATGGCGGCCGGCCGCGCGCAGCACGTCGAGCGCCATGACGTTGCCCGAGCCTTCCCAGATGGCGTTGAGCGGCGCCTCGCGGTAGTAGCGGGCCATCGGCAGATCCTCGGTGTAGCCGTTGCCGCCGAGGCATTCGAGCGACTCGTAGATCACCTGCGGCGCGCTCTTGCACACCAGGAATTTCACCGCCGGCGTCAGCAGCCGGGCGTAGGCCGCGTCGCGCGGGTCCGACGCGGCGCAATCCGCAGCGTGGATAAGACGGAACACCAGCGCCACCTGGGCTTCCAGTTCGAGGGCGAGGTCGGCAGCGACGGCGCGCATCGCCGGCTGGTCGGCGAGCCTCTTCTGGAACACCGAGCGGTTGCGGATGTGGTGCAGTGCCTGGCTGAGCGCGATCCGCATCTGGCCGGCCGACGCGATGGCGCAGTCGAGCCGCGTCAGGTTCACCATCTCGATGATGGTGCGCACGCCCGCGCCCTCGGCGCCGACCCGCTCGGCATAGGCCGCGTGGAATTCGACTTCCGACGAGGCGTTCGACTTGTTGCCGAGCTTGTCCTTCAGCCGCTGGAAACGGAGGTTGTTCTGGCCACCGTCGGGTCGGTAACGCGGCATCAGATAGCAGGTGAGTCCGCCTTCTGCCTGGGCCAGCACCAGGAAGGCATCGCACATCGGTGCCGACATGAACCATTTGTGGCCGGTGATCTCGACATGATCGCTCTTATTCGCTGCCTGCGTGATGTTGGCGCGCACGTCGGTGCCGCCTTGGCGCTCGGTCATGCCCATGCCGAGCGTGACGCCCTTCTTCTCCTGCCACGGCAACGGCCGGGGGTCGTAGTGGCGCGATTGAATTTTCGGCAGCCATTTCTTGAGCAGTCCGGGCTCGGCCCGGAGCGCGCCGATGCAGGCGTGCGTCATGGTGATGGGGCAAAGGTGGCCGCTCTCGGCCTGGGTCGCGAGATAGAGTCGCACCGCGCGGGCGGCGAGCGGGCCCTTCGGATCGGTGCCGTCGTGGGCCGAGGCGTGGATGCCGTGGCCGATGCTCTTTTCCATCAGGGCATGATAGGCCGGATGGAATTCGACCAGGTCGAGGCGGTTGCCCTTGCCGTCCATGGTGCGCAGCCTGGGCGGGTTCTCGTTGGCGACGCGTCCGAGATCGAGCGTCTCGGCCGAGCCGTAGTCGCGCCCGCAGGCCGACAACGCCTTGGCATCGAGGCCAAGGCGCGAAGCGGCATCGGCCAGCGGCCGGTCGGCGGCGAACAGGTCGACGTCGCCGAAAGCGGGCGACTGGTTGAACGAGGCGTCTTCGAGCAGGCCGGAGGACATGGCCAATCTTAACTCATGGACGGGGCGCGCCACTGCAAGCGGAGATTACTCCACTTCAGTGGCGCGCCCCCAACGAAGGACTCAGCTGCCGCCGCCGTACTTGAAGGAGAGCTTTACCTTGGTGCGATAGGCCGTGACCTTGCCCTTTTCGATGACGAGGTCCTGTTCGACGACTTCGGCGACGCGCAGGTCGCGTAGCGACTTCGCTGCCCGCTCGACCGCCACCTTGGCCGCCTTCTCCCAGGATTCGCTGCTGGTGCCGACCAGCTCGATGACCTTGTAGACGCTATCTACCATGTGAGCCTCCTGGAC
>JAUXSB010000004.1 GCA_030681595.1 Candidatus Omnitrophota bacterium
GCCTGCATCGCCTGCGCCAAAAATTAAAACCCTTTTGCCCTTTGATTTTTGTATTTCAGCAAAATGTTCCCTGAACAGCCGGAGCGCCAGCCTGACGCCTGTTACCAGCCCTATAGCTGCCATCCAGTAAATAACAAAAACAGCCCTTGAATAACCTGAAAATCTCCAGTTCAGCACAAGTATGACCACGGTAATGAGCGTCCCCATAGTCACAGCCCTGATAATTGATCCCACATCAGAAAGCCCTATATATCTCCACATTTTCTTATATAAGCCGACGTAATAGAAAGATACAAGCTGTGCCAGAAGAAGAATAGGAAGCGACTTCGCTATAAGGTGTGTGTTCTGCTCTGAAACAGTGCCTTCAAAGCGAAGGAGATATGCCGAGATATAAGCGACAGTAACCAGAATGAAATCAATGAGAATCTCCACAACCTGCCTTTTATAAAATATTGTTGTATCAAATACAACATTACTGTTTTTCCCCATAATTTTTTCCCTGGCAAGCTCCATCTCCTCTTTGGAATATACTTTTGCATCCCCGAGAAAAATCCCGAGCGAAAAAAGCCCTACCAGCACCAGTGCTCCAACTACGATTATCATATAAAGGTTGAAATGAGGATAAACAATGGCGATGATCCCCGTAATCAGGCTGAGAAAGTAAAGAAGCAGGACTGCCTGTTTTTCAGAGAGCCCGAGAAGCACAAGTCTGTGCGAAATATGATCTTTTCCTCCCTGAGACACAGCCCTTCCGGTCAGCTTTCTCATGACAGTAACCAGCATTGTATCAAAAATCGGAATAGCCACGATAAGAACAGGGACAGCCATTGTGACAACCAAGTTAGATGCGTGCTGATAAGTCCCTGTTATTGAAAGCGCTCCGATGGTATATCCTAAAAACATGCTTCCGCAGTCACCCATAAAAATACTTGCCGGATTGAAATTGTATCTCAGAAAGCCAAGGCATGTGCCGGCAATAACGAGAGATATGACCACCAGTTCC
>JAUXSB010000002.1 GCA_030681595.1 Candidatus Omnitrophota bacterium
AAGCGGAAACGGGCCAGCACGTGGGCTTCAGCAAGGTCTCCAATATTCGTATTGCACGGACTAAGGACCGCTGGGATGAGTTCATGTATTATGCCGGCATTGCCGAAACGATCGGCGTGAAGGTCAACAAGCTCACACCGAAGCAGTTGAAGGAACTTTGGCCGCTGTGCGAGATTGATGGTGTCCTCGGCGCCATCCAGCATCCCGATGACGGCTATATCCAGCCCGCCGACCTCACCCAGGCTTTGGCCAAGGGGGCGCGCAGCCGGGGGGCGGAGATTTACCGCAACACCACGGTAACCGCCATTGAGCAGCTTCCTTCGGGAGAATGGCTGGTAAAGACCGACAAGGGCGATATTACTTGCGAGCACGTTGTTTCATGTTCGGGCAATTTCGCACGCAAGACGGGGGCCATGGTGGGGCTGGATATTCCGGTCATTCCGGTCGAGCACCAATATATCGTCACCGAACCCTCACCGCTGATCAAGGAACGCCAGACCAAGGGACTACCGGAAATGGGCGTGCTGCGCGAGGCGGATTCATCCTGGTATCTGCGCGAAGAAAACGGCGGTTTTGTCCTCGGCATTTATGAGAAGGGCGCGCCGTGCTGCTATGTGGATGGCCCTTCTGATCAAAGCGAATATGAATTGTTCCAGGGCGAACTCGATCGCCTGGAGCCCTATATTGAAACCTGCATCACACGGGTTCCAGCCTTCGGCGAACTGGGCATCAAGAAAATTTACAATGGCGCCATTGCCTATACGCCGGACGGTTCGCCGATCATCGGACCGGCATGGGACCGGAAGAATTTCTGGCTGAACGAAGGCCATTCCTTTGGCGTTACGGCGGCCGGAGGCGCGGGCTGGCAATTGGCGGAATGGATCGTCGATGGCGAGCCCACCATTGACATGATGGGTGTCGATCCGCGGCGTTTCGGTCCCTATGCCACGAAGGGCTACCTCAAGGAGAAGAACGAAGAGGCTTACGCCAATGTCTTCACCATGCATTATCCGGAAGAAGAGCGCGCCGCGGCGCGGCCTTTGAAGCGCACGCCGTGCTATGACCGGATGAAGGATCTGGGCGCGGTGTTTGGTTCGGTTTACGGCTGGGAGCGGCCGGGCTGGTTTGCGCCCAAGGGCTACTCGCTTTCGGAAAAGGATCTGGACCGGCCCAACGTGCTGCTCAATCACAATCATGCGGCACCGACGGAAGACGGGCGCATTGTCGAAAAGTGGTCGTTCCGCCGTTCCAACGCCTTCCGCTTTGTCGGTGAAGAGTGCCGCAATGTGATGGAGAATGTGGCCCTCCAGGACATGTCGGCCTTTGCCAAGATGGAAGTTTCGGGGCCGGGGGCGCGGGAGTGGCTGGATTCAATTCTTGCCAACCGCATTCCAAAAAAGATGGGGCGCATCGCGCTGTGCCATCTGCTGACAAGGCATGGCGGGGTACGGGCCGAGTTCACGGTCTATGAATGGGCCCCGGGGCGCTTCTATCTCGTCTCCGCGGG
>JAUXSB010000007.1 GCA_030681595.1 Candidatus Omnitrophota bacterium
AATAATTTTAAAGAAAAAGGAGAAATTATAGCGATTGATACTAAAGATAATGAGCATTTTGACGCCGATATTTCAGATCATGCCCACTTTATATGCGAGGAATGCGGTAATGTTTTTGACGTTATCAGCGAATGTTCTGAATGCGGTATTTTGAAAAACAAAAAAACAAAGGTCGGCTCAATTAAACATTATAATATAAACTTTTATGGAATCTGTAAAAACTGCAGAAAATAATAATGTTTGCCACGATTGCGCTAAGAAGATAGAAATTAATGGAGAATTAATAGAGAATGGGGTATATCTTAATTACGATAATAATGGAGAAAAAATAAATATTTTTATATTCAATGAATGTTTCGCCAAAAATAAAGCGCTCACTAAATTCCAGCCATGCGAGGTATACTCGAGAGTAGTAGGTTATATAAGGCCGGTACAACAATGGCATAAAGGAAAAAAACAAGAATATGGCGAGAGGTTAGAATATAAAATGCCCGGAGAACCTTGCTGTTAAGTTATAGAATACTAAATAATCACAACATTCTAACATTCTATAGAATGTTAGAATGTTGAATACTATGGAAAAATATAAACTGCCAAATTTACCATATAATTATAAAGATTTAGAGCCATATATGTCGGCAGAGGTTTTAACCCTACATCACGACAAGCACCATGCAGCATATGTCAATGCAACTAATGCTTTGTTAGATAAAATTCAAGATGCCAGGCAGAAAAATGCAGAACTAGATTATAAGTCAGTTTTGAAATCATTGTCTTTTAATGTAGGGGGCCATATTTTGCATGAAATATTTTGGAAAATTATGGCGTCTGCTGATTCAGGGAAAAATAAACCAAAAGGAAAAATTTTAGAAGCAATTGAAAAAGAATTTGAAAGTTTTGAAAGATTTAAAACAGAATTTTCAGAAACAGCAAAATCAGTTGAGGGTTCTGGATGGGCGATTTTAGCTTTTCACAAGGAACATGGAGAACATGGAATGCTTTCAATAATCCAATTGGAAAAACATAATGTTAATTTTTATCCAGAGCAGAAGATATTATTATGCTTGGAT
>JAUXSB010000016.1 GCA_030681595.1 Candidatus Omnitrophota bacterium
CCGGCGAATCCGGACACCCACCGCGAACAAACAACAGCCTTTCAGGCGAGGCTCGAAATGGTCCACTTCATCCCTTGTGCCGGCCCCCCGGACTCCTGATATAACGCCCCCGAGGGGCCGGTGTGGGCGGAGCAGTCGCCAACCCGGTCAGATCCGGAAGGAAGCAGCCGTAACGAATTCGCTTCGGGTCATGCCGGTCTCTCACCTGACTCCCGCGCACGCCGTCGCGGGGGCGGGACGCCCAGGCGCGACGACCGCCGGGCTTGAGGGGCCACGGCGTTTGAGCGGGTGATCGCCATGGCGCAAGCCACCAAAGGCACTGGCGACAAGACCACCGGCGACAAGGCTGGCGAACAAACGCTTCCCTACCGCGTCCTCGCCCGCAAATACCGACCCACCGATTTCACCACCCTGGTCGGCCAGGAAGCGATGGTGCGGACCCTGCGCAATGCCATCGCATCGGGCCGCATCGCGCACGCCTTCATGCTCACGGGCGTGCGCGGCGTCGGCAAGACCACGACCGCCCGCATCATCGCCCGGGCGCTGAATTGCGTCGGGGCGGACGGCAAAGGTGGCCCGACGGTCGATCCCTGCGGCGTGTGCGACAACTGCAAGGCCATCACCGAGGACCGCCATGTCGACGTGATCGAGATGGACGCGGCCTCGCGCACCGGCATCGACGACGTGCGCGAGCTGATCGAGGGCGTTCGCTACCGGCCGGCGTCGGCGCGCTACAAGGTCTACATCATCGACGAAGTGCACATGCTGTCGGAGAAGGCCTTCAATGCGTTGCTCAAGACGCTGGAAGAGCCGCCGCCGCACGTGAAGTTCCTGTTCGCCACCACCGAGATCCGCAAGGTGCCGGTGACGGTGCTGAGCCGCTGCCAGCGCTTTGACCTCAAGCGCGTGCCGCTGGACGTGCTGGTCGAACATTTCGGCAAGATCTCGGCCACCGAAAAGGTCGAGATTTCGCCCGAGGCGCTGGCGCTCATCGCGCGGGCCGCCGACGGCTCGGTGCGCGACGGGCTTTCGATGCTCGACCAGGCGATCGCGCATGGCGGCGGCGTGGTCGATGCCGCGCAAGTGCGCGACATGCTGGGCCTAGCCGACCGCAGCCGGGTGCTGGAACTGTTCGAGAAGACCATGCGCGGCGATGCGCCTGCGGTGGTGGCGTCGCTGGGCGAGATGCACGACTCCGGCGCCGATCCGGTGGTCATCCTGCAGGACCTGCTCGAACTCACGCACTGGGTGACGCGGCTGAAAGTGGCGCCCGAGGCGGCGGCGGGCTCGGCCGACAGCGAGCGGGCGCAGGGCCTGACAATGGCGGCCAAGCTTTCAATGGCCTCGCTCACGCGGGCCTGGACGCTCCTGATGAAAGGCCTGCAGGAGACGCTCGCCGCGCCGTCTCCGTTGCGCGCCGCCGAAATGGCCCTGATCCGGCTTTGCTACGCGGCCGACCTTCCGTC
>JAUXSB010000020.1 GCA_030681595.1 Candidatus Omnitrophota bacterium
AGGCTGACATGGCCTTCGAGCACGATGTCGGCCTCGGCCGGCACCTTCAGCGGCACGGTCTTGCAGTCGACCAGCTCGACCTGCTTGCCCCGCAGGAGCCCGGCGAACTGGTATTCCGACTAGGTGTCCGGTACCGGCGTGACGGCGGCCAGGATGGTGCCGGGATCGGCGCCGATCACGGCCGCCACCGGCAGCGGCTCGCGCTTGCCCGCACCCTTCCAGCGCTGATGATGCTGCGCCCCGCCGCGATGTTTTAGCCAGCGCATCAGGGTGGTGTTCTTGCCCGTCACCTGCAGGCGGTAGATGCCGAGGTTATAATTGTCCTGCTTGTCGCTCTTCGGATCCGGACCCTGCGTCACGATCAGCGGCCAGGTGATCAGCGGCGCGGGCTCGCCGGGCCAGCAGGTTTGAATGGGCAGTTTGCCAAGATCGATGTCGCTGCCGGTCAGCACCACTTCCTGGCAGGGCGCCGCGTTCACTGTCTTCGGCTTCATTGCCATGACGATGCGCACCATCGGCAGCATGTCGAGCGCCTCGCGCCAGCCGCCGGGCGGCTCGGGCTGGCGCAGGAAAGCCAGCGTCTCGCCCACGGCGCGGAGCTGGCCGGGTTCGCGGTCCATGCCCCAGGCCACGCGCTCGACCGTGCCGAAGAGATTGACTAGGACCGGGATGTCGGAGCCGACGACGTTCTCGAACAGCACGGCAGGGCCCTGCTCGGCCAGCAGCCGCGTCTGGATTTCCGTCATTTCGAGGACAGGCGAGACCGGCGCTTTGACACGCACCAGCCGGCCGCTCTTTTCCAGAAGGTCGATGAAGTCGCGCAGCGAGGCGAAAGGCATGCGGCTGTTTAGAGGATGAAGGCCTCCGTTGTCATCCCGAGGCCGAAGGCCGAGGGATCTTTAAGGCCATGAGTAAAGATGCTTCGCTTCGCTCAGCATGACACCCCCTGACTCAGGCCGCCTGCGCCGCCTTGACCGGTCCCCACGACTTCAGCACCGGCAGCACTTCCTTGGCGAAAAGCCTCAGGCCGCGCTCGGAGACCTCGAAGGGCGTGCCGCCGAAGCGGAAGGCGACATTCATCTCGAAGTCGCCGACCACCTTCCGGCGCGCCTCGATGCCGCGCAGGATCTTGTCGGGCGTGCCCCAGGAGGCCGCCTGCATGAAGCCGGTCACAGCGCCTTCGATGCCGCCCTTGCGCGCGATCTCGGCCTTCTGCTGGTAGGAGTCGTAGCCCTTCACCGTCTTGAAGTGCTCGCCGAGGAACTCGTAGTGGTAGAAGTTGCTTTCGACGAACTTGCCCTGGTAGCGGCGGGCTTCGTCCTCGATCGTGGCGGCGTCGGGCCCGCAGACGCAGAACTCGGTCAGCATGACGGTGGGCGGCGTGGTGCCGTGATACTTGGCGTGAAGCTCGCGGCCCCTCTCGATCATCGGCGCCCGCATCTCCCACGGCCGGTCGGCGAACATCACGATATGGGCGCCGAGCTTGGCCGCCGAGTCGATCGAGTCCTCGCTGGAGGCCACGGCGTAGATGCGGCCGTCGAAGGAGTGCTGCGGCCGCGGGCGGATTTCGATGCGTGGCTGCTTATAATATTTGCCGTCGCCT
>JAUXSB010000024.1 GCA_030681595.1 Candidatus Omnitrophota bacterium
TGGCTCCCCCGCGAGGACTCGAACCTCGGACCCAGTGGTTACACTTAACCCGAAATTACTTTCGGAAGTGGACTATCTCATCTCCATGTCCGCCACTATACTTTGGCGGATTTAGGAGGCGGGTGTATAGTCTCTGCACATTTAGGCTAAGCATTTCTGTTTAGCACATTTAGCTCAGGATTATCCTTCGACTGTACTTAGGACTTCCCTGAATTAGCCCGCTTTTTCAACCACGGTTTCCCGCAGAAGCTGCGCTTTAAAGATCCTTCGACGTGTTCGCCTTACGGCTCGCTTGCTCATACCGCCGAAGGCGGGATTCGCACAGCCACTTGCTCTACCAACTGAGCTACAGGGGAATAAATTTTTGAAAGAGCGAATTTATATTATACATAGATTCATAAATATGTCAATATTATAAATGAAGCCATAGCTTCATATCTGGCGGGGTTATTCGACCAAATATGTGCTTACTTATTTCTTGCGAAAGCAAGAAGGGAAGGGGATGTAATGTTTTGTGTAAGCCTAGACCTTGCCGTCCGCTGTTGTTCTAGGCAAAATTTAAAGCGCGTCAATTCGTTCGTCGCCACTTCAATTATTGACAAAATTAAATTTTGTGGTAATATTATACTTTAGCATTTTAGGGCTAAGAGTGCTAATTTTAAGAGAATGGCCTAACATTAATAGGATTAACTATGGTTAAGACAACAAATTACGATAAAAGAAGGCAAGAGGTTTTAGCGGCGGTAGTGGATTCTTATATCCGAAATGCTAATGCGGTAAGCTCAGAGGCGCTGGCGTCAAACTTTAACTACAGCTCTGCCACCATCCGTAACATCATGTCTGAGCTGGAGGATATAGGGATGCTTACGCATACGCATACATCCAGCGGGCGTATTCCTACCGATATAGGGTACCGTTTCTATGTGGATAACCTTCTTATGGAGATAGAGCTGCTTCAGGTCGAAAAAGATGAAATCATAGGCGAGTATAGAAAGAGTGCCAGGGAACTCGACGCCTTGCTGGAAAAAACTTCGGACCTGCTTTCCTCGCTTACGCATTGCACCGGCATAGTTTCTTTTGCTGATGGGCATGAGAAAATATTCTACCGCGGGATGGGCCTGATGCTTGAGCAGCCGGAGTTCCATGACTTAAAAAGAATCAGGATGCTGATGAATTTACTTGAAGAGAGGCAGAGCCTGCTTGAGGTAATAAACCGTAATTTAGAAGAAAAGATTAAAATTTATATCGGTAGAGAGCTTCCTTTTGAAAGCCTTGATAATTGCACGCTGATAACTTCTAATTATAAAGTGAAAGATAAGCCCCAAGGACGCATCGCAGTATTAGGCCCTACACGCATGGAATACGCTAAGATTATCCCTGCCATAGAGTATGTTTCCGAGATGTTGAGCAGTATGTTAAGCGATTTTTAATCAGCAAACTTAAAATGTCAGAGCAGGATAAAGCACAAATTAATCCCGAAAAAAATAATAAGCCTAAAGAGCTCCATAATGCCGCCAATTCCGAAAAAAAGAAAGGCGGAGTTGTTACGCTTGCGCAAGATGAATACGAGGTACTTAAGGTAAAGGCGGAAGAGTCAGAGCTTAATTTGGGCCGCTTGATGCGCGCGCAGGCAGAATTTGAAAATACCCGCAAAAGGCTGGAGCGGGAAAAGCAGGATTTTATAAAGTTTGCCAACGAAGGTATTATTATAGAATTGCTGAATATATTGGATGATTTAGAGCGCACCATTGAAGTTGCCCAGTCTAAAAATTCGGACTTGCCGGTATTTTTAAAAGGTGTAGAGATGATACTGGCGCACCTTTATGATATGTTAAAAGAGCATGGTATTAAGCCGATAGAGGCTGAGGGAAAAATATTTGACCCGCATTACCATGAGGCACTGATGCAGGTTGAAGATTCAAATTTTCCCGAGCATACAGTTATAGAAGAGCTGCAAAAGGGATACCTTTTGTATGAGCGGGTGATCAGGACGGCAAAAGTGAAGATTTCCAAGCACGGTAGTAAAGATATTATTGAAAAGAAGTAAAATAGAGAGACTAAATTTTATCCCGCCTCATGAGATACTCGAAAATTATCGTAGAGAATTTTCGAGTATTCGGCGGGATCAATTCGCCCGCCACTGAATCAATGGCGGGCTCATTGAGGAGGACTTAACATGGCAAAAGTAATCGGTATCGACTTAGGAACGTCTAATTCGGCAGCCGCGACAATGGAAGCAGGCAGGCCGGTAATTATTCCTTCAGCGGAAGGCGCCGGGGTTGCCTCCGGTAAGGCCTTTCCGTCTTTTGTGGCTTTCACCAAAGATGACCAGCTTTTGGTGGGCGAGCCGGCAAAAAGGCAAGCTGCAGTTAATCCTGAAGCGACAGTCTATGCCGCAAAAAGAAAGATGGGTACGGACTTTAAGTATAAAATTCACGGAAAAGAGTATACCCCGCAGCAGATTTCCGCCTTTATCTTACAAAAGATTAAGAAAGACGCTGAAAACTATTTAGGCGAAAAGATAGAAGAAGTAGTTATCACGTGCCCGGCTTATTTTAACGATAACCAGCGGCAGGCCACTAAGGATGCCGGAGAAATCGCGGGGTTGAAGGTTTTAAGGATTATTAACGAGCCAACCGCGGCATGCCTTGCGTACGGTTTAGATAAAGCCGGCAAAGAACAGAAGATTATGGTTTTTGATTTGGGCGGCGGCACGCTTGACGTAACGATTATGGAGATGAGCTGGGACGAAGTGCATAAAGCGGCAACCTTTGAAGTAATGTCTACTTCCGGCGATACTCAATTAGGCGGCACCGATATGGATAACGTGTTTGTGGAATATATTGCTAAACAATTTGAAAGAGAAAACGGCATAGATTTACGCAAGGATAAAATGGCTATGCAAAGATTACGCGAGGCAGCAGAAAAAGCCAAGGTTGAATTGTCCAGTACCGTTAGCACTGATCTAAACCTTCCTTTTATTACTGCGGATACATCAGGCCCTAAGCATATGACAATGTCGATAAACCGCGCAAAGTTGGAAGAACTGGTTGGCCCAATCATAGATCGTTGCCGCCATCCTCTGGAGCAGGCAATCACCGACGCAAAGCTTACTGCAAAAAATATTGACCGGATTATCCTTGTCGGCGGGCCAACGCGTATGCCGATAGTGCAGAAATTTGTTGAGGAATATGCCGGAAAAAAGATTGAGCGCGGGGTTGACCCGATGGAATGCGTTGCTTTGGGTGCCGCAGTACAGGCGGCAATCATTAAAGGGGAAGCCAAAGACGTGCTACTTTTGGATGTAACACCGCTTTCTTTAGGTATTGAGACATTGGGAGGGGTTTTTACCAAGCTCATCGAAAGAAATACTACTATCCCGGCTGGAAAGAGCCAGATTTTCTCAACCGCCGCTGACAATCAAACCGCGGTCACTATTCGCGTTCTGCAAGGCGAACGGCAAATGGTGGACGCTGAAGGAAATGTGGAATTAGGTAGGTTTGATTTGTTGGGGATTCCTGCCGCACCCAGAGGAGTTCCTCAAATCGAAGTGAAGTTTGATATTGACGTTAACGGCATTGTCCATGTTAATGCCAAGGATTTGGGCACCGGTAAAGAGCAGTCCATCCGCATTACCGCGTCTAAGAAGTTGTCAAAAGAAGAAATAGAGAAGATGGTAAAAGACGCGGAGAAGTTTTCCGCCGAAGATAGCAAAAGAAAAGAAGAGATAGAACTTATCAATCAGGCGGATAACCTCGCTTATAGTACCGAGAAATCAGTTAAAGAATTTGGCGAGAAAGTGAGCAGCAACGAGCGCGCGGAGATCGAGTCACGCCTTAATGAATTAAAGGCCGCCATAAAAGATAAAAATACCGACGCGATTAAAAAAGGCATGGACAATTTAACCAAGGCGTCGCATAAGCTGGCAGAAGAAATTTATAAGCAGGCAAGCAGCAAAAATGCGCCGCATGGGCAAAAAACAGAAGAGCCCGAAGAGAAGAAATCTGACAAAGGCGGATCATCCTCCGGCGTAAAAGATGAAGATATTATTGACGCCGAATACAAAGAAGAAGACGATAAAAAATAGCGTATAACATTTAACCGATAGTAGTACTTTCTATTTTAACTATACGTTTATTAATATTCGCTTCCGCCGGAGGCGGATCCGCCTTTGGCGGAAAACGCTAAACGCTAATGAGTGCCAAACGCGATTATTACGAAATATTAGGCGTGCCTAAAAACGTAACGGTAGATGTTATTAAAAAATCATACCGTACTCTGGCGTTGAAATATCACCCCGACCGCGTTGCTCCCGATAAGAAAAAAGAAGCGGAAGAACAGTTTAAGGAGATTTCCGAGGCCTACGCGGTTTTATCCGATACGCAGAAGCGCGCTCTTTATGACCAATACGGCCATTCCGGGATTGACCAAAGATATACCTCGGAAGATATTTTTAAAGGCGCTGACTTCGGCAGTATTTTTGAAAACGCGGGGTTTGAGAGTATGTTCGGAGATGTATTCAGCGATTTAGGCTTTGATATTTTTGGCGGTGGGGGTAGGACAGCCGGCAGGCGGCGCTCAGAGCGTGGCAGGGATATTCAGATAGAAGTAGATATTACATTTCTCGAGGCGGCAAGAGGGGTTACCAAACAGATCAAGTATCCGCGTTATGAAGCCTGTTCTTTATGTAAGGGAACGGGTGCAAAGCCCGGCAGTAAGAAGACTACCTGTTCGCAATGCAAAGGTCAGGGACAGGTAATTGTCAGCGGCGGATTTTTCAGGATGGCACAGACTTGCCCGCAGTGCCGCGGCGAAGGAACGCTGGTTACGGCGTTTTGCCCGGATTGTAACGGCCAAGGAAAAGTTAAAAAAATACATAAGCTGGAAGTAAAAGTGCCTCCCGGCGTAGACACCGGTTCACAGCTGCGTATCCGCGGCGAGGGAGAGGCAGGCAAAGCTTCCAAAGGAGACTTATATATTATTTTAAATGTGTTTGCTGATTCGAAATTCGAACGTTCCGGTAACGATATTGTTTGTGAAGTAAATATAAGTATGGCTAAGGCAACTTTGGGTGGAGAGGTAGAGGTTTCCACCTTAGACGGGAGCGTTATGATGAAAATCCCGGTAGGAACCCAGCCCGATAAGGTTTTCCGCCTGCGGCAAAAAGGCATCCCTGACCTGCATGGCTACGGTATCGGAGACCAGTTGGTAAAAGTAAAAATAGAGATTCCGGTTTATTTAACTGTCGAACAGCGTAAGCTTATAGAAGATTTTGCCAAATTATCCGGAGAAAGATTGGATGAGAATAGCGGTTCATTTACAGAGAAAATAAAGAAGGTATTCAAATGAGTAACCAGAAACCAGTTGTACCCTGTCGGGCACAGGCCAGAAACCATAATTTATTTTTTTCTGGTTACTGGTTTTTAATTTCTGGTTTCTCCCGAATGAAATGAGGGTAATATGCCGACATATGAATATGAATGTTTAAAGTGTAGCCATAAATTTGAAGCCTCTCAAGGTATAACCGCGCCACCGCTTAAAAAATGCCCGTTATGCGGCAAGGCCGTCAAGCGGCTGATTAGCGCGGGTGCCGGGATTATTTTTAAAGGTTCGGGTTTTTATGCTACCGATTATCGCAGTAAGGGTTATCAGGAAAGCGCAAAAAGCGAAAATGTTTCCTGCTCCGCGGCAACGAAGGCATGCAGTTCCTCCGGTTGCCCCAAGGCGAAATAATAAATAGGTAATAATTTGTCCAAGTTAACAGCTGGCCGCAAAAAAATCTTTTTTTGGTATTGGCTGCCGTTTTTTATTTACGCCGGTTTCATCTTTTATCTTTCTTCACTTCCGGTACGCGCAAACCTAGATGTCCCTAATTTAGACAAGGTATTTCATATCGGTGAATACATTGTTTTTGGGCTTTTTTTTTCCCGCGCGATGCAGAAGTCATTTCCTCAAACTTCATTAGCAAAATATTACTTTTGGGTTATCTCGATAGCTTTTTGTTACGGTTTTTCCGATGAGCTGCATCAATTATTCGTCCCGAACAGGGAGTTCAGTTTATTTGATGTCCTCGCGGATATTTTTGGCGCGGTATGCGGCGGCAGGTTATACGGATTAAGGGCGGTTTAAACCATGGCAGAAATTAAACCTTTCAAGGCTGTTTTATATAATCAGGATAAAGTTAATGGTACAGCCAAAGTAGTCTGCCCGCCTTATGATGTAATTAATGAGAAAGCACGGGAAAATTATGCCAATTTAAGCCCGTATAATATGGTACGCCTTATTCTGCCGACAAAAAACGAGGCAGAACAAGCAGGCTGTGAGAGTGTTTATGCTTTCGCAAAGAAGCAATTGGATGATTGGATGGAAAAAGAAGTATTATGCCACGCTAAGGAAGAAGCGATATATTTATATGAACAGGAATATGTTTATTTGGGAGAGAAGAAAAAAAGGCAGGGTATTATTGCTTTACTAAAGATGGACGATGGCGGGAATAGCAGCAAAACTAAGAGCAGGATACACGCCCATGAACATACCCATCTTGGCCCCAAGGAAGACAGGCTGCAGCTTATCCGTCAAGTTAAGGCAAATTTGAGCCCGGTATTCGTCCTTTTTCCGGATAAGAACCATATTATCAGGCGTATTACGGATAAATACGTTCACAGCCAGCCTTTGATTGACGTAAAGGCCGATTCCGTCCGGCATAAGCTGTGGCGTATAACGGATAACAAACTTATTAATGAAGTACAGCGCGATTTAAAAACTTGCGATATATTCATTGCTGACGGCCACCACCGTTACGAAGTCGCCTGCAATTTCAGGGAGGAGGAGCGTAAAGCATTAGGTAATCCGGACAGGGAATTGGATTGTGATTACCTGATGACATATCTTACTGACTTAAACTCGCGCGGTTTAACTATTATGCCTACGCACCGCTTGATAAAAAATGTTCCGCCGGATTTAATTAACGGCTTGCCGGGCGAATTAACGAAGTTTTTTGACCTGCATCGCGCAAAAGACAGGCATGATTTATTTGTTATGCTCGGCAAGGCAGTTAAGAACGAATGTGTCTTAGGTATGTATCAAAAAGAGGCCGGCCATAAGAAAGAAGGCAAATTTTACCTCTTGCGCCTTAAGAGCGGTATTAATTTAGACACGGTTATTGATATTGATAAGCCTAAAGAATATAAGAAATTATGCGTAGTAATTTTGAATTATTTAATTTTAGGCAAGATGTTAAAAATTGACGTAGATTTATGTAATAGCGACGCCTCGACGGTAAAACATATATCCTATACTAACGATACGGAATTGGCAGTTAAAATGGTGGATAGAAGCGAGGCGCAATTATTATTTTTTCTTAATCCGGTTAATGTAGAGGTACTGGCGCATGTGGCGGCGCAGGGGGAGAGGATGCCGCCAAAATCAACATTTTTTTACCCTAAGCTGCTTACCGGGCTTGTTATCAATAAATTTAGCGAAGAGAGTGGTCTGGCATGACTTTATTCGGAAAGCCAAAATATACTACCGTCCGCACCAAGAAAAAAGAGATGCCGGAAGGGCTTTGGACTAAATGCCCTGAGTGCTCAAAGCCTATCTATAATAAAAGCCTGGAGGAGAATGCTAAAGTCTGCCCGGAATGCGGCCATCATTTTTTGCTCACGGCTTATGAAAGGGTAAGCTTTTTAGTTGATGCAGAGAGTTTTAGAGAATTTGACAAAGATGTTATTTCCGCGGATCCGTTAGAATTTAAAGGGCCTAAAAGCTATAAGGAAAAACTGGAGCAGGATAAAGAAGCCACGGGTTTAAGTGAGGCTTGTATTTATGGAGAGGCTAAGATTAACGGGAAAACCATAGTTATCACAGTTACCGATTCCCGTTTTATTATGGGTTCAATGGGCTCTGTGGTAGGAGATAAAGTAACCCGTTCTACAGAATACGCCACAAAGCATGGCTTAGCCTTAATTATTGTTTCCGGCTCCGGTGGCGGGGCGCGGATGTACGAGGGGATGTTTAGCTTAATGCAGATGGCCAAGACTTCCGCCGCACTTGCGCGTCATCAGGATAAGAAGCTGTTTTATATTTCGGTGTTGACTAATCCGACTATGGCGGGGGTAATGGCCTCTTTTGCCGGGTTAGGAGATGTTATTATCGCCGAGCCAAAGGCGCTGATTGGTTTTGCCGGCCCGCGCGTAATCGAGCAGACTATCAGGCAGAAACTCCCGCCGGGTTTTCAGCGGGCGGAATTTTTATTAGAGCACGGGCTTTTAGATATGATAGTCCAGCGTAAAAACCTTAAACAGGTATTAATCCAGCTGCTTGACTATTTAAGTTGATAGGATATACTAATTAGGATAATATACTAATAAAGTCGTAACCAGAAACCAGTTTTACCCTATCGGGCACAGGCCAGAAACCAGAAAAATACGGTAACTGGTTACTGGAATCTGGTTGCTCCCGAACGGAGTGAGGGAAATGGCCCAAGTAAGTTTACAGAATGTAAGCAAATTTTATGATGGCAATGTCAAGGCCGTAGATAATATCAATTTAGGCATTGAAAGCAAGGAATTTATGGTCCTGGTAGGCCCTTCCGGGTGCGGTAAATCTACCACCTTAAGGATGATTGCCGGGCTCGAAGATGTATCCAGCGGGAATTTATATATTGCCAACCGTTTGGTTAATGATGTGCCCGCCAAGGATAGGGATATTGCCATGGTTTTTCAGAATTATGCGCTTTATCCGCATATGACTGTTTTTGAAAATATGGCCTTTGCGTTAAAACTCAGGCGTTACCCAAAAAATGAAATAACCTCCCGGGTGCATGAGGGTGCGGAAATCTTGAGTATAAAGAGGTTGCTTCAAAGGTATCCCCGCGAGCTTTCCGGCGGCGAGCGACAACGTGTGGCTTTAGGCCGGGCAATTGTGCGTAAGCCTTTAGTGTTTTTATTTGACGAGCCGCTTTCTAACTTAGATGCAAAGCTGCGTGTGCAGATGAGGACAGAGCTGCATAAGCTTCATAACCGGCTACAAAGCACGATGATTTATGTAACGCATGATCAGGTTGAGGCAATGACTTTAGGAGACAGGATCGCGGTAATGAAAGACGGGTTAGTGCAGCAGGTGGATACCCCGCTGAATGTTTACGAAAAACCGAAGAATAAATTTGTTGCCGGGTTTATCGGTTCTCCCCCGATGAATTTCATGAAAGGCAAGATTATTAAAAAGCAGGACAAATTATATTTCGATGAAGAGAGAATCTGTGTAAAAATATCCGATGAAATGAAACAATATTTAAATAAATATTTAGGTAAAGAAGTAATCATGGGTATCAGGAGCGAAAATATTTACGATAAGCTGTTTATCTATGACGCCCCGCCGGAAAATATTGTTAAAGTTATCTGCGAAGTAATTGAGCCGATGGGTGCCGAGGTTTACCTCTACCTTAATACCGGCAAGCATAGTTTTATTGCCCGCGTCGGCCCGCATGATAAGCCGGAGCTAGGCAAATATATGGAATTAGTGTTTGATATGAGTAAGGCCCACTTTTTTGACAAAGATAGTGAAGAGACAATTGCTTAAGAGCCATGGGCTGTAATGGCATTTACTTTCCCCGCCTTTTATCTTCAAAAAGATTTAAATTTTCGAAACGAGAGTAAACCATGTTTAAAAAACTATCCATAAAGATAATTTTTATAGTCACAGTGACGCTGTTTTTTATTCTTTCTATGACCCTGGGCTATATTATCATTACGGATAGGGATATATTGCTTAAGAAGGCATATTCTGATGCCTCAGCTTTAAACAGAAGAATTTTTGACGCGTTGACTGAAATTATGTCTCTGGGTGTTTCTGATCCTCGCGTTATTCATAATGCCATAAGCGCATTAAAGGCGTCAGAAGAAAAAGATAAAGAAAGCGGTGTTCTGGAAATCAGGCTGATTCATCACTCTGATATAGCCAAGACATTTAAAGATGCAGAGATGGCCTCAATTTATAAGCCGGATGCGCTTGAGGGGCCCCAAGATAAAATAGAAGAGCGCGCCCTTTTAGGGCATAGTTTTAGCGGAGAGATTTTACTGAATCTAAAAAATAGAGAGGCGCATGCTGTTAAGTATGTCACTCCTCTTAAAGCAGAAGTAAGATGCCTGGTCTGTCATAATATTAACGAGGGCGAAACCATAGCCGCGCTTTCTTCAGTTATTTCTTTAGAGCCCGGCCGCAGCTTAATCAAAAAAAAAGCAATCAGGTATGTTTTCTTGTTTATTCTTACGTTTATTTTTGCCATTGCCGCGCTTTATGTTTTCCTGCACAGAATAGTTATAAGCCGTATCTTAATACTCTCAGACGCCGCCCGTGCGGTAGCTAAATATGAAAATTTATCTATAGAGGTAGAAACAGGCGCAAAGGATGAAATTGGGCATCTAGGGGAAAATTTTAATGAAATGATCGTGCAGCTAAGGGCATCGCGTAATGATATGATTTCAGCTAAAGAGTTAACCGAGGCAGTCGCTGAAGGGGTGGAGGAAGGGGTTATGCTTTTATCGCGCGATTACAAAATCCTCTGGGCGAATAAAAAAATAATTCAGTTAAGCGGCCTTAAAAAAAATGATATAATAAATTCAACCTGCTATGAGGCGACTCATCATGCGAAGCAGCCTTGCAAGCCGCCGTTTGATTTATGCCCCATAGACGATGTTTTAAAAACCGGTAAGTCAAAAACAATAGAACATAAGCATTATGATAAGGATGGCAATGAGTTGATAGTAGAAGTTATTGTGCATCCGATTAAAGACGAGCAAGGCAATATCCTGCGTTTTATCCATATAACCCGGGATATCACGGCTAAAAAAATGCTTGAGCTTGAGCTTATGCAAATGGAAAAAATGTCGGCGCTGGGAATATTATCTGCGGGGGTAGCCCATGAAGTAAAAAATCCTTTGGCGATTATCAGCCAGGGGATTGATTATTTAAATAGGAGAGAGCCGACAAATACCGCGAAAGATTCCGAGGTTTTATCCATGCTTAAGGAGGCGGTAAAACGGGCAGAGGTAATAATACAGGATTTGCTGGTTTTTTCCAGAAAATCAGCCCTTGAGATAAAACCGGAAAATATAAAAGAGGTTTTTGAATTTTCTCTGGAGTTGGCGAAGGCTAGCCCCGACTTTGGTAAAATAGAAGTGGTTAAGGAATACATGGAAGGCCTGCCGCGTGTGTTCGTAGACAGGGTAAAAATACAGCAAGTTTTCTTAAATATCATTTTTAATGCTAGGCAGGCAATGCCACAAGGCGGCAGGCTTACTATAAGGGTAGACGTTAGGGAATTAAGCGGAACAGGCGCAGGTATAGGCAGGCGCAGCGAAGATTTTTTTAGTGAGGGGGACAAAGCGGTTTTTGTTGAAATTGAAGACACCGGCCCGGGTATTGATCAAGATAAAATTAATAAGTTATTTACCCCGTTTTTTACTACCAAAGGGCCGGGTAAAGGCGTAGGATTGGGTTTAAGTATTTGTAAATCTATAGTAGATTCGCATAAGGGCTTAATTAGGGTAGAAAGCCCTGAAGGTAAAGGTGCTAAGTTTATTGTGGTGTTGCCGATTGTAAAGAAGTGAGAAAGGGGGAAAAATGGATATAATAAAAATAATGGCTGTAGACGACGAAGAAAGTTTCTTGTCTTTGCTTAAGCTTAATTTAGAAGGGACAGGAGAATTTGAGGTGTTTGCCCTCTCGGATAGTAGAGAGGCGATTCTTAAGGCAAAGCGCATTAAGCCCGATGTAATTATTTTGGATATAAATATGCCGGATATTGACGGGCCGACGGTATGTTCAAAGCTGGCAGAAGATATCGATACAAAAAATATTCCTATAATTTTTCTTACCGCGCTTATCACCAAGGAAGAAGAGGATGAATACAAAAAGAGGATGGGTGGAAGGAGTTATTCTTATGTAGCCAAACCGGTAGATACGGATAAACTCATTTCTACAATTAAAGATGCGGCAGGAAAATAATTTTTTTTCGTCAAGAGAGAGGGGGAGTATAAATGCCTTTAGTTCATCTAAACGATAGCAATTTTAAGCAGGAAGTTTTATCGGAAAGACTGCCTGTCTTGGTAGACTTTTCCGCAGTTTGGTGTGGCCCATGCAAGGCTATCGCGCCGATAATTGAGGAACTGGCCAAGGAATACGAGGGCAGGTTTAAGATTTGTAAACTCGATGTGGATAACGGAGAAAATACGGCTACTAATTACGGCGTAATGTCTGTTCCCACGTTAATGATATTTAAAGATGGCAAAGTGGTTGAGCAGGCGGTTGGTGCTCTCAGTAAACAACAATTAAAAAAGAAGATAGAAGCGCATTTATAAAAATAACCGGGATATATATGGGTAATAATAAGGTAAAGAACATTTTTATCGCCGCGACCCGGCAGAACGACGGCAAGACTACGGTTTCTTTAGGGCTTATCTCTAATTTCAAAAAGCGCTATAAGGAGATAGGTTTTATTAAGCCTATAGGCCAGCGTTATCTGGAAGAAGACGGTTTTAAAGTTGACGAGGATTCGGTGCTAATCGAGGATGTCTGCGGGATTAAATGCGGGATAAAAGACATGAGCCCGGTAGCAGTTGAAAAAGGCTTTACGGAGAAGTATATCCTGCATCCTAAGAAAGAGGCAATAAGCGGACAGATTAAAGAGGCCTACGGCCGGGTGGCAGAGAATAAAGATCTGGTAGTCATAGAAGGGACCGGCCATGCCGGAGTTGGTTCGGTGTTTGATCATTCAAACGCATACGTAGCAAAGTTATTGGATTCAAAGGTTATATTGGTATCTTCCGGTGGTATAGGCAGGCCAATAGATGAAATTCTTTTGAACAAAGCGCTTTTTGACGCCGAGGGAGTAGAGTTGTTGGGCGTTATCGTCAATAAAGTTATGCCGGATAAATTTGATAAGATTGCCAAATTAGTCAGGCAGGGTTTAAAAAGAAAGGGGATAGAAGTCTTGGGAGTCCTTCCTTACCATTCCTGTTTATCCGCCCCGACTATCAGCCAGATTATTGAAGAGACCGGCTTTGAATTGCTTTCCGGAAAAGAGGGATTGAACAATATCGTAGTGAAGATTATTGTTGGCGCAATGGGGCCGCATGAGGCCTTTAGCTATATCAGCGACCGCTGTTTGGTAATTACCCCGGGGGACCGGGAAGATATTATTATGACTGCCTTAAACTGTCATATGTCTGGAATACGCGGTTGTATTAAGGTATCGGGTATAGTTTTATCCGGAGGAATTATGCCGCATCCGACAGTGGTAGGTTTTGCCAACTCTGCTAATGTGCCCTTAATGTTTTCTAAGCTTGATACCTATAAGGTTGCTTCCATTATTCATGATTTAACCGTAAAAATCAGGCCCACAGATAAAGATAAGATTGAGGAAGTGGTAGGTTTGATAGAGAAACACGTGGATTTAGAAAAAATATCAGACGGGATGTGAGCCCCGTTAGAGATAGCCCCGCCGATGGCGGGGCGTCTATGACGGGGATAGTTTTTACAAAATGCAAGTGCTTCTATAGTAAGTCTTGTTTACAAATATACTAGACGAGTTATTTCTAACGGGGTGAGATATGGATATTGAATCTTTTTTAAGGAGCAAAGCCAAAAAAAATAAGAAGGTTATTCTTCTGCCGGAGCCGGAAGATATCAGGGTGGTGAAGGCGGCGAAAATAATAAATGCCGAAGGGATTGCCAAGGCCGTTATTGTCAGAAAAGATGAAATGGATTCGGCTAAAATTAAAGAATACTCAGGATTATTTTATGAATTGCGTAAGACAAAGGGGATAACTCATGAAGACGCCGAAAGGATAATGCATTCCCCGCTCTATTATGCGGCGATGATGGTTCGCACTGGATGCGCCAGCGGTTTTGTCGCGGGAGCCTCGCATACTACCCCTGATGTGGCGCGCGCGGCAATCCGCTGCCTGGGGCTGGATGAGAAATATAGCGTTGTCTCAAGCAGCTTTATTATGTCGGTACCGAATTGCGCATACGGAGACGATGGATTATTTTTCTTTGCTGACTGCGGGATAGTGCCGGAGCCGAATGCGCGCCAGCTTGCCAATATCGCGCTTTCCACCGCGGAATTAGCCAAAAAAATATTGGGCATTGAGCCGAGGGTAGCAATGCTTAGTTTTTCTACCAAAAGTTCAAGCGACCATAATTCTTTGGAAAAGGTAAAAGAGGCAACGCGAATAGCTAAAGAGTCCAGGCCTGATTTAAAAATTGACGGCGAACTACAGTTAGACAGCGCTATAATCCCGGAAGTGGCGAAAATAAAGAATGCTTACGATATTTTAGAAGGACGGGCGAATGTTTTAATTTTTCCGGATTTAAATTCCGGCAATATCGGCTATAAGTTAGTCCAGCGTTTGGCTGGGGCTCGCGCAATAGGCCCGGTGCTTCAGGGCTTGGCTAAACCTTGCTGCGACTTATCGCGCGGATGTTTTGCCGAAGACATCGTGGATTGCGTTGCCGTAACCGCGATAAGGGCGCAATGAATATATTAGTCATAAACAGCGGTAGTTCTTCCATAAAATATAAATTCTTTAAGATGCCCGAAGAAAACCTGATCTCCAAGGGTGTTATTGAACATATAGGAGAAAAAGGCTCTTCGATTAAAGACCATTATCGGGGCTTGAAAATAATTTTAGAAGGGATTAACCATGTTGACGCGGTCGGACACCGCGTAGTACACGGCGGAGAAAAATTCAGGGACCCGGTATTAATTGATAAATCCGTAATCAGAAAAATCAGGGAATGCTCTACACTTGCTCCGTTGCATAATCCTGCTAATTTGGCCGGCATATTGTCTTGTAAAAAATTACTGCCCGGGATAAAACAGGCGGCGGTATTTGATACGGCTTTTTACCAGACAATACCCGATTATGCTTATATTTACGGCCTGCCGTATGATTATTACCGGAAATTCGGCATCAGGAAATACGGTTTTCACGGCACCAGCCATGAATATGTGGCGAATGAGGCAGCCGGTATACTGGGAAAGCCGCTTAAGGCTTTAAAAGTTATTACTTGTCATTTGGGCAACGGCTGCAGTGTTACCGCGATAGATAAAGGCAGGCCGATTGATACAAGTATGGGTTTTACCCCTTTAGAAGGCTTAGTGATGGGCACGCGCTGCGGAGATATCGACCCCTCTTTGGTTACCTACCTTATGCGCAAAAAAAGATTTAATATTTCCCAGATTGATGGTATATTAAATAAGGAAAGCGGGCTTAAAGGTATTTCAGGCTTTAGCAATGATATGCGCCAGCTTAATAAAAAGCTAAAAGAAGGCAATGCCCGGGCAAGATTAGCCATAGATATTTTTGTCTATCGCGTAAAAAAATATATCGGTGCGTATACGTTAGTCATGGATGGATGCGACGCGCTGGTTTTTACGGGAGGAATAGGGGAGAATCAAAAAGAGGTAAGGAAAAAAATCTGCCTTGGCATGTTTTCCGCTTTGAAGAAGAAGCCCGAGGTTCTAATTGTTCCCACGGATGAGGAATTGATGATCGCGCGCCGGGCTTACCGGTTAGCGAAAATTTAGAATAGAGGATTAAAAATGATGCGAACAATTTTAAAATCAAAAATACACCGCAGCCGTGTTACAGAGGCAAATCTCTATTACGAAGGCAGTATTACCATTGATGCGAAATTGATGCAAGCGGCGGACTTAATAGAAGGGGAAAAAGTTGAGGTTTTTAACCTTAATAACGGGCACCGGCTTGAGACCTACGCAATCCGCGGCAGGCCCGGGTCAGGAGTTGTCTGTTTGAATGGGCCGGCGGCAAGGGGCGCCTGCGTGGGTGATGAAGTGATTATTGTCTCATACGTTTTTGCCGAGGATAAAGAGGCAAAGAAAATAAAGCCAAGGATAATCAAAGTCGATGGAGACAATAAAATCATTAAAAATTAGGCTGTTCGGAGACCCTGTTTTAAGAAAAAAGGCGGTATCGGTGCGCAAAATCACCGATTACCATCGCAGCCTTTTAGATGAAATGCTGAAGTTGATGCGTTCCGGTTCAGGCATAGGCTTGGCTGTACCGCAGGCAGGTATTAACTTGGCAATGATTGTGGTGGATATCGGCAGCGGCCTTTATAAGCTGATAAACCCAAAGATAATAAAACGGCAGGGTCGTCAAGTGTTTGAGGAGGGTTGTTTAAGCGTTCCGGGCATATGTATAAAGGTGAAACGCGCAAAAAAGGTATCCGTAAAAGCGCTTAACGAAAATGCCGAACCGGTTATAATTGAAGCTTGCGATCTGCTCGCTTGCGTCTTTCAACACGAAATAGACCATCTAAAAGGCAGGCTCATTGTTGATTACGCATCTTTTTTTGATAAGTTAAAGATAAGAAAGAAATTAGAGGAACTAAAGAAGCTGTCTAATAAAGAACCACCTCCCGCGGTATGTAAGCTTAACCTGTAAGTTAAGAGTAACAAGTACGAGAAAGGAATGGCGGGGTGAAAAATTGCGTAAATCAGAAAGAAAACCTATTGAATTGCAATTGCAGCTACAATCCCTGTTTGCGAAAGGGGATTTGCTGCGAATGCTTGCCATATCATCGTAAGAACAGCGAGTTTCCCGCCTGTTTTTTTCCTCCGGAAATAGAAAAAACCTACGATCGTTCCATCCGTAATTTTATAAGGACATATAAATGAACCTTAGAGCCGCCCCTACGCACAAAATTCTAAACAGGCTGCCCGGGTGGTTCAAGCAGGACATTCCTGATGAAAACGTATTAAGGATTCGGCGCTTAATTTCTGAATTTGGCGTACACACCGTATGCCAGGAGGCAAAATGCCCGAATATCAGCCGTTGTTTTAAAAGCAATAAGGCTACTTTTATTATCTTAGGCGATATTTGCACGCGAAATTGCCGTTTTTGCGCGGTGGCTAAGGCGCCAGAGGCGCAACTTGGTTTTGACCGTGATGAACCGCAGCGAATTAGTGAATTGGTAAAAAAAATAGGGTTAAATTATGTAGTGCTTACATCGGTAACCCGCGACGACCTTAGTGACGGGGGTGCCTCTGTTTTTGGGCGTACCATAGCGTTAATCCGTAGGCTAGATAAAAAAATTAATATAGAAGTACTGATACCGGATTTTCGAGCCAAGACAAGAAGCCTAAGATGCGTAATAGAAGCGCATCCGGATGTGGTAGCGCATAACCTAGAGACAGTCGCGCGGCTGTATAGCCGGGTAAGGCCGATGTCCGATTATCGTTTATCCTTAAGAGTGTTAGCGAAACTCAAAGAATTAAATAGCGAGATCATTACTAAGTCGTCTTTAATCTTAGGCCTAGGTGAAACAAAAAAAGAGGTTAAAGCTGTCTTAAAAGACATAAAGGGCAGCGGTTGTGATATTGTAGTAATGGGGCAGTATCTTGCCCCATCGCCGGAACATTTTCCTGTGGAGCGTTTTCTCGGCCCCGAAGAGTTTGAAGAATATAAAAATATCGCAGTAACTTTGGGTTTTAGGGGGGTTGCCTCCGGGCCGCTAGTAAGAAGTTCGTATCAGGCAGAGGATATGTTTAAAAAAATAACGGGGTTAAACAATGGAAAATAAATACGATTTAATTATTATCGGTGGCGGGCCAGCGGGATTAACCGCAGGATTGTATGCGGGGCGTGCTCGCCTTAAGACGCTTATCCTTGAGAAGCTTTCCTGCGGCGGCCAGATTTTGCTTACGGAAACGGTAGAAAATTATCCGGGTTTTCCCGGAGGAATTTCTTCTTCGGACCTGATGGGAAATATAGAAGAACAGGTGATGAAATTAGGAGTCAAGATTTTAGAAGAAGAGGTTAAACAGTTAGAGAAGGCGGCTGTTTCTTGGCGGATTAAAACGGCGCAAGCCCAATATGATGCCAAGGCGGTGATTGTCGCAGTAGGCTCTGTTCCCAAAACTCTGGGTGTAGAGGGAGAAAAACTGCTTATGGGGAAAGGGGTTTCTTATTGCGCGACATGTGACGGGCCGCTGTACCGCAATAAAACAGTGGCGGTAGTAGGCGGAGGGGATACCGCCGCTGAAGAGGCTTTGTTTCTTACGCGTTTTGCCGCAAAGATTTTTCTTGTACACCGGCGAAGCAGCCTGCGCGCGACAGAGATATTAGCCCAGCGCCTTAAGGAAAACACCAAGGTCAGCCCGGTTTGGAACTCTGTAGTAAAGGAAATATCCGGACAGAATAAGGTAGAGGCTATAGTTATTAAAGACGCCAATACCGGAAAAGAAGAAAAGCTTTTTTGTGACGGAGTGTTTATCTATGTCGGCAGGTCTCCGGATACCGGCTTTTTAGCTAATCTGGTCAATTTGGATGAGCATGGCCATATTATTACCGATACCCAGATGCGCACAAGCCAGGCCGGGATATTCGCCGCCGGCGACTGCCGTAAGAAGATTTTGCGGCAAGTAATTACCGCCTGTTCTGACGGTGCGGTTGCGGTTCATTGTGCTCAGCAGTATTTATCGAAGACTCAGTAGAACAGCTTAAGGAGAAGAATTGAAAAACATTTTATCGGTTTTAACGCGCATTATCTTGACGGCAGTGATGTTGGTTTTTTTATTTAAATGGATTAAGGTAGAGGAGATAGCCGAAGTTTTGCGCGCGATCAGGCCGGGTTATTTATTGATTTCGGGGTTCCTTTTTTTTCTGATATATCTTTTGTGCCTTTTAAGATGGTATTTATTATTAAAGAGCATCGGGATTCATCCGCCGCCAAGGAAGATGTTTGTTTCTTATTGCGGCGGAATTTTGTTTAATCTTTTTCTGCCTTCAACCGTAGGCGGTGATGTGGTGCGTATTATGGATTTAACAAACAGCATAAAGCGAACTAAAGAAATTGCCGCCAGCGTTTTTGTCGACCGCTTGAGCGGATTTTCCGCCTTGGCTTTTACGGCCCTATTGGCTATCGCCTTCGGACATTCTTATGTGGACAAAGGCGGAATACTTATACCGGTTTTAATTTTATTCGCCTTCCTATCATTTTTGATCGTAATTTTATTCACTAAAAATATTTTTTTGAAAATTATCAGTTTTATTCCTGCGCACCCGATAAGGACGAAAATAGAGAATCTGCACAAAGAGATTTTTTATTTTCGCACCAAACCCAAGGCCTTATTAACCGCTTTGCTGATTTCTTTTGCGGTGCAGGTTATCAATATTGCCGGCAGCTATTATATTTTTCTTGCCTTGGGCTTAAAACTGAACTTGATTCATCTTTTCATATTTGTGCCCTTGATTGGCGCGGTAGCGATGGTGCCGGTCTCTATCGGAGGTTTAGGGGTTAGGGATATGGGTAGTGTTTTTTTCTTCGCCAAGATAGGCATAGCAAAGAATGTGGCCGTGGCATTTTCTTTGCTGAATTTTTTCTTTATTTCCTTGGCTGGCGTCGGATGCGGGTTAATTTATGTCCTTGCACTATATAATCGATGGTTACAACGTCGTTAAGCAGGCATTGCCGTGGGTAGATATGCCGTTAGAAGGGGCGAGGAATTCGTTTCTGGAATTTATCAGGAATGAACAGTTATGCGGAAGCCTGCGTAACAAAATAACCGTTGTATTTGACGGGCGGCAAGATTATTTTTCTTTAGGGTCAGTCAGGCAGGATTATTCCGGGTTGTGCGTGGTGTTTTCCAGCGGAGAATCCGCGGACGATGCGATTCTTGAAATTTTAAATAAGAGTTCAAACGCCAAGAATATTATTGTAATTAGCGATGATAGGGCGCTGCGCTTAAGCGCACGTTCGTATGGTGCGCAATTGATGGGCGTAAGAGAATTTTTGGGCAAGGCGGATAAAACCGTCAAGTATACCGTAAAAGATAATTGCGATAAATTGTCTATTTCGGAAGAAAAAAAGATAAACGAAGAATTAAGGAAAATTTGGCTCAAGGAAAAGTAGAAAAAGAAAATTTCATTAAATTTTTAGGCACAGCCGGGGCGCGCTTTGTAATGTTAAGGCAGTTGCGCGCTTCGGCAGGTATATGGGTATCTTTTAAGGGCACTAATGTTTTAATCGATCCCGGTCCGGGAAGTTTAGTCAGATGCCTCGCCAGTAAGCCAAAACTTGACCCTTCCAAGTTAGACGCTGTCATTCTTACCCACCGTCATTTAGACCACGCCAATGATGCCAATGTAATATTAGAGGCAATGACCGAAGGCGGATTTAAAGAGAGGGGCGCCTTATTTGCCCCCGCAGATGTTTTCGAGGCAGAGCCGATAGTGTTACGCCACTTAAGGGAAATTATTCATATTGAGTTGTTGAAGCCGCACACCCAATACAGTATCGGCAGCCTCAAATTTTCTACGGGTATGCGCCATATCCATTCTTCCGAGACCTATGGTTTTAAATTTGAGATAGGTAAAAAAACAATTTCTTTGATCAGCGATACGCGGTATTTTGACGGGATAAATGAATTTTATAAGGCAGATACGGTAATTATCAATGTGGTATTTTATGAGCCTCATCCGGAGGTGGATCATTTAAGCCTTATGGATGCGAAAAAGATTATCAATGACCTCAAGCCTAAAGAAACGATACTCACCCATTTCGGGATGACCATGCTGAAGGCCAAGCCGCATTTGCTGGAAGAGAGATTAAGGAGAGAGCTGAATACCGACGTAATTTGTGCTTACGACGGGATGACGTTGGAATTATAACGCCTATGGAAAAAACATTATTAATTACTACGGTATTTTATGGTGATAAAGAAACAGCATCTGCTGAAAATAGGGATGTTGAGCTATTTGAATTGGCAAAGACTGCCGGGGCATATGTTGCCGATAGAATTATCTGTCATCTTGTTAAGGTTACTCCTAATCTTTATATGGGTAAGGGTAAGGCAGAAGAAGTTAAAATACTGGCGCAAAAATACAATATTGACACGGTAATTTTAAATAATGAATTAAGCCCGACGCAGCAAAGGAACCTCGAGGAATTGATTGGGGTTAAAATTTTAGATAGGACACAATTAATTATGGATATTTTCGCGCGCCATGCCCGTTCTCAAGAAGGTAAGATTCAAGTAGAGTTAGCGCAGTTAGAGTATTTTCTACCGCGCCTTTCCGGCAAGGGGATTATGTTGTCTCGTTTGGGCGGCGGAATTGGTACGCGTGGGCCGGGAGAGCAGAAGTTGGAAGTGGACAGGCGCACTATCCGCCGAAGGATTGCAAAGCTTAAAGAAGGCCTTCTGGATCTAAGCCAGCATCGCAAGGTGTCGCGCAAAAAAAGGGTTGATGCGGGAATTCCGCTGGTGTCTTTAGTGGGTTATACTAATGCCGGAAAATCTACGCTTATGAACGCGCTGACCGCCTCAAGCCAGATTGTCTCCGATAGTCTTTTTACTACTCTGGATTCTTTATCGCGCGCCATCGTTTTACCCAACAATCAAAAAGTTATACTCTCTGATACGGTAGGTTTTCTTTATCATCTGCCGCATAACCTTATTGAGGCATTTAAGGCGACGCTTGAAGAAGTTAAAGAGGCCGATTTGCTTATTCATGTTTTAGATGTATCAAATACTGAATTTCGTGAGCATGGCTATTCCGTATCTAACGTATTAAGCGAATTAGGCGCAATAGATAAACCCATAATTACCGCTTTAAATAAAATTGATAAATTAGAGGACAGGAGTATTCTTGCGGAAGTAAAAGAGGGTTTTCCGCATCCGGCGGCAATTTCAGCAAAAAATAAAGAAAATCTGGATATACTGATTTCTTTAATTTTACAATATCTACCGGTTCACCTTAAGAAAAATAAGTTATTTATCCCTACGAGCCATATGCGGCTCATTGATATTATATATAAAGAAGGCAAAGTCGAGCAGATAAACTACAGAGAAGATGGGGTTGAGGTTGATGCATATTTGCCCGAGGCGGTACTTAATAAAATAAAGAATATTTTAAACACAAAAAATACTTGACTCTAAATTCGCGCTGTGTTAATATTTTTATAACTTAAAGGTTATCCCCGGCCCATAATCTAAATAATAAGAAAGGGATACAAGAAAAGGTGATTGAGAAACTAGATACCAAAGATTCAATAAATACCGTAAAAAAGCCCGCCGTAGAAGATAAATTTTCTTTCCTAAATAATAAATTTTTTAAAAAAGAATTTCCCGTAGTAACAGCTTTATTTAAAAAAGAAATTCTCCCAAGTCTTAAAAACCTTTTTACCCCGCCGCAAAGCCGTCAGAATATTTTTGGCTTGGATATCGGCACGAGTTCCGTAAAATTGATACAAATTATACAGACCAGGGCCGGTTTGGAATTAGCCAATCTTTGGAGTGAGCAGCTTCCTTTTAGCCAGGATCCGGATGCGAATAAGGGGGCTGTAAAAGAAGCGCTGAAAAAAATAATCTCTGCTAATAATATAAAAGGCAGGATTGTTACCTCTGTCGGAGGAGGCGCGGTAAATATACAGGCAATCAAGATTCCATTTATGCCGGAAGATGAAATCGCAAAGGCGCTGGAATGGGAGGCGCAGGAAGGGCTGTCTATTGACTTAGAAACTACAGCGATGGATTATGTAGTATTGGGCGAGACGGAGAAATCCGGTACAAGGCAGATAGAGATCCTGCTTATCACCGTGCCTAAAGCAGTAGTTTCTGAATTAGTAAACACGGTTAGTGAATTAGGCCTTATTCCGCATGCCTTTGAACCGCCACCTTTGGCAGTGATTGAGGCTTTTGGCCAGGATGAACTTAAGGCACAAGGACATGTGGTGGGGATATTAGAGTTGGGCGCAGGGTTAACAAATTTCAGCATTGTTGTGGACGGCGCATTGCGCTTTACGCGTAACATACCTATAGCTTCCAGCGGTTTTACCGACGATATCGCTGAATACATAAATATAGATAAACTGAGCGCGGAAAAACTTAAAATTAAATGTGGCTTGACCGGCTTTTTGGCATCCGCTGCATCTCTAGCGGATACAGGAGATGAAGCTGTACGGGTTGCCCAAGCAATGAACTTTAAACTGGAGAAGTTGGTTTCCGGTATCGAACATACTTTTAAATTTTATCTTCACCAGTTAAGCAGTTTGAACATTTCCAATTTTGATAAGCTTATTTTATCCGGGGGAGGGGCGTTGATTAAAGACTTGGATAAGTTTTTATCCGGCCGCCTTAATGTTCCGGTGACAATTGCGGATCCCTTCAAGAAAGTAGCGGTTAATGAGAATAAATTTAACCTGGGATATTTAAAGGAAAATGCTCCGCGTTTTACTTTAGTTGTAGGGCTGGCTTTAAGAAAGGATGGGTTTTAATGCGCAGGACCAATCTTATTCCTCAGGCATTACTTAGTGCGCAATCACGCTTTACTTTTAAGACGCAGCTAGAATATTCATTGTTTATAGGGGGCGTGGTTATATTGGCGCTATTCGTTACTTTAGAAATTTTTCAATTAATAGGCATAGGCATTTTTGCTTATCAGGCAAAGCTAGGAAACAATAAATTAATTTCTCTTACAAGGGAGTTGCGGGAAAACACAAAGGCAAGGGAGAATGTTGAGGCGCAAATAAAAAGTTGGCGCGACAAAGCCGCGCAGACAAAGGAAAGAATGGCTTTCCTGGAAGAAGAAGTTAAGGGAGGCATTCTTTGGAGCGGCGTCCTTGAGAAGCTGAACAGCTTTGTTCCCGCGCGCCTGTGGCTCATAAAGCTTTCGCTGGGAAAAGATATTATTAAAATTAAAGGCAACACATATGATAATCTGCTGATCAGTACTTTTATTTCCAATTTATCTAATTCCGAATTTTTTACGGAGATAGCGCTTAATTATGCGCAGAAAAGTAAATTAAAAGAAGGTGTTGACGGAGAAGGCGGCCGTGAAGTGATAGAATTTGAAATCACTTGCCGGATGAAAGGAATAGGCGTTAAGCAAAATAATTTGTCAGATGATAAAGAAGCGACAGAGAAAGGAGCTAATAAGTAAATTAGATGATTACCTTAGCTGCTTTAAATAAAAGAGAGAGAATTTTATTGGGTGTCAGTGTTTTTCTTTTTTTGTTTGCGATGTATATCCGGCTGATTTACCGGCCAACCCTTAAATCTTTCAGAGAGTTTAAAAAACAAAGCTGGGATTCAAAAAATCAAATCACAAATTTGACATCTCAATTCGCAGATATCAATGAAAAAAAAGTAGTGCTTGAAGAAGAAAAAAATAATTATCAAAAATTACAGAAAGAGTTGGATGCCTATGAGGATAAATTATTTTCTCAGGCACAGTTAGGCAGCCTTTTAAGAAAGATAACCGAGAGCGGCGCGGCGCATAAATTAGATTTTATTTCTATCGCCCCAAAGAAGAAAGAAACTCAAGAGCTATATTTAAGGTTTCCCGTGGAGGTCAAGCTATCCAGCCCTTATTCAAGCTTTTTGGATTATCTTAAAGAGCTTGAGCGGATTTCCGAAGTTTTGAAAGTAAAAAGTTTAAATATAGAATTGGATAAGGCAGTATCCGAGAATCCTACTGTTTTAATCGAGCTAAGTACTGTGCTCTCTGATCGTCCAGCCGCCGCGGGGCAGGCCAAAGTTGTTTCGCTGCCTTCGGAAGCAATTAAGCTTTTCACCCCAGATAAGCCGGCGCCTCTCGCCAGTAGCGCTAAGTTAGAAGGAGTAGAGTTAAACGGAATTATCTGGAAGGGGGCTGAGCCTACCGCCATAATTAATAATCAGATAGTTCGGGCAGGAAGCGCCATCGGTAAAAAGAAGGTAGTCGAGATTACGCAGGACTCAGTGATTTTACAAGAGGGCGATATTAAGTATACCTTGAAGATAGCGCGCTAAATTTATTTTTCCGGGATTAATCCGGGATTAATTTGTTTAATTTTCTAATGTAATTTTGGAGGGAAAATGGGTAAAACAATAAAAGTTATCGTTATACTTTTTATTTTCAGTTTTATTTTACGGCTGCCAGATGCGCGCGCAATAGAGAAGCAAGATAAGGCTGTAAAGGAAAATAAGCCGCAGGATATTACCCTGCCTCTGCGCAGCCAAATTCAGGCATTGGAAAAAGATAAAACTGCTTTAAGGGGGCAAGTTGCGTCGCTAGAAAGCAAAAATAATTCTTTAGATAAAGAAATCGCCAATTCAAAAGCAGTATTGGGTGGGTCAAATAAGAAAATCAGCTCGCTCGAGGCTGAACTATCTAAATTAAGGCCAGACGTTATTTCGCTTAAAAAGAAGAGTTCTTCTTTAGAGGCGGATATTAATAAGAAATTTAACGAATTAAAAACCGTAAACGCAGAAAATGCTTCCTTAAAACAACAACTAACCGAAAAAGATAAACAGGCATCGGTAAAGAAAGAAGTGGAAAAGAGTTCTTCAGTTAAAGAAATAGACAGCCTGAATAAGCAGCTTAAAGAAAAGGCTGACGCGTTATCCCGCGCGGAATCGGAGAAGTCGTCTTTATCGTCAA
>JAUXSB010000040.1 GCA_030681595.1 Candidatus Omnitrophota bacterium
GGGCGTAGGCCAGATAGGGGTGGGGAACGATAATCAGAGGCCGCGCCAGCCCGGCGTATTCCCGGGAGACGATAAAGGCGGCGGCGCGGCTCTGATCCACCAGACGGGCAAATCGCCTCTGGGTGATAAAGGTGATCTCCCGGGGCGTAGCCTGATCTATGGGGGCAATGCCCTCAATGCAAAGATCGGCGGGCCCCTGGAGTTCTCCCCCCAGAAAGGCCGCCAGCTCGCCCAGGGTGTGCGTCATGCAGCCTTTAGCCGCCGAACTTGCTGCGCACCTTATCGGTGATGTCCATCTTGGGGTCCATGTAGAGCAGCCCGGCATTGCGCTTGTCCAGAACCATATCCAGCTTCTCTTGCTGGGCCACGGCTTTTACCGCGCCTTCCAGTTTCTGGAATAATGGCGCCAGTTGTTGTTCCTGGTATTGCTGCAGCTGCTTTTCGGCGTCGCCGCCCTGCTTCTGAAAATCCGCCATCTTCTTTTCCAGCTCTGCCGCCTTGGTCTTGCGGGCATCTTCTTTCATCACGGATGCCTGCTTCTGGAAATCCTCGACCTCTTTGGCCAGGGCAGCGCGTTTCTGGGCAAACGGTTTGCCCAGTTCGTCTCATTTGCGCGTGATGGCGTCCTGGACTCCTTTTCCGGCGGCAGACTTGGAGACCACGTCCATACCGTCCACGACGCCGACTTTGAAGTCGGCGGCCGCCGCCCACACCGGCGTCAACACCAAAACTGCGGATAACAATAGACCTACACCTACCTTAGACATGCAAACCTCCTGAGTTGATCGATATCAAAAACTTCCTTCCCCGGCGGGCTGGGCCGCGCCGGAAAAATCTGGTCTTGGTCCCTTCGGGTTCAAAGTTCAAAGTTCAAAGTTAGAATGACCCGCCCATGGTGAATTCCCAGGCACTGGACCGTTCATTGGGGTGTTTCGACAGATTATAACCCCATTCCACCCGGAGGGGGCCCATGGGGGAGAACCAGCGAAAGCCGACCCCGGCGCTGGTGCGCAAAAAAGGCCCGATATAGTTGGGGCCATAGACGTTACCGGCATCGAAAAAGATGGTCCCGGTGAGGCCTAGTTTTTTATAGAGCGGGAACCGGAGTTCCTGGTTCAATTGCAGGAATCGCGGTCCACCGATGCGGTCATTGGTAACCGGGTCCCGGGGGCTGATTTCAGCATATTTGAACCCCCGGATGGTGTCGATGCCGCCCAGGTAGAACAGTTCGTAGGCCGGCATGGCCCCCCAGGACAATTTGTTCATGCCGCCGGCCCGGGCATGGGACACCGCGACCATATTCCATTTTAAGGGAAAATACCAACCGGTCTCAGCGATATAGCGCACAAAGGCAGTATCGCCTCCCAGGCCGGCCAATTCGAACGAGAGGCTGTTGTCCGAGCCCTTGGTGGCGGCAAACAGGGAGTCCCGGGAATCCCGCCGGATCACGAAGGAAGTGGCGCTGGTATTGTGGATCTTGGAGGCCTCCACCAATTGCTGGGGGGCGTTGTCCACCAGGTCATTGAGCTGGACGTTCTCAAACCGGTACATCCAGAAGAGGCGCGTGTACTTCCATTTCAGGGGATGACTCAGGCGCAATACGCCGCCCTTGCTGATTCGGTTGTATTCGCTGTATTGCCTCTCCCAGTTAAAGGCGTCGATGCCGAGAGAAAGGGG
>JAUXSB010000043.1 GCA_030681595.1 Candidatus Omnitrophota bacterium
CTTCAAGAAGGGCGAGATGGACCAGGAGATCCTCTCGATCATCCTCAGCAACATCCGCATTGCCGACCAGCGCATCGGCGACATCAAGGCCCAGGCGGCAGCCCTCACCACCGGCGAGGTGCGGCTCACGGCATTGATCGATCGCTATGGGACTGACGTCGTGCGCGCGGCGATCGCCGAGATGCGCCACCGCGCCGAGCGCCAGATGCGGGCCAAGATCGCCGACATTCCCGATGGCGTGTACGAGGGCACCTCGCAGGTCGACAGTGATGGCGTGGTCGACGAGCCGCTCACCATCAGGATGAAGATCACCAAGAAGGGCGAGGAACTGCTCTTCGACATGACGGGCTCGAGCCCACCCTGCCGCGGGCCGATGAACAGCGTCATCGCCACGACCAAGTCGGCGATTTACCTGGCCATCAAGCACATCTTCCCCGACGTGCCGATCAACGCCGGCACTTTCGAGCCCCTGAAGATTGTCGAGCCCGAGGGCACCTTCCTTTATGCCAAGTATCCGCGGCCGGTTTCGGGCTGCGCCGCCGAGGTGAGCCAGCGTATCGCCGAGGCGGTGTTCGCGGCGCTCACCCACGCGATTCCCGACCTTCTGTTTGCCGCTCCCGCCGGCACGTCGGGCAATCTCGGCGTCGGCGGCTTCGATCCCGAGCGCAACCGCAGCTACATCATGTATCTCTTCACCGGCGGCGGGTATGGCGGCTTCATGGGTGGCGACGGCCTCAGCAACGGCTGCTCTACCATCGGCATTTCCAAGATGCCGCCGGTCGAGGTGCTGGAGCAGTTTTACCCGATCCTGTTCGAGGAATTCTCCTTGCGCGAGGGCTCGGGTGGCGCCGGCGAGTTCCGCGGCGGCTTCGGCATCAACTATGCGATCAAGCTCCGGCGCGGCGAGGCGCGGGTTTCCATGGTGATGGATCACGGCCGCACCGGCCCGCAGGGCGCGCGGGGCGGCGGCGCGGGCGGCGTCAACACCGTGGCGGTGACGCAGGGCGGCAAGACCTACCGCCCGCCGCATCTTTCCAAGGACCAGGACATCGCAATGGGCATCGGCGACGTGGTGCGGGTATCGACGCCGGGCGGCGGCGGTTTCGGTGATCCGGCAAAGCGCGACCCCAAGTCGATCGCCCGCGACGTTGCGCGCGGCTACTACACCGCCGAACAGGCGCGCGAGAAGTTCGGGCTGCGGCCCGCCGCGGAATGACGCTGCACCGGCGACAGCTCTTTGCCCTGCCATTGGCTATGGCGGCGGGCGGCGCATCGGCGCAGACCGGATGGGTCGTGGTGCCGGGTGCCGACAATTCCTTCCTGGTCGATATGCCGGGAACACCTGTCTACAAGGTGATCGACACGACGACGCCTGCCGGCACGGCCTTCGTCTATCACTCCTACAGCCTTGAATATCGGCGGCTGTCGTTCGTGGCGCAAACGGCGCTCTATCCGGTGGACGTCGACGTCCGCCAACCCCGGCTCAACTTGCAGTCCGCCCTCGACGATCGTGCGCAGCGGCTAGCTGTGGAGCCTCAATAGGTTGTTCCCGGTCAAGCCGAGTCTGCTGATGGGGATTGTGCCATCGATGCCGCCATGGGGTCGATGCCAGTTGTAGTGATGCATCCAGAAGGGCAGCTCGGCGGCGCGTTGTCGTGATG
>JAUXSB010000044.1 GCA_030681595.1 Candidatus Omnitrophota bacterium
CTCAAGTTCCCATCAACGCGTACGTCCGGGAAGCCGGCTATAAAATCTCCGACTTCGCCTTTGTCGCCAATGTGGTGACGGACCCCGGCGTCTTCGTAGTCCGGGCGGAAAGCCCTTATAAGACGATTGCCGACGTCATCAAGGCCGCCAAGGAAAAACCGGACACCCTCAGCGTGGGTGTCTCTTCGGCGCCAGGGGATGACTGGTTTGCGATGCACCTGTTCGAAGGGGCGTCGCAGATCAAACTCAATATCGTCCCCTTCTCGGGAGACGGCCCTTCCTGGCAGGCTGCGCTGGCCGGCCACGTCGACGCCACCTCCAATAACCTGGGCATCGTCTACCCCCAGCTCCGAGCGGGCAAGCTCCGGGCTCTGGCGATCATGACCGATAAACGTTCCCCGATCATTCCGGATGTGCCCACCTTCAAGGAACTGGGATACAACTTCACCAGCGGCTCGTCGCGGGGATTCTCCATGCCCAAAAACACGCCCAAAGCCATCATCGATATCTTTGCGGGCACCGTCAAACAGGTGATGAATACCGAGGAGTTCAAGGCGAACGCCTTGAAGACGGCCTTCCCGTCCGATTACCAGGGGCCGGAAGAGTACGCCGCCTACATCAAGACGCTGGACACGATCTATAGACCTCTCTGGGACAAATACGGGAAATCACCGGACGCCGCTGCGCCAAAGGCAAAATAGCTTCTCTGCGAGCGGGGAAGGCCGTTCCGGTCTTCTTTCCCGCTCGCAGATTTACCGGTGATGGCGCCCCCTTCCATACCCCTCTGCAACGGTTCTGTGGGTGAAGATGTATGGCAGTGCATTTTTTTGAGGGGCTCCGTCTTTCAGCAAGAGAGGTGCTCACTTGAAGATCGGTTCGGTAGTCTTTGCGGGATTGATCCTTGCGGTCGGTCTGGTCTATGGGATCATGGCCCTGAACATGCCACGGGGCCGCCTCTCCTACCCGGGCCCCGGTCTTTTCCCCATGATCATCGGCATATTTCTTATTGCGACGGCGCTGGGGTGCCTCCTCCAGGAAATCCTGCCCCGGAAGAGGACAGGCGAGCGCTCATCGGCTTCGCCCCTCGTGAACCAGGAGTCAGCCGTCCCGGGAGACCGCAATGTAAATAAAACCTTCCAGTTGATGACGCTCATGATCGGTTACACCCTCGCGCTCAAACCGCTCGGCTTTCTGATCTCCATCTGTGGCTTCCTGATGGTCGCGATCCGCATCTTCGGCTACCGCCGGTGGCTTCCCACCCTGGCAATGGCGGCCGTCATCGCGGGCATCTCCTATGTTTTGTTTGTCCTCTGGCTTAAGGTTCCCCTGCCTCTGGGGATTCTTGAAGAGGTTCTCGGATAGGA
>JAUXSB010000053.1 GCA_030681595.1 Candidatus Omnitrophota bacterium
CATTTGATAAGTAAGATAATTTTTATTTAGTACACAAGAATTCTATGGAGAGGATATCAAAAAATACAAATCGGAACCTATGGCAAGAGACGGTTCAATTATATGGTATTAACCCGGATATAGATTTCATGAATTCTTCCGCTGCTTTTTCAATGGGATACTCTTCTGCTTTGAGTCTTGCCTTATATCCCATTGCTTTGCGGCTGGAAAGAGCGATGCCTATTTTTTCCGCCAGAGTATCATAGTCCGTTAAGTCTTCCAGTATAAAGCCTTCCTCTCCATCCTGTATCAGTTCCGCCACGCCGTTGTTTCTGGTTGTGATAACAGGAAGACCTGATGCCATTGCCTCCAGCGTTGCATTACTGAAGGGGTCATATATTGTTGGAAGCACAAATATATCAGCCGCTGCATAGAACTTTTCTACATCACTCTGAGCATCAAGAAATATTATACTGTTTTGAATGCCGTATTTTTTTGCCATGGACTTGAATTTATTAATGTTCCCTCTGCCGATAATCAGGAGTTTTAAATTTTTTCCTGATTTTATAAGAGATGCGGCGCGGATAAGCGTCCCGAGCCCTTTCCTCTCAAACCCCGAGCCCACAAAGAGAATAACCTTTGCGTCCTCGCTTATTGAAAGTTCCTTTCTTACCTGAGTTCTGTAAATTTGTGTATTCTGCGGCGAGAATCTTTTTGTGTCCACGCCATTATAGATGACCTTTATCTTTTTCTCAGGGACGGCGTAATGGTTTATTATCTGGGATTTAACCATATTTGAATTTGCGATGATAAGTTTTGTGTCAGAGAAGGCCTTTTTCTCAAGATGCAGGAGCGCGATATGCAGCGGGTGTATCAGAAAGATATATCTCTTCCACCATGGCTCTATTGTTCTTCTGAGCCTGAGCCATTCTATATGACATCCTTCTCCTGCCCTGTATATGTCCTGGCAGGTTGTGCGCTCAAAACTTATGATGCAGTCAGCCTTAATGTGTTTTATTTCACGGCAGACATTCAGGTTGAATGTAATCATTGATAGAAACGAACTGAGCGAGATTGAATTTATTCTGTGGAAGGTTGTTTCAGGCGTTTCCGCCCATTTTCTTGCCATAATGTGGATGTCGGCTTTTCCACGAAAACGGTCTATGAGCGTCTTCATATAGTTCTCAGCGCCGCCGTAAATCAGAAAGTTTTTCTTTATGAAAATAAGTTTCATGCCTGCTCTATATTATCAGATTCTATATTTTATGAGGTATAAATTAAGATATTAAGAGAATTGTATGTGCTATAATTGTAGAACTAAAAATGATATATTC
>JAUXSB010000034.1 GCA_030681595.1 Candidatus Omnitrophota bacterium
GGAGTTATATTCAATGATCGCAATAGAAGAGCACAAAGAATTAACTGAACATATTGCTATAAAGGATGCGTCTTTACCGGATAAGGTATTTATCCCCTTAGCCCAGCATTTAGGCAAGCCTTGCAATGTAGTTGAGGTTAAGGTTGGCGATACGGTTAAAACCGGACAGCGTCTGGCAGTGGCAGATTCCGGATTGTTTAGCCCGGTGCATGCGTCCATATCAGGCAAAGTTCGGGCAATAGCAGATTATCTGCATCCGGTTTTAGGAATGTCGAAGGCAATAGCTATTGAAAGGGACCTAAGCATAAGCGAAGAAATTCTTGTCAGACGCTCAGAAGAAGAAGCAAGCGCTTTAAGTATCGAGGAATTAAAAAGGATGATCCAGGAAGCAGGTATTGTGGGTATGGGCGGGGCGGCATTTCCGGCTTACGTGAAACTTTCTCCGCCAAAGCCGGTGGATAGCTTCATTTTAAATGGCGCAGAGTGCGAGCCGTATTTAACAGCTGATTCCCGCCTAATGATTGAAGAGACAGATGGTATATTAAAGGGTGTCGCGATAATCGCCAAAATATTAAACGTTAAAAATATCTATATCGCTATTGAAGATAACAAACCCGAAGCCATAAAACAGTTCACAGTTCACAGTTCACAGTTCACAGTTAAAGTACTAAAAACAAAATACCCGCAAGGGGCAGAAAAGCAGTTGATTGATTCGGTGTTGCGCAGAAAGGTTCCACCGGGAAAATTACCTTTTGATGTCGGTGTGGTGGTGCATAATGTGGCAACTGCTTTTGCTATTTATGAGGCAATTTATAAGTATAAGCCGCTTTTTGAAAGGGTAGTTACTGTTACCGGCAGCATTTTAGAAAATCCGGCTAACTTACGCGTAAGGATTGGTACGCCTATTGCTAAATTAATTGAGTCCTGCGGGCCGTTAAAAAAAGAGCCCAAGAAAATAATTATGGGTGGGCCGATGATGGGGTTGGCCCAATTTAGCCAGGATGTCCCGGTAATCAAAGGTACTGGCGGGATATTGCTTTTAGGCGAAGATGAAATAGAGGTAGCAGAAGAAGAGGCCTGCCTGCGCTGCGGCGAATGTATTAAGAACTGTCCGATGGGGCTAACGCCCGCCTTAATCAGTGTAGCTGTTGCTAAGGAAAAATGGGGCCTAGCGAAAGAATACGGCGCTTTAGATTGTATTGAATGCGGATTATGCGCTTATAATTGCCCGGCCAATAGAAATATTGTTCAAGGCATAAAACAGGTAAAGGCAAAAAGTAAATGATAAGGAGCCCGATACTAAAATTTGGCGTAATTCTTTTTATCATATGTTTATTTTCCGCGGCTTTTCTTGCCGGAATAAATCTTCTCACTAAAGAAAAAATCGCCTTACAAAAATATCAGGTAGAGCAAAAAGCCCTTGGCGAAGTAATGCCGGAAGCGGCAGAATTTGACGCGGTTAAAAAAGGCAAAGAGACGCTTTATTATGAGGCGCTGGATAGAGAGAAAAATGTTTTGGGTTTTTGTTTTATCGCCTTAGGTAAAGGTTATTCCGGTGTGATTTCGACTATGGTGGGGATGAGGAAAGACGGAAAAATTAATGTCATTAAAATTCTTTCACAGTCGGAAACGCCTGGTTTGGGAGCAAAAATAATAGAGCTGGCGAGTTCCGTTACTCTTTTCGAGGCAATGACCGGCAAGGCGAAAAAAGACGAGAAGCAAAAACCGTGGTTCGAGGAGCGTTTCAATAATAAGAAATTAGACGAATTAGATACAGTAGATGCCATTACCGGAGCAACTATTTCTTCCGGAGCGGTAATAAAGTCGGTAAAGGAAAAAGCAGAGGAAATAATTAAGGCAGTAGCAAGTAGAGAGTGGAGAGAGAAGATATAAAATGAATAAATTAATAGTTTCAACCTCTCCCCATATTCACCATAAAGAAGATACTGCCTCTATAATGCGGCAGGTGATATTGGCGCTTATCCCTGCGGGTATCGCGGGAGTGTGGATTTTTGGCCTACGTGCTTTATCTATTATTCTGGCAGGGGTTGTCTCGGCGGTTATTTTTGAATGGTTGATTCAGAAAGCGCGCGGCGTAAAAATAACAGTTTTAGACGCAAGCGCGATCCTGACGGGGCTCCTTTTAAGCTATAGCCTTCCTTCTACCGTCCCTTTGTGGCTTCCAGTGGTAGGGAGTTTTGTGGCAATAGTTATTGTTAAGCAGGCATTTGGCGGATTAGGCAGGAATATTTTTAATCCGGCATTAGCCGGGAGGGCGTTTTTGCTGGCGGCCTGGCCTTCGTATATGACAGTATTTGCTAAACCCTTTGACGCGATAACATCTGCTACGCCGCTCGGCCTTTTGAAGGAAGGAAAAGCGGCGGAACTGGCGCAACTGCATTTATCGTATAGTGACTTATTCTTTGGTTTAAGGGGTGGATGCATCGGGGAGGTTTGCATTTTAGCCCTTTTAGCCGGCGCTATATACTTATTAGCACGCGGAATAATTTCTTATCATGCGCCGCTTGCCTTTATTTTGACTCTAGGGTTATTTAGTTGGGTATTCGGTCAAGCCAGATTTTTTAGCGGCGATTTTATTTTTGCGGTTTTAAGCGGTGGCTTGATCTTAGGTGCCTTTTTTATGGCTACGGATTATGTAACCACCCCGCTTACTACCAAGGGGCATTTTATCTTTGGACTGGGCTGTGGCTTGATTGCCTTTGTGATTAGAAAATGGGGCGGCTATCCCGAAGGTGTGAGTTATTCTATCTTAATTATGAATGCGGTAGTTCCATTAATTGATAGGTATATTCTTCCAAAGAGATTTGGGATAAAATGACCCATTCGACTACGCTCAGGGTCATCCTGAGCAACTGAAAGGCGTCGAAGGATGAAAAAACTAATCGAGGAATTTGTTAAAGGAATCACCATAGAAAATCCTACCTTTGCTTTGGTGTTGGGCTTATGCCCGACGCTTGCCGTATCAAGTTCGGTAATAAACGCCATAGGGATGGGAGCGGCGGCAACCTTTGTGCTTTTGGGTTCGAATATTATTATTTCTTTAATTCGTAAAATAATCCCTAATGAAATCCGTATTCCCTGTTTTATCGTGGTCATTGCCACCTTTGTTACCATAAATGAAATGATGCTTAAGGCGTATTTTCCGGAGCTTAATGCCAGCCTCGGTATTTTTATTCCCCTGATTGTGGTAAATTGTATTGTTTTGGGCAGGGCAGAGGTATTTGCCGCTAAGCGCACGGTATTGCCTTCTATTTTTGATGCCTTAGGGATGGGCATGGGTTTTACTTTAGCTCTAGTAATAATCTCTACGATAAGAGAGGCGCTGGGTGCGGGGAAAATTTTCGGCCTTGTTTTAGCGCGGGGGTTTGAGCCGGCGTCAGTGATGATTTTAGCTCCCGGGGCGTTGCTTACCCTGGGGTTTTTAATTGGCTTTGTCAATTTCTGGCATATACATAAAAAAACACATAAAGAGATAAAAAAGGTTGGATGCGATGGATGTAGGTAAATTTATTTCGATAGTAATCTCCATGGTTTTTATCAATAATTTTATCCTTTCTAAATTTTTGGGGCTATGCTCATTTATCGGAGTGTCTCGCGAAACTAAGCCGGCAGTTTCTATGGGGCTTGCGGTTACTTTTGTCACTACGATGTCAAGTATCATCACTTGGCTGATTTATCGCTACTTATTGGTTCCTTTTGATATTGCTTATCTGCGCACAATTTGTTTTATTTTGGTAATTGCCAGTTTTGTCCAGCTTGTGGAAATGTTTATCCGCAAGGGTTTCCCCGGCTTGTATAAGGCATTCGGGATTTACCTGCCGTTGATTACCGTAAACTGCGCGGTATTAGGGGTTGCGGTTTTAAATTCGGATATGTTCTTTAGTGACGGTAGTGCGGCTAAGGGAAGTTTTGCCCTTAGCGTTACGCAAGGGTTTTTCGCCGGAGTTGGTTATTTACTGGCAATGATTTTAATGAGCGGGATAAGGGAGCGTTTGGAATTATTAGATGCTCCGGAAAGCCTAAAAGGTGTACCGCTTGCTTTTATCGTTGCCTCGTTAATGAGTTTGGCTTTTATGGGATTTAGCGGGTTCAAATTTTAGCGGATAGCGTATAGCGTGTAGCGTTTAGCGTATAGTATTTTCCTGTCCGCTATACGCTATCCGCTAAACGCTGTTACAGCATGGACATTTTAATTCCAATTTTAATCTTAAGTTCTTTAGGTTTAATTTCCGGCCTAGGCCTTGCGGTTGCTTCTAAGAGGCTTGCGGTTAAAATAGATCCTAGGTTAGAAAAAATCCATGGGCTTCTGCCCGGGGCTAATTGCGGCGCCTGCGGCGGGGCAGGGTGTTTTGGTTTTGCCGAAGCCGTTCTTAAGGGGGAGTTGGATATCAGCGCCTGTCGCGTGGCGGAAGAGGGCAAAAAAGAAGAAATCGCCGCTATGTTAGGGAAAAAATTAGATAGAAAAACAAAGCTTGTCGTTGTGCTCCATTGTGGCGGCGGCAAAAAAGTAAAAGATAAATTTTTATATAAAGGTATCCCTGCTTGTTCTGCTGCCATCCTTGTTATGGGGGGTCAAAAAGAATGTAGGTATGGCTGTTTAGGTTTTGGCGACTGCGTCAAGGCCTGCCCATTTTACGCAATTAGTATGGGCGATGGCGGCCTGCCCGACGGAAGTCAGGCGGGCCTGCCGCATATAAATTTAGAAAGATGTAAGGCCTGTAACAAATGTGTAATCGCCTGCCCAAAAAAGTTATTCACTCTGACGCCGCAAGATGCTACGGTATATGTTGCCTGTAGGTCGCACGATTTAAGTAAAGATACTAAAGCAGTATGTCCCGTAGGTTGCATCGGTTGTAAACTTTGCGAGAAGGCTTGTAAATTTGAGGCCATCCGCGTCGTTGATAATTTAGCCGCAATAGATTATAATAAATGCACATCCTGTGGAGAATGCATTAAGGTTTGTCCGACAAAAGCAATATTAGAGAAATTTAAGAAGGAAAAGATGATGTGAAATAATATGAACAAAAAAATCTTAATACTAATAATTGTTTTGATTCTTGTAGGAATTGGCGCCCTTTTTATCCTCCAAAAACCTGCTTTTCCTGAGCAGCCATTAGGCAGATGTGGCGACGGGGTTTGCGATGCTAAAGAACAAAATAATCCCCGGTTGTGCCCGAAAGACTGCAAAAAGCCGAAGCCGCCAATCAATAAAAATAATCAGATTAATAATCAAACAGTAAATAAAATACAAACTAATCAGACAACTGAAAAATTTGGTGATTCTCCTTTTGGTCTTATGGATCCTTTTACTTTGCGTCCTGAACTTATGGATGTTATAGACCACTCTTCGAGAGAGGATTATAGGGTAAAATACATGGAGTGGGCAGATGGGCACGTTCAAAATATAGGTGCAAAATGGTCAAAAGTTGCAGCTGAGCATATAATATGGGGACGTATTGAACCAGAATTAGGCAAGGGTTATAACTGGGATAATTTAGATAAAGCCTTGGGCGATGTTTTCCAAAGCGGCGAACAAAACTTTATCGGAGTTATTGTTCCAGCTATGCCTTCTCGAAAACAATATGACTTTGCTGATCCATCCGTGCAGGAACAGTTTAAGAATTTTGTTAAGGCAATAGTAGAAAGATATGATGGCGACAGTGATTTTGATAACGCAACATCATTTCCTGACAGCTCCATTAAAATAAAATACTGGCAGGCAGACAATGAAGTATTTAGAAGGAATTGGATTGGCTTAGGAGGCACTACTGCCACATACGCTACATTTTTGAAACTTTTATCTGAAGGAGCAAAAGAAGCTGATCCTGAAGCAAAAATAGTCTTTGGGTCTCAAATTATTGTTCCAAAAACTATTGACAAAAACGATTATAGCAACATTGGAGAGGTAATTGCAATATTAAAAGATAAAAAAATCTTTGATTTTGCAGATGTACATTATTGGCCAATGAATAAAAATCAATACAAAATGCCTATTAGCGATTTGAGAAAAATTCTAGATGATAATGGATACGAGTATGTAAAATTTGTTTCACTAGAGCACGCAACGATAATGAATAAAAATAATCAAAACCCTGCTTGGAAAAATTCTAGTAGAGAACAGTCCGAGAAAGATCAGGCCACTTTCCTGATAAAAAGCTATGCGTATAACCTAGCTAACGGGTTTTCATTAATACTCTGGAGTCCCTTTGTTGACTTTAGCAATTATGGGGGAGGTAAACCCTGTGATGATGTTTTTGATTATATGGGTTTGATTTCTGATGGAAAGTGCATAAATGCTAATGATGCGGGCATTCCCAGGCTTTCCTACTACACCTATAAAAAAATGACTGAAATTTTGGAAGGGAGCGATTGGGATAATATCCAAGCGATCCAGGAAGCAGGCGGCATTTATATCTATAAGTTCACCAAAGGTGGCAAACCCATCTGGGTGGTTTGGAATGACAATTCTAAATCACAAACAGTAATTTTGAATGTCGGAAGCATCGATTCAGTAAAAATCACCGAAGCGGTTCCAAAGTATGAGTTAGGAAAAGATGTTTCTGATTATAGTTCTGTATTTAATACTGAAACAAAAAGCGTAAGCGGTGGTTCAGTTTCAATTACTCTTGGCGATAAGCCGGTGTTTGTGGAAGAGAAATAGTGTGAAGAAACTAATCATTCCAATAATTATAATTGCAATCATTGCCGCAGGCATCGGCGCTTTCTTTATTCTTCAAAAACCTGCTTTTCCTCAGTCAGTTTCAGCTCAGAGGATGCAGAAAAATATCAGAAAAGACTCGCCTTTCGGAATGCACGGTGCTTTTTCCCGTCCTTTTCTTACTGATGATATCAGCTTTCAAGAGGTTGTAAGAATGTTTTCAGAAACAAAAGAACCGTATAGTCATGTTCAAGATATAGGCGCCAGATGGATAAGGCTAAGCTCGGATATTTATTGGTCAACGGTTCAACCCACAAAGGAGTATGTGGAAAACGGCTTATACGATTGGAGTTTTTTTGACACGCTTCATGGGCGCGTCCCCTCCGGAGTTAACACTTTAGGAACTATCTCTGTTGGGAAGGAACGCACCAAAAATAATACATGGGAATTCGTCAATAAACATGTAGAAGAAAAATACCTTGAATTCGTTAAAAAAGCTGTGGAAAGATATGATGGCGACGGCATAGATGATATGCCCGGGCTTAAAAATCCTATAAAATACTGGCAAATAGAAAATGAGCCGGCGATATTTTATGAGCCGAGATTCGATTGGCAGGGGTTTAGTCATATTGTAGAAATTACGTATAAAGTAATTAAGGAAAATGACCCCGAAGCCAAGATCGCCTTAGGCGGTTTGGCTGGAGGAAATCTAGTTAATAACTTTAATGACCCATTTTACCCAATTTTTCCGAAACAACTGAAAGATTTTTATTTTCCAATTCTAAAGAACCTCAAAGATAAGAATATTTATCTTGATATTTTTGATATCCATTACTACAGCGGAGACTTCAGCAACTGGCCGAACAAATGGGATGATAGCTGGGAGGATATGAAAGATGTCTATAATATCATTAGGAAAAATCTTGACGCGAACGGATATAAAAATACTAAGATTTGGATTACAGAAACAGCCACAACAGAAAAAATAAACGGAGAAAAAGCACAGGCAGCGAGTCTGGTTAAAAGATATATTTATCCTTTATCTTTCGGAGTTAAAAAAATATTCTGGTGGAATATGATTGAGGGTGAAGCCCCTTTAGGTGATAATCAACCTTCGGACCACTTTGGCCTTGTTTATGATGGTATAGGCAAAGACGATCCCGGTTATGGCGTTAAAAAACTCTCCTACTACACTTACAAAAAAATGACGGAGATTTTAGAGGGCAGCGACTGGGATAATATCCAGATTGTTCAGGAATCAAATGGAATTTATGTCTACAAATTTACCAAAGACGGTAAACCTATTTGGGTGGCGTGGAATGATAATTCACAAGAAAAGCAGGTGACAATTTTAGGGATAAACTCAAAACAGGTTAAAATAACCGAGGCAGTGCCAAAATACGAATCAGGAAAAGAAGTCACGGATTATAATGTCGCCTTCATCACAAAGACAAAAGCTGTTTCTGGTGGAAAAGCGACAATGATATTAAAAGACACCCCGGTATTCGCAGAAGGAATATAGTTTTAGCGCGGTAAAAATTTTTATCAGGAGAGTAAACCTTTTTGTCGGTTTTACGTCTAAATAGGTAGAAGAGTGAAAAACATTAACCGTTTAGACGTCCGCCTAAGCAAGCGGGCTAAGAAAGGAAGGGTGATTAAAATGAAAAGGATAGAATTGAAAAAAATACTCATCTTGTTGGCAATATTATGGTTATATGTTGGTATTGGCGTGGTTTTAGGTGTAGATACTGATAGCGATAGTGATTTAACCCTGGGTATAGAATCAGGTTATACCGGGACTAAAGATACGCCAGCGGGTTGGGAAAAAGGGGAAAAAGTTGGCTTTCGGGGCGAAAGGCTTCCCCCGGGTTTGGCTAAAAAAGAGAAAATAGAGAAACTAAAAAAACTTCGCCAAGAAGATCCGGAAAAGTTTAAAGAGGTTATTAAGGAACACAGAGAGAAACTAAAAGAGCGGCTTGCTAAGCTTAAAGAAACTAATCCTGAACGCTATGGGCAGGTAATGCAGAAGATTAGCCAGCAGCGTAAAGAGAGGCTTGAAGAGCTAAGAAGGACTAACCCTGAAAAATTTAAAGAAGTTATGCAACACAGGAGAGAAATATTAGAAAACAGGCTTGAGAAATTAAAAGAGACTAATCCTGAAAAGTATCAACAAATTATACAAAATAGGCGTGCCAATACTGCCAGTCGGCTTGAGCATTTGAAGCAGGTAAATCCCGAAAAGTATAAGGAGGTTATGGCGAATAATCCCCGCCTGCGCGACCGCTTAGAAGATGTCCGCGATCATCGTGAAGATATTCGCGACAAGCGTGAAGATGTAAAGGACCGCCGAGAAGATGTCCGTGACAGGAAGGAAGATGTGTTTGACCGTCGGGAGGATATCAAGGATAGGCGCGAGGATGTGCGCGACCACAGGGAAGATATCAAAGATAGGCGGGAAAAT
>JAUXSB010000064.1 GCA_030681595.1 Candidatus Omnitrophota bacterium
GATATATGAACTCGTAAACGGCAATCTGGTTCTCGGCGGGTGTGAGTATATAAATCCCGGCAGCGGGCTTATAAGCAGCATTGCAGAGGGGGACATGATACAGGCAGGAAAACATCCGGGTAAAACCAACATGACAGACCTTGATAATGGATTAAACATACTAAAATATCTCACGAATAAACCTGCCGCTGTTATCTTGAAACATAATAATCCATGCGGTGCAGCATACGGAAAGACAGTCTCAGAGGCATACGAAAAAGCGAATATGGCAGACAGGATTGCTGCATTCGGCGGATGCCTTGTTGTAAACAGTGCGATGGATAAAAAAACAGCGGAGGCTGTTAACGAGAATTACCTTGAGGTTGTTGCAGCGCCTGATTTTGAGGAAGGTACAGCAGCGATGCTTGCAAAAAGGAAGAATCTCAGGATTATAAGAGTTAAGAAAATAAATGAGCTTGAAAAATACAGGAACTTCCGTTTTGTTGATTTCAAATCATTGATTGACGGAGGCTTGATAGTCCAGCAGTCGCAATTAAGCAGGATAAAGAGCAAGGATGATTTCATGCCTGCAAAGACTGTATATAAGGGTAAAGAATATGCCACTGAAAGAATGCCGACTGACAGGGAATACGAGGACATGATTTTCGGCTGGAGTATAGAGATGGGGATTACATCAAACTCTGTCATCTATGTAAAGAACGGAGAGACAGTAGGTATAGGCACAGGAGAGCAGGACAGGGTGGGTGTTGCCGAGATTGCAGTATTTAAAGCTTATACAAAATACGCTGATGCCCTGTGTTTTAAAAACTACGGCATACCTTACAAGACTCTTGAGCTTGAAGTATCGCGTGGAGAAAGAGATGCAGGATTGCTTCAGGAGATTGATGAAGAGGCGAGGAAGAATAAAGGAGGGCTGATTGGCGCTGTGATGGTATCTGATGCATTCTTTCCGTTCAGGGACGGAATTGATGTCGGAATAAATCAGGGTGTTACAGCAGTTGTGCAGCCCGGAGGCTCGGAAAGGGATTTTGAGGTCATAGAGGCATGCAATCAGGCTAATCCTAAAGTAGCAATGGTATTCACAGGCCAGAGAGCGTTTAAACATTAATAGGGCAAGGAGGAAGGAGGGGAATATGAAGGAAGTAAAAGTAGGTGTTGTAAGCCACTACTATTCCCACTTGGGAGTAGC
>JAUXSB010000066.1 GCA_030681595.1 Candidatus Omnitrophota bacterium
TATTGATCCTCGCGACGGTTCTTATTATGCCGCAGAACGCATGACTGGTGAAGTGGTAAAGGTTTCAAGCGATGGAAAAGAATTATTCAGGATTAAAAATCTTTCCCCTATTGAAGATTTAGAAGGTATGGGGTGTCTTAAGAAAACAGAAGGCTGCCACAATGTTTATAAAGGAATGAAGATTGTTTTTGAATCTATAGATGATATAGATATTAGCCCTGTAGATTCATCGGTCTGGGTGGCGGATACCGCGCACAAGCGGATTTTAAAATTTACCAAGGAAGGTGTACTGATTACCGGGAGGAATGGAGTGGGTGAGGCCGAACATCTGGCTGCTGCGTCTGACGGTTCCTGCTGGGTTAATAATATAGACGAAAAAGAAGGTAGGATTTTTAAGGTATCTGGCGATGGCACAAAAATATTAGCTAAAATTGAAAAATTGGATTTCCCTTTTGAATTATCCGTCAGTCCGCTAGATAACGCCTGTTGGTTAACTACTAGGACGGAATTATTGCAGATTGCCCCGGACGGCAAGTCGGTATTAAAACGGATTAAGGGTTTTAGGCATCTTCAGGGGATTTCTCTGGTTAATCCTCGCGACGGTTCTTTTTGGGTTGCGGATTATTTTGGGAGGGAGATTATTAAGTTTTCTAAAGATGGGGAAATCATCAAGCGCGTAGGCGGCTTCGAGCGCCCGCGCTTTTTAGATGTTTTTTGGGGTTAATGATGAAAAAAACAGCCATAAACTTAAAGTCTCTTCCGGCGCCGCAGGCAAGTTTTAACCGGGCGCTGGAGATTGATTTCGGAAAATATAAATTACTGATAATTTCCGGCACAGCCAGCGTCGGCGCAAGTCGCCAGACAATGTATGCGGGTAATTTTGAGGCACAGGCAAGGCATACATACAAAAATATAAAGGATATGTTAGCCGGTAGAAAATTTGAAGTTAGCGATGTGATTAAGTGGAAAGTATATCTAAAGGACATAAAAAGGCACTACGCGCGTTTTAATAAAGCCCGCGATAAGTTCTTTAAAGAAAATAAAGTTTCAAGAAAAGATATGGGTGCCTCTGTATGTGTTCAGGCAGATCTATGCCGCAAGGATTTATTCGTTGAAATAGAAGCAGTGGCGTTAAAAGAAAAATAATGGTAGTCTTATTTAAGCCTTGATACGCATATTTCGACGAATTGGAAGCAAGAGGTATTTGTATAATTAGAGAGGTATATTAGCGCCATAAAGATAAACTTGTTCTTTTGTGGAGTGCGGGTAAAGATTCTACGATTTTGCTTTGTCTAATCCGCAAGACCTTCCCGTGGAAACCCTCCTCATATCCGTAATTCATATTGATACTTTGACGGCATCAGGCTCTGTTTAAAATGGCAGAGCATTTTAAGTACCGGAATTTTTGGAGGTTTATCGGGATGCTAAAGAGGATTAGTCTAATATTCTTTTGTCTGTTATTAATTGTTTCAGTAAGGTTAAATGCGGAAACGATCTGGGTGGCTGATAAAGGGGTTAAGCAGTTATTGCGGGTTAACCCTGACGGAAGAAGAGAGATAATAAAGCTTAAAGATTTTTTAGAACCGCAGCATATCAGAGTATATCAGCATGATGGTTCAGTTTGGGTAACGGATATAGCAGATATCTTTAATCACCAAATAATTAAACTCTCAAGCGAAGGTGAAGAGCTATTTCGGCTAAGCAGCTTCATACAATTGGGAGATACGGCTAGCGATCCTAATGACGGATCATTTTACGTTGTATCCGGTATGACCGGTGCGGTAATAAAAGTATCTTCTAAGGGGGAAGAGTTATTTAGGATCCGAGGCCTTTATCCGCCGGACGAATTAAAGCGTAATAATTGCTTTAATAAAATACAAGGCTGTCATCAGGCATATACCGGCGCGAATGTTAATTTTGAATCTATAGACGCTGTCGCGGTTAGCCCCATAGATTCATCTATTTGGGTAACGGATACCGGGCAGCTCCGCCTTTTAAAATTCAATAAAGACGGTGTAAAACTGGCCCAGAAAAGGGGGGTTGGCTTGCCTGAACATCTGGCGGTAGGCCTTGACGGCTCCTGTTGGGTTAACAATATAGAATCCGGAAAGATTTTTAAGGTATCTAGCGATGGTAAAACAGTGCTGGCAAAGATTACCGGATTAGATAAGCCTATTGAATTGCAGATTAGCCCTCTGGATAATACTTGTTGGACAACCACCAGAACCGAAGTTTTGCAGATTTCCTCCGACGGCTTAGCTATTCTAAAACGCGTTTCTGGTTTTAAGTCGCTTCAGGGTATTTCTAATATTAACCCAAAAGACGGGTCATTTTGGGTTGCGGATGCGGCTCTTTCCGAAGTTGTAAAAATTTCTAAAGATGGTATCATAATTAAGAGAATAAATGGTTTTAAACGGCCTCGTTTTATTGATGTTTATTGGGGAAATTAAAAGTATTATAAAGCGGAGGTGGTTATGAAAAAACATTATATAATTGCGACAGGAATTATGTTTTTTTTGTTTATATCGGCTCTAGCATCGGGTTTGCCAGCAGAAGACGCCGCTAAGGGCTTTATTTGGGTATTGGATGATAGAGGTAGCGGTAACATTGATGTTGTGAAAGTGGCAATCGATGAGAAGCGCGAACTTTTCCGGAAAAAAGGTTTTAAAGAGTCTCAGGATCTCGATGTATATTCTAAAGACGGCTCTATCTGGGTTATTGATACGGGTAATAATCAGGTAGTGAATTTATCTTCGGATGGTCAAACAGAATTAGCCAGGCTTTCCGGTTTTGCCAGTCCCTTTCACGGCGCATTGTGCCAGAAGGAAGGCTTTTACTGGGTAGCCGACCAAGACCACTATGAAGTGGTAAAAATATCCACTGAAGACAAGAAAGAAAAAATAAGGATAGGGGGTTTTACCAATCCCCATGGTATTAAAGTAAGCCCTTTTGATAATACTGTTTGGGTTAGCGATGCCGCGGGAGGTAAAATTATTAAATTATCCCAAGATGGAAAAATCCTTGGGCAATTAAGCGATGTAGGGCGTCCTTGGCATTTGGCAATAGATTCTTCTGATGGGTCTTCTTGGGTATCTTTGCAGGCAGGAGGCGAAGAGGCACAGGAGAGCGGGCTAATAAAAGTTTCTGCTGATTGTAAAACAATACTGGCAAAAAATAACGATATTGGCAGTTTGAGTGATTTTGCCGTTAATCCCGTTGATGGTTCTTGTTGGGTTATAACCAAAAAAGACGGCTTATTAATCAATATTGCTAAAGACGCCAAAACAGTGTTAATCAAAATTAATAAATTTCATGGAGCTAAATCTATATCTAAAATTAACCCACTTGACGGCTCTTTTTGGGTAGGTATTCGGGCAAGCGCGGAAAATGAAGGCAGGGTAGTTAAGCTTTCCGCCTCAGGAGAAGAATTAGCGAGCATAGGCGGTTTTAATAACCCAATTTTATTAAAAATCAAAGAATAGATAAGATAAAAAATGCTTCGTATTTTTTAAAGAATGGCTATTATCAAAGCCCATAAAAAAAGCCTTAGCCTTTCGGTTAATTTGTTATTTTTTTTACTTTTTTTCCTCTATACAGGCGCGCGCATTAACCCGCGCCTCTTATATTATTATAAAAACCCCGAATTATTTCTGCTGGACACAGATTTTTTCAAAAATTTTTTACTCTATCCGGGGGGCGTATGCGATTACTTCTCAAGACTCCTTCTTGAATTTTATTATTTTGGATGGCTGGGCGCGTTTATAATAACTTTATGTCTTTTTTTTGTCTGTCTCGGTTTTAAACGATTTCTCAAAAATTTTTCTGAAATCATCCTGCCCGATACATTATTTTGCCTTCCCGCGATTTTAATTCTTGCGATTTACAATCGTTATTCGCCGATTTCCTTGATAGGGCTGTTATTCGCGTTTATATTTATCCACGTATACATTTTTAGAACAAACGCCTCTTTTTTGCAAAAAATCATTTTATTCACGATCCTGTCGGTTATTATGTTTTACCTTGCTGTATATTCATATTGGTATTTTGCTTTTATGTGCGTAATTTGGGAAATAGTAAAAAACAGAAGATATTTTTTGGGTTGGTTGTACCTGTTTATGGAAATAGCTGTTTTATCGATTTACGCGAAATATGTTTTGTACGCGCACGGTAAAGAGAGCATCTATTATCTTTTTCCGTTTTTTTATCCCGTAGGCCTAAATATAAAGCTGACAGCTTTAATTGTTTTAGTGTCATTATTTGCCGTAATGATATTGATAACAAAATCAAAAAAATACATATTTATTTTTCCGGTATTTCTCATTGCCATTTTTCAAATTTGGGCTGAGCCTCTATCCAACAAAATATTTTATGCCTATCTGTTTTTTGCGCCGTTGTTTGTAGGCGTATTTAACCAGCTTTATAAAAGATGGCTGTCTGTAATGAGACCTGAGGGGAAAAGATTATTATTTCTGGGCGGCTTTATTATTTTTGCTGTATTTATCGCGCTTAGTTTTAACAAAGAGGAAAACGCGCTTTTAAAAATTAAATATTTTTCAGAGAACAAGGATTGGGACGGAGTATTAAAAGAGGCAAAAGGAGTTTTGCCTGAATTCTACCAGAGGAATAAACCGCTTTACCAGACAGTTTTTAGGGCGCTTTCTTATAGCGGCAGGCTCCCCTATGAACAATTTAATTATCCGGCTTATTTATTGCTTAATATGCCTTATCCTCGCCCGGGATCGGCAATATTTAAATTTGTCAGCCCTTCAGAGGCTGCTGATACATGTTTTAATTTAGGCCTGGTTAACCACGCGGAGCTCATGAGCTGCTGGGCATTGGAATTAGAAGGGGATTTAGTGAGCGCGAATAAGCAACTCACCATGATTTATATTTTAAAGGGCAACAAAAAAGCAGCGCGCGTAGTTTTAAGCCGTATTAAAAAAAGCTTGATATATAGAAAATGGGCACAGAGTTATTTAGCGCTTTTAGATGACGATGATTTATTGTTAGCAGACAGCGATATCAAATTGGCAAAATCAAGAATGATTAAATCCGACGATGTTAAAGATGACGGCTTATTAATAGATATAGCTTATAAATATGATTATGAGGCAGTGTTTAAAAGATTATTAAGCGAGAATCCGAATAATAAGATGGCCTTTGAGTACCTTATGAGTTATTATCTTTTAATGGGAGAGACCGAAAAAATCGTAGAAAATTTGAACCGTTTAAATGATTTTGGTTATAGCGGCATACCCCGTAACTATCAGGAAGCTATATTAATGAATATGCTTAAAACAGGTAACACCATTATCGAAACTAAAGAAAGTGTGATAAGCGAGCCTTTATTGCAAAAATATAATTATTTTGACCAGGTATACCGTAAGAGTAATTTTGACAAATTGTCTACCTACAATGCCTTAAAGGGTAAAGACCGCGATTATTATTATCTTTATTATATAATGTTAACTACCGGAAAATGAAATACGTAAAAATTAAGCCCATATTTATATTGTTTATTGCGATAATAGTTGTAATTATTGTTGGCGTATTTATTAAGATAAAGAGTATATATGAGATAAAAGATTGTATTATGTTAGAAAAACCTCCGCTTATCCAACCGGATTATTCAAACACAGTAATCCCTTTTAATATCGCCCCTTTAAATTTTTATATCAAGGAGAAAGGCGAGAATTATTATGTCAGGATATTTTCTCAAACAAAAGATGAAATCCGCCTTCATTCGCGGTCATCTGGCATAATGATCCCGATAAATCAATGGAGAAAGCTGCTTTATAAGAATAAGGGAAATGACCTTTATTTTGAAATATTTACGCGCAAGGAAGGTATTTGGTATAAGCATAAATCAATAGTGAATAAAATCGCTAAAGAAAAAATTGACAGTTTTTTGGTTTACCGGGATATCGCGCCGCAGTTTTACCAAAAAACGAGGATGATGATTTATCAAAGAGATTTAGAAAACTATAATAAACAATTGATTCTAGATTCGCGGGCGATTAAAGACGCCTGTTTTAATTGCCACACTTTTTATAAAAATAATACGGAAAAATTCATAATCCAAACCAGATACGGCGGCAGGAACTACATGGCTCTTAATGACAATGGTAAGGTTTCCCTGATAGCGCCGGTTTTACGTAAGCCCGGTTCAGCATATTTGTCATGGCATCCCTCGGGTAAAATTATTGCCTTAACTGTTAATATGTCTTACCGGATATTTAACCGTTTTTTAGGCAGTATCCCCGAAGAAATGCTTGAATATGGGGACATAGACGGGGATATCGCGCTGTATAATATCCAAACACATGCCCTAACAACCGATGCGGGGGTCTCTAGGGTTGATATGGTGGAAACGCAGCCTAATTGGTCTAGCGACGGAAAATATTTATATTTTTTAAGCGCGCCGAAACTAAGCATTAAGGAATACGAAAAAATAAAATATGACCTTATGCGGATAAGCTACGATACAAATAAGAATGTATTCGGAGAACCAGAGGTGCTTATTTCAGCGCTTGATACCGGTTTAGGAGTCACTTTTCCTAAAGTTTCTCCTGAAGGAAAATTCCTTCTTTTTTGCATGACTGATCGTTCGTCATTCTCTATACTGCGCAGCAAAACAGACTTGTATTTAATGGATTTGAGAAACGCAAAATACCGCAGGTTAGAAATAAACAGCGACAGGACGGATTCCTATCATTCATGGGGTTCAAATAGCAGATGGTTTGTTTTTACCAGCAAAAGAGACGATGGTGTATTCGGCAAGGCATATTTTAGTTATGTTGATGAAAATGGCAAGGTTTATAAGCCTTTTGTGCTCCCGCAAAAAGACCCCTATTTTTATGACAGCTTTATCAGGACCTATAATGTTCCGGAACTAATTCAATCTCCCATTAAGATAAATAGGTTTTATTTCGGCAGGCAGGTTAGTTCCCTTGATAATATTATTGAGGTAACGCCTGATCAGCCTACGCTTAGCGAACATAAGAATAATGCATTAGAGAGCGGTAGCGAAGAATATGAGCCGTATCGGAATTGAATTTGGCGACCATTTCTTTATAAATAAATTTACGGATTTTTTTTGGAGAAAGATAAAGAATGAATAAAATTAAATCAGCATCGATTTTTATCAAGTTAAGCATTTTTTTTATTTCTGTGCTCACTTTTTTAAACAGTAGTTCATTCGCGGATATTTTTACTGACCAAATAGAAATTATTGTAAGTAATGCCCCAAATTTTATCGCCGGTAATGAATTTTGCCCCGGTAAAGATTTGCTCTATTTGCGCCTGACAGATAAAACTAAAGCTAATAACGGCACAATTGACAATATGAGTGTTCGCTTAATATCTGCTCAAGGCGCAGATAGCGAGGATGTTGACTTAACGGAAACAGGTGAAAATACAGGGATTTTTCAGGCAGCTAAGGGGATCATTATTGTTTCGGCTAGGCCGATAATTCAAGATGCAACTTTGCAGGTTGCGGCAACTTCGGATACGATTACCATAGTTTATAACCTCAACAGTAGAAGCCGGGTGCTCGCCACTCTAAATACCTTATCAGAGGTTAATAATTTAAGCGTTAACCCTGATTCGCTATTGCAGACAGCGGGTAAACCGTTTAAGGTAGAAATTACTGCTCGCGACGCCCGAGGAAATATTGTATCTGGTTATTGCGGCACGGTAAATTTGGAAATAAATTATATTTCTCCTAAAATCGGAACAAAAAATATCTCTCCGCAAAATACAGCTAATTTTTTCAATGGAAAGGCAGAGATTTTTGCTACATATTCTGATGCCGGGATAATTAAAATAATTGCTAAGGACAAAAATAACCTATTCGGGGAAAGTAGCCCTATTACTTTTTTACCCGCGAGGTTTAAGTTAGGGGCCCAAGCAAAACAAGTTGCAGGCAAGCCGTTTAATCTAACAATAAGTGCCTTAAATCAGAATAATGAAATTGTTTCTAATTACGAAAATCCGGCTTTTGTAATGATGTATCTGAGCCCAAAAATAATATCCAAGAAAAAAATAAAATTTGATAAAGGGGTGGCTATTGTGGATATTGTTTATAATAACTGGGGAGAAAAAAGGTTTATGGCCTGTGATGAGAAATACCCGGATGTCTGCGGAATAAGCGAGCGTATCTTCTTCGGGCCATACAGGTTTGGGATAGAGGTTGTCGCGCCACCCGCAGGTAGGGACAAATTTTATCTTGAGGAATTATTTAATGGAAAGGTAACTGTTTATGATTACCAGGGATATAAAATCAGCGATTACGCGGGTGTCGTGGCTTTTAAGTCTGATAAGGAAGTAGCTTTGCCGGATAAATATTTTTTTGATTGGCGCTATCAGGGAAGGGCTAATTTTAGCATAAGTGCCTCTACGGAAGAACCGTTTAGAATAGAAGTATACGACGAACAGTTTCCTCAAGCTAAAGGGGAAAGCAAAATTATACAAACCTTATCCGCGCGCGTAAAGTTAGAAAAAATTTCTCAAAAAGGTGGTAAAGCGATATTGAGGATAAAGATAGAAGACAAAAACGGCAAAGTTATCGTTAGAGATAATTCTACGATATTTACAGTCAGGTTTTTTGAATCTCTGCCTGACAATAGCGCGTCTTTAACCGGCGAAGAGAAAGTTACGGCAAAAAGAGGGATTGCGGATATCGTAATTATAGACAGCCAAAGCGAAACCGTAATAGTCAATGTGGAGCCGGAGCCTTATCTTGAAGCAGAACCTTTAGATATAACGTTTAGATAGTGATTTTTAAGAAGGTTACTTATAAATATGCAAGAAGCATTGGCTTATGTGGATCCCGGTTCGGGTTATGTTTTTTTACAGGGTAGTTCTTTTCTTTGGGGTTGGTTATTTACGATATTAATGTTTTTTATTTTTCCGTTTAGGTTTTTATTTAGAAGGATAAAAAAAAATGCCTGGAAGGTAATTTGTCTTGTTATAATAGCTATTATAATTATCATAGTAGGAGTAATGATGAATAGCCCAACCAACGGCGTCAACGTTATCATATTAGGTATTGATGCGATGGATCCGGATATAACTTTAAAGTTAATCAATGAGGGGAAACTACCTCATTTTGCAAGGCTTTTAAAAGATGGAAGTTTTGCAAGGCTATCCACATCAAATCCCGCGGAATCCGCGGTTGCTTGGTCAAGTTTTGCCACAGGATTAAATCCGGGGGAGCATGGAATATTTGATTTTGTGATGCGCGACCCAAAAAATTATGCGCCGTATTTAAGCTTGTCCGAAGAAAATTTTAAAAATGGCAAGCTTGAAATTAAAAGCCGTATTCGCGCAGAAAGCTTCTGGGATATTTTATCAAAAAATAAAATACCGTCGTTTATTTATTTTTGCCCGAATACATTTCCTGCGCATAAAATTTACGGAAAGCTAATTAGCGGTATGGGTGTGCCTGATATGTTGGGCATGGTGGGAAAATTTTCTTTTTATACAAACACGCCGCAAAAAGATACAGATAAAGACAGCCGCGGCAAAATCATCCATGTTGCGCCTAACCAAGGTATCGTCTTAACCAGCCTTTACGGCCCGAAGGTAGGCAGGAATAATTTCGTCCGGGATTCAGTAGTTCCTTTAAAAATTACCTTAAAACCCAAAGAAGACAAAATAAATATTGAGTTTTTAGGGAAAAAGATATCACTTAAAAAAGGAGAGTGGTGCGATTGGCAGGAGGTGTCTTTTAAGCTAGGATTATTTAAAAAAGTGCATGGCATAGTCAGGTTTTATCTTAAAAATGTTACGCCTGATTTTGAGTTATACGCCAGCCCGATAAATTTTGACCCTAAAAGGCCGCTTTTTCCTATTTCATGGCCGCCTAATTTCAGCGCAAAGTTAGCCGAGGATGTTGGGTTATTTTATACCCAAGGGATGCCGCATGATACTTGGGCGTTGAGCGAAGATAGAATTGACGAAAAAGCCTTTTTAGGGCATGCGGATATAATTTTAGCGGAAAGAGAAAAGATTTTGCAGGAAGAGCTTAAGGGTTTTAAAAAAGGGGTTTTCTTTTTCTATTTTGATACCTTAGATGCTCTCCAGCATATGTTTTGGCGTTATATTGACGAAGAAAGCCTATTATACGAGAAAGACAGTATCTATAAAGATACTATTTATACTTATTATGAGAAGATGGATGCTATTTTAGGAAGAGTTTTACAGAAGATTAATGAGGATACCGTTTTAATTGTGCTTTCAGACCACGGGTTTGGGCCTTTTAGAAAGAGTGTCCATCTTAACCGTTGGCTTTTGGAGAACGGCTTCTTTTCGTTAAAAAGCGGTAAAACCGAGGGCAGGGAATTTTTTGAGGATATAGATTGGCGCAATACCCGTGCTTATGCTCTGGGTTTTGGCGGTATTTATCTTAACCGGTTAGGCAGGGAAAAACTGGGGATAGTTGATGAAAGGGAGACAGAGGAGTTAAAGCAGCAGATTATAAACAGGCTTAAAGAATTAGAGGATCCTGATACGAAAGAAAAAGTTATAAGCGATGTTTACTCAGCTAACAGTATATTTGCCGGCACTAACTTAAGGGATGCGCCGGATTTATTCGTCGGATTTAACCGCGGATACCGCGCCTCATGGCAGACAGCATTAGGCGGAGTTCCTCGCGCGCTCATGGAAGACAATAAAAAGAAATGGAGCGGGGATCACTTGGTTGATCCAAAATTAGTCCAAGGTATTTTATTCACCAATTGGAAGATAGCATCTCTTAATCCGCGGATTACGGATATAGCCGGTACAGTTTTAAAGGCGTTTAATATTCCCGCGCCGGAAAAATTAAAAGGCAGGGAAATATTTTAAAAAATATGTCTAAATTCAAGAAAATCTTCTTCGCCGATGACTTTTTGCGATTTTCAGTGGTTAGGAAAGCGTTTTGTGCTTTCCTATACCATAAAAAAATAGTTTCTCTAATAACCTTAGTAATAGTGATTTTATTTTTACCTTTTGATTCTATGGCAAAAGTAGAGAAAAGGCCCAACGTTGTTCTTATAGTTATAGATGCTTTAAGGGCAGACCATTTAGGCTGTTACGGATACAACCGCGATACCAGCCCGAATATAGATAATTTTGCCAGAGAATCCGTATTATTTACCAAAGCATTTAGCCAAGGGCCTTGCACGCATGTCGCCGTCCCTTCATTATTTACTTCACTTTATCCGGGGGCTCTCCATAAAGAGACGGACTGGGACGTAATTTTAAGGCGTGAATTTATAACTTTGCCGGAGATTCTTAGCGATTATGGCTATACAACAGCTTTAGTCGGCGCTCCAACCATTAAGGGCGTTTATAATTTTAAAAATAGGTTTAAATATCAAGCATTGCTCCCCGATACCCCTAAGACAACATTAAAGGATGTGCCGGTCAATGAGCTTCAAATCAGCGATATGGATTCCCAGTTAAACGAAAGGGCATTGGCTTGGTTAAGAGCCAACCGCGCAAAGCCATTTTTTCTATATATCCATTACCGCGGGCCACACGATCCATATTTAGCGCCCGCGCCTTACAATACTATTTTCTGGAAGGAAAATATCAGCGATGAGATGAAAAAATTTATAGCTGATTTTACCCGAGGTGAAGAGAGTCAGGATAAAAACCCGGTTTTCGAGGAAGACAAACTTGATTTCATAATTTCTCAATATGACGGCTTGCTTAGATATACGGATACGCAAGTTGGGGCAGTTTTAAAAGAATTAGAAAGGTTGGGCTTGTCAGAAAATACATTAGTTATCATTACAGCCGACCATGGCGACGGGTTATTCGCGCACGGTACTTTTTTTCATTCCGATAATTTGTATGATGAATTAATTCATGTACCTTTGATAATGCGCCTGCCTAAGGCGCAAGCCAAAAACAAGTCTGTGACTGAAATCGTAAGGCATGTTGACATTATGCCTACTATACTCGATATGTTAGGTATTGCTAATGAACGTATTATGCAGGGAGTAAGCCTTTTGCCTTTATTTAAAGGGGCAATTACACCGAACTTAAATTCTTTCAGCGAGTCTCATTCTAAGCGCCTAAGAGCAATTAGAGACGATAAATGGTCTTTTATCGGATCTTATGACCATAAGTCTAATCCTCTTTCTTTTGAATTATACGACATAGAAAAGGATTCCCGCCAAACTGTTAATTTAATAAAAACAATGCCGCTAGAAAAAGAGGCGCGGGAAAAAGTAAGGCAGGTTTCCCAGAAATTTCGCGATGAATTAAATGAGTATGGCCTTACTTCATCAAAGATAAGGCAGGCGATTTTAGGAGATGGCTCTTTAGATGAGATAGAAACAATTGATGAAGAAACAAAACAAGCCTTAAAGAATTTAGGCTATATTCAATAGGATGGGAAGGGGCAGGATATGAAGAATAGTTATCATTTTATAATTTTATTTTTTATCTGTAGCATAATTTTTTTTAATGCGCGAGATTATGCCTATGCCAAAAAAAATCCTTATGTAGGCGAAAGGTTTCATCATGATACAGAGTTGAAAAGAGGGGAAGCTATCAACGAGTGGTCGTCTTTGTTTAAGGGCCAAAAATTATCACCCATTGAATATAAAACCTATCCTGATACTCAAAAAATCAAATTACCCGATTCAGAATTTATAGGCATGCCGGTAGAAGAGGCAATAGAAAAACGGCGTTCAGCGCGGGTCTTTTCCGGTGAGCCGCTGACTTTGCCTGAACTTTCGCGCCTTTTGTATTCAGCTGCCGGTATCACCGCGAGATACGGCGATTTTCAGTTACGCGCTGTACCTTCGCATGGCGCCTCATATCCTATTGAAATATATACCTTGATAAAGAATGTGTCAGGGGTTACTCCCGGTCTCTATCATTATCTGCCGCAAGAGCATAGCTTAGAGTTAATCAAGGAAGGTGATGTAGGGATAGATTTTATTTGTATCAAGCCGATAAATTTGACTAAAGCCGCGGTAATATTTTTCCTTACCGCTGTGCCTGAACGGATTACCTCGCAATTTGATATCAGGGGATATCGCTATATTTATACGGAGGCCGGGCATATTTCCCAAAATTTATATTTGCAGGCTACTTCTTTAGGCCTGGGCTCGGTAGCTATCGGTTCGTTTTATGATAACGAGGTAAATTCGCTTTTGGGTCTAGACGGCAGGAATGAGTTTGCCGTCTATGCCCATGTTGCGGGACGAGCAGCCGTTGTAGAAGCTGGTGGAAACTGATTCTTTTATCTTGCCGTTTTGTTAACAAGGAAGTAATATACATATATAATAACTGTAAAAAATTTTAGTTTATAATAGGTTTTTTAACGTCATTAATTTGAATAAGTTAAGATAAATTAATCTTTTCACAATGGTAGTTAATTGGTTAAAAAGATGATATACTTGATTTTAGAAGAAAAATTTAGATTTCCGATAAGGGCAAACTGCGAGCAATCGCAGGACGCAAAGCTACAGGCCCCGGAATTCCGGGGTGGCTGGGTTACCGAAGACAAGATAAAACCATTTGCTGGTAGCTTTGTAAATGGTTTTTGTTTTGGCGGTAGGAAAGAGGAGGTTGGTGATGAAGAAAGCAATTAAAATTTTTTCTATGGCACTATTTTTTTTAAACATAGCTGCGAGTTGTGTGTTTGCTTATGACAACAACAATATCTATTTTCAAAAAAATTCAAATTATGCCGACGCTCCTTCATACGCTATAGACTCGGATACGCTTTATATGGATTTGTGGGATAATGTCGCACCTGGTTACGGCGGCGTTTGTTATTGTTCTGTGCCTAATGCTAGTGTTACTATTACGGCTACCGGGGGTAGTATGACTACAAATGATAGCCTGACATTGACGCTGGTTTCTTATTCAGGTTCTTACGGCGCGTATGATACGGAAAAATGGCGCAATGCCAGCGCGGTAAGCATAGTACGGGCAACTTCTGCTAGCGCCACCACGGGAAATTCTACCCTTGAAGTTGAAGACGGCCAGACTTTGAGCGTGAGTTTTAGATGCGGGAGCTTATTTACTGGATATGGTAATACCGCTTATGATGCTAATGATACCGCCACTGACACCGCTACAGTCAGTGTCGGCGCAGACAGCACTCGCGCCATTACCCTAAGCAACACAGCTTCATATCCTACAATTAGTGCTTTTGACCCGGCTACAATGTCAACCCTGTATATCCGGCTTAAGGATACGGGCTTGAATAAAAAAGGGTACACACAGGAGACCGAGAATATTACGGTTGTTTCCGGTGCCGGAGACAGCGTAACTTTAAGCAATGTGCAAGAGACCGGTAATAATACGGGAATATTTGAGACGAATGTTACGGTTACTACTAATACCGTAAACACCGGTAATTCCCAATTAGAAATTTCATCTACAGGAGATACGATTACCGCAACCAGCGCCACTAATAGCGTTACTGCTTCTTTGGGTGCAAACGCAGTTGCCAGCGGTTTTACTGTATCTGCCTCAAGCCCGCAGACTGCAGGTACGCCTTTTGCCTTAACCATTACCGCCAAGGATGCCAACGGCAACACTGTTACTACTTACTCCGGCACTGCCACCTTAACCACTAACTATGTTTCACCCGGCTCGGGGTCATATACTATTTCACCAACTTCTACCTCTAGCTTTACCAGCGGCGTTGCCACGGTTAATGTTACCTATGCTGATGCCGGAATTATCACGATTACTGCTACAGATACCAATAGTAAAACAGGGACTTCCAATCAGATACTTCTTTTACCAGCTAACTTCTTAGTCGAGTCAACTGGCGGAACCAGCCAAGTGGTCGGTAAGGCATTTAACCTAAAAGTAACCGCCCGGAACTCCAGCAATAACACTACTCCAAATTATAACCGTGAGGTAAACCTCACGGCAAGTAATGTCACACCCACAGGAACAAGCCCGACTATTAGCCCAACGTCTATCACCGGCTCAAGTTTTTCTTCAGGCGCAAAGACTGTAAGCCTGACTTACAACAAATGGGGCACGGCCAAAATAACAGCCACTGACTCAGGCTATTCCACGGTTACCGGCACCACATCAAGTGCTGTTAACTTTTATCCCAATAGCTTCTCTATTGATGTTGCCGCACCTGCGGCATCACGCAGTAAATTCTATCTTGAAGAACCTTTTGATATAACCGTCAAGGCCTTGGATTATTCAGATAATGTTATTGTCAACTACGCAGGTACCGTAACATTTCCTGCGGTTTCAGATGTTGATGTTCCTGATGACTATACCTTTTTAAGCTCTGACAGCGGTCAGCATGCCTTTAGCCTATCCTGCGATAAAGAAAAAACCTTTAAGCTCAAAGTAAACGATAAGACCTATACTTCTGCTACAGGCGAATCCAGCGACATCTCGCTGATGTACGGTAAAATCAAGGTCAATGACGCCTCAGGCAAAATAGGCACCATAAATACTACCGTAGAAATCGTGGATAAGAAGGGTAAGGTCATTGCCTCGGATGATTCTACTACCTTTGTGGTAATACTTTCCGAGAGTAAAAATAACAATACCGCCACAGCAAGCAGCGCCGATTTGACTGTTTCCGGCGGGACTGTCGCTATCAGCGTAACCGATACGGAATTAGAAAGCGTAACCGTAACTCCTGACTCTACGCCGTATTTAGAGCCGGAATCCGGAACCGTTACCTTTAGTGAGACAGCGGTAGGCGGGGGAGGAGCAAGGAGAATCGGCTCAGGAGCAAGGGTGCTTTGGTGGAGGGAGTTAAGGAGTGACGAGGCGAAATAGCCAAGAAATAACATATAGTTTTGAAATTGAAGGGCGCTTCTTGCAAATAAAAGAAAGCGCCCTTTTTATTTTGCACTTTTTAGTATCTCTGTTATAATTAGTTAGGTAAATTTTTCCCGCTTCATCTTCGGCGGGATTTATCTTAATCGCGAGGGAGGAGAAAAACACAGCATATTAGTTGATCTAAGTTTTGTACCCGGCGTAATATTTAGTAACAGGAAAATAAAATCTAAAGAAGTAAATATTATCGACATCGCGCCGACTATTTTAGATTTTTTCAAAGTTAAGAAGCCAAAAGAGATACGAGAGAGTGAGTTATTGGATTAATTAGTGCGAATAAGGGGGCAAAGAATGAAAAAGAAAATATTCTGGTTATGTTTACTTTTGTTGCTGTCTTTTTTTTATATCTGTTGGAGGCTTGATTTTCTACCGGTTAACTTAAAAAGAAGAGACCCCAACACGGGAAAAAGATTCCATGCCGCCACTAAGATGGTTTGGGGGGAGTTTTGGAAAAACAGGTCAGTTTTAACCGATAATCCGGTAGCGCTTCTTTATAAAATTTATCCTGATGTAGAAAAAATTAAATTGCCGCCTCCAAATTATGCCGGCAAGCAATTGGAAGCTAGTATAAAGAAGGTTTTGCCTGATGGTAGTTTCAGCGGTGAAGCGATTAGTTTAGATGAATTATCGCAGATCCTGTTTTCAGCCGACGGAATAATTAAAAAAGATGACAGGATTGATATAAGGACGGCTCCGGTGCCATTGCCGCAGACAGGTTCTTTTAGCCATATGCACCCTGTGGAAATATATGTTTTGGCTCGTAACGTTTCCGGAGTTAAAAAGGGGCTCTATCATTATTCTGCGCTGGAGCATTCACTGGAATTGATAGATGGGGAAGCAAGCCAAATGCCTAATTGTTGTTTTGAGCAATCTGTTGTGGATAATTCAGCTGTTGCGATAATTTTAACCGGTATACCCAGCCGTCTTACTTGGGCGCATGATACGAGAAGTTACCGCTATATGTATATGGCAGCAGGTGCCGTATCGCAAAATATATACTTGGAATGTGCTTCTTTAGGTTTAATTTCAAGTGCCACGGCTTCTTTCCACGATGATTTATATAACAAAATGCTGGGGATTGACGGCGAAAATGAAGTAACTCTTCTCTTGCATTTAGTAGGCAAGATAAAAGAATAAAAAATAGGTTACGGATAAAATGCGGAATTTGCCATTCTTAGCGAAGTTCATTATCTTAAGTCTGCTAATTGGGATATACCATCTTAGTTTACCTCTCATATCGTTTGCAAAAGCAAAAGTTAAGCTGAATATTGTTTTGATCGTCCTTGACGCGGTGCGGGCCGATCACTTAGGGTGTTATGGCTATAGCCGTGATACCAGCCCGAGTATCGACCTCTTTTCCAGGCAATCAGTGTTATTTGAACAGGCCGTTAGTCAGGGGCCGTGCACCCATATTGCTATCTCGTCGCTTTTTACTTCTCTTTATCCTTCTGTTTTCCATGACGCGCTGGAATGGAATCTAATTCTTAGGGATAAGTTTGTTGCCTTACCCGATATACTTACAAAACATGGATATAATACTGCTGTGTTTGGAGGGCCGGTTTTAAAAGGCATATCTAATATTGAGAAGAGATTTCAAACAGCCAGCATTTTACCTAGAGATACACAGCCGTCATTGAAGGATGGGCCGGAGCCCGGGCTTGAAATGCCCCAAATAGATTCAGAAATAGCCAAGGAGGCTTCGCTTTGGCTGGAGGAAAATCATAATAAGCCATTTTTTCTCTATCTTCATTTTCTCGCAAGTCATGATCCATACCTGCCCCCGGAACCGTATGATACAATATTTTGGAAAGATGAAATTACCGATAAGATGAGAGCATCCTTAAAAAATTTTACGCGGGCAAGGCATCATAGCGATGAATACGATAAATCTTTTGATAAAGATATGCTTAATTTTATTATTTCGCAATACGACGGTGAGATAAGGTATACCGATTCCCAGGTCGGGGCCATTTTGGAAAAGTTGGAGAAATTAAATCTTACTGAAAATACCCTGGTCATATTAACCGCCGATCATGGCCACGCTTTTGGTGAGCACGGTAGATTTTTCCATGATAATACGCTATATAGCGAATTGATTAATGTTCCGTTATTGATGCGCTTACCTAAGGTATTGCCGCAAGACAAGAGGGTTGAGAACCTGGTAAGGCATATTGATATAATGCCTACGGTTCTGAATATTCTGGATATTCATCCGGGTAGCAATGTTATGCAAGGCATCAGTCTTTTACCTTTATTCCGCGGAGAAGTTATTCCAAAATTAGAATCGGTTAGCGAGGTTCACCTTGGCCGCCTTAAGGCAGTCAGGACGAATGGCTGGTCATTTATCGCGCATTACGATACTGATAATTATCCGCGTCTTTTGGAGCTATATAATTTAAAAAATGATCCGGCCGAGGTGGTTAACTTGATAAAGAAGATTCCCGATGCCGAGATTTCCGGGGGAGCTTTTAATGAATATGCGGAAAAATTCAGCGATAAACTTAAGGAATATGATATCTCTTGCGAAAAATTACGTTTCGCCATATTAGGAACAGATTTAGCAGATGAGAGCGAAGTATTAGATGAAGAAACGAAAGAAGTATTGCGGAATTTAGGTTATGCGCAGTAACTAAAAATGTCTTGCGTTTTTGAGTTATGTGTATTAAGCTTAAGCAAGAATAGCGTCTCACTCTTATATATAGAAAAAGGAGCAATCATGAAAAGGAATAGTGTAATTTTATGTACGTTTCTTGCCCTGTATTCTCTTATTTTAAATTTAACACCATGTTATGCTCGAGAGCGGGAATTTGTTATAACCGAAAAAATAAGCTTAGCTAAGCTTGGCGAACAAGCAAAAGATATCCGCATTTGGATACCTTATCCTGTCAGTGAC
>JAUXSB010000001.1 GCA_030681595.1 Candidatus Omnitrophota bacterium
CATCTAAACTGCGGGGGAAGGGGTCAAATTCTTCTACTCAAACACAATCACGCTCTTTAGCGAATCCTTTGCCTCTGCCGTTAATCTGAATGCCTCGGCAGTTTTTTCTATCGGGAATCTGTGCGTAACAAGCTTTTCAGCGCTTACAATTCCGCTCTCTATTATTTCAAGCGCATCCACTGTGTCTGTAGGGCCGCAGGAGTAACTTGTAACAATATTTATATCTTTGAAATACAAATCATTCGGTTCGATTATAAGCTTTTCATCGGGCTTTGCAGGAGTAAAAAATAAGACTTTTCCTCCGGCGCCTGCACATTCTATCCCCTGCTTCATCGCATCAGCGCTGTTTGGCCCGACTACAACCACATCTGCCATTATGCCTTCTGTTAGGTTTCTGAGCGCATCTGTGAGATTATCTTTTGAAACATCAATCACCTCATCTGCGCCCAGTTCTTTTGCCTTATTTAATCTGAATGCAACCATGTCAGCGCCGATTACCATGCCTGCGCCGTATCTTTTTGCAAGAAGGATATTTAACTGCCCCATGATGCCAAGACCGATAACAAGGACTGTGTCTCCCCTTCTTACGCCGACTCTTTTCAGCGCCTTAACAACACATGCAGTTGGCTCTATCAAAGTGCCGTCCTCATAGCTCAGAGTATCAGGAAGGCTCAGGGTATCGTTTTCAAGATTAATCTTGGGTATGAGGATGTATTCTGAAATCCCTCCGGGAATTATCCTTGTGTTTTTCCATGTCTCGCACTGAACATAATCACCGCGCCTGCAGAACCTGCACGTAAAGCACGGCGCATGATGATGTGTAAAGACCCTGTCGCCTATTTTAAAGTTAGGAGTTATGAGTTTTGAGTTTTGAGTTAAGGTGTTTATATTTTTACTCCGAACTCCCCGGCCTCGCTCTGCGAAGCGGGGCGGGCCGAACTCCGAACTCTGAACTTCTCTTCTAAGTTCAACGATTTCGCCTGCAGGTTCATGCCCGATGACAACCGGCGCTTTTTTCTCTATATACCACGGCATTACATCCCCTGAACATATGCCGCAGGCATGTGTCTTTATGAGGGCGTCTCCCGGACCAATTTCGGGAATTGGAATATCCTCAATCCTGATATCATTAAA
>JAUXSB010000005.1 GCA_030681595.1 Candidatus Omnitrophota bacterium
TTCAATTGCTCTTCATGGGGCAAATGATCGAAGTCCGTCACGTCAGAAATTCCCTAACCGTCGCGCCCTTCGATTGATGCCAGAACCTGTTCAATTCGCGCAAGCCCCCGCTGCACATTTTCAGTGGTGCCAGCCATGTAAAGCCGTCCCGCTGCTCCAATCATTTGCACGTCCACAAGCGTTAACCCCGGCGCCGCCTTTTCGGCCTCATTTGCCGCAATGGCGGCGTAAAGCGCAGGGACCATTTCACAGATCAGGAGGGTTTCGCCGGGCAGGATCATCGAAGCCTGCCGGTTGCGGTTGATGATGACGGCGTGCTGGTCCGCCATGTCCTCGATGATATCCGTGTACAGGATCTTGGGTTTCAGCTGCTCGCCCGCATTGAGGCCGAGGCCCCTAAGCATCGTGTTCCCCGCCGTCAGCAACTTCTCCTTGTCGCCACCGTGGATTTCCAGAATACCGAACTGCCGCTCCACGAACAGGATGCCCGGCTCCAGATCGGGATCAGCCTTGAGAGCCAGATCGATCACGCGCTCGATCATCAGGCCGGGGGCGACCTCGATGATGAGAGCATGCTGGCCTGCATAGGGCGGATAGCCGCGGGCCCGCGTGGGCGTGCCCAGATAGGCGGCAAACTGCGGCTGCAGGCTTTCAAGCGTGAGAAAGACCCGCAAGTCGCCCTTGGCGGGCTTGCGATCAGGAACCACGTTTCAGGCTTTCTTTATTTCGCCGTGCCTGAGGTGAAATGCTTCGACACATCCGCATGCGGACGTGGAATCACATGAACTGAAACCAGCGTGCCAACCTGGCCGGCAACTTCAGCGCCTGCTTCGGTCGCGGCCTTTACCGCGCCAACATCGCCATTGATGATGACGGCAACCAGGCCATCGCCCACTTCCTCGCGGCCAATGATCGTGACGTTTGCGGCCTTCACCATGGCATCAGCCGCGGCAAGGGCGGCCACATAGCCTTTGGTCTCAACCATTCCAATTGCATTGCTCGACATGTTCTTCTCCTGTGGTTTGCGTGTTTCGTTACTTCTTCTTTTCCGAGGACTCATCGATGGAGCCGATGATCAGCGCATCGATGGGTGGTGCCTTGCCCGGAAACCATGCGGCGGCAACGGAGCCCGTTGCCACGATGACTTTTTCGCCATCGCCGCATCCCAGCGGGTCGAAGGCGAGGAGCTTCGTCGACG
>JAUXSB010000027.1 GCA_030681595.1 Candidatus Omnitrophota bacterium
GCGTGCCGCTGTTCAACCTGATGGAGGACGCCGCCACCGCCGAGATCAGCCGCGCCCAGGTCTGGCAGTGGGTGCGTCACGGCCAGACGTTGAGCGATGGCCGTCTCGTCACCCGGGAGCTGGTGCGCGCGATCGTGCGCGAGGAGCTCGACAAGGCGAAGGCCGAGATGGGCGAGGAAGCCTACGGAAAGGGCCGCCATGAAGAGGCGGCCCAGCTCATGATCGACCTGGTCGAACAGCCCCAGTTCTGCGAATTCCTGACGCTGCCGGCCTACGACCGCATCGTTGCCGAGGAGAAGAAGGCGGCCTGAGGCAATGCGACGGCGGACGTGAACGACTCCATCTTCCCGGCGCCGGCAATATTGCCTAGACTCCGGCGAAAGGGGCTTTCGCGATCATGACCACGATCGATGCATTCCGGAACAGCGTGTCCGCTGCCTCGCCGCCTGGCGGCCTCAGCACCGCCCTGCAGGCGCTGTGGTGGGTGGCCAAGGACGATTGGAAACGCGCGCACGAATGCGTGCAGGCCCATGAAGGCGAGGCGGATTGCGACCTGGTGCACGCGCATCTCCACCGCGTGGAGGGCGACCTGTCGAACGCCGGCTACTGGTATCGCCACGCCGGACGGCCGGCCGCTACCTGCACGCTTCAGGAGGAGTGGGCCCTGGTCGCGACGGAGCTGCTTGCGCGGAAATAGCTCCGCCGCCGGTAAGCGCTAGAACAGCCCGACGATCTTGCCGTCGGCTGCGATATCGATGCTGTTGGCGGCCGGCGTCTTCGGCAGGCCCGGCATGGTCATGATGTCGCCGCAGACCGCGACCACGAACTCCGCGCCGGCCGACAGCCTCACTTCGCGCACCGTCACGATATGGTCGCTGGGCGCGCCCTTGGCGTCGGGGTTGGTCGAGAAGCTGTACTGCGTCTTGGCGATGCAGACCGGGACCTTGCTAAAACCCATCGCCTCGAACGAGGCAAGCTGGTCGCGCACCGATTTGTCGACGGCAATGTCCTTGGCGCGGTAGATCTCCTTGGCGATGGTGCGGATCTTCTCCAGGAGCGGCATCTCGTCGGGATAGAGCAGCTTCATCTTGCTCTTGCCGCCCTCGATCACCTTCACCACCGCGCGGGCCACGTCGGCGGCGCCCTTGCCGCCCTCGGCCCAATGATCGGCCATCACCGCCTCGACACCGAGCTTGGCGCAGGCCGACTTGACCAGGGCGATCTCGGCATCGGTGTCGGCGCTGAAACGGTTGATCGAGATCACCGGCACCAGGCCGAACTTCTGCACGTTTTCGACATGGCGCTGCAGGTTCGCCATGCCGGCTTCCAGCGCCTTCAGGTTCTCGGTTTTTAGGTCTTCCTTCTTGACCCCGCCATGCATTTTCAGCGCGCGGATGGTCGCCACCAGAACGACAGCGTCGGGCATCAGGCCCGTCTTGCGGCATTTGATGTCGATGAACTTCTCGCCGCCCAGGTCGGCACCGAAGCCCGCCTCGGTCACCACGTAGTCGGCAAGCTTCAGCGCCGTGGTCGTGGCCAGCACCGAGTTGCAGCCGTGCGCGATGTTGGCGAAGGGGCCGCCATGGATGAAGGCAGGCGTACCTTCCAGCGTCTGCACCAGATTGGGTGACAGGGCGTCCTTCAACAGCACCGTCATCGGCCCATGCGCCTTCAGGTCGGAGGCGCGGACCGGCTTACGGTCGCGGGTGTAGGCGACGATGATGTTGCCGAGCCGCGTCTTCAGGTCTTCGAGGTCCTTGGCGAGGCAGAAGATGGCCATCACCTCGGAGGCGACCGTGATGTCGAAGCCGTCC